>QKHS01000072.1 GCA_003249955.1 Bacteroidales bacterium | reverse complement strand
AGATCAGATTTATATTGCAGAGGGGACTTATATGGGAACCTTTGATTGCGGGTATTTGCAATCAGCTAAGGCAATTCAGCTTTATGGTTCCTGGGATGAAGGTTTTACAAAACAGGATATCAAAAATCATCCTACTGTTTTTCAACCCGATAATAAAAGTGCCGGTGCCGGCCGTAAGGCTTTATTACTTTTCGAAAAGGAAGCCGGTGGTACTGTAATAGACGGTATTGTCTGGGATATGGGAGAACGCAATCTATACGACCCGAAAGAAGGTTATGTTGAAGGAATAGGAGGACGCTTAAGACTGCCGACCGAACCGCTTACAGGATTTAACAGTACTGTCGGGGAACCATGTATTGCAGTAAGAGCAGGAACAACCGGCGGCGATATTACAATTCAGAATTGCGTGTTTGTTAACGGCGCAAGTTTTGGAATTCAGATAGGGCAACGTGAAGGCAAAGTCACAATAAGGAACAATGTTTTTGTAGCTAACAAAATGGCAGCTATCGAGGTTTTCGGAACATGTGCCGGCAGTAACCAGAAGAAGGACATGGTCTCATGCTGCGATGTTGAGATAAGTTATAATACTATTTTGTTCTCGTGGAGCAGGCTAAAGGATATGAAAGATATGGGCTACGGGGTAAGGATAATGACCAAATGCAACTATAACATTCATCATAATATTATTGGTACAAGTGTAATGTCGGCCGTTGATAACAGCAGATTCTGCAAAGACGAATATGTAAAACTTGACAATAATATCTTTTTTGGGAATAAAAACGGCGATCTCGAATATTTTCCTGCAAGTAATGTTGAATTTCATCTGACTGTAGATCAGTTTGAAGATCTGGAATTTGAAAGTGTTACAGGAAACACTTCCGAGTCGGTAAAACTGCCTGTAAACACTACCTATCTTACAGCTTTTGTTAATGCCCGCTACAGCGAAGAAGCCAATTGGGATCCGAATTCGGCACAAAATCAGTGGTCCGCGGCACTTGGTATGAACCAGCAGGGAACTCTTAATTCTACTGTTACAATGTTTATGAATAAATACCCGTGGAAAGAAACATTATTGCTTTTTGGAGCAGTAAGTGGTTATGGCGCTCAATAAGTTTTTTATAAATAAAATTGATCAGGATGAAAAAAGTATTAATAAATTCTATTTCAAATTTTCGGACATCCGCTAAATTATTAAAAAATATCAAACAGCAATATGTCCGGATTAATGCCAATACAGACTGTGCATAGAAAAAACCAGGGGAATTGGTAAAGGTGCTTTAAAGACTAAAATATCACTAAAATTAAAATAAGAAATTATGAGAAGAATTTTATATGTTATGGCTTTTGTTGTGTTTGCTTTGGGGGTAAATGCCCAAATCACGCCAACCGATGGAATAGTTTATGTCAGATACGACGGAACAGGAAACGGTTCATCATGGGGAAATGCTACTGCTGACCTCCAGGGGGCAATTGATGCCGATGGGGTTGAAGAAGTCCGCATCGGAGGAGGAATATACTTCCCGACATGGAATTTTGATTCTGAAGACATCCGGGCATATTCCTTCAGACTTAAAAACGGGGTAAAGATTATCGGAAGTTTCCCGGAAGAAGGTGGGGAAGAAGGCGATATTAATATGGTTGCCCATCCGAGTGTATTTTCCGGCGATATTGGTATCACTGATGATTATTCAGATAACTCATACCATGTGGTTTATTGTAATCAGGATCAAATGCTTGACAGTACGGCAGAACTGATGTATGTAGTCATTGGTAAGGGTAATGCCGATATTGACGATAGCGACAAGAAGAGGGGCGGAGGTATTTTTATTGAGGGGTGTAACCCTTCGTTTTATGGCTGTGAGGTCAGCGATAACAGGGCTTTGAGGGGTGCAGGTATTTATTCGCGTGAAAGTCATGCCCGATTATTTCAATGCGATGTATATGTTAACCATGCAACAGAAACCGGAGGGGGAATACTGAGCTCGGTGGATGACGGTATTTTCCTTAATTTCTGTAATGTCTCAACAAATTCATCAGTCGATGGAGCCGGAATTGCAAATACTGATAACAGTGCAGCAATCTACGAAAATTGCTGTATTGATAATAATATCGCAAGCAATTACGGAGGTGGGATGCTGAATTTTTCAGATGCTGCGCCTGTAATCAAAAGCTGTAAGATATATTCCAACAGAGCTTCCAATGGAGGTGGGGTATTGAACTCATCGGCATATCCTGTTTTTTATAATTGTTACATTGATAATAATGAAGCTATTACAGCAGGTGGTGGTGTGTTAAACAATAATGGCGGAATGGCAAGGTATTTTAACTGTGATATTTTGTCAAATACTGCCACTGTCGCAGGTGGCGTTGCAAACAGTAATTCTACTTCGTATATTACAAATTCCATAATTTATGGAAATGGTTCCCAGATTACAAATGTTTCGGGAGGAATGTCCGTCGTGTCTTACTCTTGTGTGGAAGGAGGATTTTCAGGGACTGCAATTATGGACGAAAACCCTATGTTGGATAACGGCTTAATGTTAAAAGCAAATTCCCCTCTTATTAACGCCGGATTAAATGATTCTGTACCGGAAGATTTGATTTATGATTTGTTCGGTAATGTGAGGATAATTGATGGAATAGTTGATGTCGGAGCCTGCGAATTTACCGGTATAATTTATGTCGATTTTGATGCTCCGGGGGAAAATTGCGGGACATGCTGGGAAAATGCATTTACATCGCTTGAATCTGCAATGGATGTGGCATCTCCGGGGAACGAAATCTGGGTTGCTGCCGGAACGTATATGCCTTCGGACGAAAACGGAACAGGCACGGGAGCCGACTATTATACTTTTAAACTTAAAGCCGGGGTAAGAATTCTGGGTGGTTTTGCAGGAACGGAAGAATCTTCGGATATGCGTAACTGGTCGGTTAATAAAGTTTATCTTGACGGTAATCTTGGCAGTGACAGGGTCTTTCATGTAGTTACGGCAGCTAACGACTGTGATGAAGAAACTCTTCTGGATGGAGTTACCATACGTAACGGGCAGGCTTCAGGGTCTTTATCTTTCAGGAACGGTGCAAATATTTATGTGAACGGAAGCAGTCCGAAGTTTAAAAATCTCAGTGTTTATAGCGGTACTTGCGGAAATAACGGTGCAAATATATATGTGGAAAACAGTAACGCGGAATTTGATGAATGCAATATTGACAGCGGGGAATCCGATAACTACGGAGGTGGTATTGCGGTTAATAATGCATCGCCGGTCTTTACCGGCTGTAATATAGCCGATAACTATGCTTATGGAATGGGTGGAGGAGTGAGCATTACAGGTGACGGGGTGCCTTTCTTCCTTGATTGCACATTTACTGAAAATCATGCGAATTCGTCCGGCAATGGCGGGGCATTTTATGTTGCTGCTCAGGTTGATACTTTACTGATTGTTAATTCTTATTTTGCCGAGAACTATGCTTCTGTAAGTGGTGGGGCAATGGATATTTCAGGAAAAACGATCATTGTCAACTCAACTTTCGGGACAAACTATGCACAGGATGCTTCTGCAAAAGGAGGACATTTGTATCTAAGGCCGGGTGCCGATGTCGAAATATATAATTCGGTACTTACTGCCGGTTCTGCAGATATTGGTGAGCAAATATATGCAGTAAGCGGCTCTCAGCTTTCAGTGTCGAATTCGATGATCGAAGACTGCGGTGGAAGCGGTACAGGATGGGATACCGGATTAGGGACAGACAACGGTGGTAATATTGATTTTGATTCTTACTGGTCTGACTTTGATGCAGCTGTAAGCTCGGATTGGCCGGGGATAGATGCAGGTACTTCCGGAATTTATGAAACTATTGAAATCCTTAATTCTGTTACTTTTGATATTAACGGATATCCCCGGTTCAGGGGAACTGAGGTTGATATGGGGCACAAGGAAATTCCATATTGCTGGTTGCAGATGACAATACTTCCTTCTGAAATTTCAGGCGAAGCCCAGTGGACTTATAATGGCGGAACAGACTGGCATGCACATGCTGACGGTTTCTGGGAAGTCCCGCAGGATATTACTATTGAATTTTCGGAAGTAACAGGATATACCACTCCCGAACCTATTGATGTGTCAATGGATTGGAGCGGGGACTATATGATCTTCGGGGAATACGTTATTATTTCTTCGGTAAACCAGAACTCAGCTCCTTCCGTTTCGGCATATCCTAACCCGACTTCAGGAATTATCAATATTGAAAATCAAAATGGCTGCAGCTACGATGAGATTATTCTTTTATCGACAGATGGCAGGATTATATCAAGGCAGGAAGTTAATACGGCAAATAGTTTTGACCTGAGGAATCTGCCGGCAGGATTGTACATTATTAAAGCAGGAAACGAAACCATAAAAATCAATAAAAATTAAAACATGAAAAATATACTGTTGTTTGTTTTGATATTCCTTTCTGTTAATGTCTTTGCTCAGTGGCAATGGCTAAATCCGCGGCCACAGGGCGACGGCTTTACCGACATGGTTTTTGTTGATGCAAATACCGGTTTTGCAATTACATCTACGGCAGTATTATTAAAAACATCCGATTCCGGATTTAGCTGGCAGATTACCGGTAACGCCGGTATCGCTTTCCCAAAGGCAATGTATTTTTATGATGCGTTTACGGGCTGGGTGTGTGGAATAAACGGAGAAATTGCTTTTACTGCTGATGGAGGAATAAGTTGGGAGACTCAGTCTTCGCCATTTGGGACAGATGATTTGTCGGATATTTATTTTATTGATAATTTAAAAGGTTTTGTTACTGCCGATTACGGACAGATTGCGATGACTTTTGATGGTGGCGAAAACTGGACAACTGTTTATACCGGAGACGACGATGTTACTTCAATATATTTTCCCACTGAATCTGTTGGCTATACCTCGTGCAAAAACGGATATTGCTACAAAACTATTGATGGAGGACAAACCTGGAGTGAGATAAATATGATTGTTGCTGATAACTTTAATTGCCTTTGGTTTGCTGACGAAAATACCGGTTATATGGGCGGAGATTGGGGCGTAATGGCTAAAACGGTTAACGGTGGAATATCATGGCAGATTACAGAACATGCAGAACATGATTACTTTTACGATTGTTCCTTTATTGATTCAAATATCGGTTATTTTTCTTCATCAAACGGGAATATTTTCTTTACCAATAATGGCGGAACTTCATGGTCAGTTCTTAATCCCGGGACTGAGAACAGTCTTGAAGGAATTCATGCTTTTAATACAGAAAAGATTATTGCCGCAGGATCTTATGCAGATATTTTCGTTACTGAAAACGGTGGGGCAGATTGGGCAAACAGATTATCCGGCTACATTGGCAATATTACTTTGAATGATATTGTTTTTGTTGATAACCTGAACGGTCTTGTTTGCGGCAATGGCGGAAAAATATTTGTGACATCTGACGGAGGATTGTCCTGGGCGGAATCTGTAAGCGGAACAGCTTTGTCAATCAACGGTTTGAATATTACCGGTAATAATGATGTGTTTGCCTGTGGGTTATCAGGAATATTGTTAAAATCTTCAAATAATGGAATTTCATGGGAAACAAAGAATTCAGGAACAAATCAGGCACTCTATGCTGTTTGTTTTGCCGGGACAAATAACGGGTGGGCAGTTGGTTCGTCAGGTACTGTGATAAATTCTGTAAATGCAGGCGAAACATGGGTTGTTCAAAATAGCGGTACAACAAATTATCTGTATGACGTAAACTTTATCGATCAGAATATGGGGATTGCGGTAGGGCAGTCCGGAACAGTTTTGCGCACAGAAGATGCCGGTCAGAACTGGACAACAATAATCAGCGGTGTCAGCACTAATCTTTATTCGGTTTTATTTTATAATTCAGATACCATTTATGCTTGCGGGAATAGTGGAAAAATTATTAAGAGCATAAATGGAGGTGTTGATTGGACTGCTGTTGTGTCGGGAACAAATCAGCCATTGCGAAGCATGTTTTTTGCAGATGCCGATACAGGTTATATTGCAGGTGATTACGGAACCATGCTTAAAACAGTTGACCGCGGTGCAACATGGACTTTAATACCAAAGTTTACTACACAAAATATTAAAAGTGTAAATGGCATTGCTTCGGGGAATACATATGTGTGCGGATCTAATGGCGCTGTTCTTTATAATTCAGTTAATCCGTTAATATCTGTTAGTGAGATTGCCGTATCAGAAGATGAGTTCAATATTTTTCCAAACCCAGCAAGCGACATTTTAATTCTGAATATAGACGGATTAAATATTCAAAAACTCAGAATAGTTGATATTGCAGGAAGAATAATAATTGATGCCGGGGAAATATATTCACAACAAAAAGATAAAATACAACTGAATATTTCTTCTTTAACAGATGGAATATACCTGGTGATGATCCAGACAGAAAAGTCCATAATCAGCAAACGGTTTGTGAAAAGCCAAAAATAATTTTAATAATTTTCTGAATTATCCTTAACGTTCGTTATGCATACTTTATTTTAAATGAAGTGTAGCTACACATCTCCGGTCTGGAAAACATGATGCAAATAACACGATGTTTTGCTAAGGGGAGCGTGTGTTTTTACATAGCATATAACCGTCTCGGTATTTTTATCTTACCATGCATATAGTAAAATGCCATGTAAAAAGTGTTTAAAATTGTGCGTTTTTCCAAATAAATTTTACATTTGCATAAGTATTCTGCAGCAGTTTGACAATATCTGTCATGTTGTTTTAGTCTAAAGTAATATTTGGCAATGTTTACAAAAAATAAATTGATTTTGAGTTGCTTAATTGTAATAATTCCTTTAACAGGATTCTTCCGACGGGTAAAATATTATAAAGCAGGTGAACTGATGTTAAGATATTTTTCAGGTAAATGTACCAAAAGTAAAGAAGTTTGTTATTATTAGGGACATACAATTTTATTTGACATTAAGAAAACTATCAAAATAAAATCTCCCGGATACAAGTGATACAAGCTTATTTCAAATGTAATTACTGAAGGGTTTTTATCAGGATACCAAAATTATTTATAAAAACGCTATGAATTATTACAGGATACTACGTCTCAACAGTTTGGTTAAAAGCGACAGAATTAAAATTCTCGGCGCAGGTGTTTTGTTTGCACTTAAGAGGCGTTACTTTAATGTATTTCTTGACCCTGTATTAAGTTGCAATTTTCGATGTATGATGTGCTATTTCAGCGACCCTGAATATAAAGCAGACAAAAGCAGACTTGAGCCAGAAAAAATTAAGTTGCTGGCAGACAATTTTTTTAAATATGCTTTGAAACTGCAAATAGGTTGCGGTGCAGAACCGACATTGTATTTGCATAACGAAGAAATAATAAGGCAGGCAAAAATTTATAATATTCCTCATATTTCATTTACAACCAATGCTTCATTATTAAATTATGATAAGGTATATTCTTTGGTAAAAGCAGGGCTTGATGAAATAATTATATCTATGCACGGAACCAGTAAAGAAGTTTACGAAACAATGATGCCGGGGGCAAAAATTGAAAAGCTTCACGAGGTACTTTTATCAATTTCAGAAATAAAGAAAGATTTTCCTGGCTTTAAGCTGAGAATAAATTACACTGTAAACCCCGATAATATTGATGATCTGGCTCATTTTACATCTTATCTTGAAAAATATAAAATTGATGTTCTACAGATAAGGCCGGTTCGTAAACTTGGTAACACAGCATATTCTGATTTTGATTTAAAGAGAAAACAGGAGTTGTATTCGGAAATTATCACTACGCTTGAAGTTAAATGCCGTGAACATAACACAGTGAGTTTAATCACAAAAGAACTTCCGGGTAGTATTTTATATCGCCGTACTTTGGATGTGGCAGAATATACTTATTGCTATATTTCACCGGTGCATTACGGCAGTGAGGGATTTGATCCTGATAAATCTACATATCGCCGGTTTTTAAGAAAATCAGGTATCTTCAAACGGGTGATTAAAGATGTTTTTCTTACAGCAAATAGAAAATACCAGGCAGACGTAAATTTCGGGAATTATGATGTTAATCTGTAATCTATACAAACCCTGCTGAGTGGAGAAACCCTGAAAGAAATTAAAGAGAACCGGAGTAAACAAAAAAAGCAGCTCTTTCAAGCTGCCTTTTTTTGATAAAGCGTATTTTTATGAAACTTTTTCAACCGATTTCATGCCAATTTCTATTGCCTGTTCATTAAGTGGTAACAGACTATGGTTACGGGAAGGAATAGATTTTTTCAAACCTTTAATTACGTTTTCCATTTTAACAATAGGTTTAATTTTAAGGAATGAACCCAAAACCATCATGTTAAAAACTTTTGCGCTACCCATTTCAGTTGCAAGTTTTGTAGCTTCAACTTTATAAATATTTATGTCTTTACGGGTAGGGTGTTTTACAATCCCGTTCGGATCGTAAAGTAATGTGCCGCCGGGTTTTACTGTTGATTCAAACTTATCCATAGATTGCTGGTTAAGTATTATTGCAGTATCGTAATTTGCTAAAATAGGAGAACTGATTCTGTCATCGCTGATGATAACAGTAACATTAGATGTTCCCCCGCGCATTTCCGGTCCGTATGATGGCATCCACGAAACTTCCTGGCCTTGCATAAGTCCTGAATAACCAAGGATTTTACCCATAGAAAGTACTCCTTGTCCGCCGAATCCGGCTATGATTATTTCTTCAGTCATAATTTTAATTTTTAATTATTTAGTAACTAATTGACCATCCACTTTAATGTCGCCTAACGGGTAGAACGGGAACATGTTTTCTTCCATCCATTCGTTTGCTTTTCTCGGGGTTAATTTCCAACCTGAGTTACAGTTCGACACTATTTCGATAAAAGAAACGCCTCTTTTAAGTTTCTGGCTTTCAAAAGCCTGAAGAATAGCTTTTTTTGCTTTTCTTACGTTTCTTGGAGTGTGGACAGAGTGACGGGAAACAGAATATACCCCGGCTAAATTAGCAACTAATTCAGTCATTTTCAGAGGATTACCCATTAACTCTATGTCACGGCCAAAAGGACAGGTAGATGCCGGCATACCTTCTAATGTTGTAGGAGCCATTTGTCCACCGGTCATACCGTAAATACCGTTATTTATAAAAATAATGGTTATGTTTTCGCCACGGTTACATGCATGAATAGTTTCAGCAGTTCCGATTGCTGCGAGGTCGCCGTCACCCTGATAAGTGAAAACGTATTTTTCGGGCATAATTCTTTTTATTGCTGTAGCAACTGCCGGTGCACGACCGTGAGCAGCCTGCTGCATGTCAATATCCAAAAAGTTATACATCAGAACTGAACAGCCTACAGGAGAAACTCCGATTGTTTCGGATTGAATTCCCAGTTCTTCGATAACTTCGGCAATAAGTCTGTGTGCAGTACCATGACCGCAACCCGGACAATAACTCAAAGTGTTATCTGTCATTACCTTGCTTTTTTTGTAAACAAGGTTTTCTTCTTTTATAATATCTTGTAATGTGATTTCAGCCATGATTTAACCTCCTATTATTTTTTGTTCTAATGCATCAGCAATCTCTTCAGGTGAAGGAATTACTCCTCCGAAACGGCCAAAATGTTTAACCGGTTTTTTAAACTGTACAGCCAGTTGTAAATCTTCAACCATTTGACCGGCACTCATTTCAACTGCTAAAAAGCCTTTAACCTTGTCAGCAAGCTCGAAAAGCTGTTTTGACGGGAAAGGGAATAAAGTAATCAATCTGAAAATACCAACTTTAATTCCTTTGGCTCTTAAAATGTCCATTGCTTTCATACTTAAACGTGCAGATGAACCATAAGCAACAAGAATATAATCGGCATCTTCGCAATTAATCATCTCATATCTTACTTCTTTGTCCTGAATCTCTTTATATTTTGCCTGGAGTTTAATATTGAATTTTTCCTGGTTTGCAGCAACAAGATCCAAAGATGTGATAATATTATGGTCACGGCTTTCAGGTTTTCCTGTTGTCGCCCACGGGCATTGTTTGATAATTTCTTCAGGTGTTCTTCTTACCTTCTGTTCTCCAAGTTCAACTTTTTCCATCATCTGACCGATTATACCATCAGCCAATACCATTACAGGATTTAAGTATTTAAAAGCAAGGTCAAAACCCAACTCAACAGAATCGTACATTTCCTGAACAGAAGCAGGAGCGAGAACAACAAGTCTGTAATCACCATGTCCACCGCCTTTTGTTGACTGGAAATAGTCGGACTGAGCCGGCTGTATTGTTCCTAAACCTGGTCCGCCACGAACAACATTTAATATTAAACAAGGCAATTCTGCACCTGCAATATAAGATATGCCTTCCTGTTTTAAACTGATACCGGGACTGGATGAAGATGTCATAGCCATTCTTCCGCAAGCTGCAGCACCATAAATCATATTGATTGCAGATACTTCACTTTCAGCTTGTAATACTACCATTCCGGTTCTCTTATGGGGTTGCTGAGCCATTAAATATTCAATTACTTCAGACTGCGGAGTAATAGGATATCCGAAATATGCATCTGCCCCGGCGCGAATAGCAGCTTCTGCTATCGCCTCATTACCTTTCATTAACCTTAGTTCTTTTTCCATTTTTCTTGTCTAAATTTTTATGTGATTAAATCAGGCCACTTTTACCTTATAAACAGATATCACTCCGTCAGGGCATACAATAGCACAATTAGCACAACCAACACAGGCTTCGGGATTCTTCATGAATGAATAATTATATCCCTTGCCGTTTACTTCTTTTGCAAGGTCGAGTACTTCGGAAGGACATGCCGGAATACATACACCGCATCCTTTACATCCTTCAACGTCAACTACGACAGCTCCTCTGATTTTTGCCATAATTTTATTTTAAATTTTGGTTATTTTAATTCACACCAAAAGTAAAAAAAATTTTTAATCTGCAAAATGTTTATCGACAGGTTTAGGGAAAAAGATGGGACATAGCTTGTTTTTCAGAATATCGGTTTCTGATTTTTAGCTGTTTGCTTTTAATGATGTTTAAGATTTTTACATTTATAATTACTATTTATAATGTCTGTTACTAAAAATAACCGGGGGTCTGGTACGAACATAAGGATGTTTTGCTTAAAACCGATAATATGTCCGTGGCAAATTAGCTACAATATTTTCAATGCAAAAACAGCACAAACAATTTATTTTACATTTATCCGTTTATTTTTCTATATTTGTTCATTAAAATTTTTATTGTGAGACTAAGGTTACTATTCGTATTATCATTAATCAGTATGTTTGTACTGACAGCAACAGCACAGAACGGCAATAATCCGGGCTCTACGCGTCCTCTTACCAAATGGGAGAAAATGTTTCCCGAGGTAAAATACGGAAATAAAATTTATAAGACCGGAAGCAACTGGTTTACGGTTGGTTACGGTGCAGGCTGGCATACCAACAAGAATGTTTTTAACCAGAATTTTTCTATGGCATACCAGCATCGTTATCACGCGATGTATTTTAATTTCGGATGGCATTTTTCCAGTCCCGAATTTATTACCGACCGTCCAATGGAGCAGCTAAACGATCTTCATGCAGGAGCCGGACTCAGATTTGAGAAAAGATACTTCAACTTTGCTTTTTTTATAGGACCTTCGTTTGCAACTACATGGATTCCGGTAAATGAGACTGTCTCAGCATTAAATAACCAGCTTGGGGCACATACCGAACTTCAGTTTACTTTCAAATATTTCTACGATCTGGGGATAGGAACATCTCTTTATGGTAGTTTTAACAAACGCTATCAGGTTGTAGGAATACAGTTGCATCTATATTTTTCAAATGCTTTTGTAATGGATTACTAAATTTAAAAATACAATTATGGATTACATCAAGACTTACATCGAACAAAACAAAGACAGGTTTTTTGAAGAGCTTTTCGGCCTTATCCGCATTCCTTCAATAAGTTCAATAAAAGAGCATAAACCCGACATGATAAAATGTGCAGAATACTGGCGGGATATGATTTTGCAGGCAGGAGCAGACAAAGCAGAAGTTATGCCTACAGACGGAAATCCGGTTGTTTACGGGGAGAAAATTATTGATCCGGCTTTGCCAACTGTTATAGTTTATGCTCATTACGATGTAATGCCTGTAGATCCGATTGAAAAATGGAATACAAAACCTTTTGAACCGGTAATAAAAGACGGTAAAATCTGGGCGCGCGGAGCCGATGACGATAAAGGCCAGGGTTTTATGCATGCCAAAGCATTTGAACTTATGGTAAAAACCGGGACATTACCGTGTAATGTTAAATTTATGATCGAAGGAGAAGAAGAAATAGGTTCTCCGAGTTTAAGTAAATGGTGCAGCGAACATAAAGAATTACTTAAAGGGGATATAATTCTTGTATCTGATACAGGCATGATTGCTCCTGAAATTCCGAGTATCACAACAGGGTTACGCGGACTTTCTTACTGGGAAGTAGAAGTTACCGGACCTGATCATGATCTTCACAGCGGGTTATTCGGAGGTGCCGTTGCAAATCCTGTTAACGTACTTTGCAAAATGATTGCAGATATGCAGGACGAAAACGGCAAAGTTACAATGCCAGGTTTTTATGATGATGTTATTGAAGTTAGTGCTGAAGAAAGAGCAATGCTTAACAAAAAGCCTCATAGTGATGAGGAGTATATGAAAGCAATTGATGTAAAAGCTCTTAAAGGCGAAGCCGGGTTTACAACAACCGAAAGAACCGGAATAAGACCAAGTTTCGATATTTGCGGAATATGGGGTGGCTATACCGGAGAAGGAGCAAAGACAGTTTTACCTTCAAAAGCGTATGCAAAAGTTTCTGCCAGATTGGTACCAAATCAGGATAATCATAAGATTTCCGAAATGTTTAAAGAATATTTCGAGTCAATCGCTCCTGATTATGTAAAAGTTAAAGTAACTCCTTTACATGGCGGTCAGGGTTATGTTTGTCCTATTGATTTGCCGGCTTACAAAGCAGCAGAAAAAGCTTATGAGCATGTTTACGGAAAAACTCCTGTTCCTGTTCGCAGTGGCGGAAGTATTCCGATTATCTCGGCATTTGAAGAAATTCTGGGAATTAAATCCGTTCTTATGGGATTTGGACTTGAGTCTGATGCAATTCACTCTCCTAACGAAAATTATCCGGTAGAAAACTTTCTTAACGGAATTAAAACCATACCGGTATTTTATAAATATTTTGCAGAAATGGCAAAATAGAAATATTACAGCATGTAACAAAAAAGCGGGAATTCCCGCTTTTTTGTTTTAGATTGTTTTCCATTCACACATAGCTATAGAAAAAACAAAAAAAGCCATCATTTCTGATAGCTTTTCCGGTTATGCTTTTTTAAATTCTACAATTTGTCCAGATAGTTGTCTTTGTTGTCCCCAAAAGCCTGAATATCTTTGTCGTGTATTGAATACGTGCATTTTTCGCCCAATACTTTTGAGAAAACGATGTCCACTTCTTTCCCGTCATCTTCTACCATAATAACTTTTGCCAGATTTGCATCATATTCATCTGCATTAAGATTTTCATAACAAATAGGGCAGATAAAGTTTACATGGTCACCTGCTTCAAAATCGACTTTTGAGTTCTTTCTGAAACTGTAATTTCCCAGTTCTGCACTCAATAGAACTATTGCAGAATCTTCCTTGTTATTTTTTGTAAGGAAGATAATTTCGTTATCAATACTTAAATGACCACGACATTTCGGGCAGATGTAATCTTTCATATTTTATAAGTTTTTAGTTTCTACATTAAAAAATTTAATAACTAAAGTCCTGAAAATAAATTTATATATTTCTAACTTCGGCTTGCCTTTTCACGTTTTTACGTGTTCAGACTTTCATGTTAACAAAGTTAGTCTTTTTTTTAATTCGCACAAAAATTCCGTCTAAAAATTCGTTCCAACCTCTATTTTTGTACTTTTGTGAAAAAAAGTTAATGTTTAAGCCCGAGTTATTACTACCTGCAGGAAGCATTGAAACATTTTTTGCCGCTTTGGATGGCGGAGCAGATGCCGTTTATCTGGGTCTGAAAAAATTTAATGCAAGGAACAGAGCTAAAAATTTTTCATTCAACGATCTCGTAAATATTATTCATGCTGCTCATTCCCGTAACAGAAAAGTATATATTACTCTTAATACATTAATTAAAAATGCCGAATTGCCGGAGCTGATTGAAACTTTAAATCTTATATCCCAATGCAACCCTGATGCATTAATAGTTCAGGACTTTGCCATAATACAGATTGTTCGCAAGTATTACAGAAATCTGAAAATACACACCAGTACGCAGATGTCTGCTCATAATCAGCTTGCAGCCGGATATTTTAAAAAATACGGAGCAGAAAGAATTATTCTCTCACGGGAGCTTACCGAAGCCGAACTACGAAAAACAGTTGCAGAATCGGTATTGCCGGTTGAAGCATTTGTGCACGGAGCATTGTGCTATTCGTTTTCGGGACAGTGCCTTTTTAGTTCTTATCTTGGCGGAAACAGTGCAAACAGAGGTATGTGCGCACAGGTATGCAGGCGTGCATTTAAATCGGATGGCGAAAAATCTGCCGTTTTCAGCCTTAAGGATTTTCAGCTCATAGATTTTATTCCATTATACTCAGAGTTAAAAGTTGCTTCTCTTAAAATTGAAGGCCGGATGAAAAATGCAGAATATGTTTACAATACTGCACGTGCTTACAGAATGGCAATTGATGATCATTCCCGCATTGATGAGGCCAAAGAAATTCTGAAAAGAGATTTTGCCCGTGAAAAAACAGGGTGGTTTATGTCGGGCAATCTGCAGAATGTGATAGCTCAAAACTCAGGAACAGGATTGTTTGCCGGCAAAATTATTTCTGTAAATAAAACCGGATTTGAGTTTTCTTCAGAAATCGAACTTAAGCCCGGATATCAGCTAAGGATAAGAAACTTTAAAGATACCGAAGCTGGTTTTATCAGAATCAATTCACTGACAGGAGAACGGAATTGTTATTCCGTATCATGCGAAACATCAGGAATATCTGCAGGCGATGAGGTTTATCTGGCAGGCACCGATTTGTACAGGACCAAATCATCTTTTCCCGATTATCAAAGGATAAATTTCAGAACAATTTCACCAAAGCAGGCCGAAACGATTAAAGCAAGCTTCCCTGTTTTAATTGCAAAGAGTAATAAACCTCAGTTGTTTTTACGGCTTTCTGGGTTAAATAATATTACCGGGCTGAAAAATAGCAACATTGTAGCTGTATTTTTAAAACTTAAATTTTCTGAGTTTGGAAAGCTTAAAGGCCTTAAGATCTCGCCGGAGATTAAATCAAAAATACGGATTGAATTGCCAAAATATATATCTGCAACCAGAGTAAAACCATTGGCAAAGATGATTTCTGATTTGTATAATTCAGGATACCGCAGTTTTGTAATCAGTCATATTTCACAAACGGATATTCTGCCGCAAGGGAGTAAGGTTACCACCAATGAAAATATTTATCTTTTAAATGATTTGGCTGTTTCTTTTGTACAGCAACAGGGAATAAAGGATTATTGTTATCCTCTGGAAAATGATTATCCCAATATGCTGCGGGGACGTGACAGAAACGGGATTGTACCGGTGTATTTTCACCCCGAATTGTTTTATTCACGTATGCCTGTAAAATCGGGCAGATTGCTCAGCGATGACAACGGCAAAAAATACCTCCGGTCGGTATTTAACGGTTTTACTGTTATTACAGACACTGTTCCGGTATCAGTTACTCACAATGTGAATAAATTTATTTCCAAAGGTTTTTACAGGTTTCTTATAGACTTTTCCCACGAACCGGATATTTCTAAACTGGATATGGTAATAAATTCGTTTAAGAAATCAGAAAAAATTTCCGGGACAGGAGATTTTAATATGAAGAAGGAATTGCATTAGACCGGGCAGGTTCGTAATTTAAAACAAGCCTGGATAATGATATGTTTCTTATATAGGATTCCGGAATATGTTTGATTACTACTCACAAAACTTTCTGAATAATGCAGAATTCGGGCTTTCTCCGGCATCTTCGCTTAGTTTCAGGTATTTACAGGCGTTTTCGGTTTCTCCCAGTTTGTAACATGTAAGAGCGAGATTGTAAAACAGCCATGGGTGATTATAGCCGTCGTTTACAGCTTCGAGAAATAAATCCCTTGCTCCCTGATATTTTCCGGTATTGTACAGAGCCGAAGCAGTATTGTATTTTTCTACCAGAGATAGTTCGTTTCCGGCAGGCAGTTCAGATCGTAATTTCATATCAGCGACAGAAGTTTCCAACAAAAACGAATTGTCTGTTCCCAACGATTTATTAATGAACTTTGTCCATTTTTCCAGTTCTTCGACATTGCTTCCTTGGTTACATTCGTTAAGATACAGTGATAGTGTTTTATCAAGCTGGGAAATATCTGCATTGTAAACTGAATCAATTTGATAAACAGAATAATTGCTTCTATTAATGTCTTTAACCATAATTCGTCTTTGTATTTCAATCAGGTCAAAATAATTATTAATAAAACAATCTGTATAAATTTCTTTTTTCAGGTCGAAAAACGAATCATCCAGATCAATTAAAGTTGCAGTTAAAACTGATGTAGTATCTCCGAATTTATTAATATCCATAAAAATCTGACCTTTGAGATTGCAAAAATCGTCCAGATACATATCTGTAGTGTAGTGTGGTTTAGTTTTTAAATTTATCGTATAGTTGAAGTCTTTTTTCAGCATTTCATAAGTTATTCTGTCTTTATCTGACCATTTTAATTTTCTTTCAGAAAAATTATTGCCGGACCATGCTGATAACTCATCGTAATTAAGTAAAACCCCGTTTTCTTTGAAGAAATTAAGGTAAGATTTCTTTTTGTCGCTAAGCAAAATGGCATCGTTATGTTTCCAGAAAAAATCATTATAAGGCATTGAAACTATTTTGTCATAATCGCTGTATGCAGCTATTTTAGAATAAACAAAGTCCGATTCGAAACCGTTTATGTACCATGTGATATTCGGAGTACCAATAGATTTACTGTAATTGTTTTCAAACGAGAACCTGGGGTTGTAAAACAGGGTATCGTTTTCGAAAAAGTATAGTATTCCTGTAGTGTTTATATGCTTAATGGAAATGTTGTCGTTGTAACAGAATGAATAATCAAATTGGATAAATTCGGGTGTGCACTGAATTGAATCTGCTGTAAAATTGTAATTTATCGAAAAACTTACCGAATCGAGTTTGTGTTCCGGACTTAAAGGTGAAAAAGGATGTGCTGCCATATTATTGTCCGTGACTGTTAATCTTAAAATGTTATTATTGCTTCTGTCAATCCATATTTCACCTTCAAATAATTCTGATTCAGTATCTACAGGCTTAAAGCCTATCTGATAAATATTTCTTTTGTCTCCGCTTACTGATATTACGTTAAGATTGTATTTCCTTTTCATAACTTTATTGTTCATTTGCAGCGGGTTCAGATTGAGATAGCGATCCGGATTCTCAAATATATTATATGATGTCAATATGTCGCCGGTACTTAAACTTACAAAATAAAATCCGTTTAATCCGGCTAATGCAATCCTTCCGTTTTTTAATAATAATCTTTCAGGATTATTTTTGGTTATCTTCGAGTTATAGTAGCATTCTATTACTTCAACAGGATCTTCACCGGCACTTGTCTCAAGAGAAAAATATGCTTTGCTGAATTTATCCGGGGCTTTTCTGTTTTTTTGGGAACAGTCTGATATCATTTTGTACAGATAATCGTTACTGGCATGAATTTCTGTCTCGGCCAACAGATATGAATAGTGTTGTAAAAAAACTTTTTTGTTTTTTTGAAAATATGCTGCCGGAAGTTCTTTCGTCTTGTATGAAAGGTAAGAAATAACGATAGTTTCATTGATATCGTAAATCCTGAGACTGAAATTCCCGTCCTCGTTTGTGATGCAGCCTGCATTCTTCCCTTTAATACTTATATTGCAATATTGCAGAGCTTCATTTGTCTCAGCATCAAAAACACTGCCTTTTATAGTAATCTGGGCACATAAATTAACGGAAAGAGTCAGAAATGGCAACGTGAAAAAGAATAATGTAAATTTTTTCATTTGTCAGCATTTTATATGCTGTTAAAGTTAGTAACAGACTAAATATATAAATGTAAAAGAATACTTAATAATTTGTTAATGGAGTAAGACTCTTTTTATGCAATAACCTGATTTGTAAAATGTAATTTTACTCATAATCATAGTACAGGTTTTTTAGTAATAACGTGTTTCTCCGGTACGATAAAAGCATGAAATTCTCGTGGACAACTAAGATTAAGGTTCAGGTAGCTTTAAAATTTATAAACAGAAGGAGCAAGGTTTATAACACCCCAGTCTGTAAATCATTAAAATTATTGTACTTAAGAAATAATAAGCAAATAATGAAAAAATACATAACATGTTAGCCGTTTGTTCAGAATCATCGTTTTGCTTTACTATTGTTGAGAGCAGATATAATAGCTTGCTTCAGAATATCAATTTTGACAGGTTTTGTAAGATAATCATTAAAAATATTGCCATACTTTGTTCTTTCTTCTTCCATTGCAAAAGCCGTTTGCGCAATTATAGGCAAATCGGGCCGGAATTCTTTGATTATTTGTGCAGCCTCATACCCGTCTAATAAAGGCATTTTTATATCCATTAAAACCAAATCAATATTGTTATTTTTAAGACACAGGTTTACAGCTTCTTCACCTGTCTTTGCCGTTAAAAAGCCTGAACAGAAGTTCTTTAAGACATTTACCATAAATTTAGTAGTGTCTTCATCATTTTCGGCAAGCAGGACAGTGGCATCAATTTTCTCGTTTTTGAACGAAATAAAATTAGTTGCAACAAACGTGTCTGAATTATCTGTCTCAACATTTGCCGGAATTGTAAAGAAAAATTGTGTTCCCACATCAGGTTCCGACTCCAGCCATATTTTCCCGCCGAGCATTTCGACATATGCTTTGGAAATAGAAAGCCCAAGTCCCGAACCTTCGTAACCGCGGTTAAGGCTTAAGTCTCCCTGTACAAAACGGTCAAAAACAGATTTGTGTTTGTTCTGAGTTATACCGATGCCGGTATCTTTAATATAGAACTGCAACTCGGAAGGGATGATTTCAGTATTACAATTATATCCGAATTCAACACTTCCTGTTTTTGTGAATTTTATAGCGTTTTTTATCAGGTTGGTAAGTATTGCATAAACCTTTTCTTTATCGGTGTTGATAACCGTTTTTACATTTTCAGGAGGAGAACTGCAACTTAACTTAAGACCTTTTTTGTCGGCTTCGGGACGGAAAAATCCATACATGTAACTCATCATCTCTTCAATGTCTGTGCTGCTGTAGGTTACTTTTGTCTGTCCGGACTCCAGCTTTGAGATGTTTATCAAATCATCTATTGTGTTAAGCATTCTTTCTCCGCTTTTCCCAATCAGATTTATGAATTCTTTTTGTTTTTCGCCCGAAAGATTAGGGAGCTTAAGCAGTTCTGCAAAACCAAGAATTCCGTTCATAGGAGTACGTATTTCATGGCTCATATTTGCCAGAAAAGCAGATTTTAGCCTGTCGCTTTCTTCGGCATTTTCACGGGCAATAATCAGGTTTTTCTCAAAATAATCACGGTTTATTGCATCCGAAATAATATTAGAGATAATTTTCAGCCCGTTTATTTCTTCTTCTGACCACGACCTTTTACTTAAAACGCAATCCATACCAAAGATTGAAAATTCATCATCGTTACTATAAACAGGGATTATTAAAAATGATTTTACATTATTACCCATGAGCATTTTTTTCTCCATTTCTTCATGCTTCGGTAATGAATTAATGTCGGTTACCTGTATTATTTCTTTTGATTTTGCAGCATTGATACATAATTCAAACAACTCAGGAGAGTCATTTAATAATCCGATAGTTGAGTAATTTATTCTTTCGTCGTTCCATTCAAAAATCTGAACCTGATCGTTTTCGTCGCCTGAGAATTTAAAGAAATAAGTGCGGTCTGTTTTGAAAAAAACAGAGCATTCCTGTAACACTTTTTCAATTGAAATAGATATCTCAGCCGATTTTAGTTTGATAAAATTTGTAGATATATCCGCAATCAGTTTTTCCAATGAAGTCTGGTACTCAAGTTTTAACTGGGATTCTTTAATTGTGGTAATATCCTGCAAAATACCTTTGTATCCTATCAGGTTTTCGTGCGAGTCGTAAATGTGATTTACTATGTTCAGAAAATACTTAACAGAACTGTTTTCCGAAATAATTTTTATCTCAAAACAGGTGTAAGGAATTGTTTCTATTGATTCCATATGCCTGCAGAAATCATCCACATCTTCAGGAAACAATTTGGATTTAATATTATTGTAGATGTTCATGTAATTGTCGGGCTCAATTTCAAGAACAGAATAAAATGTTTTTGAGCAAATAAACTTACCCTGTGCGGGATAAAATTCCCAGTCACCTATTTTTGCAATTCTTTGAGATTCGTCAAGCCGGTTCCTTTCAATTTCGAGTTCGTTTTTGGAAACAGTGGAAAACTCCAGTTCTTCGCCAAGCATGTTAATACCGGCACCGAGAGCATCCAGAATTGTACCTTTTTCGGATATCTCCAGTTTTTTTGTAAACTGTCTGTTTGCAAAGCAACTGAAAACATCAATGAATTTGTTTAAAATAGAATCGTCACCAACCAAACTTATATCCAGATTTAACTCAATTAATTCCAGAATCTGGTTAAGAGAGTTTTTTAACCGGATCAGCATCTCATCGTCGGTATCTAAATCCAATCTTACAGAATAATCTCCTTTGGTAAGCTTGTCAGAAATCTCTTTCAGCTTATTCCCTAATTCTTTGATAGTATTTTCTTGTGTTACGAGATTCATGATTTCCATAAGAATAATTAGTTTAAAATCCGGTTAAAGTTCTTTGTCTTTCTTTAGCTGGTTAATCCAGATTAAAGCTTCGCTTTTGCTGGAAAAAAATCTGGACGGAATCAGAGGCTTGTTTATTTTTAAAAATAAATTCAGAATTGCGTAAGAAAATACACTTCCTGAAATAAACGCTCCTGCTATAATTCCTTTTAATCCACCATCAGGATCGGACAGAAATTCCCTTGCCTCTTTTGTTGCAGACTTAAGGTTTGCAATGTCTGTTATTACATAATGAGACTTGCCATTCTGAAGACGCAGTCTGTCTTCAACATCCACTTTCGCTGTTTCCAGATCAATTAATGAAGGCTTTTTATAAAATACATATAAAATGTCTTCATCTATTTCCAGCTTTATTCTGTCACTTTCAAAATGTTTCATATATGAATTAATTATTGTTTTGTTTTAAAATAGACATAGTTTCAAGACTGAAATTATCATCTGCCTGAATATATATTGACTTAGCATTAACAGTTGCTCCGAGTTTTTGTTTTTCTATGCTTGCGTCCATTCCTAAATATATATTTCTGAAACCTTTCTCAGTAACTCTTTTTATTATCTGAAACAGACCTTGTCTGTAGCATGAGTATTTTGTATTGTATTCGTAGTCCATGCCGATAATCATAGGAGAATAGTTGTTGTATTCCGATTTATATGAAAGGATGAAACAACACAATTTATTGTCTTCTTTCATTCTCATGCTTAAAAGATCCCAGTTTTCATCATTTATTGCGTTAACAAACAATTTCTTAGGAAGATCAAATGTGTTTATTCTGAAGCTGTTTCGTTTAATGTTAAGGTAAAGTTTATAATATTCTTCCGTTTCTTCTTCTGTCAGTTTATCATTGAATGTGATTTTGAACATCTCCTGAGTTTTTTGCATATACCTTCTTACATGCTTTCTGGATCGTTTTGTGAGGCTTTCGATAAAGTCTTCTTCATCTTTCCAGTTTTGATTAACTACTATGTGAGAGTCGGGTAAGTCGAAGCGAACAAAGCCTTCGTTAAGTAAAAACTCTTTTATTTCTGTGTCATCAGTGTTTATATCTCTTATCTGGATAGCTGACGATTTGGTTTTGTGCTTAACCTCAGCCATAATTTTTATTAATTCCAGCATGGCATTTTTCCATGATTTGTTTTCCCTGTCGAGGAATAAATGCTTGCCTTCCGTAATCAGAGAACCCATGGAAACGACTTTTGAAGTTAAGTAGTATTTGTCGTTTTTGCGCATTTCTTCTATCTGTTGAGAAACTGCTTCGGGAGATACCATGTCATCTTTTGAGATAATGACAGAAAAGAATGTTGCCAGAACAGGTTTCCCTTCATTATCTTTGATAATTACGTAATTTAAATCCCAGTTATCTTCGGGCTCGGAATTGTCTTTAAATGTTTCTTCAATAAATTTGCACCCGTTCCTGTCAAAACTCCCGTATTCGCCTAATAATTGATTCCATAAATCTTTATCAATATTATCGATGCTTGTTTCGTGCTGAATGCTGAGAGTGTTGGTGCTTTTTGTTATTGCAGCTACCTCGAAGAATCTCTTCTTTGTCTCGGTAAAATCGTCTTTAAAACTACGGCAAAGTTGTTCAATACTTACATTTTCTTCTTTAAGCACTTTAGGGAAGTGATAAGCAAACGCTTCCAACACGTTTTTTATATCTTCGTCAGTCTGACTTAAAGTGACAGGGATTCTTAACCCGGTGCAGTTTACAGGAACGGTAGGGAATATGCCTATGTTTGTGTAAAATCCTTCGTTAAGCAGCTTTTTGATCATGTTGTAACCTACTCTTGGTTGTCCCAGCGCAAAATAAAAAATAGGAGATCCGGATGAGTGTACTTCAGGTAAATCCAGTTGTTTGCTTATGTTATGAGTATATTCTATTTTTTTATTTAGCCTGTCCTGCAAATCTGCAATTTCGCCTGTTAAGTGTATTTTAGCCGATTCTACGATACCACCCAGCAACGGGGGTTGTACAGGCCCCGAAAAAGTATAAGATGTGCCACAGGTAAAAATCTTTCTTTTCATGGGTTCATTTGACATAACAAAAACTCCGCCACCAACTCCGAATCCTTTTCCCAGTGATGTCGTTAATACAATTTTCGGGTGCAGCGAACCTTCTCCCATAACAAAACCCCTGCCATTTTTTCCGGTCCAGCTCATTCCGTGAGCATCGTCGATATATAAATGAAAGTTTTCGTATTTATCAAGTAGATAAATAAGATCGTCCATCGGGGCAAAATCTCCGTACATTGAGTAAACCCCGTCGGCCATGTACCATATCTGGTCGTACTTATTCGGATTTTCATTGATTTTTTCTTCCAGCATTTCCATGCTGTTATGCCTTATCATATCAACTTTTGCTCCTCTTGCTTTTAAAAGCTGAGTTGCCAGTTGAACACTTCCGTGTACTTTCTGGTCGAGTATAATGTGGTCGTTTTCCTGTAATAAAACAGGTAAAACCCCAACATGAGTTAATGTTGTTGTTCCGCCTATGACAACAGGATTGTTGTCGAAAATCTGACTCAACAACTTCTCGGCTTCAAGATAAAGCGGACATGCGGAATATGCTCTCGATGATGAATAGTGAACTCCGTACCTGTTTATGGCATCAATTGCCCCTTTCTTCAATCTTGGGTCAAGTTCCAGCCCCAGGTAACTGCATGATCCGAAATTTACAGCTTTTTTACCGTCAATGGTTATTACTCTTCCGTCTAATTCATGATCTTCATAAATTATGTGGAACACTTCTTTTCTAACTCCGGTGTCGCAACATTCATAAATCGTGTCAACGAACTTGTTTGGTCGGTCTTTGATCATTGGTTTTAATTTTGGGTTTGTTTATACATAGATTCGACAGAAATTCATCCGGGAAATGATTGTTAAAACCATTTAAAGACTTAAATGTAATTTGAACAAATTTCATAATAAAAATCAATCGGTTTCGGAATGTCGGCCTTCTCGTCAACAAATATAATAAAAAAAAAGATTCAAATTGGCAACTGAGGTGTAATTATATGTTAAAATAATCCTATTTATACTTTTTAGAACACTCTCTTTACAATATAATATGTTAAACGATACAAACAGGTAGAAATTAGTTTTATTTAAGACTTAAAAATAAGTAATTGCTTATTTTGTCATTTATTTAGGTTGTGTTCTGCTAAGTTGTTGTAAATTAATTGATTATAAGCAAATTATATCTGCACGAAGTATATAATGATTATAAATATGTTTCGTTAAACATTTGTTGAGTGATAATAAGCATGTAATGTCAGATAAAAAAAATATTTTAATATGGTTTTTATGCAGAAAATATGAAATAAAAATACGTGACAAATTAAATAAAAATATTTTTTATTTAACAAACAGAGATCTCATTCTGTAATCCGGAAAAGAAATTCTGCATAAAATTTCAACGTATATTTGCTGTTGTAAAACTTTTAAGACAAAATGTTTTATCCTATATAATAATAAAGAAATACCAACGAATAAAAATATCGGCTTAATCTGTAAAATTATTAATAGGTCCGTAAGCATGGAGAAAGCCTGTCAGCAGTACAGTATTTACATCTTCAGCCGAATAAGCAACTTTATCGGTGACCAGTTTTTCCCCTATGGCTTTTGATTTTTTCATATATTCGATAGTGATTGCAGCTCCGGTGGTTTTTTGACCTTTCATGGCACTAAAGTACTTTTCCAGCAATTCTGTTCTGTCTTTATTGCTTATAATTGATTTCCACGGCATATGACCTGGTGCCGGATCTCCAAGTTTTTTGTCGCATTCCGTGGCGAAATCTTCAATTTTTATATAATCTTTTTTGTCTATATCAAAAATGGCAGTAATTACCCCTTTTTCATATTTCAGAAATCCGTTTTTCTGAGAGCCGTCATGATTCTGACCTCCTTTGATACCGGTTTCCATCATTCTGTCAAGAAGCGGGCTGTGAATAATTTCATCTTTTACATAAGGCTGCATCACTTTCATAATTAAGCTGCAAACGTCAATTCCTACATAGTCGATAAGCTGAAAAATTCCCATCGGGCGTATCATAAAATCCTGAGTGATTTTATTAACACAGTAAACAGCTTCCGGGAAACTCATTTCTTTATTCAGCCTTTCCATTGTAGTTATACCATGAATTGCGTCTCTCATAAAATGTCCGTTACCGATAAATCCTGCAAAATCATAAGAAGGAACTTCTACTTTATTCATTTGTTTTATTAAATGTCTTGCGAATTCATGGATTTCGGGTTTTGTCCTGTTACATTTTATAAGTTCAACCAATTTTTGAACTGCCGGAGGATTATAGAAATGAAACCCTATTATACTGCCGTTAAGATTAGCTTCGTTGTCGAGATAGTTAATAGGAATAGATGAGGTGTTTGTGAAGAACCACGGGTTTACTTTAGTGTTTTTATTAATCTGAGATAACAGTTTTACTTTAAGTGCCGGGTTTTCACTTGCCGCTTCAAATATAAGATGAGATTCGTATGCAGACTCTATTGTCGTTACAGGCTTTATAAGGCTCATTACATCTTTTACATACATGGCTGCAATTACTGCATCATCATTCTGCCCGGTTTTATCTATGTAAATCTGACGAAGAGTGTCGGCTTTTCTTTTGAACTGTTTTGCCAACTGATCCTGAATGTATGCCATTAAGCCTGACAAGGCATCCTCTGAAACATCAAGAGCATAAAGTACATAATTCTTTTCTTTGTTTTCCGGCTTTTGACTTATCCCGAACATTTCCATCGAAGTAAGTAATAAAATGCCGCTTCCCATTTTCCCTGCTGCACCTAAAACAGTAACGTTTTCAAATCTGTTTTCGTAATTCATACTCTTTTTATTTGAGAATCGAAATTTTAAACAAAATTAGTAAAAAAAAGGGAAAGCCAAATTTTATAATGTGAATGATGATATTTATCATGTATCATAACGCAGTCTTGTCAGAATATTATGCCTGTAATTTATACCGGGACTATATATACAAAAAGGCCGGTAACAATGAATTATCAGCCTTTTTGTTTTGTCCCGGAATTAACCCGGATATAGTTTAAATTATATCAATGCTCCGGCAACCAGTTCTGCAATATCAAGATTTTTAATTTCTTCTTCTTTGTTTTTATATTTTAGCCCGTCTGTAAGCATGGTCATGCAGAAAGGACATGAAGATGCAATAACATCTGCTTTGGTTTCAAGAGCTTCTTCAGTTCTTTCGATAAATATTTCTTTTTCGCCTTTTTCGGCATCTTTAAACATTTGAGCTCCGCCTGCTCCGCAACATAATGCAAAACTTTTATTACGATGCATTTCGGATAGCTTTAGTCCCAATGAATTTATTACAAAACGCGGTGCTTCGTAAATGTCGTTTGCACGTCCCAGATAACAAGGGTCATGATAAGTAACTGTCTTTCCTTCAAGTTTTGATTTGTCGGTTTTAAGTTTTCCGGTTTTAATCATTTCTGCCAGAAATTCTGTATAATGCAATACTTCTATTTCGGCTCCCAGATCGGGATATTCGTTCTTTAAAATATTGAAACAGTGAGGACAAATAGTTATAACCTTCTTAATTTCATACATCTTGAAGATTTCAATGTTTGTCATAGCCTGCATCTGGAATAACATTTCGTTACCAGCACGGCGTGCCGGATCTCCGGTACATGATTCTTCCGTTCCCAGAACTGCATAGCTGGTACCCAGATGGTTTAAAATTGAAGCAAATGCTTTTGCTACTTTCATGTAACGATTGTCGAATGCACCTGCACAACCTACCCAAAAAAGATACTCAGGTTTTTCTCCTTTGGCAAAAAGATCTGCCATTACTGGAACTGTTATTTTTGAAGATAATGCTTCACTCATATCTGATGTTTTTTTATTACAATTATTATTGACTGCCAGAATTCACAAAATACTATGAGAATTTAAGGCGCGTTACTTTCTATTCGGTCCAGTTCAATCTGTCCTGATTTGAATACTGCCATGGAGCACCGTTATTTTCTATATTGGAGAAAATAGCATTTAATTGTGCCGGAGCAGCAGATTCTTCCATTACAAGATACCTTCTTAAATCGAGAATGAAAGTAGGATGATCAATATTAAGAGGACATTCTTTTGCACAAGCGTTGCAGGTTGTACATGCCCATATCTCTTCAGTGCTTATATAATCTCTTATGAGAGATTTTCCGTCGGCATAATCTTTCCCTTCTTTTACAAGGTGATTACCTTTGTCTTTCATTCTTCTGCGGATGTCGATAATCATTTTACGCGGGGACAATTCTTTACCCGTAATATTAGCAGGACAAACAGAAGTACAACGTCCGCATTGTGTACATGCCAATGAATCAATATAATTTTTCCATGTTACATCTTCAATGTCGAGAATTCCGAATCTGGCAGGAGCGGCTTCTCCTTCGGGTGCAGCAGCAAAAGCTGTTTCGGGATTCATCATAAGTTTTACTTCTTTTGTAATGCTGTCCATATTTGTCATTTTTCCCAGTGGGGTTAATCTTGAAAAGAACACATTAGGAATTGACATAAAGATATGGAAGTGTTTTGAATATGGAAGTATATTGGCAAATATGAAAATAAGAATTATATGTGCCCACCAGTTTATATTATGAAGTAATTCAATAGTGTCGCCAGACATTGATGAAAAAACCGGCGCAATCAACGAACTTACAGGGTAAATACCCACTGTGTCCGAATTGCCGGCAAGATAGAATATGTTCATTCCGGCAAGTGTAATCATAAGTATCAGGATGAAACTTAATGCAATATAAGCATCGATGTGATTCTTCTTTGACAATTCTTTTCCGTGCAGACGTTTTATGTTTAGCAATGAACGGCGGATAATAAAAATTACAATTAAAATTGCAATAATATACGCGAAGATATCAATTGCAGCCATTAAAAGATCGTAAACCACTCCAGCAAAAGATAAAGCCCTTTCTGTTCCGGCAACTCCGTCAATTACCATTTCTATACTTCCGAAAAGAATCATACAGAATCCCCAAAATACAAGAGCGTGCATAATCCCT
This sequence comes from Bacteroidales bacterium, assembly GCA_003249955.1. Classification (GTDB taxonomy): domain Bacteria; phylum Bacteroidota; class Bacteroidia; order Bacteroidales; family ML635J-15; genus Bact-19. The sequence goes on along the minus strand of QKHS01000072.1, from coordinate 2,993 downwards.
GCAATGCGGTTGCGGAAAATTCTTTCCTGCAAAAATGCATTTACAATTGTCCTTTTAATTCTTTTGCCAAAATCTTTAACCGGATAGGCAGGCTTTGTAAGTTTAAACAATTGGTAAATTCTGAAAGCAGAATATGCGAATATCCCGATTGTTATTGCCAACAGAACTGAAAAAATAATTTGTGACATTATATTCAATTTTAAAATTTACTCTTAAATAACGGAGGCAAAAGTACAATTTAGGATTCAGAAAAAAAATAGGTCAGGTAAATTTATATTAACAAGGGATATGTGAATTGCCGGTAATTCATTTAAACATACCGCAATATACAATTCAGGCTTGCTTGTTTTTATAGCAGAAAATAATTTTATTTGTTCCTGGATATCAAATCTGTTAGATTTTTACCAATCCGGAAAAGTAACCTGTCTGAGATGGAGCAGAAGCTTTAATCAGTTTTATTTTTATTCTGAATTTTAATAATAAAAATAAGATATTATACTGTTTTAAAATAAACAGTTACTGTGCTTTTTTTACACGAACAGCATTCATGCCTTTCATTCCTCTTTCCAGTTCAAAACTAACTTTGTCATTTTCTTTTATCTCTTCAAGTAATCCGTTTACATGAACAAAGAATTTTTCCTGAGTTTCGAGTTCTCTTATAAAACCAAAGCCTTTTGAGTCGTTTAAGAAATCGACTCTTCCGAATCTTATAGCGGAAGTTTCTTTTTCTTCTCTTTTGGGGACGGAAATTTCTATGCTTTCTGCATCGATTTTTATTTTCTTTGCCGGATCAGGAGGAGTATCTGTAATATTTCCGTATTCATCCACATAAGCCAGCATGTCTTCAAGTTCGGTACCATTGGGATTTGCTTTGCGCTCTTCCTGTTTTTTTTGTTTATCCTGTCGTTTTTTTAAGCGAATTTTTTCACGTTCTTTTTTGTTAAATGTCTGTTGCGATTTTGCCATTATTTGTTTTTAATTGTTTACTGTCTGTTTTATCTGTATGGGAGCCATATTCAGATAAAACACTATATTTTGTTTTTTATATTTTTAAATTCATTTTTCGGTTTCACAATATAAGTTAATTATTATGGAATGCAAAACTTTATAAAGTTTATTTTCAAAAATTCTATAATAATAAAGAAAAGAATAAAAAAATCCGTTCCAGACGGAACGGATTTTTTTATTCTTTATTCCTTGTGAGTATTAAGATGCTTTAAATTTCTTAACAGAATCAATTAATCTCGGCAATACCTCGAAAGCATCTCCTACGATTCCGTAGTCAGCATATTTGAAAATAGGAGCATCTTTGTCTTTGTCAACAGCTACAATTACTTTTGAGCCGGAAACACCGCCTATATGCTGAATAGCACCACTAATACCTATTGCGATATACAAATCGGGAGCAATGATTTTACCTGTTTGTCCCACGTGTTCTTCGTGAGATCTCCAGCCTTCGTCTGATACCGGACGTGAACATGCCAGACCTGCGCCAAGTGCGGATGCTAATTCTTCAACCGGTTTCCAGTTGTCGCCTGATTTCAGACCCCGGCCACCGGATACTACTACAGAAGCTTCTGTTAAAAGAATTTTGCCGGTTATAAGATCAACTTTTTCTACTCTGGTTTTGAAATTTGTATCTGCAGCAGGAGTGTAAACTTCAATGTTAACTGCCTGTGGAGTTTCAATCAGGTCACATGAGTTAGGGTTGATAGTCATAACACATTTTGCTGATTTTATGTTTAAAAGCTGAAAAGCGCTTCCGTTGTATGTTTTTCTTTTTAAAACCATCGGAGAGTATGAAACCGGTAAGGCAACAATACCTGATGCAAGTCCTGCTTTAAGTCTTACTGCAACACGCGGAGCCAGGGCTTTCCCCATATTGGAATGGCTGAATAATATAGCTTCGCCGTTTTCTTTTTCGACTATTTCGCAAACAAGTTTTGTATAGGCAGCACTGTCGTGGTTTGACCAGTTTTCACTGTTTACCGAAACTATTTTTGTTGCTCCGTATTTTGCTAATACAGATAATTCATCATCGCTGATATTGCCAGTAGAGATTGCAACAACAGGTTTTGAAGTGTTTTTAGAAATGTTGGCAGCATAAGCTACAGCTTCGAGGCTTTGCTTTTTGATTTTACCGTTTCTGTTTTCTGAAAAAACTATAATTGACATAATCTTAATTTTTTAATTTGATAATTCGTTAAAATTCCCTCAGCTTATAAAACTTTAGCTTCGCCGTGCAACAAATCGATTAATTTGTCAGTATCTTCAGCGTCAACCATTTTGCAGGCTGCTTTAGGAGCCGGAACTTCGAAAACCTGAGATTCAACCAATGTGTCAACTGCTACAGGAGCCGAAACGTTTATAGCTTTTGTCCTTGCCATCATAATGCCTCTCATTGCAGCAATACGCGGGTTAATGCAAATTCCTTTCTGAACTATTGCAACAAAAGGAGTATTTATAGCGATAGTTTCTTTACCACCATCAATTTCTCTTTTTAGAATAATATTTCCGTCATTAAATTCAAATGATGAAACTGCCGAAACTGAAGCAATGTCCATAAATTCTGCAACCATACTTCCAACAGCAGAACCGTTAAAATCGCTGGATTCGATACCTGCAAAAATGATATCATAGTTTTGAGCTTTTGCAACTTCTGCAATCTGTGCAGCAATAAAATATGAGTCCTTAGGATCTGCATCAACTCTGAATGCATCATCTGCCCCAATAGCCAAAGCTTTTCTGATTGTTGGTTCTGCATCTGCTTTACCAACATTGATTACAGATACTTTTTCGATTTTACCACCTGATTGTTCTTTGATTTCCAATGCTCTTGTAAGCGCTAATTCATCCCATGGGTTAATTACCCACTGAACTCCGTTAGTGTCAAGATTTTTCATTCCTGCATCAAATCTGATTTTTGTAGTAGTGTCGGGGACATTACCCATGCATACCAGTATTTTCATAATTTAATTTTATAATTTAATTAA
>QKHS01000082.1 GCA_003249955.1 Bacteroidales bacterium | reverse complement strand
TTAAATGGTTGTATGCAATACTTTCGATGCCTTTGTTCTGATCCAGAGTCAGGTTGCCGTTGGCATCGTACTTGTAATCGTTTTCCGGGTCGTCATTGTTAGCTCCGGTGCTGTCGTCTTTAAACCCTTGCGGAACACTGCTATAATCCGTTACTTTAACCAGTTGGTTGTTATTCTCGGAATCATAGAAGTATTTAAGATCATCTATTATAGTAGCAACCATATCGCTGTTTCCGTAACGGCTCAATTTGGTGATGTTCCCGTTCTTGTCATACCTTACTGTTTCTTGAAAAGTATCGGGATGTGAAATTCCCGGCCATTGGTAATTAGCCGCTGTAAGGCGGTTCAGATCGTCGTAACTGTACCAGTGGCTTCTTAAAATATAAACTCCACAACCTCAATATGGCTCATTTAAGACCTTTTAAATCGTTTGAATGATTGTGTATTGGTTTTAGTTTTTGGTGTGGTTTATGGGCTTTATAATGGGTTTGTCGATTGAGGCGAAACGGTTAGGAATCGCCTTAAAAAACATTTATGAAATAATATTGATATAAAAACTAAACATAATCTTACACATCTATACATTTAAAATATATTCTATTTTATTTTTTCACCATTATTAAAATTTACTATTATTTTATTCTTATTCTTGTTTATATATACGTACTTATAATTTTTAATTTTTTCAGGAATTATTAAAACTCTATCTTTCTGGTCTTTCAATTCAATTTGATAACTACAATTATATTTCAACTTAAAAGATTTAGCAATATTATTTGACTTTGTTGTTATAATACCATCAAACATAATTTTTTCATTTTCAATTATTTTGACAGGAAATTCAAAAAAATCCTTTGTAAAAACTAAGTAAAATTCTTTCTCAGAAATATAATTGGCGTTTTTTAATGCTGAAGATATCTTCTCATAATTATTTATTTCATCTACATGATATATGTATTTAATTGAAGAACATGAGCTTAATAAAAAGATAAAGAAAAATATGAGGATAAATGATTTGATTTTTTTCATAATTATTGTTCAGGTATATTTTTTAACATTTCATCTCTCTGTTCAGGTGTAATCTCTCTCTCTTTAGAACCCGAACCATCTTTCATAAGATTACCATCTTTCTTGAAGTGTGGTAGACCAAAAAGATGCCCTAATTCATGAGAAGTGGTATGACCAGGCGCTCCAGTATAACCTAACTTTTTACCCTCTTCTGAAAAATTTGCCAAACTAGAAACTTGAATTGTTCCAGTTTGAGTATTCCCAAAATCATTCTCTAAAACTAATCCATCGGCTTGAGCAACTTGTATAGCATCATCAGTCGTATTGATAGAAGGGTCTTGTGGAACATCAACGAAATTAACAGTTAAGGTAGCCTCTGAATCAACAACAACATTAACATTAACTTTCATACCATCACTCGTATTTCCAGAAAAACTTCTCTCAGTCTGAGATTCGAAATTTTTCATTGCGGTATTAATCTGTTCATTAGTTAGTGGATATGCTTCTGTACTATTTACAGGTTTAACACTTACAGTAACATTAATCTGTTTATTTTTCAAATCAGTTACTTTTACTGATTCAAGCCCCTCGAGTTCCCTAGAATCAATAACTCTATTTTCAGAAAAATTATAAACACCATTGTGATAAAATTTTTCAGCCAGAGGGTCAATATTCATAAATCTACCAATTGCATAATCATAATTACGCCATTTAAAGCTATCCCAGTTAAGCCCCAACTCGTCTTGACGCTCCTGACCTTGGAATTTATACTTCTGTGCAACAGAATTACCCTCTGCCAAGTTAACCACATTGTTGTAATACTTGTGCTTCATCCCAAAAGGATAATAGTTGTTTTCTTCCACTATCTCCGTACTTGTATTCACTTTTCGCAGGTTTACATCATCAAACCATACCGTTCCACTACCATTGTTATCCAAACGCAATAACAAACGTTTTGTATCCTGACTTACCGTAACTTTCTTCTCGATATAAACCCAACGGTTCTTTTCACTCGTACTGACATGTTCCGCCAAATAACCATATCCCTGATCCGCATCCATATCCTTATTCTGAAACAAATGCAGATCTACACTAGGGTTGTCACTATACACCCAGGCCGAAAAAATATAATCTGTTGCCTGTGTGTTCGATATCCATTGCCAATCATTCTGGTGTACGTAAACTTCACTTGTTGTCAGATTCTCTAATTTACCCGAAGCTGTTCCACTGTGCTTTCTGGTTGTGTCGTAAGAGGTCAGGGTACTGCTTCCGGGATAGCTCGCACTGCTTTCCCAACCCGAACCGTTCTCAAATCCGTCATAGAAAACCTCCGATGCACCTCCCGTTATTTTTCCGTCATCATTCGAATCCGT
>QKHS01000067.1 GCA_003249955.1 Bacteroidales bacterium | reverse complement strand
CCCATCGTTTTGGGATTGCAAAAATAGATACTTTTTTATTACTACCAAAACTTTTTTCACTTTTTTTTTACTTTTTTTTCGTACCATACCAAAACCCTCTGTGTATCTGCATTTTACATTTACTACTTTTTAGTTTTTAACAATAAAATATTTGTATTTAAAGTTATAAATCAAAAATTAAGAGTATATTCGCAACAAAAATTCAGTAAAAGTGAAAGAAAATATTGTTATAATTCCGACATACAACGAGAAAGAAAACATTGAATCTATTATCAGGTATGTGTTTTCATTAAATACCGCTTTTAAAAATACCGCTTTTAATATTCTTGTTGTGGATGATGGCTCCCCTGACGGCACTGCGTCAATTGTAAAGAACCTTATGACAGAATATCCGCAAAAGTTGTTTATTCTTGAGCGGTCAGGCAAATCAGGACTTGGAACTGCTTACATAGCAGGATTCAAATGGGCTCTTTCCGAAGACTATACCTATATATATGAAATGGACGCTGATTTTTCCCATAACCCTGATGATCTGGTTAAACTATATGAAGCATGTAAAAACGGAGCAGACATGTCAGTAGGTTCCAGATATAAAACAGGCGTAAATGTTGTTAACTGGCCTATGAGCAGGATTATGTTGTCTTTCGGAGCCTCAAAGTACGTAAGGTTTATTACAGGAATGAAACTCACAGATACTACAGCCGGTTTCGTTTGTTATAACAGAAAAGTTCTTGAAACAATTAATCTCAACAACATTAAAATGGTTGGTTATGCATTTCAGATTGAAATGAAATTTAAAGCATGGCTTCACAATTTTAAAATAGAAGAAGTCACTATTGTTTTCACCGACCGGCAAAAAGGGAGTTCTAAAATGAGTGGTGGAATTGTCGGAGAAGCAATTTTCGGAGTATTTAAAATGAAAATGCAAAGTGTCTTTAATAAAAGAAAGTATTTAGCGTAATTTTTTTTAGTATTTAAGAAGAGACTTTTTTAAATCTGCTAAAAAAAACTTGAGAATAAATAAATTATATTTAGCTATACTTGACAGAAATCTAAAGAGTAGAACTACAACATAAACATTTTAACAACGGAAAGATTTGTTAATATTGTATATAAAATAACACCGTCACCTTACACCCCTTTCTTATTAAATTAGTAGCTACTAAAAAAAATACAAAATAATGATTTAAAATATAATTATTATTTATAACTTTGCATGTGAGTATAAACTATTTTTCAATTAATTATTTATTAAAACTTTAAAAAAAATGAAAAAATTTATTTTAGGTTTAATGATTATGTCTGTAACCGGATTAGTATTTGGACAGACATCAACATTAAAAAATTATCAATTAAAATCAGATCACGTTAGACTAAAAGCTACGAACTTTTCATCTAACAATGCAAAAGGAACCGGAACAGCAAATGCTGATTTTGAAAACTGGAATTCAGATCTTTCTGCTTATGGACTAGGTGAGATGCCTAATGGTTTTATCCAAATTGATGGTGCTGTAGCAAATCACAAATCTACAACAGCTCAAAACGGCACTTATTCAATTCACCTCGAAAGTAATATGGCAATGTACTCAGCATTAGGTGATACTGAGTCTACACTTTATGGTGGTATGGCTTTTATCGGTGGATTGGCTGGCACATCATTAGGTCAGGGAGAACCATATACCAGTCATTTAACTTCAATTGACGGTTTTGTTCGTGGCTCTTTGTTAAGCAATGATACTGCACTTGTTATTGTTGAAACATTTAATGGTGGAACAAGTACTCTTGTCGCTTCAGGAATGATGATGTTCGGTCCTGCAGATTTGTCAACAACTTGGATTCCATTTACTGTTGATATGGTATACGAAGACGGTGCTCCTGCTCCAGATAGTATTAACATGTTTTTAACATCTTCTGGCGTTGGTATTTTTAACGGTTTTGATATCGGTACTCTTACTGCTGGTAGCTGGGTTGAATTTGACAATTTTACTTATAATGTTGAAATACCAACTACTCCAGTTGCTGGTATTGCTCCTGCTTCATGGGCTGCTGGTAGTGTTAATTTAACTGAAAATGCTACATCAGGTACATTTACTTTAACAAATAATGGAACTGGCACACTTACAGTTTCTGATGCAACAGTTTTATCTGCTCCTTGGTCAACTACTTTTGACGCTAGTGCTGTATCTTTAGGCGCTGGGGAACAATATACTTTTACATTTAACTTTGCTCCAACTGTTGCTGGTCCATCAAATACTTCATTTGAGATTACCTCAAATGGTGGAAATGTTGCAATTAGCTTAAGTGGTTCTGGATTTGGAGGTTGTGATGCTATAACTGCATTCCCTTATTCATATGGTTTTGAAGATGCTGACTTTGGTTGCTGGGAATTACAGTATAACACAGCTGCTGATGGTGGTATTAATGGTGCTAACTTAATTACTCCTCCAACTACAAACACATGGTTCTTATGTACAGCTGCTAGTTTCAGTGGTGATGGTGCAACATACATTAACTCTGGCTCTCAATCAGCAGCATTAGGTTATACTGCTCCTGATTTTAACTGGTTAATTTCTCCAGAAATACAATTACCAGCTACAGAAAAAGCACTCAACTTTATGTTATGGTATTTTCAAGATAATGATTACTCAACAAATTTCTACGTTAACATATTCAATGGAACAACATGGACACCAGCTTTAACTTATACAACTGGCCAACCAACTAATGAATTCGCTGAAGTAGTAACTGTAGATTTATCTTCTTATGCGAACTCAACTATTAAAATTGCATTTGTTTACGAATACACTGATGGTTATCAATTAGCTGTTGATGATGTTACAATTGACAATATTTCTTCTGTAAATACAAATGTTATGAGCAAAATTTCAGTTTATCCAAACCCAGCATCTGATGTTGTAACTGTTAAAAACGCTGAAAACGCAAACATCGTTATCGTTAACATGGTTGGTTCTGTTGTTGCAAATGTTGAAAACGCTTCTGCAAATCAGACTATTGATATCAGTAACTTAGCTAACGGAACTTATTTCGTAAGAGTTAACGCTGAAGTTTTCAAATTCAACGTTGTTAAATAATAACCTTAAAATACAAAAAAAAGCTGCTCGACGAGCAGCTTTTTTTTTGCATCAAACTTATATCATTGTAAATCTTCATTTACAGCCAAGGTATATTTTCCCGCATATATTCAGGTTATTTATTCACGAATATTTAACAAGATTAATTAATAACACCGGTAATTATTGATTCAAAATATAACTATTATATTTATATTTGTACCAACAATCAAACGACAACATATTAATAACTTTTATTTCTTGGAATTATGAAAAAGATCTGTTCTGTTTTAATTGCTGTTTTTATAAGCAGCATAATGCTTGCACAATTTACCCAACCAAACTATCCAAAAGATTTAACCCCAAATGAAATGCTATCAAACAACGATATTCGTAGCTCATGGGTTGGCGGAGGTTTTAACTCTTATTATACCGGAGCTGCTGTCGGTGACGAATTTTACATTGCCGGATCCGAATTCCCCGAAATTGAGACAGGTGATCAAATTACAAAAGTAAAGTTCTTCCACGAACTTGGAATAATAAACTTTGAATCAGGCAATGTTGAATTCACAAACACTCAATACACTATCAAAATTTATGAAAATCCTACATTGAGTGGGCCATATGCAGCATTCGGATTTTATAGTACTGCAATCGGCACACCTGTTTACACACAATCTGTTACATTAGGAGCTGAAGAAAGCGGACAGGCATATGAACTTACATTATCGACCCCTTACACGGTTACAGATAATGATTTCTGGGTTGCAATATGTTTTGACAACGGTAAAGGAGCCATGCGGTTAGGATCAGCAGACCCCTCATCTGATGGCAAATATTACATGTACCGGGATGGGTCTGCATACGGAGCCGGAATCGTAATCGGCAAGCCTAATTTCGGCTCAATTTCAGTACCGGAATATTATCCGTTGGGAATTTCATTATTTATTGATGACGGAACGCCATACGAAGAGCATTCCGATTTAACTGTAAAATATCTGGATACCTATCCGGGAGCCACACAATATATTTCAGATGTCAGTATTACAGATTCTGAAGATTTAATAATTTATCCTGTTATTTTCAATAATGGCACAGATGCAACAAGCAATAATGCAACAATCTCTGCAACAATTGACGGTTCTCCTTTTATGTCGGAAACCAGTGTTGATCTTAGCGGTTTTTACTCATTGCCCAACGGATACTATACTACAATAGCCCCCGGAGGATCTTTTACAATTACGGCAGCAGAAATGACAAATTTAAATTTGTCAGGTATTTTTGATATCTGTTTCACAGTTACATATTCAGGCATAGATCCGGCATCTGCAAACAACACTGTTTGCCTGACTGTTACCAGAGGTGAAATCGCATTAACAAACTGTGATATGGAATCATTATTCATTACAAGTAACACAGATTACACCCCTATTACCGGTTCAGTTTCAATTGATCTTGCCGATGACATTACGGTTTTTCCGGCAGTAAAAAATAATGGCCCGGATGAAGCAAACAATACTGCAAATATTATTATCAGCGTTGCAGGAAATGATGTTGATAATCAGGATGTGAATTTAAACGGATTACAGAACGGTCAGATTTTACCGGTAACAGAATCCGGCACCACACTCACAGCAGCAGTCATGGATCTGGCAGGATTAACCGGTAGTTTTGACATTTGTATGACTGTAACATATAACGGTACTGATGCAGATGCCGGAAATAATACTACTTGTTTAACTGTTAACAGAACTTCTGTAGGAGTAAATGATGAACTAAGAAACAATATCGGGATATTCCCTAATCCTGCAAACGACTTAATTACAATTACCAACGCCGAAAATGCAAACATCGTAATTGTTAATATGGTTGGTTCAATTGTTGCAAATGTTGAAAACGCTTCTGCAAATCAGACTATTGATATCAGTAACTTAACTAACGGAACTTATTTCGTAAGAGTTAAAGCTGAAGTTTTCAAATTCAGCGTTGTTAAATAACCGGGTTTAATACTATAAGTTAAAAAGCTGCCGGTAAGATTAACCGACAGCTTTTTATTTTACTTTCAGGAATAAAAAAAGACTGTCCTGAACGGGCAGTCTTTTTTATTTTATATTTCTTATGACCTATTTCGGACTCACGCAAAGTATTGGCACATTCGACTTACGGATAAGTTTTATTGCCATACTACCGACAAAAAACTTCTGTAATTTTGTTTCCTGTCTGGTCATTATAACAATCAAATCAGCTTTCTTGTCATCTGCATAATCGTTAACAGCATTTGCCATTATCTCAATATCATTTTTCGTTTTAAGCAATTCTGTAACACATTTTATCTCCAGCTTATCAAAAATATTTTTTACCTGACGTATTTGTTCTTTTATCTTATCACATTCGAGTTCATCAGTAAAACTGGTTGCCGAAACAATATGAACAGTCGAGTTATAAATCTTTGCAATTTTAATTGTCTGATCAATCTTTTGCTTTGTTTCTTTGGTCAAATCCAGAGGTAAAACAATATTTTCACATCCCGTACGGTCAAATTTGCCGGCAAAAACTACAACAGGACAATCAACCTGGTCAATAAGTTTAAGAGTTGTAGATGCCATGGCCTTTGCCGAAGAATCTGTTCCTATAAAAATATATGAAGGCATTAATTCCTTTTCAACTGACAAAATCTGAGGTAAAATTTTACCACACTCAATTCTCGAATGAATTTTAACTCCTTTCCCGGCACCATATTCTTCGGACATTCTGGTCAGGCGACTTTGTATAGAATCAATATTATCGCTGCTGTTGTCAATCATTCTCAGGCTGGGAATAACATGAAGTAAAAAAACATCGGCACCGGTTTTTTCTGAGAAAAAGACACTTTGCTTAAACGCAATATCGGCCTGCGATGAAAAATTAGTCGGAACAAGAATCCTGTTTTTTGTCATAAATAAAATTATTAATAACTTTGAGTCCTCTAATAAAATGCTTATATTTACAAATATATATTATTTTTTAAAATTATGAAACAAATTGGCGAATCAGAATTAATAATTAATAAGGACGGAAGTATTTTTCACCTTCATTTAACTCCGGATCAAATTGCCGAAAACATTATCCTCGTAGGCGATCCAGGACGTGTAGCACTTATATCAGCGCATTTTGACAAGATTGAACACAAAGTTCAAAACAGAGAATTTATTACCCACACAGGATATTATAAAGGTAAAAGATTTTCAGCTTTAGCAACAGGAATCGGAACCGACAATATAGACATTGTGCTGAATGAACTTGATGCTTTGGTAAACATTGACTTAAAGACCAGAACCCCAAAATCAACACACAAAAGTCTTAACCTTGTGAGAATAGGTACTTCCGGCGGATTACAGGAAGATATGCCTGTTGATTCTTTCTTAATGTCTGAAACCGCTATCGGGTTTGACGGATTGTTGAATTTTTACCAAAGAAGAGATGAAGTTTGCAGAGCTGATATAGAAGCAGAGTTTACCAAACACATGAACTGGAATCCCCGGATTGCAGCTCCGTATTTTGTGGACGCATCAGAAGAAATGCTTAATAAACTAGGCACAGATATCAGAAGAGGCCTTACAATTTCTGCTCCCGGTTTTTACGGACCACAGGGCCGTCAGCTAAGACTTGAAATTCAGGACCCTGATATAAATGATAAAATAAGATCTTTCCGTTTTAATAATAAGTGTATTACTAATTATGAAATGGAAAGTTCCGCACTGTTCGGATTATCCGCCCTGCTCGGACACAAAGCAGCTACAGTTTGTGTTATAATTGCCAACAGATATGCAAAACAATACAGCAAAGACTATCATCCTGCTGTTAAAAATCTGATTGAAATTGTATTAGACAGATTAGCAATGTAATTACTTGCAAAAAGATAGTGATGCTTGAAAAATATTTATTTTACTATAAGTATTTTTCAAGCATTTTTTTTAATGACATTTCCCATTGAGGGATAGAAATATTAAAATCTTTAATAATCTTCGACTTGTCCAGTACGCTGTAAGAAGGGCGTTTTACTTTTGAAGGGAACTCATTCCCGGTCACAGGTATTACAGGAGTATTAATTCCTGATATTTTCAATATCTCAACAGCAAAGTCATACCACGAACATTTTCCTGAATCTGAAAAATGATAAAATCCGCTATGCATAGTGCCGAATGTACGGGATTTTTTCAATATTTCAAGAATTGCCTCTGCCAGATCGCCTGCATAAGTCGGTGTCCCGAACTGATCATTAACGACATTAAGGAACTCCTTCTCTTTTGCAATACGTAAGATAGTTTTAACAAAATTATTCCCGTACTCACTATATAACCATGATGTGCGGATTATTAAAGAATCAGGCTTATGTTTTATTACCCCGTATTCTCCGTTAAGCTTTGTTCGTCCGTAAACAGATTGCGGGTTGGTTTGAGACAACTCATTATACGGAGTTTCTGACTCACCATCAAAAACATAATCAGTAGAAATATGAATAAACTTTACCCCATATTTTTTACATGCCATAGCAAGATAACCGGGAGCCTTCGAATTTAAAAGTTCTGCTTTTTCAGGCTCTTCTTCTGCTTTTTCTACCGCAGTATATGCTGCACAGTTTATTAAAGCATCAGCTTTATGTGTGGCAAAAAAATTATCAACCAGAGAGTTCTCTGTTATATCAAGGTCTTCAATATCGAGATACAAAAAATTAAAATCCGGGTAAAATTCTGAACAATCTTTAATCTTCAATCCCAATTGTCCGTTTGCTCCTGTAACTACTATATTCATCTTTCAGAAATTTGTTTCCGCATTTTTAAATTCCGGATTATTCAGATCTTTTTTAGATATTATTCTTTTATGAGGCTCTACCATCCAGTCAATATCAAGAAAAGAGTCGTCAAGTTTGATACCCCGCTCTGACGAAGGGTTGTAAAACTCATCGCACATATAATTGAAAACGGCAAAATCGGAAAGAACAGAAAAACCGTGCGCAAAACCTTTGGGGATAAAAAACTGCTTTTTGTTTTCCGAAGATAAGACTATAGTGTAATATTTGCCAAACGTAGGTGAGTTTTTTCTTAAATCAACAGCAACATCGAGTACTTTACCCGATACAACTCTTACAAGTTTTGCCTGAGCATACGGATTAAGCTGGTAATGCAAACCTCTGACCACGCCAAAAGAAGAACCTGATTCATTTTGCTGAACAGGATTAAATATTATTCCGTTTTCTTTTAAAAGATTGCTATTCCATGATTCCATAAAATATCCCCTGCTATCACCAAAAACAGCAGGTTCCAATATCAATAAGTCTTCAATATCTGTTTTTGTAATAATCATAGCGGCATTTCTTCATTCAGAACTTTAAGTAAATATTGGCCATATTGACTTTTTTTCAAAGGTTCAATAAGATTTTCGAGCTGTTTTTTATCAATAAAACCACGACGGTAAGCAATTTCCTCGATACATGATGCTTTAAGTCCCTGCCTGGACTCCATAGTCTCCATAAAATTTGCAGCCTGTAGTAAACTTTCCGGAGTACCGGTATCCAGCCATGCAAAACCACGGCCCAAAAGTTTTATCTGAAGACGGTTTTCTGACAGAAATATATTATTTAAATCTGTTATTTCATACTCACCACGTTTCGATTTCTTAAGATTTTTTGCTTTCTCTACAACATCGTTGCTATAAAAGTAAAGCCCGGTCACAGCATAATGCGATTTAGGATTCTCAGGTTTTTCTTCTAATGAAATAACATTCCCTTCAGTATTAAATTCTGCAACTCCGTATCGCTGCGGATCATTTACATAATACCCGAATATAATTGCCCCGTCCTTAATTTCAGCAGCTTCCTGCAATATACCACCAAATCCGCGACCATAAAAAATATTATCGCCAAGTACAAGACAAACATTATCATCCCCTATAAACTCTTCACCCAGAACAAATGCCTGAGCAAGTCCGTCAGGAGATTCCTGAATTTTATAACTTATTTTCATACCCAACTGCGTTCCGTCGCCAAAAAGTCTTTCGTAAAGACTAATATCAACAGGAGTTGAAATAATCAGGACATCACGAATTCCGGCCAACATAAGGGTTGACAAAGGATAATAAATCATTGGTTTATCGTAAACCGGAATTATTTGTTTCGAAATGCTTATAGTCATCGGATGCAAACGGGTTCCGGCACCCCCGGCTAATATAATTCCTTTCATAAATATAGTTTTATTTTACATGTACGCAAAAACACTCTTCCACTGTACATGTTAAATTGTATTCTTAAAATATTCTATTGTTCTCTGTAATCCGTTTTCCAGATTAATCTCCGGCTCCCAGTTATTAAGTAATTTTTTTGCCAAAGCAATATCCGGCTTACGCTGAATCGGATCATCTTCCGGCAAAGGATAAAACTCTATCTTACTTCGCGATCCGGTCATATTAATTATTTTATCTGCCAGTTCCAGCATTGTGAACTCTCCAGGATTTCCTATATTTACAGGCCCGGTAACAGTGTCTCCTGTGGCCATCATTCTTATCATTCCTTCTACCAAATCGTCAACATACTGAAAAGAACGGGTTTGTTTTCCATCTCCGTATATTGTAATCGGTTTGTTCTGCAATGCCTGTACGATAAAATTTGAAATAACCCTGCCGTCGTTTGGATGCATCCGCGGACCGTAAGTGTTAAAAATTCTTATGATCTTAATTTTTACATTATTCTGCTTGTGATAATTTACAAACAAAGACTCTGCACAACGTTTTCCTTCATCATAACACGACCTTGAGCCTATAGGATTTACGTTTCCCCAATAAGTCTCGGGTTGAGGATGAATATCAGGATCTCCGTAAACCTCACTGGTCGATGCCTGAAGTATTTTGGCCTTTATTCTTTTTGCCAGTCCCAACATATTAACTGCTCCCATAACCGAAGTCTTAATTGTTTTAATGGGATTGTACTGATAATGCACTGGCGAAGCCGGACACGCCAGATTGTAAATTTCATCTGCTTCGATAAAAAACGGCATTGTAACATCATGCCTGACAAGTTCAAAATACGGATTGTCGAGAAGATGTACAACATTTGATTTTGCTCCGGTAAAAAAATTATCCAGACAGATAACTTCGTTACCTTCGTTAAGCAAACGCTCACATAAATGTGAACCTATAAATCCGGCACCTCCGGTAACAAGTATTTTTTTCTTATTCATCCCTTGAAGATATTGACAAAATATTTATTCCCAAAATTAAAACTTTTATCAGAATAATCGCCAAAATTTACAGTTTTAATATCTGCAGAGAACAAATATGCCGGATAATGACTATGTATAAATAAACTCTGCTACACAGATACTGTAGAAATATCCTGATTTTACTTCTCGGCTAAAGTAATTCCACTGAAATAAAAATCACAATTGCCATGATAATAAACCTTTATTTCCACATTTGACATGGCTTTTTCCAAACTGAATTCTACATTAAAGTTATCATACCCCTCAGATAAATAATCTTTAGGATAAGTAAACAACTCAAAGATTTTGGTATTACCCCAATCTGATGTTACTTCAAAATAAACCGATGCCGCTTCATCAACAAAATTTTCAACTTTCAGATTGTAGCTCAATAAATAATTCCCGGCTTTAAGGCTAAAAAGCCTGGTTTTAATAACAAATTTCTGCTTACAGGTATCACATGAGTACGGGATATAAAAGACCTGTCTGTTTATTTCATCATCATAAACCAGCAATGATTTATTCAATATCAGATCCTGCACATCAAATTTAAAAAAACCTTTGGCTTTTCTGTATTTATTAATTTCACAATCTCCCATTTTAAAAGATTTTCCTTCTCTTACCAATAAATGCCCGAACTGAACAATGGTATCAGGGAAAGAATCCAGCCACATATCTTTTATAAGAAATATGTTTTCATTTTCAAAAACTTTATCAACTAACTCAGGATTTCTTACAGATGCTTTATCATGAGGTGTTGCAATTATAATTTCGGGGTTTGAACATGATGAAACATATGAATTCCAAAATTCTCCGATAAACCCGGATTTTCCCAAAACATTTAATTCCTTTTTAACATCAGCATAAGGTTTAAGTGTTCCGGGAACATAAAATTTCATCGAGATAAAAGGAGATATTGCTCCTACAATCAGCATTGTAATAAACAATATTTTAAACACCGTTACTTTTAAGTTTCTTACAGGAATAGTATCATAAATTAATAATACCGAAGCTGCCAGTGTAAAATATACCGGAACAAAGTACCACACTCCCATTTTATTAAGCAGTACCCATTTGGCCAGCAGAAGTGTTGCATTAAACATCAGAAAATTTGCAATAAAAAACACGAACCACTTATTTGAGAATAATTTTTTTACAAAGCCCGGAACTGATATTAATAAAAAAGGAATAGAAGCAAGCAATAAAATAACCAACCATGACCAGACACCGACTAACGGTTCTTTGATTTTAAAAGATAAAATATCAATAATATTATTTAGAACAATCAAAAACGCTTCCTTGACCTGACCAATTGAATTAAGCATAAGATAATTCTGATTGACCGCATTTGCAAATGACTTGGCATAGCTTATAAAAAACCGGCATGCCACAGCCCCGACAACAAAATAAACAGCCGAAAACAGGATAAAACGCTTATTAATTTTTTCTTTAAATGAAAAAAACAATAAAACTGCAAAAAGAATAATAATAGTAAAAACAGCCATGTCTGAAGCCCAAACTGTCAAAATCAGGACTATAACAGTCATAATAATCAGTATCTGATTTTTAAAATTAAAAAAAGACTTTTCTGTGCAGAAAAAACTTAAAAGAAAAACAGAAAATCCTATTAAACTGTATTCAACGCCCAGAGGAAATCTTAATAATCCTAAGAATCTTTCAAATGGTAAAAACCATAAAATTGCAAACAAAATCTTAGACGATTTCTTTTTTAAAAGTGATGAATATCCTATAAAACCCAAAAATAAAACAAGATAATTGGATAATGAAACTGATAAAATCGGTGAAAAATGGAACAATTTAATGAAGATCTGACTTATCAAAGGTATTAAGGTTCCTCCGCGATCCTGACCCCAACAATAAAAATCTGAAGGTAGCTTATAATAAAATGCCATCAGAATATTAAGTGTATCATCAGATGTAAGTAACGGATAAAAACGTAAAGAAAAGAAAAAGAATGAAACACATACAATTAAGGCAATCAGACACCAATACAGTATATTACTTCTTTGTAGTTTTATCACTTAAATAAAATTAAACAGAATTCAATCTTTTTTATGAGATAAAAATACAGGTTATTTTTATGATTTACAATTTTATTGAAGTGTAAAATAAATTGATTGATTCTTTAGTCAAAAAAATCAATCAACCATTTTTGTTGAGATACTGTCTGACAATCTTGTCCCCATTCTGAAAATTCTGGAATCCTCGGAAATGTAATTGCTTTTAACACATTGCCTTAACCAATATAAAACTTCTTCTGTACTAAGTTTTGCCTTTTCGAGTTTAGTCTTAACATCATCCAGCCTTAATGCTGTTTGTGCCTGAAACAGATATGAATTGATATTCATGCCTGATTGCAATAATCTTAAGGCAATGGGCTTTTTATGTTCCCGTTCAAGAATCTCAGAATACTTAATCACATCTGCTGTAAATTCCAGACTCTCTTTGAGCAACGGATATGTGTCCTGAGTTTTCATAATTTTAAGTATTAAGTTTATTATTAAGACAGAAAACATATATGTTTGGTTGCCTCAAATGTAATTTATTTTTTCATAGTGGTACCACTTTACTTATTTAATTGAAGAATAACACAGATCTTTACTAAAAAACTCTTATTCCATTAATAAAAAAAGACCGGCTTAACCGGTCTTTTAATTTATTTCAGAATCATCAGATTTTGTCCTTTGGAGACAATGTCTCCCGGTTTGACCAGAATCTTATCAACGATTCCGCTTCTTCCAAACTTTATCTGATTGTTCATTTTCATAGCTTCAATCACAAGCATAGGTTCACCGTCAGAAACGGCATCTCCTTCTTTGACCGAAATTCCTACAATTGTCCCTGGGATAATCGCGGCAATATATCTGTCATCAGGATGTTCCCATTTTGGGATTCTGTCATAAGCCGGTGTGGAATATGTTGTATATTCGCTTTCATCAACTTTTATTATTATTTTCTTTTGTTCTTCCATAATTGTAGATTTAAAACGGAGGGATACCGTGTTTTCTGTCAGATTTTACCTCTTCTTTATTTTCGCAAAGTAATAAAGCGTGAATAAGCATTCCACGGGTTTCTGCAGGTTCAATAACAGAATCCACATAGCCTTTAGCTGCTGCTACATAAGGATTTGCAAATCTTTCTTTGTATTCTTCCACTTTTTGTTTTCTCATATCTTCAGGATTTTCTGCTTCCATAATTTCTTTACGGAAAATAATATTAGCAGCCCCCTGAGGTCCCATAACAGCTATTTCAGCAGTAGGCCATGCATAAACAAAATCAGCATTAAGATGTCGTGAGCTCATAGCAATATATCCGCCTCCATAAGCTTTGCGCAGAATAACTGTAATTTTCGGGACAGTTGCTTCTGAATATGCATACAATACTTTTGCCCCATGACGGATAACACCTGCATGTTCCTGATCTACTCCCGGCAAATACCCTGGTAAATCGACCAAAGTAACAATCGGAATATTAAACGCGTCGCAATAACGTATAAATCTGGCAGCTTTGTCCGAAGAGTTTACATCTAAAACTCCGGCAAGATAAAACGGCTGATTTGCAATAAAGCCAACTGTTTTTCCATCTATACGGCCGAACCCGACAACAATATTCTGAGCAAATTTTTCCATTACCTCGATAAAATCAGATTTATCTGTAACAGCTTTAATAACCTGACGAACATCGTAAGGAATTGTAGGATCAATCGGAACAACAGAATTAATATCTATATTTACCTCTGGTTTTTCTGACTGTAATTTCCCCGCTCCTGATTTATTATTATGAGGAATAAATGACAAAAGTTTTCTGATCTGAAGAAAACATTCTTCTTCGTTATGTGCGAAAAAATGAGCATTGCCTGTAATTTCGCTATGAACGCGTGCACCACCAAGATCTTCCTGAGAAATTTCTTCACCTAATACGGTTTTTATAACTTCCGGTCCGGTAATGAACATTTTTGAAACCTTATCTACAACAAAAACATAGTCGGTCAAAGCCGGAGAATAAACTGCCCCTCCTGCACAAGGACCAAGAATTACAGAAATTTGCGGTATAACTCCGCTGGCCTGGGTGTTGCGATAAAATATCTCACCATAACCGGCTAAAGAACTTACGCCTTCCTGAATACGTGCTCCTCCGGAGTCGTTAATTCCAATGCAGGGAACACGCATTTTCATTGCAACATCCTGAATTTTTGTGATTTTCTTTGCATGCATATACCCGAGTGAACCCCCAACTACAGTAAAGTCCTGAGCAAAAACACATACCGGTTTCCCGTCAATGGTTCCTGTTCCTATAATAACACCATCACCGTTAAGAACTTTTTCAGCCATACCAAAATCACGGGCATCATGCTGAACGAATAAATCATATTCATTAAATGAGCCCTTATCCAGCAACAGATCTATTCTCTCCCGTGCTGTCAGTTTGCCGGATTCTTTTTGTTTTTGAATAGCTTTTTCTCCTCCACCAAGCATAACATCCCGGCGTTTATGAAGCAAAGCATCAACTTTTTCATTTTTGTTCATATTCGTTTGAATTGGTTAAACATAATTATTTCGGAGCGGTAAAATATATCCCCGCCGCAATAAAAGCATATAAAATATTCGGTATCCATGCCGAAAGCATAGGACTGAAAACTCCGCTCAAGGCGAAAACAGTTGCAAAACGCATAAACAGAATATAAGAAAAACTAAGCAATATTCCTATCCCGATATTTATGCCTAATCCTCCCCTGACTTTTCTGACAGATAATGCAAAACCTATCATGGTCAATATAAAAGTTGCAAAAGGAGTAGCTATTCTGTTGTGTTTTTCTATTTCACTGGAAACCACTGCTGATGTTCCGGAAAGTTTTTGTTCTGCAATAAGATTATTTAACTCTTCCCTGTTCATTGCTTCAATAACATTCGATTTGGTTGAAAAATCCTGAGGTTTTATCCTGAATGCGGTATCAAGCCTTAACCCGGAAATAAGTTCTTCTCTTCCGTCCTCAAAGTTGCGTATATAATAATTTTGCAAAATCCATTTCTGGTTAATTGAATCCCAAATCATCATTTCGGCACTAAGCTTGGATTTAAGTTCCATGCCGTCAAATTTTTCCAAAGTCATTTTAAGTCCGAGATCCCTGTTCCTGTTATAACTTTCCACATAAAAATAAACTCCCGGATGAATCTGTCTGTGAATATTATATTCTCCGAATTTACCTTCTGTATTTTTCAGGTAAATTGCCTGAAACTGTAATCTTTTTTTGTTGGCATCCGGGATTACATAGTTTCCCAGAACAAAAGAAAATGCAGTTATGATAAGGGCAGCAACAAAATATGGCAACAATAATCTTTTCATACTGATGCCGCTGCTGAACATTGCAATAAACTCAGTCTTTGCAGCCATTCTGGAAGTAAAGAAAATTACCGAGATAAATACAAACAATGAACTGAACAGATTTGCAAAATATGGGATAAAATTCAGATAGTATTCAAAAAGAATTGCACTTAACGGAGCACCTTTATCAAGAAAATCATCCATTTTTTCAGAGACATCAAATATTATAGCTATTAATATAATTAAGGTAAGTGCCAGAAAAAACGTTCCCAGAAACTTCTTAATAATATAGATGTCCAGTTTTTTCAATTAAATTCTCTGATTTAGTTTACCAACCATTGTTTTTTTCCACGACATAAAATCTCCGGCTTTTATATGTTCTCTGGCCTCTTTCATAAGCCTCACATAAAATCCCAGATTATGAATACTGGCAATTTGTCCGCCCAACATTTCACCGGAAATTATCAAATGCCTCAGATAAGCTTTAGTGTAGAACTTATCGACAAAAGTGGTTCCGTTTTCATCCAGAACACTAAAATCATCCTCCCACTTTTTATTTTTCATATTCATTGTTCCCTCCGATGTAAACAGCATGCCATTACGGGCATTTCTTGTAGGCATAACACAATCGAACATGTCAATTCCTCTCTCAATGCCTTCCAGCAGATTCACCGGAGTTCCCACACCCATTAAATAACGTGGTTTATCCAAAGGTAAATGTTCATTTACAATCTCAATCATATCATACATGTCCTGAGTGGGTTCTCCTACAGACAAACCGCCTATAGCATTACCGTCCGCCCCCAGGTCTGCAATAAACTTAGCAGAATCGGCACGCAAATCTTTATAAACAGAACCCTGCACAATCGGGAAATATGCCTGAGAATAATCATAAAGCGGAGATGTGGAATTAAAATATTTCCAGCCGCGCTCCAGCCAATGATGAGTAAGTTTTAATGATTTTGCAGCATATTTATAATCACAGGGATATGGAGTGCACTCGTCAAAAGCCATAATAATATCAGCTCCGATCTTCCTCTGAATGTCAACAACATTTTCAGGCGTAAAAAGATGTTTTGAACCATCAATATGGCTTTTAAAAACAGCTCCTTCTTCGGTTAACTTACGGTTTTCGGCAAGCGAAAACACCTGAAATCCTCCGCTGTCTGTAAGAATAGGCCTGTCCCAACCATTAAATTTATGTAACCCTCCGGCCTTATTGATAATATCAATACCGGGACGAAGATATAAGTGATATGTATTCCCGAGAATAATTTTTGCATCAATCTCGCTTTTTAACTCAGGGATATGAACACCTTTAACTGTTCCTGCCGTACCAACAGGCATAAACACAGGCGTTTCTATAACTCCGTGACCGGTTGTTATCTGACCCGATCTGGCTTTGGAGTCTTTATCTTTATGACTGATTATAAATTCCATAATTTCGCGGCAAAGATAAGTAATATTTGTGAATTTCAAGTTTGTTTAAAAACAGTGATTCATGTATCAAAAACAGCAGCATTGTTTACATGATAACCGCCCTCAAACACCAGACAATCAGACATTCAATATTTGACAAATTGATGCAAAAAATTAAGGCTGCCCGGTAAAATATAGTTTTCGGACAGCCTTAATAATATTTAAAGTTTTAGAAAATTGCTCTGACTCCGGCAACAAAATTACGTCCGGGAGCAACAATTCCACAGCTATAAGGCCTGTAACGTAAATCTGTTATATTTTCGATTCCGGCATTAATTGCAAAATTATCGCTTAGTTGATATTGTGCCTTAAAATTAAAAGTAAGCCATGAAGGTGAATATGGATTACCATCTGCATCTTCGGCATACATGTATGCTTTACCCTGTTCTTCCTGAGGCATATTTGCAAAACTGACTTCGCCGCTGTAAACAGTATAAAAACTTAGTTTTAATTTCTGAGCCGAATAAGTGAGAGATGATTGTCCGTACCATGGAGCAGCATGACGCAAAGGACTGGTTGTTCCGTCTTCAAGTTCTTCAACCCCTTTTTGCCAGTTAAACCTTGATGATATGCCAAAACCGGAAGGTAATTTAACCTCTAATCCGGCCTGAACACCATAAACTTTTGCAAATGCTGCATTTTGTACAGCCATAACCTGACTTAATTCTCCGTCATATACAATACTGTCAAGTCCGTTAAGTGTAAAATTTCTCCTTACCAAAGCATTGTCGAGATAAGTGTAATATCCTGTTGCTTCAATTTTAAGGAATTCGCCGAATACTTTTGCAATGCTCATTTCTGCATTATATGCATACTCTGCTTCCAGATCGGGATTAGGAACAATAACAGAGCCGGGTTCAGAGTCAAACACTTTTCCCAGATCGTCAACATTCGGTGATCTGAAACCGGTAGAAGCATTCAAACTGATTGACCATTTTTCTGTAGGATTATAAACAAACCCAAGACTTCCGGTGAGTGCTCCGTCATTAATATTAGCTGTAGTATATGGGAAAGGATAAAAAGTGGTATCGAAAACCGCATTCAGAACATATTGATTATATCTGGCACCGCCAATAATATCAAACTTATCGCTAAACCTGTGTTTAAATGTTGCATAAGCAGCATATGATGCCCACTGAGACTGCGGGTACCTGGCCGGGCCGGCAATTTCTTCTCCTGTTATGACATTTTCATCAGTACCTGTAGAAGTAACATCGTCATAAACGGCTTCAATCCCGTAATTAAGTTCATCATTTTCCGAAAAGGCTTTAATAAAATCTATATTTGCAGAAAAAGCCTCAACTTCCTCGTACCTGTTATATCTGGTTACTTTATTAAAGTCTCTGTCGTGTCTGCTTTCTTCAAAATGCTGATGAGCAATTCTTATTACCATATTATCATAAACAGCAGTTCTTCCTTTGTTTTCAATACTAAAATTATTCATCATCCATTCCTGAGGCCCGTAATACCATTCGGCACTTCTCGGCAACCCGTTTTTGGTTCTTATAAGTCTGTCATATCTTGCATTATCTGAACTGGTAGAATACTGAAAATTATAATTAAGTTCCCATTTATCGGATGGCTTGTATGAAAATTTCTGCAAAAGATTTATCTGATCATAAGCAGTTGGTGTCTGAATAAGTGTGTTCGGATTGTTAACAGCTATGTCAAGTGTATCTATTCTCTGTACAAAAAATGTACTCTGATATTCCTCCGGGCCAAAAGCTCCCATACGCAGATCATTAAAACTGTTGTATGAAACGCTGGTGAGCATTGCAAATTTTTCCCATCCTACATTAACATCAAAGTGACCGGTCATTTCTTTGTTGGCAGATGCTGCTCTGAATGAAGCCGATCCGGTAACATTAAGACTGTCTTTTTCTCCGAATTTTGGTTTTAGTGTCGTAAAACTCATCACTCCTCCAATGGCATCGCTACCATAAATTACAGATCCCGGGCCAAAAAGTACTTCTGTTTGCTCAACTGAAAACGGGTCAATTGATATTACATTCTGAATATTGCCACTGCGAAAAATAGCTGTATTCATTCTTACTCCGTCAACAGAAATAACCAGGCGATTGGTTGCGAAACCGCGAATCATAGGAGATCCACCGCTTTGCTGGCTTTTCTGAACGAAAACTTCACCTGATGAATTAAGCAAATCAGCAGAAGTTTGAGGACTGCTAAAACTTATATCTTTTGCATCAATTGTGGATATTTTCATCGGGATATCACGCTTTGCCTGTTCCCATTTGGATGCCGACACAACAACCTGATCGAGTGTTATACTTGACTGTTCCAGATAAATTCTGTAACCCGTACTTACCAGTTTTTCATAACTTACTGTTTTGGAAACATATCCCAACATACGGACTTCGATTTCTTTACTGCCTTTAAATTCACTAATATCTGCTCTTCCTTTGGCATTGGTAACACAGTATTTTTCTGTTCCGACACAATTCAAAGTTGCAGACTCAAGGGGTTTGAGTGTTTCGGAATCCTTTACAGTAATAACCTGTGAAAATGCGGAAAGGTTAATTAATGTAAAAATTATTATGATTATTTTTTTCATTTTAATTAAGTTTTAAATTCATGTATCTGTTCAAATTATTTTAGCAGTTACAGAATTTTGGCGGCGGATCTTCCGAGCCGTAGTAATGAAAAATTAAATCTTTATTGTAATAATAATTGTTTACCGAAATCAAGCCCGTGCAGGCAGTAAGTTCAGAATTATACTTTTGCATAAACAGACATTGAAGAAAATTAGTCAGATTATCTGATACAGACTGAGTATCTCCGTTTTGAGCCATCGCCGATTTAACAAGATTTTCAAAATTTCTAAGTAAAATAACAGCCTCGTAATTTCTGTGGCATAAAAATGCTATATTTTCACCGGAATATTGCACTTTAATGATTTTGTAAATCATTCCCGAATAATTGAACTCGCGTTTGGACAGCCAGTTCAGTTTTTTTATCGTCTGGTCTCTCGTGAAAACCAATGTAACCAACTCCGGTTTACTGGTACCACATTTTATTTCTGTAAGGAGACGTTGTTCAATCTTTAATTTTTGCAACTTGTAAACAGAATAAAACCCTATAAACGGAAGGTTTACAATCAGTATCAGGAATAATATTGATATCTGTTTTTTCAAACTTTATAATTATTCCGCAAAAGTAGAAAGTTTAAGTAAAATAAACTCTGTTTTTATTCATGAATTAATCTTTTTAACATTTGTTTTCCGACACACAATGCATTTCACATCAAATAATGACTTACAAAATTTAAATTAATTGACCCTTACCTTCTTTTAAACGGAATATGACATGTGTAATAATAAGATGTTCAGCCCGGTTAACGGGCTGAACATGAACATTGTTATTTTATGGTTTGCATTAGCAGTAATAAAAACTTATACCTTATTATTAATAAACATCTGCCAAATATCTTCAGAAGTTTTACAAAATAAAATCAGTTGACAAAAAATTGGACTTGTCGTCTTTTAATATATCGTGAATAATTTTTTTGTTACCTTCGTTCTCTTTAGCAGCAACAAGAGTTCTGATTGAAAAGACTCTTAATGCATCATAAATTGAAAGTGTTGCTTCTGCAGAATCTTTTCTTCCGGTAAACGGAAAGTTGTCGGGACCTCGCTGGCACTGAGAGTTTACATTTACCCTGCAAACCTGATTTACAAGTGTGTCTATCAGAGTAGCGATATAATCGGGATCATTACCAAAGATACTGGCCTGCTGACCGTAATCCGAGTTTGTAACATAGTCCAGAGGTTCCTGAATATCTTTGTAGGTGATAACAGGAATCACAGGCCCGAACTGTTCCTCGTGATACACTTTCATTTTATCGTTAACATTATTAAGTATTGCCGGAAAGAAAAACGATTTGTTGTATTTTCCTCCGTTAGGGTTAACTAATGTTGCCCCATTGTTAACTGCATCATTTATTAATTCTGTAAGATATTCTGATTTTCCCGGTTCCGGCAAAGGAGTAATTTTAACGTTTTCGTCCCACGGCATCCCTTTTTTTAGTTTTTCCACCTCCGATGACAGTTTTGAGACAAATTCCGCGGCTATATTCTCATGAACATAAATAAGTTTTAACGCTGTGCAACGCTGGCCATTGTATGATAAAGCCCCGGTAATACACTCTTTAACAGTTTCGTCAATATCTGCATCTTTTAAAATTATTGCCGGATTTTTTGCTTCCAGCCCGAGTACGCTTTTAAGCCGGTGAGGCTTCGGATGAAGTTGTTTAAGCGAATCTGCAACTTTGCTGCTGCCTATAAATGCCAACACATTTATTCTCCCCGATTCCATTATCGGTGAAATAACGTTTGCACCCCTTCCATACACAGTATTTACAACTCCTTTCGGAAACGCTTCCTTAAAAGCTTTAAGCAAAGGATAATGTAAAAGTACTCCGAGCTTTGGCGGTTTGAAAATAACAGTGTTGCCCATTATCAATGCCGGGATAAGAGTTGCAAAAGTCTCATTCAGAGGATAATTATATGGTCCCATACACAAAACTACTCCCAAAGGAGCTCTTCTTATCTGTGCTATTATTCCATCCGAGATAGTAAATCTTGACGATTCCCTGTCCAGATTTTTAAGAGCTTCAATAGTATCATTAATGTAATCAACGGTTCTATCAAATTCTTTCTGTGAATCTGCAAGACTTTTACCTATTTCCCACATTAACAGATTTACAACTGTTTCTCGTTGTTCTTTCATCAGCAAAACAAATTTCCTGATGCTTCCGATTCGTTCTTCAACAGTCATCGACGGCCATTCTCCTTTACCATGAGAATAAGCATTTTCAGCAGCATCAAGTGCTTCAAGAGCTTCTTTGCTTCCCATCATAGGATAAGAACCAATGTAATTGTCTGATTTTCCCGAATTTTCAATGTAAACCGGTGAAAACACATCACGAAATTCTCCGTACCAGTTTTCTATGTTCCCGTTCAGCAAATATTCCCTTTGCTTTATCGGAAACTTTATTCTGTATTTTTCCGGAATCTGGTCAATTGCCGGAAATATTAATTCTGATTTATCCATATTCTTTAATAGTTAAAAAAGCCTCTGAATATTAATTCCAGAGGCATGATTTTTATTTCATATAATTGTATAAAAAGTCTGTCGGGGGTATAAATGTTTCTTTTACGGTTCTCGGACTCGTCCAGCGTAAAAGATTTAACTGTCCCCCTGCTTTATCGTTTGTTCCAGAAGCTCTGGCTCCGCCGAATGGCTGAAGTCCCACCATTGCTCCGGTAGGTTTATCGTTTATGTAGAAGTTTCCGGCAGCATAACGCAATACCCTGCATGCCTGAATCATTGCATATTTATCATTACTGAAAATTGCCCCGGTTAATCCGTAAGGAGAAGTTTTGTCACAAATTTCGAGAGTCTCAATATATTTATCGTCCTCATAAACATAAATTGTTATTACCGGACCGAATATTTCTTCTTCCATTGTAACAAAATGCGGATTTGATGTTACGATAATTGTAGGTTCAATAAAGTAGCCAACTGATTTATCCCCTTTTCCTCCTGCAATAATTTCACATTCTTTTGATTCTTTTGCCATGCCGATATATTTCATTATTCCGTCAAATGAGGCCTCATCAATTACCGCATTGATAAAATTATCAAAATCATTTACCGGACCCATTTTCATTCTGGTGTGCATTTCAATCAAATGTGTTTTAATTTCGGGCCAAAGTGATTTAGGAATGTATGCTCTTGAAGATGCCGAACATTTTTGTCCCTGATATTCGAATGATCCTGCAATAATTGCCGTTGCCACTTCTCTCGGAACCGAGGAATTGTGAACAAAAATAAAATCTTTACCACCGGTTTCACCAACCAGTTTCGGATAAGATATATATTTCTCAAGATTATTGGCAACACCTTTCCATAATGTATTAAAAGTATTGTTTGATCCGGTAAAATGAATTCCGGCAAGATATTTATCTGCCAGTACGGTTTTACCAATCATACTTCCTGAGCCCGGAACAAAATTTATTACTCCGTCGGGAACTCCGGCTTCTTTAAAAATCTTCATAAGAATATAATTTGAAAGAAGCGCAGTGGTTGCAGGTTTCCAAACAGTTGTATTTCCCATTAATACCGGCGACATATTTAAGTTAGATGCGATTGCTGTAAAATTAAAAGGAGAAACTGCGAAAACGAATCCTTCCAAAGCTCTGTACTCAAGTCTGTTAAACTGATTCTCTGCCGAAGACGGCTGATTCTGGTATATTTGTGATGCAAAAAACACATTGAATCTTAAAAAGTCTATTGTTTCGCAGGCAGAATCAATTTCGGCCTGTTGTATATTCTTACCCTGGCCAAGCATTGTCGCCGCATTAAGAAGATATCTGTATTTTTTGGAGATCAGTTCTGCAACTCTCAGCATAATCGAAGATCTTTCTAGCCAGGATATATTTTCCCACATAGGTTTTGCTTCGAGGGCCGCATTAATTGCCATATGCACTTCTTTTTCAGTTGCCTGATGATATACAGCGAGCACTTTTTTATGATTATGCGGCATCACAAAATCCGCCGTTTTTCCGGTTCTTATTTCTTTACCTCCGATTATCAGCGGAATTTCCATTGTCCCTGAACTTAATTTTTCGAGTTCTGCAATCAGTAATTCACGTTCTTTGCTGCCCTTAAGATATTGTTGGACAGGCTCATTCTGAGGTTTTATAAAACTAAATACTGCGTTATTCATAGTTGTAATTCTTTAAAACAAAAAAGTTAAACATTATCGAGTTGCGAATATATGCAACTCGGTTTAATATTTTAATGTAAAATGTCATATTCTTTAAAAATTAATGACTATTCTGTCGTAAGAACAAATTTTCAGGACTAATGTTTTTCAGGAAAAAGGAAATGAAAATACAGAAATATTAAGTGGTATTGCGGTGATATTTTTTCAGGAAACCTGATTGTCCATGTTACGGGATTTATTCAAGGCTTTTTAAGATGGAAAACGCCGGGAAACGTGGTATATCATACAATCCGGCAGCTTATTCCAGAACAAATCAGGTTTCTGCGATATTGCTTTTTATTTCGGCCAGCATTTCATTCAATCCGTTTGTTATTTGCTCATCATACTTTTCATGAAATCTGTCGAAAGCATCGACGATAGCTTTTCCTTCTTTTGTAAGCCCTGTTTTACCGCCTGAAGCTCCGCCTCTTTGTTTTTCAACGATTTTAAAGCCAAGTGTTTCTTCTATTTTAACAAGATTATCCCATGTCTTGCGGTACGAAAGCCCCAGTTTTTTCATGGCATCATTAAGACAGCCTGCCTCATCAATAGCTTTTAACAATCTCCACTTGCCATCTCCGAGAACGCCTTCTTTTTCATCGGTTTCGAGCCAGATTTTATATTTGAGTTTTATTTCCATGACAGAGATTTTAAATATTTTATTCCGGGTATAAATATAACTAAATCGGAATTGATTTAAAAATATTTTTTATAATGACTGGGACAACAATGTTTTTTACCAATGTAGAAAACAGGATCGGCTTTGTTTGCGGAGTGCCGGGCAGTAAGATAAATGTTGATATCAGATAAAAAACGGCAAAACTGCTTTTTATCTGATATCAAAGAGTTATGGACATGCTTACCTCAATTCCATTTCATCAATTAAATGGCTTGCTCCGGCATATTTGTCAATTACAAAAAGTGCATAACGGATATCGAGGGTAATGTTTCTGCACATATCCGGATCGTACATAACGTCACTCATAGTACCTTCCCAGTTACGGTCGAAATTTACTCCTATAAGTTCGCCGTTAGCATTTATCACAGGGGAACCTGAATTTCCTCCTGTTGTATGATTTGTGCCGATAAAAGCAACATGCATAGTTCCGTCAGCATCTGCATATCTGCCAAAATCTTTTGCATAATACAATTCCTTGAGTTTGTACGGCACATCATAGTCGTAAATATCCGGGTTATCTTTTTCAATAATTCCGTCGAGAGTTGTAAAATATTCATACTCAACACCATCAGCAGGGTAATAGTTATTTACTTTACCGTAAGTGATACGAAGCGTAAAATTTGCATCCGGATAAAACAATTCGTCAGGCTGATACTCCATCTGAGCTTTCATGTAAATTCTGTTAAGACTGTCGAGTTGTGTGTAATATTCTTCGTACGTACCTGAAATTTTGTTCTGATATATATTTACAAAATCTTTCATCAGCATATAAACAGGATCTTTAACCAGAATTTTGTATGATTTGGGTGAAAGATTATTTATAAAACCATCAAATTTATCTTTGCTTGTAAAAACAGACTTGCTGAAGCAATAGTCAGTAAAGGCGGCGTATTTATCTGTAGATTTTTTGGTAATTTTATCAAAGTTTTCAAAGAAGGCAGGATGGAATTCTGCAGGAACATTCTCGCGATAAAGCTTAATCATTTCGGCAAAAATCTTCTTATCGGTCTCTTCATTGTAATCTTTAAAATGAGCATCTGCTTTTGCCTGAGCATCTTTTTTTAATATTTCCACATTCCCGTCTGTGGCATCCTTTACTCCTTCGAGGCTTCTCATTTTAAGTGCAAGTAAAACAGCATCGCTTCCAAGTCCGGCTTCATTAATATAAATCATTGCCAGATTATATGATGACAGTTCTTTATAGATGTTTTCGTATTGTGATAAAATTTTGCCATATTTTGCTTCAAGTCCGCGGTTATTATTTACCCACTTCTGAAAACCGGTTTCATATTCTTTTTTCACGTTAATGGCATCAAGTCTTTTAAGGCCTTTTATTTCCCCTATCCATTTTTTCCAGCCATTAGCTACAGAAGCAGCTTTTGCAGAATACTGAATGCGGATAAGCGGATCTGAGTTCATGGCAGCATCTATAATATCAAGTTTCTTTCCTCTGATAAGAATTCGTGCCGGGTCTGTCTCGTTCATAATCTGTTCAACGGCAAATGACGGTAAATACTCCGTTGTTGTTCCGGGATAACCGAAAACCATTGTAAAATCATCTTTTTTCACTCCTTTTACGGATATGGGAAAATGTCTTTTAGGAACCAGAGGTATATTATCTTTTGAGTATTGTGCCGGTTTTCCGTCGGGGCCGGAATAAACTCTGAAAAGCGAAAAGTCTCCGGTATGACGTGGCCACATCCAGTTGTCGGTGTCGCCGCCAAATTTACCTATAGCAGAAGGCGGTGCTCCTACCAGACGTACATCGGTAAAAACTTCGTTAACAAAAATAAAATATTGATTCCCGCCATAAAAACTTTCTACTCTGGCCTCATAGTGAGTTCCTTCTACAGCTCTTTTTTCGAGTTCCTCAATATTTCTTTCAATAATTTTTGCTCTTTCTGCTTCTGTCATTGTTTCCTTAACATCCTGCAAAACTCTTTCGGTAACATCATTCATACTGATAAGGAAAGTGACTTTTAAGCCCGGATTTGAAAGTTCTTCTTCTCTTGACATTGCCCAGAAACCATCTGTAAGGTAATCGTGTTCAAGAGAACTATGTTTCTGAATGCTTCCGTATCCACAATGGTGGTTGGTTATTAAAAGTCCCTGGTCCGAGATCATTTCACCGGTACAACCTCCGCCAAAAATTACAATTGCATCTTTCATCGAAGCATTATTAATACTATAGATATCCTCTGCCGTAAGTTTAAAACCTTTGGCTTTCATGTCTTCATAATTGTATTTTTCCATGAGTATCGGAATCCACATACCTTCTTCTGCGAAGATTGTCGAAATTAAGC
Organism: Bacteroidales bacterium; assembly: GCA_003249955.1. GTDB lineage: Bacteria > Bacteroidota > Bacteroidia > Bacteroidales > ML635J-15 > Bact-19. The sequence continues at coordinate 21,523 of QKHS01000067.1, read as the reverse complement.
TTAGACTTAATGCTAATAGTAAGAATAGTTTTTTCATATTTTGAATTTTGTTGTTTATTTGAGTTTTAAGTTTTGACTTAAAATTTTATTAATTCCCTATATAGTCTTTGTACTGGTAATCCAACAACATTGTAGTATGAACCTTCAATATGTTCAACACCTGTTTTTCCTATCCATTCCTGAATGCCATAGGCTCCGGCTTTATCGTAAGGTTTGTAATTGTTTATATAATAGCGTATTTCGTCGTCACTGAGATTCGCAAACTTTACCATTGTTTCGGCATGAAAGGAAACAAATTTTTTGTTTGATTTGAGACAAACCCCGGTAATTACATAATGCTCTTTCCCGCTTAATAATCTCAGCATCTGAAATGCATCGGAATAACCGGCAGGCTTGCCAAGAACCTTTCCGTCAATCCAGACTATAGTATCGGCAGTAACCAAAATTTCATTATCATTGAGATTATTAAAATGATCTGATTTTTCTTTTGCCAGATGAACCGCAATTTCTTCGCGATAAAGATTATCCGGGATTATTTCCTCTGTTGAAGCTGCCTTTACAATTTCAAAATCGAATCCCAACTGCGAAATCAACTCACGACGGCGCGGACTTGCCGATGCCATCAAAACTTTGTATCCCGGTTTTATATTTTCAGATGCTCCCATAAACTGCAAAACTAAAAATAATACTGTAAATTACTCCCATTACCATAATAAATTCGGAAAGTGCTGAAAGTAATGAATACTTTTTCCTGTTCTCTCCCCATAATGAACTTACAGCAATAATCAACCCCGGGAAAACAATCATTGAATAAATATAGAAACTGCTGAAAATATGATTTTTAAAAAACATAAGGTGTGAAAAATATCCATGCCAAACAACAAGAATAAGTGTAATACTGATAAAACTCAGTGTGCTTATTACATAATTGGCTTTTCGTTTGCCCAGAACAACGGGTATAGACCTTACCCCGGTTGCAATATCGCCGTTATAGTCTTCACAGTCTTTAATGATATCATTTATTAAACTAAAAAGAAAAGCAAATACCGAAAATCCGATTATTGTCTGCATACTTATCTTAACTGCATGAATACTGTTTAGTGTCCACTCAGGAACAGATCTTTCAAATGCGTAATATTCAGTTGCCGCTACGGCAAACGGGATAAGTCCTGTAAGCAATGAGAGTATCAGGTTCCCGGAAATAAATCTCTTTTTTAATCCTGATGAATATGACCACAACATTAGTGTTGCAATAACAAATGCAGCCCCTATCCATAATTTACCGGTCATCCAGGCAGTAACAAATCCGCATAAAATGCCAAAAACGCTTAATATTACATGCATAAAGATTACCTGACGACGCCTTACCTGAAAACCCACCAAAACTTTTTCAGGGCGGTTAATCATATCTGTTTTTCTGTCGAAATAATCATTTATAACACTCCCTCCTGCAAGAATAAACATTACAGATGCTACCAAAAACATAAACCCGGTGTCTGATAAACCCGGATCGAATCCGTATAATTTGTAAACAGGTACGATGATCGCATATTTCATAGCAAACATGGTTAGTGCAACCGCTAAAATATTTTTCCATCTTATAAGTCTGAAAAATGCTTTCATTGCTTTATTGTTAATAATTGTTATTCATGCAGTCTGTTTTTTACGCTTCAAAAGCATCATCATCCATCCACAAAGCCTTGGCCCTCAACACCTGTTCGGTAATGTCCCTTACACATCCATCTCCGCCATTTCTGGACGAAACATATACGGAAATGTCTTTAATCTCGTCGGCGGCATCGGCAGGACAACAGGGAATACCTGCAATTTTCATTACTTCATAATCAGGGATATCATCGCCCATATAAAGTACATTTGACGCATTCAGCGAATACTTTTTTATAAGCGAATTAAACTCTTCCGTTTTTCTTTTGCTTCCTATAATTACATCACTTATCCCTAAAGATTCAAATCTTTTTTTCACAGATTCATTTAACGCGCCTGAGATAATACAAATAATCAATCCCTTCTTTAATGCATATTTTAATATGTATCCGTCTTTTACATTTGTAGTTCTCAGTAACTCTCCGTTTTCGCCGATATTTATCTTCGAAGAGGAGAGTACTCCGTCTATGTCAAAAAATAATGCTTCTGTATTTTTCAACATTTCTTTAAAATTAAGCTCCCTCAGATTATTCCCCATTTTCTTTATTATATGTTTTAAAAATACTTTCACTTAACAAACTGTAAATATCAGATAAATTTTTGTTATCCTGTAAATATTCCAAATGTTTTTCCATGCTGATTTTATCATTTCGTAAAGCCGGACCTGTCTGAGAGCTGAAAGCTCCCTGGCTAAGAATTTTGTAAAAACTTTGCTCAAGAAGCGGTTTTATAATTTCTTCTGAAATATCCGCTCCTTTAAGAATTTCTTCTCCCAGATAAACACAATGATTCATAAAGTTGCATGCAAAGACACCTGTTAAATGAAGTATTTTTCTTTTATCCTCTGTTATTTCATAATACTTACACGACAGCTTTTCTGACAGTATTTTCAAATTTTCAAGAGTTTCGGGATTAGAAGCCTCAATACAAAGTGGCACTTTTGAAAAATCCAGATCTGTTGACTGTGAAAAAGTCTGGAAAGGATAAAAAACTCCGTAATTTTCGGTTTTGCTTTCAAAAATATTCATGCCAAGACTTCCTGCAGTATGAATAAAAATCTTATTCTTCCGGGTTTTAAGCTTTTGCGATACAACTTTATCCGCATCATCATTCATAGAAAATATGTAAGCATCCGCATCCGGTAAAATATCCGAAACTTCATTTACAAATCCGCAATTTGCAAGACCTGCAAGCTGAGATCCGGTATTATTATTCCTGCTGAAAATCTGTTTGATATTGATGCCGCTTCTTAACAAAGCTCTCACCAAATGATAAGAAACTTTCCCCGAACCTAATACAACAACTGAATTAATCATTAAACCGAATTTTCTATCACAAATTTAGTTGTTTTAATTGATTGACAAAAGTTGAATATTATTTTCACATGTTTTTTTATTATTTTTAACAAAAAATGATGTTTTAGTTCAACCAAAACTTAATTTTATGCGTCTTTTCGGTGCTGAAATATAAAAAGTGCCGTAACCCTGACAGCGGGAGTTATAATTTTACTTAAATTTAGACATTGTTATTTATAAGGATTTGATGAAAAAAATACTTGTTTTATTTTTAATCACATTTATAGGTATTTCCATGACAGGACAGACTTATAATGATGAGTTTGTACTTTCTGTTTTGGAAAACAGAGGAGAAATTTATATCCAGTTTGAAGCAACGACTGATGAAATTGCTGAATTTTCGGATATTATGTCAATTGATTCATATGACGGTACAACTGTTTATGCGTACGCAAACAAAAAGCAATTCGGCCGTTTTATGCTCAGCGGGAAAAAGTTTTCTCCTGTAGAAAGTTATTATTCCCGTAACAAAGCTCTTAACATGGCAACAACGACAGCACAAATGGCATCATGGGACAAATACCCTGTTTACGGGGTTTACGTAGAGATGATGCAGGATTATGCTGCTGATTATCCGGCAATATGCAAACTTGATACTATAGGATATTCTACAGATGGCAGATTATTACTGGTTTTAAAAATTTCTGACAACGTAAATTATGACGAAGCAGAACCCGAATTCCTGTATTCAGGACAGATTCATGGTGACGAATTAGTTGGAGGGATGATGTTTTTAAGGTTAGCCGATTATTTGTTGAGTAATTACGGTACCGATTCACAGGTTACAAACCTCGTAAATAATTTACAGATTTATATAAGCCCGTTAGCCAATCCCGACGGCACATATTATGGTGGAGACAGCGATGTCTCAGGTTCGCGCAGGAACAATGCCCAGGATATCGATTTAAACCGCAACTATCCCGATCCTTTGGCAGGAGACCATCCCGACGGGGAATCCTATGGCACTGAAACGTCTCATTATATGGAATTTGCTGAACAAAGAAATTTTGTAATGGGTGGAAATTCTCATAGCGGAGCAGAAGTTATGAATTATCCTTTTGACACATATTCAACTTTACCGGCAGATAATGACTGGTGGGATTTTGTATGCCGCGAGTATGCCGACAATGCTCAGACAAATTCTCCGGCAGGCTACTTTACTGACGAAGACAACGGTGTTACCAACGGATATGCATGGTACACAATAACAGGCGGGAGACAGGATTATATGAATTACTTTCAAAATTGTCGGGAAGTTACAATGGAATTAAGTTCTGTAAAATTAGTCGATTCGGACGAGTTACCGGCATATTGGAATTATAACCGCCAGGCTTTACTGGACTATTTGGAGCAGGCAACATACGGACTAAGAGGGATTGTTACGGATTCTGTTACACATGAACCATTAGAAGCCATGGTTTTTGTGAACAGCCATGATTACCTTAATTCACATGTTTACTCATTCCCTTTACACGGTGATTATTACAGATATTTATTTGAAGGTACATATTCGGTTACTTATTCAGCTCCCGGATATAAATCAAAAACTTTTGATATCAATATTTCAAATTACGAATCAACTGTTCTCGATGTAGAATTGGTAAATCTTGAATCCGTGGCTCCTACTGCAGATTTTGTTTCAAACACCCAGAATATTGATTGTAATCCCGAAATTCAGTTTACCAACACATCCGAAGCTTCTGCATCAACTGTATATTTATGGGACTTTGGTGATGGTACTAACTCAAACCTCGAAAATCCGGTACATGCTTATAATTCCAACGGTATTTACACTGTTAAGCTTTTTGCTGAAAATGAACACGGCGAAGATTCTGTGATAAAGACAGAATACATAAGTGTTAACTTTTCCCAACTGGATAACGTTCCGGATTATGTTATATGTGAAGCATCAGGTTCTGTTACTGCTGAATACGGAACTTCGGGAGATTTATTATGGTTTAACAATATTAATGATGAAACCGGTTTTCACACAGGGTCATCTTATACCACGCCGGTTTTAAACGAGACAACCACTTATTATATACAGGAGGTCACTACGGGTGAAATATATTCAGGCGGAGAATCTGATAATTCCGAAGGAGGTTCGTATGTTACTGATGACAACTATTTAGTTTTTAACTGTACTCAGGAATGTCTTCTTAAAAGTGTGAAAGTATATGCACAGGGAGCAGGGAACAGAACAATTTATTTGCGTGACTCTGAGGGCGGAACGATTTATAGTCAGGAATTCTATGTTGAAGACGGGATGCAGACAGTAAATCTTAATTTTAGTTTACCTTCAGGTAACGGGATGCGGTTAGGCTGCTCTGCCACTGCCGGTTTATATCGCGGATCAACAGGAATATTCAGTACATTTCCGTATCCGTATAATATCGGCGGAATAATTTCAATTACCGAAAGCAATGTTGTGTGGTGGAATGACGGGAACAGATATTATGCATATTTTTACGACTGGCAGATAAAAATGCCTGACTGTTACTCAGAGAGAACTCCGCTTAATATTTATGTAAATCAAAATCCCGAAGCAAGCTTTGATTACGTTATTGACGGAATCGGATATGCAACTTTCACCAATACTTCTTCTGCAGCAGACTCATATCTCTGGGACTTCGGTGACGGGACCGGTTCAACCGATTCCAATCCAAGCCATCAATACCTACAGGACGGAGATTATATAATAAAGCTAACGGCAACCAGCAGTTGCGGATCGGACGAATTTACGATTCAGGTAACAGTAACTACCGGCATTTCTTCTGACTATATCCACGGTGCTTCTGTTTTCCCTAATCCTGCAATCAATAATGTTATGGTTACCAGCGAAAACGAAATTCAGAATATCAGATTAATAGATATAACCGGTAAAACAGTAACTGAAATGAACAACGTATAAATATATCAGAACTAAAACCGGGCATTTATATACTTGAAATAACTTATTCAGACAATACAAAAACTATTACCAAACTTACAAAGAATTAAACATTTAGTGTTATGAGAAATTTTACTTTAGGATTGTTTTTTATTTTATTTACAGGAATTGTATCCGGACAGGTTACAATTAGTCCTGAAATGGAATTTGCACAGCAAAAGCTTAGTGAAAGAGGCGAAATATATTTTAGTTTCCCTCAGCCTGAAAATGCGACTATGATGGATTTGTTTAATCATATATCGGTTGACGGATTCAAAAACGGGCAGGTTTATGCTTATGCCAATTCGCCGGAATTCGAAGTTTTTCTGTCTTATGGGATTGATTTCACTCCTGTTTACGACTACTACAATTCTTCAAAGGCATTAAATATGGCAACAACTGTTGCACAGATGGCAAGCTGGGACAGGTATCCGACTCATGCCGTTTATCTTCAGATGCTTGATAATTTTGTAACCAATTATCCGACTTTATGTAAACTTGAAACCATAGGAACGTCAAATGACGGATATCCTATAAAATGTCTCGTAATTTCTGATAACATCAATACGCCTGAAGATGAACCTGAATTCTGGTGGAGCGGAACCATGCACGGAGATGAAACAACAGGATATATTATGTTACTTAGAATGGCTGATTACCTGTTGTCAAATTACGGGACAAATGCCGAAGTAACTAATCTGGTACAAAACATGGAAATATATATTAACCCGCTTGCAAATCCTGACGGAACATTTTATGGTTCAACCGGAGGAACTTCTGTTTCCACTGCCCGTCGTTACAATCACGTGAGTACTGCCGGTGCAGATTTAAACAGGAGCTTTCCCAGGCCTGATGGTGGGACTACCGAATATGCTATTCAGACAGAAACACAGTGTATGATGGATTATGCAGCAAATCATGACTTTGTAATGTCTGCCAATACTCATGGCGGGACAGAATGCGTTAATTATCCATGGGACACATGGTTAAGTGCAGACAATCCGCATGCAGACAATAACTGGTGGTATTATGTTTCTTTTGTTTATGCTGATGAGGTAGAAATCAATGCTCCTGACACTTATTTTGAAGGACCCGGCTCTATGTACACAGGTGGAAATAATACCACCGGGGTTACACATGGAGCTGACTGGTATTATGCTTATGGTTCCCGTCAGGATTATATGAATTATTACAGAAACTGCAGAGAAGTAACTTTGGAAATTTCTGATACCAAGCTTCTGGGAACAGAGAATCTTGTAACATACTGGGGTTATAACCGGGATGCAATGTTGCTTTACATGGAACAGGCGCTTTACGGTTTCAGGGGTATTGTCACAGATGCTTGTACCGGAACTGCTTTATCTGATGTTAAAGTAGAAATAACAGGCCACGATACTGATAATTCATTTGTTTACTCTTCTGCACCGGTTGGCAATTATCACAGGCCTATTTATGCAGGAACATACAATGTTACATTTTCAAAAACAGGTTACCTGAGCAAAACTTTGCCTGTAACTGTAACCAATGATAATTCTACAAGACTTGATGTTAGTCTTGTCCCGAATGGGGTTGCAGTACCTGACTTCTCCGGAACGCCTTTAAATATTTTCGAAGGGCAATCAGTCAGTTTTACAAATTCAACAAGCGGAACAGTAACTTCAACTCAATGGACATTTGAAGGCGGAACTCCGGGGACAAGTGCAGTTACAACTCCTCCGGCAGTTTCATATGCTACTGCAGGCACATATGATGTAACTATGGAGATTGTAAGCGGCGGATGTACAGTATCTGAGTTAAAAACTGATTACATAACTGTTTCTCCGGCAATACCTCCTGTTGCAGATTTTTCTGCAAATGTAACCAGCGTTTCGCAAGGATCAACTGTCGTATTTACAGATTTAAGCACAAACGGAGCAACATCCTGGTCATGGACTTTTGACGGAGGAACTCCGGCTACTTCTGCATCGCAAAACCCATCAATAGTTTATAATACTCCCGGGACATACGACGTTACGCTTATTGCAACAAACGCTTATGGTTCGGATACAGAGACAAAAACAGCATACATCACGGTTACGGAATCAGACCTTATTATGTCGGACGGAACTTCAACCAGGTGCAGCGGATTATTTAAAGATTCAGGCGGGGATTCCAACTACGGCGATAATCTTACTTATACCCATACCATTTACCCTTCTACTCCGGGAGCTTTTGTAAGATTAAGTTTCAGCAGTTTAAATCTGGAACCAAACGGAACTTCGTGTTATGACTACATAACAATATATGATGGGGAAAATACTTCAGCTACCGAAATAGGAACTTATTGCGGAACTGATTATACTGTTATCGGCACAAATGGAGTAGTTACATCTTCTGACGCTTCAGGAGCATTAACAATATATTTCAGCTCAGATGTAAACACTAATGAATCCGGATGGATTGCCGAAATATCCTGTTATTCCACAACAGATCCTCCAACTGCGGATTTCACTTCAGACGTAACATCAACATGTACCGGAGAAGTTCAGTTTAACGATCAATCCACAGCAGCAACTTCATGGTTATGGAATTTCGGTGACGGCGGAACTTCCACAGAACAAGATCCTCAATACACATATACAGCAAACGGAACTTATACGGTATCGCTTACTGCAACAAATGCATATGGTACAGACGTGTATAGTGTAACCGATATGATAACTGTAGATATGCCTGTTGCACCAACAACTACAGGTGCCAGTGCATGCGGAGCTGCCACATTAAACCTAAGCGCGACAGGGTCAGGGACATTAAGCTGGTATGATGCTGCAACCAACGGAAATCAGGTTACAACAGGGAACTCTTATTCAACATTATTCAACAGTACAACGACATTATATGTTCAGTCAGAAATTGAAAATCTGATTACGGATAATGCAGGTGCTGCAAATAACTCAATCGGAACAGGCGGTTACTTTACAAACACAAATGTTCACGGTTTGATTTTCGATGCAGAACAGGATTTTACTATTGTTTCAGTTTATATGTATTCGGGAGCGACTGCAAACAAGACCATTACTCTCAAAAACAGTTCAGATGTTACTATTGCTTCAGCTACTGTAAGCGTTCCTACAGGCGGAGCAAGAGTCACGCTTAATTTTGATGTCCCGGCAGGAACCGGATATAAACTTCTAGGACCGGCATCTCCTAATCTTTACAGAAATACAGCAGGAGGTTCATATCCTTACGAAATTGACGGCGTTGTAAGTATAAACGACAATACTGCTTCTAATCTGGCTTACTATTACTATTTTTACGACTGGGAAGTAGAATATAACGTACCTTGTATTAGTGCAAGAACTCCTGTAACAGCTACAATTAATTCATTACCAACAGATGTTACGGTTACAGGTGGCGGAACACAGTGTGGCGGATCAATGACTTTAAATGCCACAGGCGGAACAGGTGGAACTATTTACTGGCAGAATACAACAGATAACGGAACAAGCACTGCTACAGCATCTTCTTCTCAGGATGTTTCTGCAACAGGCACATATTATTTCAGAGCACAATCTGCCCAGGGTTGCTGGGGAAATCAGGGGTCGGCATCTGTTACCATCAATTCTGTTCCGTCAGGCGTTAGTGTAACCGGAGGAGGAACACAATGCGGAGGATCTGTAACTCTGAATGCTACAGGTGGAACAGGCGGAACTATTTACTGGCAGAATACAACAGATAACGGGACAAGCACTGCTACAGCATCTTCTTCTCAGGATGTTTCTGCAACAGGCACATATTATTTCAGAGCGCAATCTGCACAGGGTTGCTGGGGAAATCAGGGGTCGGCAACAGTTACCATAAATCCGTTACCTTCGGATATTACAGTTACAGGTGGCGGAACACAATGTGGCGGATCTGTTACATTAAATGCTACAGGTGGTACAGGTGGTACAATCTATTGGCAGAACACAACAAATAACGGAACAAGCACCATCACAGCATCTGCTTCTCAGGATGTTTCAGCAAGCGGAACATATTATTTCAGAGCGCAATCTGCTCAGGGTTGCTGGGGAAATCAGGGATCGGCAACAGTTGAAATTTATCCGGCACTTACAGCAAATGCAACATCAACAGATGAAAGTTCTGCAGGTGCAAATGATGGCAGCGTAACCGTAAACATGACCGGTGGCACTTCTCCTTTCTCAGGAATATGGTCTCCGTCAGGAGCAACAAATACTTCAGGAAGCAGTATGACTCTGGATAATCTTACCGGGGGGTATTATTCAGTTACTGTTATGGATGCCAACGGATGTACAGCATATGCAGGTGCTACTGTTAACACTTCAGGTTCTGCTCCTGTCGCCGGCTTTAATGCTGACGAAGTTCACGGATGCGATAATCTGACTGTCAGTTTTACTGATTTAAGCAACAATAATCCTACATCATGGGCATGGGACTTCGGAGACGGCAACACTTCTAACGGCCAAAATCCTGTTCACACTTATCTAACTGCCGGCGAATACTCTGTAAGCCTTGTAGCAGCAAATGAATATGGCAATGACACATATTCTGTAACAGACTTTGTTACTGTCGGAGAAACACCAGTACTTTCAATGTCGATGACAGAAGAGAGTATATCCGGTAATGACGGAACTGCTTCAGTTTCTGCCAACGGGGGATTAATGCCTTACATTTTTGTGTGGAATAATGCCGGAGCTTCTGAAACCATCAGCGGACTAACTGCAGGAGAATATTGTGTTACAGTTACTGAATCAAGGGGCTGTGCAGCAGAAGCATGCATAGTAGTATCTCAGGAAGGTGCCCCTGTACCACCTGTCGCAAATTTTGAAGCCGATAATACCGAAGCCTGCGGGACTCTCACCGTTAACTTTACAGACTTAAGCACAAATAATCCGGATACATGGTTATGGGATTTCGGAGATGATTCTGAAACAAGCTCTGAAACCAACCCTGTTCACACTTATGCAAGTCCCGGAACATATACAGTAAGCCTTAGCGTTTCAAATTCTGACGGAACTGATCAGTTGTCAATTGCCGGCTATATTACGGTATTTTCAAGACCGCAACTTGGTTTCACAATTGTCAACGAGTCCGGTATCGGAATGAGTGACGGACAGATTACTCTGGAAATAACCGAAGGTACCGGTCCTTTTACAATAAACTGGTCAAACAATACACACGAACTGATAAATGACGGCCTCACTGCCGGAATATATTCTGTTGCTGTTGTTGACGATAACGGATGTATGAACACCGGAACAGCAGAAGTTCAGGTTCAGACTCTTGTTAATACCGATATGGTTTCATCACTGTCTGTTTATCCTAACCCGGCTTCAGATATATTTTATATTGAATCGGAACAGGAAATAACTATGGTTCAGGTTTTTGATGCAACCGGCAGATTATGTTTTGAAGAAAAATTATGCAGCAAGTCTGTGGAGATTTCAGAAAAGCTTAACTCCGGTGTTTACCTGATAAAAGTTTTACAGGGAGACGCAATAAACAATCTCAGGGTTGTAATAAAATAAATGACTGACACATGATTGAGAAAGCGGCTTTATGCCGCTTTTTTGATTTAATAAATAACTATATTTGTGAAAAAATTAAATAATGAGATTTGTTTGTGTTTTTATTCTGATGCTTATTAACTGTTTTGTTTTTGGACAACGTCATTCGGAGACAGTAAAAGACAAAGACATATACGGGGCTGATACTCAATGGTCTTGTGCCGACAAACATTTCGGATATTATTATTTAAATTATTCAAAACCATTGGCGTTTTCTCCCGGACTTGAAAATGAATTACTTTCAGGCCGTTTTGTTGCAGGCTATACATACAGATATAAAATTATTGACATCATTGATGCCGGAGCCGAACTTGCTTATTCAAGCCGAAGATCCGTTCTTGTAAAAGATTCTGTACAAAAGTTCGATCCCGGGACTTTTTACAATAGTGTTTTTACTTTTCATAACTATATTTCAGGAGGCTTATATTTACGTGTAAATTTTGCAAAATCCGACCATAGAAATCTGGGCATTTTTACCGATTTAGGATGCTTTTACAACTATTCCTTTAACTATGGGATTCAATATAATTTAAAAACCAAAGATTTAAATCAGAAAGCCAGATTTAAAAAGCCATATTATTTATTCCCTGATGAATACGGATTCTTTATAAGAGCCGGCTATAATAATATTGCAATAATTTTTAACTATTCATTCGGCGAATGGATTTCCGGCTTTTCAAATGAAAACAGCAATTATTCAAGGTCTCCTTTTATGGCTGGCATTCAGCTAAATCTTTATTCAAAGTAGCTAATTATGAAACTAAGATCAGTTATTGTTTTTTTATTTTTTTGCAGTACTCTGTTTAGTCAGAATGAAACATACAGGATTGCTTTGTTAAAATACAACGGAGGCGGAGATTGGTACGCAAACCCCACATCACTGCCAAATCTTATAAAATTTTGCAACGAAAATCTGGGTACCTCAATAAATAAAGAACCGGGAACTGTAGAACCGGGAAGTGCCGATATTTATAATTACCCGTTTATTCATATGACAGGCCACGGCAATGTGGTTTTTTCCGATTACGAAGCATCAAACCTGCGAAATTATCTTATTTCAGGCGGCTTTCTGCACATTGATGATAATTATGGCATTGACCCTTACATAAGACGTGAATTAAAGAAGGTTTTCCCCGATTCCGAACTCATTGAATTGCCATATTCACATCCGGTTTACCATCAGAAATATGAATTTGCTACAGGTCTTCCAAAGATTCATGAACATGACAACAAATCACCACAGGGATTTGGAATAATCTACCAGGGACGTCTTGTAGTTTTTTATTCTTATGAATGCGATCTTGGTGACGGATGGGAAGACGAATCTGTCCACAACGACTCTTACGAAATCAGGCTTAAAGCCTTAAAAATGGGAGCAAATCTGATTAACTACGCTTTCGAAAACTAAACAGTTTTCACTCTCTCTGTTTTTTGTTAATAATACAGTTGTTTATACAATTAAAACTGAATCTAAATTTGTTTTCCGTTTCTGATGGTATAAAATAATTTTGTATATTTGACACGAGATTTTGTTTGAGGGGAGTTCACTTTGTAATTTTTATTTTTTATGACAGCTTTAAAAGGTCTATTTGTCTGTTCTTTGCTGGTTATTTCAAGCATTGTATATTCACAAACAAATGGTTACATGTTTAATCATTTTAAAACAACCGGAGATAAAACACAGGTTTATTTTAAGATTGAAAATCTTAATAATGATAAGGAGACTCAGGATCAGGTACTTGAGGTTTTATTACAGGATGAAAAAATTTCAGACGGGAATATATATTCCGTTGATGAAAAATCTGCAACATGCCATCTGGAAATTGACCCGTCTGTAAGTGTGGACTATATTCGTAATTTATTACAAAGCACAGGTTACGACATTGACCTAACAAGCCTGACTCCGAAAAATCCCGGTAAACCTGAAGGATTATACGGTTCGGAAAGATATTCCTTTTTTGAAGGTTTTGACGGATTTAAAGATTACAACCCAAACAATTCAGGCTCGCTTAGTGCAGAAGAACATTATCAGAAAGAGAAAGAAGCATGGATTAAAGAAAACCCTGAAGCTTATAATAAAGCCAAAGAACAAAGCGGCACTACAGTTATCGTTAAGAAAAAGGATCTTGAAACCTTTACCCCACAGAAGAGAGAGCATATTCTCAGTCATCCTGAGATTTTTATTGTAGAAGATTAAGTAAATACAACCATGAGAATGATAAAAATTAAATCACTTTTAATTTCATCACTAATATTATTTGGAGTTTTTATATCTGAAAATACATTTGCCTGTACAGGAGGCACATACCAGGGCACAATGAATCCGACTTCCACATGGCAAACTATGTCAGGAATTCAGGGTGGAGAATATTGGACATTTACAGGTGTTGCCGGCAGAGTATATCAGTTTTCATTTTGCCAGGGCGGAGGCTCTTATGTTGACGACCCTCAGATACAGATTCTTAACAGTTCCGGCGTTGCAATTTCAGGAGCATACAATGATGACTATTGTGGACTCGGATCAGAACTTATCTGGGTTTGTCCTTCCGGCGGAACATACAGAGTCGCATTTTATGAATTTAACTGTCAGACATCCGGAACTGCTTTGGGAACAGTTGCATACCATTATCTTCCCACTCCGACAAGAGCCGATTGTCTGGGAGCCAGACCTCTTTGCCAGGCAAATAATACTGTAAATAATCTGGAATCATCAGGAAGCGGCAATTATTATGATTTATACAATTACACTACCTTCTACCCAAACATAGGAGCAACAGCTAACAATTGCCCCGACTGTATTATTCAGGGTGAACATTATTCCAATTGGTACACATTTTATGCCCAGACAAGCGGAACTGCGACGTTCACAATTAATCCGCTTTCCAGCGGACAGGATTTTGACTGGGCGGTATGGGATATGACAGGAAGAACATGTAACGATCTTATAAATGGTTACGCATGGGGAAGTGGCGGAGCAAATTCTTTTTATAATCCGCTAAGTTGTAATTATTGTTTAAATACAGGTGCTACCGGTACCAACAGTACAGACACTGAAACCTGTGAACTGGGAGGTAGCGGATGTGATAATTTTAACCGGGCTATAAATGTAACTGCAGGCAGAGATTATGTTCTGTTTATAGATAATTATACAGCCAATACAACAGGATACACGATAAACTTCGGAGGAACAGCCAGTATATATGATCAAACCCCACCTGTCCTAAGCAGTATTGTTTATCCGCCAATATGCGGATCATCTTCTATGACAGTTCAGTTTACAGAAGCTGTTTCTTGTTCCAGTATGCAAAATTCATGTATGACAATTACCGGACCGGCAGGAACATATGCGATAAGTGATATTTGGAGTAACACCTGTAATTCTGCTGTTGGAAACACATATTCTGCCGGTACTTTTTATGATGACATCTGGACTATTGATTTTGCGGATTATTTAATGGACGGAGGAGCCTACCAGTTACACCTGACTCCGGGATGTGCTACAGACGTTTGTGGAAATGGCTCAACCGGTCCTTCAACTTTAAACTTTAATATTACTGCAATTACTGCAACTCTGAATGTAGTTTCACAAGCCGGATGTCCGGGTCAGAGCATAGGCCAACTTAGTGTTACAGGAGTCAGCGGAGGGAGTGCTCCATATTATTACAACTGGTCAGGTCCATCAGGCTTTACATCTACGGCATCTTCAATATCAAACCGGCCTGCCGGAACATATTACGTAACAGTAACTGATGCCGTGGGAAGATGTGAATGGACAGACTATGTCACAATTTCAAATGCTCCGGCAATTAACCCTACTGCCTCGTCCAACAGTCCTGTATGTGCAGGCTCTACTTTATATCTTTACGGAGGAAGCAGTACCGGAACGAGCTACTCCTGGTCAGGGCCGGGAGGATATACTGCACCCGGAGTAGAAGACCCTACGCGTCCGGGAGCAACAACAGCAATGTCGGGAACATACACAGTAACGGTAACTGATGCATACTCATGTACATCTTCTGCATCCACAACCGTAACAGTAAATGCAAATCCTGTTGGTGCCACCATGGCAAATCCGATTAATGTCGGAACACTTGGATGTTCTTATTCCAACACTCAGAATAACTGTACTTCAAATTGTTTCACCAATGATATAGGAAACTCCAGTGATGACATATACTACATGTTTACCCTCACAGCAGCAGCAACAGTAAACATATCTCACTGCGGGTCAGGATTTGACACGTATTTAAGATTGCTGAACAGTGGCGGAACACAGATTGGGTCTAATGATGACAACGGACCTTTATGTACAGGTACTCAGGCATCTATGCAGGTTTCACTTGCTGCCGGAACTTATTATGTAGTATCTGAAGGATATTCGTCAAATTGCGGAAGTATCACTACCCAGATATATATTGCAGCCCCTACAAATGATAATTGTGCCAATGCTGTTGCAATCGGGTCACTTCCATATACCAGTGCAGTGTTGAATAACAATTGCGCCACAAACGATATCCCGGCAAGTCAGGCAGGTGGTTGTGACACTCATTACAACAATGTCTGGTTCAGAGTAACCGGTACCGGGAATAGTATAACTGCCAGTCTGGTAAACGGAAGTACAAATTTTGATACAGAAATTCATATTTATACCGGAGCTTGCGGATCTCAAACAGAAGTTTCCTGTAATGATGATTTTTCAGGATTACAATCTCAGACAAGCTGGTGCTCAACTGCCGGAACAACATATTATATCTCCGTCGGAGGATATGGTTCCGCTTCTTTTGGGAATTACGTACTGTCCGTTACAGACAACCCGTTAGGACCTCCAACAGGAGTATCTGCATCTCCTAACCCTATTTGTGCAGGAACATCTACAACGCTGTCAGGCACGATAGGAACAAATGGAAACGGAATTTCATGGTACACAGGAAGTTGTGGAGGAACTCTGGCCGGATCAGGTACAAGTTTAAGCGTAAGCCCCGGGTCAACTACTACCTATTACGCCCAGACTACCGGTATTTGCGGAAATGTCAGTGCGACATGTACTCCTGTAACAGTTACTGTAAATCCATTACCAACAATAACATGCCCTCCTCTTTATACCGTTCCTGCATGTAACGGAGCTATTCCTGCCGGAGCCAATACCCCGGCTGCATTTATTGCATTGGGAGGAGCGACAAATGCTACTTCAATTTCATATTCAGATGCAGCTCCTACTATGTCAGGATGTACTGAAACAACGATCAGAACTTATACTGCAACATTAAACGGATGCACAAGCACATGTACTCAAACTCTGAGAAGAACTGTTGTCCCAACAGCACCGGTTGTTCCTGCAAACGGAGCATCCACAGTTTCTTGTCCCGCAAATGCTGTTGCCCCTGCAACCCCTGCTGTTACAGATGCATGTGGGAATAGTGTTTCTGCTGTACTTGTAAGTACGGTTAACACTCCTAATCCGCTTACATGTGAAGGAACAAGAGTTTACAATTACACCTATACAGACTGTGCCGGACATGCAACCCCCTGGTCTTACACATACACTGTAAATTATTCCGGCGGATTAACACCTCCGGCAAATGGGGCTTCTACTGTTTCATGCCCTGCTGCCGCAGTTAATCCCGGAGCACCTGCAAATATTACTGATGCATGCGGAAGAACGGTAACTCCTGTTTTAATAGGATCTACAGACTCCCCTAATCCTGTTACATGCGAAGGATCAAGAGTATGGAGATACAGATATACTGACTGTGACGGAACTACTACTGCAGACTGGACATACACTTATACCATTAATTATTCCGGTGGATTAACGCCTCCGGCAAACGGGGCCTCTACTGTATCTTGCCCTGCAAATGCTGTGAATCCGGGAGCTCCGGCAAATATTACTGATGCCTGCGGAAGAACGGTAACTCCTGTTTTAATAGGATCTACAGACACGCCTAACCCGGTTACATGTGAAGGAACAAGAGTATGGAGATACAGATATACTGATTGTGACGGAACTACTACTGCAGACTGGACATACACTTACACTATTAATTACTCAGGTGGGTTAACTCCTCCGGCAAACGGAGCTTCTACTGTAACTTGCCCTGCAAATGCCGTAAATCCGGGAGCTCCGGCAAACATTACTGATGCCTGCGGAAGAACAGTAACTCCTGTTTTAATAGGCTCTGCAGATACTCCTAATCCGGTTACATGTGAAGGGACAAGGGTATGGAGATACAGATATACTGATTGTGACGGAACAACCACTGCAGACTGGACATATACTTACACTATTGATTATAGCGGAGCATTAACACCTCCGGCAAACGGAGCTTCTACTGTTTCTTGTCCGGCTGCCGCTGTTAACCCGGGAGCACCCGCAAATATTACTGATGCATGCGGAAGAACAGTAACTCCTGTTTTAATAGGATCTACAGATACTCCTAATCCGGTTACATGCGAAGGAACAAGGGTATGGAGATACAGATACACTGCTTGCGATGGTACAACTACTGCTGACTGGACATACACTTATACCATTAATTATTCCGGCGGATTAACACCTCCGGCAAATGGGGCTTCTACTGTTTCATGCCCTGCTGCCGCAGTTAATCCCGGTGCACCGGCAAATATTACGGATGCATGCGGAAGAACGGTAACTCCTGTTTTAATAGGATCTACAGACTCCCCTAATCCTGTTACATGCGAAGGAACAAGAGTATGGAGATACAGGTATACTGATTGTGACGGAACAACAACTGCAGACTGGACATACACTTACACTATTGATTACTCAAACGGATTGACGCCTCCGGCAAACGGGGCTTCTACAGTAAGTTGCCCTGCTGCTGCCGTAAACCCCGGAGCTCCTGCAAACATTACTGATGCCTGCGGAAGAACGGTAGTTCCGGTTTTAGTAGGATCTGTATCTACGCCAAATCCTGTTTCATGCGAAGGAAATGTTGTCTGGACATACAGATATACTGCATGCGACGGAACAACAACTGCTGATTGGACATACACATACACTATTGATTATTCCGGTGGGTTAACACCTCCGGCAAACGGAGCTTCTACTGTTTCATGCCCCGCAAATGCTGTGAATCCCGGAGCACCGGCAAATATTACAGATGCTTGCGGAAGAACAGTAACGCCTGTATTAATAGGATCTGCAGATTCCCCTAACCCTGTTACATGCGAAGGAACAAGAGTATGGAGATACAGATATACTGATTGTGACGGAACAACAACTGTAGACTGGACATATACTTACACTATTGATTATAGCGGAACATTAACGCCTCCGGTAAACGGGGCTTCAACAATAACTTGTCCTGCTGATGCTATTGATCCGGGAGCACCGGCAAATATTACAGATGCCTGCGGAAGAACTGTGACACCTGCATTAATCGGGTCAACGTCAGTACCAAACCCTGTAACCTGCGACGGAACAATAATATGGACATACAGATATACTGACTGTGACGGAACAACTACTGCTGACTGGACATATACTTACACTATTAATTATAGCGGAGCATTAACGCCTCCGGCAAACGGGGCTTCTACAGTAAGTTGCCCTGCTGATGCTGTAAACCCTGGTGCACCGGCAAATATTACGGATGCATGCGGAAGAGCAATAGCACCTGTTTTAATAGGATCTACTCAGATTCCAAATCCGGTTACATGTGATGGAACAATTATCTGGACTTATCGTTACACGGCATGTGACGGGACAAGCGTTGACTGGACATATACATACACAATAGATTATTCCGGGGCTATGACACCACCTGCCAACGGATCATCAACTGTAAACTGTCCGGCAGATGCAACAGATCCGGGGGTACCGGCAAATATAACAGACGCTTGTGGCAGAACAGTTACTCCTGTTTTAATAGGATCTGCACAAACACCCAATCCGGTTACATGTGACGGTACAATAATATGGACTTACCGATATACTGCATGTGATGGAGTCACTACAGCCGACTGGACTTACACTTACACAATAAATCCGGGAGTATCTTTAGCCCTTCCTGCGAACGGAACTTCTACCGTTTCATGTCCCGCAGATGCTGTTAATCCCGGAGCACCTGCAAATATTATTGACGCATGCGGAAGAACAATAATACCTGTTTTAACAGGGTCAACACAAAGCCCGGACCCGGTTACATGCGAAGGTTCAGTTATCTGGACATACAGATACACTGCATGTGACGGGACAAATGCTGATTGGACATTTACATACACTGTTGATTATTCCGGCGGACTCTCTGCTCCTGTTAACGGTTCCTCTACAATCACATGTCCTGCAGACGCAACAGATCCCGGTGCTCCTGCTGATATTATAGACGCATGTGGCAGAACAATTACACCGGTACTTATAGGCTCTGCTTCAGTACCAAATCCGTTAACCTGCGAGGGAACAGTTGTCTGGACATACAGATATACTGATTGTGACGGAACAACCACTACCGACTGGACTTACACTTATACTATTGACAACAACTCGGTTCCGGTTATTCCGGCAGACGGTGCTTCTACTGTTGAGTGTATTGCGGATGCTGTGGCGCCGGCTACTCCGGTTGTGGTTGATGCTTGTGGTAATAATGTTCCGGCTGTACTGGTTTCTACTGTAGATAATCCAAACCCGCTTACCTGCGAAGGGACAAGAACTTATTCTTACTCTTATACTGATTGTGCTGCAAATGTAAGTACATGGAACTTTGTTTACTCTATTGATAATAACTCGGTTCCGGTTATTCCGGCTAACGGGGCTTCTACGGTTGAGTGTATTGCTGATGCGGTAGCGCCGGCTACGCCTGTTGTGGTTGATGCGTGTGGTAATAATGTCCCGGCGGTACTGGTCTCTACTGTGGATAATCCTGATCCGTTAACTTGCGAGGGTACAAGGGTTTACACTTATTCTTATACTGATTGTGCTGCAAATGTAAGCAACTGGACTTATACTTACACTATCGACTTAAGTACTTCGCCTGTACTTCCGGCTAACGGTGCTTCTACTGTTGAATGTATTGCAGATGCGGTGGCTCCGGTGACTCCAAATGTGATTGATGCCTGTGGTAATAATGTCCCGGCGGTACTGGTTTCTGCTGTGGATAATCCTGATCCGTTAACTTGTGAAGGCTCAAGGGTTTACACTTATTCGTACACGGATTGTGCGGGTAATGTTACAAACTGGGCTTACACTTACACTATTGATATAAGCACGGCTCCGGTTTTACCGGCAGACGGATCGGCAACGGTTACTTGCCCGGCGGATGCTATTGCGCCGGTGACTCCGGTTGTAACTGACTTCTGCGGTAACAATGTTCCGGCGGTACTTGCAGGTATTGTGCAAAATCCTGATCCGGTAAGTTGTGCAGGAACTATTACATACACATATTCTTACACGGATTGCGGTAGCAATGTTACCAACTGGAATTTTGTTTACACTATAAGCAACTCATTTGTTCCGGTGGTTCCGGCTAATGCTTCTTCTACGGTTGAATGTATTGCCGATGCAATAGCGCCGGTGACTCCTGCTGTAATTGATGCTTGTGGTAATAATATCCCGGCAGTACTGGTTTCTACTGTAGATAGTCCTGATCCGCTGACTTGCGAAGGTACAAGGGTTTATACTTATTCGTACACGGATTGTGCTGCTAACGTAAGTAACTGGACTTACACTTATACTATTGACAACAACTCGGTTCCGGTTATTCCGGCAGACGGTGCTTCTACTGTTGAGTGTATTGCGGATGCTGTGGCGCCGGCAACTCCGGTTGTGGTTGATGCTTGTGGTAATAATGTTCCGGCTGTACTGGTTTCTACTGTAGATAATCCAAACCCGCTTACCTGCGAAGGGACAAGGGTTTACACTTATTCTTATACTGATTGTGCTGCAAATGTAAGCAACTGGACTTATACTTACACTATTGACTTAAGTACTTCACCTGTACTTCCGGCTAACGGTGCTTCTACAGTTGAGTGTATCGCGGATGCGGTTGCTC
>QKHS01000004.1 GCA_003249955.1 Bacteroidales bacterium | reverse complement strand
TTCTCGATCTTGGATCAGGTGCCGGAAACGATTGTTTTGTTGCACGTGCTTTAGTAGGAAGCGAAGGTAAAGTCACCGGACTTGATTTTACTCAGGAAATGCTTTTAAAAGCAAAAATAAATAATTCCAGGCTTGGATATACAAATGTAAAATTTGTTAAAGGGGATATCGAAGAGATGCCATTCGAAGACAATACATTTGATGTTATTATTTCAAATTGTGTTTTAAACCTCGTCCCCGATAAGGATAAAGCCTTTGGCGAAATGTTCAGGGTTTTGAAACCGGGAGGACATTTTTGTGTTTCGGATGTTGTTATCAAAGGCACCCTACCCGATAAGTTAAAAAACGATGCCGAAATGTATGCCGGGTGTGTTTCCGGGGCAATACAACTGAATGAATATCTAAAAATCATCGGACAAAGCGGATTTGCCGATACTAATTTGCATAAAGAAAAAAATATAAATGTTCCTGATGAAATTCTTTCAAACTATCTGGATGAAACTGAAAAAGAAAAATTTAATACGGGAGAAACCGGTATTTTCAGTGTCACAATAAGTGCTTATAAAAAACAAACAATATGGAATCAAATAACGAAATAATCTGCCATTGCAAAAATGTAACAAAAGCAGAAATTGAAAATGCAATTAAAAACGGAGCCAAAACTTTAAAAGATGTGCAAAATATGACTTCAGCATGTACCGGTAATATGTGCGAAGAACTTAATCCCAAAGGAGTATGTTGTTCTGTTGACATTCTGCCATTGCTCCCTCCTGCTGAAAAAAAGTGCTGCTGTTGTTGCGGATAAAATATTATTTTTCAACTAATACAAATAGAAATATGCTGAATAAGATTATTGTATTAATTTCATTTATGACAATTACGTTATTTGCCGTTTCTCAGAACGACACACTGTTCCGGTCTAACGGGAAAACCATTGTTCAGGTTTTTGGGAATTTTGACAGTAATCTTTCAGAAGGAGCAAATCAAAAATACCGGTTCTGGATTGGCCGTGCTCATTTTGGTTATCAGTACAGTTTCTCGGAACAATGGCAGGCAAAAATAGTTTTGGATGCCGGAAGGCCAACTACGGCCGGTTACGCGATTGTTTACGACAGTTTAATGAATCCTGTTTACAGCCAGTTGGAACTTAACGAAGGCAGCTATTACACTATGACTTTAAAATTTGCCTCGCTGGAATGGAAACCTTCTGATAACATAACACTTCAAGCCGGATCTGTATTACTAAACCATTTTATTACCCAGGAAAAATTTTGGGGATACCGCTACGTTGCTCAAACATTTCAGGACAAATATTTTGGATTACCATCGGCAGATTTGGGATTTATAGGATATTATAAAGTAAATAAAAAATTTGGTTTCGATTTTTCGCTTACAAACGGAGAAGGGTTCAGATCAGATCAGGATTGGCTTGGTTCAGTAAAAATTGCCTCAGGAATTGATTTCAACCCATTTAAATTTCTGCAAACGAGAATTTATTACGAATATTTTAAACAAAACTCCGGTGGATCGATTACGGAACAACAAATGTTTTCAGCATTTGCCGGCTACAGATTCAAAAATAAATTCAGAATCGGAGCAGAATATAATTACCGTCTTAATAATTTATTTGTAAAAAATCTTGACATTGATGGAGTTTCTGTATTTGGCTCTTTTACAATAAGTAAAAAGTTTGAATATTTCCTGAGATATGATTATCTGAGAAATATAAATAATTTAATCCCGGAAGCATTTCCGGCACGTGAGACTGTAATTACCGGATTCCAGTTTTCTCCTGTTAAAGGAGTTAATCTGGCTCTTAATTATCAGGTCAATAAACTTATTGCTGACTATCAAAAGTTCAGTCATCATGTATTATTTAGCTTTGAATATAAATTTTAAATTATAACAAAATGGAAGAAAATAAATCTTGTTTATGCGGAGTAAGCGAATTCATGGTTTTAGCATGCTCAGGAGCCTGTGACTTAGGACAGGTTACAGATATTGTTGCAAGAAAATTGCGGGATAACGGAGTCCGAAAAATGAATTGTCTTGCTGTGGTTGGTGCCGGGATAGAGCCTTCTATCGAAAGCTTTAAATCCAAAAATATTTTAATGTTGGATGGCTGCCCCACAGATTGCGGAAAGAAAATCCTGGACAAACACGGTATTACAGATTATAAATACTTCAGAATAACAGACTTAGGCTACATCAAAGGGAAAACTCCGGTAACAGAAGAAGTCATAAACAGAGTTTACAATGAAGTTGAAGTAATATATTGATAATTTTTAATTTTGTAAGAAATTACTTAAAACCGCTATATATGAAAGCTTTAAAACTGATCGCGACAACAATAATAATTCTTATTTTTCTTTCCTGCGGAGTAAAAGACAAAAAAAATAATAATTATGAATTCAAAGAAAAAATAACTGTTGCATATTTTCATGGAGAACGGCGTTGCGAGACATGCATTGCTGTAGGAAACCTTGCTAAAATTACTGTCGAAGAAAATTATAAAGACAATAAGGATGTTGTGTTTCGCGATATTAACATTGACGAAAAAGAAAATGAAGCCATTGCAGAAAAATATGAAATTGCAGGTTCCGCACTGTTAATAATTGTTGATGGAAAAGCCGAAGACATAACAGGATTTGCATTTAAAAATGCTATCATCAATCCTGATATTATTAAAGAAAAGATTAAAGATATTGTAAACAAAGCCATTTAGTCCGGAGTAAAAATCATAATAAATGAGCATAACTAAATTTAATCATTCCGATAAAATAATTAAAATTGTTATGCAAAAGCGGGACAATTCCATTGACGAGGAAAATTTTTATTCTCTTCGTAACATGTAAAATAAAAAAATTAAAACAGATGAAAAAATTAACTTCAATTATTTTTCTGATTTTCGTTTTTGCAAACATTAGTTTTGCACAAACCAATTCCCCAAAAGTGATAGTTTATTACTTCCACGCAACACACAGGTGTCCTACATGTATGGAAATTGAAGCAAAAACAAAAATGGTTCTTGCCGATAACTTCCGGGACGAAGTAATTAATGGTCTGGTTCAGTTCAAGACTTTCGATTACGAAGATCCTGAAAACAAAAGTCTTGTTGACCGTTATTTTGCATATGGTTCTACCCTGCTTTTGGTTTATCCCGAAAACGAAGAATTAAACATAGACCTCACAGAAATGGCTTTTCAATACGTAATAAACAAACCTGAAAAATTCAGGGAAGAACTGGCTAAAGAAATTGAAAAACTAATAATAAGTGATTAATATTTTGTTTAATAAATTATAAAAGATACTATTATGAAAGTATTAATTCTTTGTACCGGAAACTCATGCAGGTCTCAAATGGCTCATGGTTTTTTACAATCATTTGATCCTGCACTTATAGTCCGTTCTGCAGGTACGGAAGCCAGCGGAAAATTAAATCCGGGAGCAGTGGAGGCAATGAAAGAAGTTGGCATAGACATTTCGCACCACACTTCCGACTCTGTTGATTTGTATCTTGACGAAGAATGGGATTATGTAATAACCGTTTGTGGCGGAGCAAATGAAAACTGTCCGGCGTTTACAGGAAAAGTAAAAAACCGGATGCATATCGGCTTTGACGACCCATCACATGCAGTTGGCAGCGAAGAGTTTATAAAGTCAGAATTTCGCCGGGTAAGAGACGAAATAAAGGAGGAGTTTTGGAAGTTTTATAAGGAAATGGTAATCGGGAACAAGCATATCAGTAATCGGTAATTAGGTAATCAGTAATCGGTAATCAGTGGTTTACATTAGTCGCTACCGCTTATTAAAATATTGCTTTTGGTTTTAAATAAAAAGCAGATGCTTAAGCTTACCACAATTTACAGATTACGGATCACAGATCACAGATTACGGATCACAAAAACAAACATCCTCACGATTAACAATTTAAGAATATGAAAAAGGAAGCAAAGAAAATAGCATTTTTCGAGAAGTACCTCACTTTGTGGGTAGCCTTGTGTATTGGTTTGGGAATAATTATAGGACATTTTGCCGGTAACAGTATTTCTGTTCTCACCGAAATGGAAATTTTTAATGTAAATATCCCTGTTGCAGTTCTTATTTGGCTGATGATTTACCCGATGATGCTGCAAATTGACTTTTCGAGCATTAAAGGAGTTGGACAAAAACCAAAAGGGTTAATTCTCACCGTTATTGTAAACTGGCTCATAAAACCATTTACAATGGCATTCTTTGCGTGGATATTTTTCTCAAAAATATATGCTGCATTTATCACCCCCGATATGGTTGGCGAATATATTGCCGGAGCAATTTTACTTGGGGCAGCCCCGTGCACAGCAATGGTTTTTGTATGGTCTTACCTTTCGGACGGAGATCCTAATTACACGTTGGTTCAGGTCTCGGTAAACGATTTAATTATTCTGATTGCTTTTGTGCCGATTGTAGGTTTATTATTGGGAATAACCGATGTGAAAATACCTTATGAAACCTTATTGACAAGCGTTATTGTTTTCGTAGTTATTCCTTTACTTGCCGGATGGTTAACAAACAGAACCGTAGTTAAAGCAAAAGGCGAAGAATGGTTAAAAAAGAATCTTTTGCCAAAACTACGTCCGTTTTCAATCATTGCATTACTTGTAA
Organism: Bacteroidales bacterium; assembly: GCA_003249955.1. Lineage (GTDB taxonomy): Bacteria > Bacteroidota > Bacteroidia > Bacteroidales > ML635J-15 > Bact-19. Next base: position 93,455 of record QKHS01000004.1, on the reverse strand, counting down.
CCCTGGTTTTGCTTTTCGCATTTCAGGGCGAAATAATCACCAAAAATCCTCTTATAATTCTATTGGTCGCAGTCCCGCTTATCATCCAGACATATTTCATTTTCTTCATAACCTGGTTTGCGGGGAAAAAACTGAAACTACCATATTCTACCTGTGCTCCTTCATCTATGATCGGTGCGAGCAATTTCTTCGAGCTTGCTGTTGCAGTTGCAATTGTGCTGTTCGGCTATCAATCACCTGCTGCTTTGGTAACAGTTGTCGGGGTTCTGGTCGAAGTTCCGGTTATGCTGTCGCTGGTAGCTTTTGCAAACAGGAAGAGATATTAATGGGATTATGTGGCATAATATAAGCTGAATTTTAGCCGGATTTCCACTTACATGCAATAATAACTTTAAAAATCTGTTAATGTTGAAAACTTAATTTCGATAGTTTCAATAATTAAGTATTTTCGCATAAAATTTTTAAGATGAAAATAAAGCAGGCATTAATATTGTTTTTTAAAGGAATTGCAATGGGAACAGCAAATGTTATTCCCGGAGTATCCGGAGGTACAATTGCACTTTTAACAGGTATTTTCGAAAGACTTCTTAACGCCATTAAATCGTTCAATTTAAAAGCACTAAAACTTTTGTTTTCAGGAAAGATAAAAGAATTAATTGTTCACATAGATTTATATTTTCTTATTTCCGTATTTGCAGGTGTCGGAGTCGCGATAATCAGCGTAGCAAAGCTATTCGAATATTTGTTTGAATACTACCCTGTTTACATTTGGTCATTCTTTTTCGGACTTGTTCTGGCATCAGTATATTTTGTAGGAAAAGAAATAAAAAAATGGAATTTCAGTGTTATCCTTGTCTCGGCTCTCGGAACAGCAATAGCAATAACCGTTTCTGTTGTAAGCCCTGCAAGCGAAAATTCAGCAATATGGTATCTGTTCCTATGTGGTATGGTAGCAGCATGCAGCATGATATTACCGGGAATAAGCGGATCTTTTGTTTTAATTCTTTTAGGGAATTATCAACTGGTAATGATAGAATCAGTAAGTAATCTTGACATTGCTGTTTTACTGCCTGTAGTTGCCGGGGCAGCATTCGGACTTTTAGGATTTTCATACCTGTTATCATGGGTATTTAAAAAATACAGAGATCATACAATCGGAACTTTAACAGGCTTTATTCTTGGTTCTGTTCTGATTTTATGGCCATGGAAAACCAGTATAACCGAAAAATTCGGTGATAAAGTTAAGCTCGTCGGTTATGACTGGTTATTACCTGAAATAAATACAGAGTTTTTCATTTCAATAATTATTATAATTGCCGGTATTTTCACAATATGGCTTATGGAGCATTATGCTGCTTCATTAAAGAAAGGAGAAGAATAAAAATGAGAGAATTCGGTTTAATAGGTTACCCTTTGGGACACGCCTATTCTCAAAAATATTTTGAAGATAAGTTTAAAAATCTGGGAATTACTGATGCTAAATACAATCTCTTCCCTATTTCGGAGATTTCCAAAATACATAATATTATTACCAGCCAGCCTAATTTAATCGGGTTAAACGTAACAACTCCTTACAAAGAGCTTGTTATTCCTTACTTAAACGAGCTGGATGAAACTATCCTGAGACTGGGTACTGTAAATACTATAAAAATTACAAGGAATGGTGAGAAGTTCTCTCTTAAAGGCTATAACACCGATGTTTTCGGATTGCAGAAGACTTTTGCTGAATTAAATTTTCCTGAAGGAAGCAAGGCTCTTATTTTTGGTAGCGGAGGTTCCGGTAAAACAGTAAGTTTTGTATTAAAAGAAATGGGAATCGGGTCAACAAACGTTTCGAGGGAACCCGAAAATTTAAAACAAATTTCTTATTCAAATATTACCGAGGCAGTATTAAAGCGTCATAACATTTTAATTAACGCAACTCCCGTAGGTATGTTCCCGAATATAGATTCCTGTCCGCAAATTCCTTACAAATATGTAACAGACAAACACTTCTGTATTGATCTGGTTTACAACCCGGCGCAAACTTTATTCCTAAAAAAATGCGCCGATAAAGGCGCATTAACAGTAAATGGTTTGACCATGCTTTACGAACAAGCCGATAAAGCATGGGAAATATGGAACTCTACTCTATAGATTTATTGTAAGTTTCTTCATCTTTATTGTAAAAGAAACTGAGGTCTTTGTATTTTGTAAAGAATGCCATTAACTCTGTAGATGATGAAAATGTTTCGTCAATATTATCTGTAACTTCAAACAATTTAAACTGACTGGTACCAACCATTTCGATTTTGTAGAAATAAAAAGTTCCGTCCTGATTCATATTTGCAAATCTTGTTTTTCCAATGTCAGTAAAATGACAAACATATGTTCCGCTTACTTCATAAATTTCATCAGTTGAATTATACTCATATTTTTCAGCTTTAAATTTCATTCCGTCAACATCACTGAAAATAAAGTAATTTGGGGTTTCTGAATATTCATCTTCAACTACCCATTTACCGAGCAATTCAGGTCCGTATTTAACGCTTGCGTTTGAAAGCGGAACTGTTGATGAATAAGGGCATGCTGTAAAAAAGATACCTGCAAGAATAATCATCCCGATAATAAGAAAACTGGTTTTTTTCATAATTTTAAAATTAGAATTAATATTTATTTTAGCTCCGCAAAGTTATCAAATTTCACTCCAAACTATTAAAAATTTTAATTGCCTCATCAAAATTTTTTCCGCAAAAAACAGGATCTGCTTTACTCTCATGGCAAACCCTTGGCCTGTCAGGGCTTGTAAAGATTTTACATAACATATTATCATCCAGATGAATACATCTTGTGTTAGGAGATTTTCCTCCTTCGGGCATCCCGGGAATATTACTTGATATAGAAGGAGCTATACAACAGGCTCCGCATTTACGGCATTCCATTTTTTTTTGCAAATTTAATTAATGCTCACAATGCTTTGCATATTTTAAAATATAATTTAACTTAATCAGATACATAAATACACTCTATATCATTATTTGTACATTTACATGAAGACACTCTGAAGTCTTACTTAAATTATCAATCTGTTTTTTGCATGATTTTACAAAAAACTTTTAATTTCAGCAGGAGTTGATAATATTTTCAGATTTTCAGAAATATCATTTTTAATATCTGCTAACTGTATTCCTGATGCCAGAAATATTGTCTCCGGCATTTCAGTTGTAAAATTTTTAAGAATTGACTTAATTGCAGAATTCTCAAAATGAGAGACAAAAAAACTTACAATATAATCCGGTTTTACGACTCCGGCAGTTTTAAACACATCCGTATCAGGAACATTCTGTCCCAGATACACCACTTTGTGTCCATACTTCCTGACAAGATAATATGAATACAATAAACCTGTCTCATGTTGCTCGTAAAATGGCAAAAACATTAAAAATGTTTTTTTATCTTTTTCCGGTTCAGGAAGACTGTCAATTTGTGTAAAAAACTTCTGTCTTACTATATTCGACACAAAATGCTCATGAGCAGGGCTTATTGCTCCAGTCTGCCAAAGAATCCCGATTCTCTCAAGCAAAGGATAAATAAGTTTTTCAACTGTTTCTTCAAACCCAGATTTATTAACTGAATCATCAAAAAGTCTGTTAAAAAAAGAAATATCAAAATCTAAAACCGCAACAAGTAAAAACTCCTGTGACAGATTTCCAAAGCTCTCAGCCTGAACCATCTCTGAGATTTGCCTGTCTGTTTTATTTTTAAAATCTGAGATTCTGCGGCCATGATTAATAAGCACAACAATATTCAATAATTTTTTAAGATCATTGTCTGAGTAAAATCTTATGTTAGTAGAACTTCTTTCAGGATTAAAAATTTTGTATCTCTGTTCCCAGATCCTTATGGTATGAGCTTTTATTCCGCTTATAAGTTCCAGATCTCTGATTTGATATTTCTGAACATATTGATACTTTACTTCCATGACGTAAATTCCAGTTTAACAATAAACCAAAAACATTACACAATGTTAAATAAAATGCAATAATTCTAATCCCGTTTTCTGTAAAAAACTATTTGTGCTCTTTAACAAAATCAATAATACTTCTGATGCCTGTTTCCAGCTCGTCGCTTTGCCTTGCAATATTTATTCTTATATAATTATTCCATTCGGAGCCAAAATGTTGCCCCGGAATAACAGCGGTTCTGGTTTTATCATAAAGTTCCAGCCCGAATTTAAGGCTGTTATTAAAACCATCTGGCATTTTACACCACACAAAATAGCCTCCGTCAGTTTCGGGGCAGTAAAAACCATGTTTTGACAGTAGTTCAACTGTATTAAAATAATTTGTCTTTATTATACTCCTTATCTCATCAATATATTTTGTGAATGTGCCTTTTTTCAGATAGCCGGCAAGCGCATGCTGCAAAGGTGCCGGTGCACACAAACCAATATAATCATGTGTGTAACACATTTTTTCGTAATGACTTCTGTGCATTATAAAATATCCTATACGCCAGCCTGTGATAGAAAACTTTTTCGAGAAACTGTTTACATAAAAAACATTTGGCGATAAATTATCTATAGGATAATATGGTTTGTGTTCTCCAAAAAAAAGTTCGTTATAAACGGCATCCAAAACGACATAAGCATTGTATTTTTCCGCTGTTTTTACCAGAAAATCAAGATTTTGCTTACTTAATGTCTTTCCATACGGATTACCGGGACTTGCAACAAAAAGCAGTTTAATTTTATTTAAGACAAAGAAACTTTCAAATTCTTTACTGTCAAAATAGCTGTTGTCATCAACCTTATAAGTAAAGAAACCGTGTCCGTATATTCGCGGCAGGTGAATATATGATTCATAAGCCGGAGAAAATGCTGCAACATTAAAAGAATCTGATTCTGTTACGGACATCAGATATGCATAAATTAAAGATATAGCCTCTGTTGCCCCGTTGGTAACAAGAACCTCCGAATCAGACTTGTTAATTTCATATTGATTCTCAAGAAAAGATATTAATTCCTTGTTGCCCGTACCTGGAGCATATTGATGATAATTACCGGAACCTGCATCGGAAAGAGATTTTATAAGTTCCTGAGGAGGTTGAAATCCGGGAATTCCCTGGGCAAGATTAACTCCGCCGTTTTTCTTAACAAGATTACTGAAATAACTGATTAGTGAACCTTTTATTTCAATATCGGAATTCGGGGACATAAGATTATTTGTTGTATGACTTTATAACTTCTTCGGAAACTACTGCAATATCGAGAACGACAAATCCGTCAATTGCATAGTTAAAATCGGGGTCCACGTTAAAATCCAGTATGCGGCCGCCAAGAGAAAGATATTTCTTTATAAGCACAGGTATTCCGAAATGATTGATATCAATATCTCTGATAAGTCTGTCCATCAAAGACAAATCGTCTCCGAAAGTTTTAAGTAATATTTCGTGGTGATGATCTGTACAATAGTCAAAGCCTATCCTGTGATCTACCATATCCTGCAACTCCGGCCAGTTATGATACCTTTTAAGATACTCTATCATAAGAATTCTGGCATTATTAGAGTACATACTGGAAATACTGGCAGGTCCGATCAGATATTTATATTCGGGATATTTTTGAGTAACAAAATATATTCCTTTCCATAAAAGGAACAAGGGCAGTGGCTTTCTCTGATAGTCGGGAACGATAAAAGAGCGTCCCATTTCCATAGATTTTTCCAGATGGCTTTTAAACTCATCCTTAAATTTAAAAAGGGTATTTATGTAAAATCCTTCTTTACCTTTTTCGGTAATTATTTCTTTACCCATACCTATACGATAAGCTCCTACAATAGTTGAAGCAGACTCGTCCCAGATAAACAAATGGTGATAATAAGAATCAAATTTATCTGTATCTTTTTCGTTACCGGTTCCCTCTCCTACCTCACGAAATGTAATCTCCCGCAATCTGGAAAGTTCTTTGAAAATATTCGGTATATCGCTGTGTACTGAAAAGAAGCATTGATAATTATCTGTAGAAAAAAGTAAATCGGTTGGTTTGATTTTCTCGATTTCTTCTTTCAGCAATTCTGTATCTACCGGAGTTATAATTTGCTTGTATTCCGGCTTTCTTACCGAATCGTGACTATTGTCCAAAGCAGTATCAAGGCAATATGTTCTTGCCCGCAGTACTTCACCCAACACTTTTTTATCTGTTATATTCTTAATAATTTTTGATGGCATAGCCGGACTATACCTTATAATAATATTCAGATTTTTTTTATTCAATAATTCTCCCGGAATACGGACAGTTCTTAGTAAGGGATGTATTTTCCCGAGAAAATGGAACAAATTACTGTTAGTACCGGATACAAATGCTGAAACCACAGGAGCATTGGTATTTTGAATAAACTTCATAATATTAGGCTGCCATTCCCGATCTTCAACCTTTTTTGATTTTCCGTATCTGGTTGATACTTCTCCTGCAGGAAGTATGCACACAGACTTGCCTTCTTCTATAAGTTTATACATTTCCTTTAGCCCGGAAATGCTTGAATAAACATTCCTGTGTGTCTCGAAAGGATTTACCGGTAACAAATATTCTGCAACTGGCTCAACCCTGCTTAAAAGAAAATTGGCTATAAATTTTGTATCCGGACGTTTGCTTAGAACGGCTTTAATTATGACTAAAGCATCCAAACCACCGTAAGGATGGTTAAACAATATTACTACAGGTCCCGATTCCGGAATATTATTCAAATCCTGATCAGGAACAGAAAAAGTATTATTTTTTTTTCTTATACAATTTTCAATAAAAACCAAGCCATCCTTATCATAAGTCTCATCATAAAATTTATTCAGCTTATCCAGCTTCATTAATTTCATGCCCGCCGATGACAAAATCCTACCGATGAAGCCCTTGACTTTCAGCACTTTTTGAAGTTCTTCGCGCGATATGATCCGATGTTTAAGTTTTGACATTAGACAATTATCTACAGTTTTACAAAGATGCTAATTTTTACTTTAATAATAAAGCTTTTTGAAATAATGTTTTATTTAACATATATAATCTGCACGTTAAATTACAATTACAGCTTTAACAATCTGAAAATCTTGCACTTAAGTTATCTGCTTTTTATTAATAAAAGGCAGATAAAATAAAAACACAATAAATCCTCCGAAAAAAATTATAGATCCAGAAAGTAAAAATGCATATTTAATTGAATACAAATCAGCAAACCAACCCATAAAAGGCCCGAAAGCTGAGAAAAGAATACGTATTACAAAATTACGAACAGACAACACTGTCGCTCTTATTCCGGGTTCACATAACCGGTTTATATAATCTTTTAAAACCGGGGTTGCAATTCCTCTGACAAAATAAAAAAGCCAGATTACCACAAAAATTATAGTCATTTCAGTCAATCCCATCAAGACATAAGACCCGCTGATAACAATTAAAATCATAAGCAAAGTTGTCTTGCTGCCAAGGAAACTTTCTATTTTATAAGCAAAAATAGTGGCAATTCCCACTGTCACATTCACTACCGACCATGCAATACCTATCTGATATTCGCTAAATCCCTGAATATCGGCAAGATAAGCCTGAAGAAACCAGGCCATAGTAAGCGTTGCACAACCAATAACAGCAGAAAAAAGAATATTGAGTGAAAGGTTTTTCGACCCGAATAATGAAAATTTCACTACGGAAAGAATATGTTTAAAGCCTGCTTTAATCTTTACAGTATCGAACTTAGGTTCAGACAAAAATAATGCTGCGGGAACAGCTACAAAGGCAATAGCAGTCTGCCAGTAAAAAGGAGTTCTCAGACTTATTTCGGCTAAAAAGCCTCCGGCTATGGCTGCCAGTGTCTCGGCAAAATTCCCGGTGGCCAGAACCCGGCCTTCATACTTTACATACTCGCTTTCCCTTCCTTCAAGTTTAAGACTGTCATAAAGCAATGCCGAATCACTCCCGCTTATAAAACTCTGAGCAGTTCCTAGAGTTAACTCCGCAATAAGAAATCCATAAAAACCGTAAGTAAAACTATAAACGGCAAAACCGGCAGTTCCCAATACCGCCCCAAGAATAATCGTGTTTTTTCTTCCCCATACGTCGGCCAGATAACCGCTGGGTATTTCCAGCACAATTACCGCAACCGAATATATTGCCTGTAATGTAAGTACATCTCTCAGATCCAGTCCGTTATCCTGATAAAAAAGTACAATCACAGGCATATAAAGCATAAACCATTTTGCAATTTTTATGAGGTAGAGGGCAATTATATTTCTTTTAAAAGTCTGCATTTTTGAAGTTGCAAATATAGAATGTTTTGAAGAAATGAAAAAATAAGAAATTGGCACTTAATCACAAATTTACTAAATCATGAAATTATTGCCACAGATGCGCGAATGGTAAAACATGCCTACAACACCTGAAAGTTCGAAAAAAGAAAACTCCTTTAGTGTTTTAGCTTCGCTGAGGACTAAAGCCGTTGGTGGCAACAAAAAATGAATAGCATAATATTAAAAAAAAGAGCAACAAAAGCACGAAAGCACAAAAAAGGAATACTCCCTTTAGTGTCTTAGTGTTTTGGTGGCAATAAAAAAATTTAGTCTTAGATACAATGTAAAACTTAATTAGTCACGAAAGCACAAAGGCACGAAAAAAGGAAATACAAATAATAAATTACAGAGCCTTATGCTAACTTCGGCAAGGCTAAATACAAGTCGTTTATTCACATGAATATTCGTTGACTGAGCGTAGCCCGTTGACTGAGCGTAGCCGAAGGCAACAGTTAAAAATAGAATTAATTAGCCACGAAAGCACGAAAGCACGAAAAAGAGGAATTAACCTTTAGTGTTTTAGTGTCTTGGTGGCAAATAAACAGAGAGCAGTAACAGAAGTAAAATTTAATAGCCACGAAAGCACAAAAAAAGGGATTAGCCTTTAGTGTCTTAGTGGCAAGAGAAAGAAAACATAGTGGCGATAAAGGAAGAAAAATAAACTTTGTGTCTTAGTGCCTTAGTGGCGTTTAGAAAAGAAACTCATCTGTTATTAAACAAAAGAATAAATTGAAAACAAATCTGTTTTCATAAATGTTTTTCATACTTTTGTAAAAAAATATTTAATTTATGGTACAAAAATTATCTTTATTATTATCATTTGTGATTATTTCCTGTTTGTGTTTTGCCCAAACCGGAAACTTAGATGAAAAGACACTTGGTGAAATCCGTAACGGATATAAAGCAAAAGCCGGAAACGACAAAGCAATACGTAATGCTCTGACAAACAATGACATTAAGTCAATTGCTGTAAACAGAGATGCAACCGGCAAAGCAGATCATAATTTTAAGTATAAAGTAAGCGTAACAGGGATAACCGACCAAAAAAGTTCCGGCAGATGCTGGATGTTTACAGGCTTAAATACCTTGCGTCCAATGGTTATAAAATCAAAAAATCTTTCAGGCTTTGAATTTTCTACAAATTACCTGTATTTTTATGATTTACTTGAAAAATCAAATTTATTTCTCGAAGCAATTTTAACTCATGCTGACAAGGAAATGTCCGACCAGACTGTTGACTGGTTGTTTAAAAATCCTATCGGAGACGGCGGTGTCTGGAATTCATTTGCAAATATTGCTACAAAATACGGAGTAGTTCCAAAGACGGTTATGCCGGAGACATATCATTCAGAAAACACTGGCTGGATAAACAATATTCTGTCAAGAAAACTCCGTGAATATGGTTTAACCTTGCGCGAAATGAAAAAACTTAAAGCTTCGGACAAAAAAATAAATGAAGAAAAAATAAAAATGATATCGGAGATCTATCGTTTACTGGTATTGTTTTTAGGAGAACCTCCTGTTGAATTCCAATACAGGTTTGTTGATAAAACTGACAGCATCGGAGAATATAAAACATATACTCCGCAAAGTTTCTTCGCAGAAATGTTTCCTGAATTCAAAGCTGATGATTTTGTAATGCTTATGAACGATCCAAGCCGCGAATATTATAAGGTTTACGAAATTGAATATGACAGAAATGTCCTGGAAGGGCGCAACTGGAAGTATTTAAACTTACCGTCGTCTGAGATTAAACCATTTGCAATTACAAGTATTAAAAACAACGAAGCAATGTATTCTTCATGTGATGTTGGTAAACAACTCAGTAAAACTGACGGTACTCTGGACTTAAACAATTATGATTTTGAATCTCTGCTGGGAACAGAATTCGGAATGTCAAAGGCCGAAAGAATAAAAACTTATGACAGCGGATCATCTCATGCTATGTTGCTTATGGCTGTTGACACAGACGACGAAGATAATCCCGTAAAATGGCAATTCGAGAATTCCTGGGGAGCTTCATACGGTCACAACGGCTACCTGACTTTTACAGATGAATGGTTCGACGAATATATGTTCAGAGTAATTGTAAACAAAAAATATCTTGACGAAAAAACATTAAAACTGCTGGATCAGAAACCAATAATGTTGCCACCGTGGGACCCCATGTTTATGTCTGATAACTAAACAAACATAAAGCGGAAGATATGTGCGGGATAACCGGGATTTATTGTTTTAACGAACATGCAGAAAAATACAGAGACAAACTTGATCTTGCGATAAAATCATTAAAATCGCGCGGACCTGATAACAACGGTATTTTTATAAACAAAAATACCGGTTTCGGGCACACAAGGCTGTCGATAATAGATACAAGTCCTGCAGGTTCGCAGCCTTTCATTGACAATAGCGGAAACTACGCTCTGGTGTTTAACGGAGAATTTTACAATCATAATGATTTCAGGCAGGAATTGGTAAATGACGGGGTAAAATTCACATCTGAATCCGACACTGAGGTTCTGCTTTATCTGCTGATAAAATACGGAGCAGATGCCATTGAAAAAATAAACGGCTGCTTTGCTTTTGCATTTTACAACTCAGCAGAGAATAAATGTTTATTGGTTCGCGACAGAATGGGCATAAATCCTTTGATTTATTATCAGGATAAAGAAAAACTGATATTTGCCTCTGAAATGAAAGCCATTTTTTCATTTGGCATTCCAAAGATTCTTAATCATGAATCGGTACACACTTATTTCCAATTAAATTATTTACCGTCCAATTGCAGCATAATTCAAAATGTACGCAAACTGGAACCCGGAACTTATCTTGAAGTAAGTCCTCAGGACGTTTCCATACATCGTTACTACCAAATTCCGTCATATAACCCTGACCATAAGGCTGACGATTACGAAACAGCAAAGCAAAAACTCAGAAACCTTCTGGATGATTCGGTAAAACGCAGACTTATTGCAGATGTGCCGCTGGGATGTTTTCTGAGCGGAGGGATAGATTCTACAATTGTCACAGCACTTGCAGCGGGTCACACATCACATCTTAATACCTTTTCCATAGGCTTTAAGGACGATGAGTATTTTGATGAAACCAGCTATGCAGAAATAGTAGCAAAGAAATACAACACGAACCATACGGTCTTTAAAATCTCCAATGACGACTTGCTGCAAAATTTAAATTCTGCTATTGATTATTTCGACGAACCATTTGCCGATTCATCCGCTTTGGCTGTGAATATTCTCAGTCAGCTTACACGAAAAAAAGTAACCGTAGCTTTAAGCGGAGACGGAGCTGACGAAATGTTTGCAGGTTACAACAAGCACTCTGCCCATTTTAATGCAAAATATGCCGGAATAAAGGAAAAACTGGCAGCAGCAATGAATCCGCTTTGGAAAGCCTTACCACAATCAAGAAATTCGAAGTCTGCAAATCTGGCCCGTCAGCTTAACAGATTCGCAAATGGTTATAAACTAAGTTCTGAAGAAAGATACTGGTTTTGGGCAAGTATCGGCAGTAAAGAATACACAAAAAATCTTTTATTAAAACAGCCTGACATTCAATCACTTGAACATATAAGGCAATATTATTTATCGGACAAAAGCAACTATACAGATTTAAATGAAGTCCTTTACACAGATATGCATATGGTTTTACAGGGAGACATGCTGACAAAGGTAGATCTGATGTCTATGGCAAATTCGCTGGAAGTAAGGACACCTTTTCTCGACCATACTGTTGTTGACTATGTCTTTGGGTTGCCGGCTGCGTATAAAATATCTGCCACAACAAGAAAGCGGATTTTAAAAGACAGTTTTGCCGGCATGATTCCACAGGAATTGTTAAACAGGCCAAAACACGGTTTTGAAGTTCCTTTGCTTAAATGGTTTAAAAATGAGTTGTGGCAAATGATTGATAATGATTTATTGTCAGAAAAATTTATTAAAGAACAAGCGTTGTTTAATTATAATATTATTAAAGACTTAAAGAAAAGAATACATTCTGCCAATCCCGGAGATGCTGCAGCCAAAATATGGGCTCTGATTGTTTTTCAGAACTGGTGGAAAAAATATTTTAACTGATTTATATGCCAAAAGTACTCAGAATAATAAACAGGTTTAATCTCGGAGGGCCTACATACAATGTTGCATATCTAAGCAAATATATGGCTCCTGATTACGAGACATTGTTGGTAGGCGGGATGAATGACGACCATGAAGCATGTTCTGACTATATTATTAAAAAGCTGGGAATTCATGCTATTACAATTCCTGAAATGATGCGCGATATCGGTTATAATGATCTGGTCGCTTATCGTAAAATTAAAGAAATAATAAAAAGATTCGAACCTGACATTGTTCACACACATGCCTCAAAAGCAGGTTATCTGGGAAGAAAAGCTGCAGAAAAGCTTAATGTCCCTGTAATTGTACATACATTTCACGGACATATATTTCACTCCTATTTTAATAAATATACAACCGCAATTTTCAAAAAGATAGAAAGGGAGCTTGCAAATAAAAGTACCGCAATAATAGCAATAAGTGAAATCCAAAAACAGGAGTTATGCAACATTCACAATATTGCCCCTGATAATAAGTTCAGAGTCATTCCGCTTGGATTCGATCTGGATCGTTTTCAGGAAAATTATCAGACTAAAAGAGATTTCTTCCGGCAGAAATACAATATAAAAGATGACGAAATTGTCATTTCTATAGTTGGAAGACTGGTAGCAGTTAAAAACCACCCTTTATTTATAAAAGCAATAAACGAAGTAAAGAAAAAAACCACAAAAAAAGTAAAAGCTATGATTGTCGGTGACGGTCAGCTAAGAAACGGATTGGTAGAACTTGCATATTCTCTGGGTTTAACCTGCTCTTTACCCGAGGCTCCTGTAGATAATGCGGATATTGTTTTTACTTCGTGGATTCAGGATGCTGACATTGTTTTTGCCGGTTCCGAGATAACTGCACTTACATCTTACAATGAAGGAACTCCGGTATCACTTATAGAATCTCAGGCTGCCAACACTCCTATAGTTTCAACAAATGTCGGAGGAATTGAAGATGTGGTTATTAATGGAAAAACTGCATTGCTGGCAGAAAACGACAATCTCGAAGATTATAGTTCAAAACTCCTTGAACTCATAGAAAATGATAATCTGCGTAATCAGATGGCCGTATCGGGCTGGGATTTTGTCAAAGAAAAATTTCATTATTCAAGGCTTGTGAATGATATGAAAGCATTGTATGATGAATTGCTTTACAAAGGAAAATAAACTCTGTTTCAATAGCGTTTATTGGCAAAAATGGAGCAGAAAAACAGCCGGATAAAACTGTAAAACATAATTAAGGATTCAATGTCAGACACCTCTGTTTTCTCATAATATCCGGTAATGAATAATAATTACAGGCATTATTCAACAGAAAGGAATAATTTTTTTATTTTTGTAGTTTGTAATATGCAACAACATGAAAATTAAAATACTGGCAATTCTTATATTTTTAACAGTTTTATTAGCTGCAAACTCATGCCGCACATTAAGGCCATCCGAGATGTTACAGACAGATGAGACTTATCCTGTTTCTTCGTTTGAGCCGTCAAAAACGGAATATGTAATAAAACCATACGACAGAATTTCACTCAGGGTTGTGAGTAATATAGGAGAGTCTTTTTTTAGTGCCGGGATATCAAACCAATCCGGTACGGCTGATTACCAAAGAAATCAAAAAGGTTTTGAATTTTCTGTCGAATTTGACGGTATGGTAAAAGTTCCTATTTTAGGGAGAATTCCTATTAGCGGCAAAACAGTACGTGAGGCTGAAAAAAATCTGGAAGAGTTATACAGCGAATATTTTGTTAATCCTTTTGTACTTATTGAAGTAACAAACCGAAAAGTAATGATTTTTATGAACAGTGGCACTCAGGCTAAAATTGTAGAAATGCCGGGCGAAAACCTGACATTAATAGAAGCAATTGCAGAAGTAGGTGGAGTTTCTGATATCAGCCGCTCTTATAAAATAAAACTTATCAGAGGTGATTTAACAAAAAATCCTGAAGTTTATTATTGGAATATCTCAAATCTTACGGACCTGAAAAACTCGAACATATACCTGGAAGCGAATGATATTATTTATATTGACAGCAAACCTCAGTATGTTCTAAGGGTTCTCAAGGAGGCAAGTCCTTATCTCACATTAGTAACTACACTTGTAACTGTTTACGGTGTATTCTTTAAACTTAACGCAAATTAACCGAAGATGGAACAAGTCAAAATACCTCTTTTTAATCAAAAATTTGATCCAAGAACATTCTTTACTATTTTCAAAAAGAATTTCTGGCTGGTATTGATAATTTTTGTCATTTCCATTGTTTCCGGCTATGCTTATTTTCGCTATACCCGACCTGTTTTTAAGACAACTACCGTTTTACAGATAAAAAACGAAAACAAAACAAATCAGATCTTAGGAATTAACTCGGGTATTATGGAAACTGATCTTGCACCGGTTATCGAATTGCTAAGATCGAATGAATTTCTGAAAACAGTAGTTGCTGCTTTACCTCTTGACATAAGTTATTTTCGGCAGGGAACATTCTTATCTACAGAGCTTTACGGAAACACTCCGTTCGAAATAAGATACAGAATCAACAACACAATTATACTTGATCAGAAAATCTTTTGCGAATTTGTTGATTATAAATGTCATCTCTATTACGAGTCAGCAGGTACTACTTACGAATACATGATAAGCCCCGAAGAATGGCAGTCTGTATCCGGCATGGAAGTATTTGTTCATTTCCCGTCAAAAAAAGATATGGAACTGGAATTGTCTCCTGACAACAAATCTCTATACTTCTTCACTATTAATAATTCAAAAACAATTTTAAACAACATAAGTCAAAATCTGGACATACAGATTTTAAATGAAACCGCCGGAACAATTCTTATTACCTACAATGATTTCAATGCCCGCAAGTCCGCTGAAATAACCAATACTATTGCCGAGAAATTTATAGAATTTGACGAAAACAAAAAGAAAGAAAGTGCAACCAATATAATTAAGTACATTGACCAACAAATGGAAAATGTATTTACACAACTAAATTCTACTGAAAAAGATTTACACGATTTCCGGACTCAGAATAATATAAAAACGACAAACGAAAGCATCCTGTTTAATAAATCGAGCCTTTACACGTCAAAAATGACAGAACTTGAAAACAAGTCTCTCAATATAGATTTTGAGATTATGACATTGGAGAAAGTTGCTGAAAAGATAAAACGGGAACCGGAACTTAAGACTTATGAAATTCTGGCAATGTTATCAGGACAACAATCAGAAGTTTTTATGAGCGGATTGATAAACTCGCTGCAGGAATTGATGAACAAACGCGAAATATTGCTTTTTGATGTTACTGCCAACAATCATAAAATAACAACCTTAGACGAACAGATAAAATCCAAAAAATCAACAATTATTGATTTTGTAAACTCTACCATTGAACGGTTAAAATCTGAAAAAACAGAATACAATAAAAAAGTCCGCGAAATGGAAAACCAGGTTTTTGTTGATTCTGCTTATGATGAAATTGAATATGCAAAGTTGTTGCGTCTTTACTCTATTAACGAAGAATTTTATTCTCAACTGATAAAATCAAAAGCGGAGACAATGATTTCCCAGGCAGGTTATGTAAGTGATAATCTTATTCTGGAAAAAGCGTCTGTCCCTCAGGTTCCCGATTATCCTATCCTGAGCAAAGTTATTCTGATGGTTTTAATAATTGCATTTGTAATATCCATTTTGCTTATACTGTTAAAATATCTCTTATACAATAAAATTTTATCTACCGGAGACATTTCCGAATACACCGAAATCCCTGTAATAGGCGGAGTGCCTACTGCAAAAATTGATATGGATGTTTCGCAGGTTGTTGTTCACCAACGCCCTAAATCCATGATGGCTGAAGCTTTCAGAAATATCCGCACTAATCTTGAGTTTTACCCTATAGACCACACATGCAGAGTAATAACAATATCTTCAACTATTGCAGGAGAAGGGAAGACATTTGTAGGGCTAAATATTGCCGCCATTTATGCTATGACAGGTAAAAAAGTTATGATTATGGATCTTGACCTGCGTAAACCTAGGTTGGACAAATGTTTCTCTGTTGATAATATTAAAGGTGTCAGCACAATTCTGATAAAAAAACACAAGTATCAGGAATGTGTTTATGAAAGTGAAATAGAAAATTTACACTTTATTACATCCGGTCCACTACCACCTAACCCGGCAGAAATAATACTGGGAGATAATCTTAAAGATTTTATCAATGAAGTTAAACAGGACTACGATATTCTTATCATTGACACTCCGCCTATTGGAATAGTGACGGATGCTCTGATTTCATACAATATGGCAGACAATCAGGTTTATGTAATGAGAGCCGGCATCAGCCCCAAATCATTTATAGACAATGTAAACTCATTTGTAATCGGTAGTAAACTCGAGCACATGTCAATAATCCTTAACGCTATCGAAAGAAGTTCCGGCAGATATGGTTACGGATACAAAACGGGCTACGGATATCAATACGGGTACAATTCTTATGGTTACGGGTATGGATACCTTACAAAAATACATAATTCTTACTACGGAGAAGAAGTTGAAGATACAAGAAGCTTTTTCCGTAAAGTGGCGGACAAATTAAAAAAAATTAAAAAATGAATTTCATATTATTTATAATATTCTTTTTATCTCTTGTATTGAGCACTTTTCTTAACAACTTTTTTATTAAAAGGCCAATAAAATTCTTAGTAAAAAAAGCTAACAATTCTGCAATAAGGTTCAGCACACAATCAAAGCCTATTTTTGGCGGGGTTGGATTTTACGCGGTTTTTCTCGTCATAATGATAGTATCTCTTTTTATCCTGAAAGATGATGTCTTTTATTCGAGAGAATACATATGCCTGTTTATTATTGTTACCTTGTCCTTCATAATGGGGCTTGCAGACGATATAATAAACACACCGCCTTCTTTTAAATTCATAATTCAGTTCTTATGCGCTTTTATTCTGATATTTAACAATATCTACATTTATATCTCTCCTGTTGAATGGATAAACTATACAATCACTGTTTTCTGGGTGGTAGGTATTATGAATTCCATAAATATGCTTGACAATATGGATGCCGTAACAAGTTTAACATCTTTCTCAATAATTGGAGGAGCTTCACTTTTTGCAATATTTAACGATACCGGGATTTCAGATTTCGGATTAATTGTAATGCTTTCTGTTGCGGCTGCCCTTATCAGCTTTTTGTTTTATAACTGGAATCCATCGAAAATGTACATGGGCGATAACGGATCTCAGTTTTTAGGAGCAATACTGGCATGGATAGGAATATCTTTTTTCTGGAATTCCGTTCCGGTAGCAGAGTTTCAGTATGGCTTCAACACAAAACAGGCTTTAATTGTTGCTCTTGCATTTATAGTTCCATTAACAGACACAACCACAGTAACAATAAACAGATTATTAAGAAAACAGTCTCCTTTTGTAGGCGGGCGGGACCATACCACACATCATTTGTTTTATCTAGGATTATCGAACAGATGGGTAGCTGCAGTACTGTTCCTTATTAATACTACAGGAGTTATTTTAGCACTGCACCTTATAAATACCGGATCAGATTTTAATTATTCTCATCTTTGGATATATTTTATATTTCCTGTAGTCACATTTCTGTTCTTATACCTTAACACAAAATTTACAAAAGTCAAATAATGAAATTTTATAAATACGCTAAAATACCCGTTCTTTTAGTTCTTGGCACAGGTGTCGGACTTTTACTTTCAAATCTGTTTATTTTCTCGGACAGGGTAAACGACGACGATGATCAGACCGGGAAAAAAGATGTTGAAGTTGTTAGTCCCTACAAAGTTTTTCAACCCGCTGTTCCTGACACTCTAAGTTTTTGCGGAGAAAATGTTCCACTGAACAATTTTGATGTTTACGAAGCTCTTGACCTGGAACTAATAGCAAACACATACAGACATTCATCAACAATACTTTACATAAAAAGGGCAAACCGTTATTTCCCTCAGATAGAGAAAATGTTAAAGCAATATAATATTCCCGACGATATAAAATATCTTTGTGTTGCAGAAAGCGGTCTGGCAAATGTAGTAAGTCCGTCAGGAGCAGCAGGATTCTGGCAGTTTATGAAAGCTACTGCCGGTGAATACAACATGATTGTAAACAAAGATATTGACGAAAGATATAACCCCGACAAATCATTAATTGCTGCAGCAGAATATCTAAATAAAGCTTACCGTTATTTCGGGAACTGGACTCTAACCGCGGCATCATACAACATGGGAATGGGCGGATTGAAGAAAGAGATTGATTTTCAAAGAGTTAACACATATTGGGATTTAAGTCTTAATGAAGAAACTGCAAGATACGTTTACAGAATTCTGGCACTCAAACTCATAATGTCCAACCCCGAACTTTACGGATTTGATATCCCCGAAGATAATCTGTATAAAGAAATCAAAACCATTGAAATCACTGTTGATACAAGCATTAACGACCTTGTTCAGTTTGCTTTTGACAACGGTACAAATTACAAAATGTTAAAACATTTCAACCCATGGATAAGAGGAAACAGTTTGGTTAATGTAACAAAAAAGGAGTTTAAAATTCTGATTCCGGCAAAAGGAGAAAGAAATTGTGAGATTCCTGAGAAAAAGTAAACAGACAAATTGTTATGACAAAGAAAGATGGGTTAATCTCGGTAAGAGGTGCGCGCGTACATAATTTAAAGAATCTGGATATTGATATCCCGCAATACAAACTGAGTGTTGTTACCGGCTTGAGTGGTAGCGGAAAATCATCACTGGCTTTTGACACTATTTATGCCGAAGGCCAAAGGCGGTATATGGAAACATTCTCGGCTTATGCCCGCCATTTTATAGGTAATATGGAAAGGCCGGATGTTGACATGATTTCGGGATTAAGTCCGGTTATTGCAATTGAACAAAAAACCACTGTAAAAAATCCACGTTCTACAGTAGGAACAATAACCGAGATATATGATTACCTGCGTTTGCTTTATGCCAGAGCTTCTACTGCATACTCTCATGTTACAGGAGAAAAAATGGTTAAGTACAGCGATGATCAGATTATTGATATTATCTGCAATGAATTCGAAGGTAAACCGGTTTATATCCTGGCTCCCCTTGTTGACGGGCGTAAAGGACATTACAAAGAGCTTTTTGAGAATCTCCGGAAAAAAGGATTTATCAATGCCAGAGTTGACGGCGAAATAATCGAGATAAGTTATAATCTTAAATTAGACCGTTATAAAACTCACTTTGTAGAGTTGGTAGTTGACAAATTACTTGTAAAAGAAAGTGATAAGACAAGACTGAGGAAATCTCTCGATCTTGCAATGAACTTTGGAAAAGGCATTATCATGCTTCTGGAAAAGGATAACGAAAAGCCACGTTTTTTCAGTCGTTTTCTGATGTGTCCGACAACCGGAATTTCGTACAAAGAACCGGCTCCGCATAGCTTTTCATTTAACTCACCTCAGGGAGCATGCCCTAAATGCAACGGACTTGGTGTAATTGCAGATATTGATCTCACAAAAATAATTCCTGACGATTCAATATCCATTTACGACGGAGGAATAAATTCTGTAGGCAAATATAAAAACGCACTTCAGTTCTGGATTCTGGAAGCGTTGGCAGATAAGATGGATTTTTCACTGAAGACTCCCATAAAAGATCTGTCGGAAGAATGTCTGGATGCTATATTATTCGGATACCCCGAAAGTCTGAGACTTAAAAATACTCCACTGGGAGAGACATCAAATTACGCGGTAAGTTTCGAAGGAATTGTAAACCAGATAAAAGCAAAGCAGGATGAAGAAGAAAAAGATCCGTACTCAAATAAATCTTCATTCAGATTCAATAAATTTATAACCTGTCCAAAATGTAACGGAACACGGCTGCAACAGGAATCACTTAATTTCAGGTTTGCAGAAAAGAATATTGCTGAGCTTTCGGCAATGGACATACGTTCACTTAATGATTTTTTAGATACTGCACTTGATAAACTGGAACCACGCGAACAAAAAATAGCATCCGAAATTATAAAAGAAGTCCGGAGCAGATTAGGTTTCCTGCTTGATGTAGGACTCGATTACCTGTCGCTAAACCGTTCTGCAAAGAGTCTTTCGGGAGGCGAATCACAACGTATAAGACTTGCAACTCAAATAGGATCACGGCTTGTAAACGTACTTTATATACTTGATGAACCAAGTATCGGGCTACATCAGAGAGATAACAGCAAACTTATTAACTCTCTTAAAGAGCTTCGCGACCGTGGCAATTCTGTAATTGTTGTGGAACACGATAAAGACATGATTCTTCATGCAGATTATGTAGCAGACATAGGCCCCGGAGCCGGACGAAAAGGTGGCAAAGTCGTTTTTGCAGGATCTCCTGACGAAATGCTTAACTCCGATTCTGTAACGTCTCAGTATATCAACGGGAAAAGGGAAATAGAGGTTCCTGTAAACAGACGAAAAATAAGCGATAACTCCTTAAAAATCATCGGGGCAAGAGGAAACAATCTCAAAAATATAAATGTAGAAATTCCGACAGGTGTAATGGTTTGCATGACGGGAGTATCAGGTAGCGGAAAATCGAGTTTGCTAAACGAAACTCTGGTTCCCGCATTAGGACGGCATTTTTACAATTCCAATGCTTTTCCTCTCGATCACGACAGAATAGAAGGAATCGAAAATATTGATAAATACATAGAAGTAAATCAATCTCCTATCGGGAAAACTCCAAGGTCGAACCCTGCAACTTACACCGGAATATTTACAGATATCCGCGATTTGTTTGCTTCTCTTCCCGAAGCTAAAATAAGAGGTTACAAATCGGGGCGATTTTCTTTTAATGTAACAGGAGGCCGTTGCGAAACATGTAAAGGAGCCGGAGTGAGAACCATCGAAATGAATTTTCTGCCGGACGTGTATGTTCCTTGCGAAACCTGTGGCGGGAAAAGATACAACCGTGAAACACTGGAAGTAAAATTCAAAGGAAAGTCAATTGCAGACGTACTTGCAATGACAATTAACGCTTCTGTGGAGTTTTTCGAGAACATTCCGCAGTTATATAAAAAACTTCTTGTTCTGCAACAGGTAGGACTCGGTTATGTCTCACTCGGACAGGCTTCCACTACCCTTTCGGGCGGCGAAGCTCAAAGAGTAAAACTTGCTACCGAACTTATGAAACGTGACACCGGCAATACATTATACATTCTCGACGAACCTACAACAGGATTACATTTCGAAGATATAAAAGTGTTGCTGGGTGTTATAAACTCACTCATTGACAAAGGTAACAGCATGATTATTATCGAACATAATCTCGACATAATCAAATCTGCCGACTGGATTATTGATATGGGGCCTGAAGGTGGAGAAAGAGGCGGAACCGTTGTTGCCGCAGGAACACCTGAAGATATTGTGAAAAATAAAAATTCTTATACCGGGGAATATCTTAAAAAAGAACTATAGCAAGGAAACAGAACTATTTATATTCCAATATTTTGCAATTATTTAGATACTATGTCTGAATAAGGACACAGTTTTCGTAATCGGTAATCTGTACGCCAGTAATCGAAAAATTTGTCAGAAATTACGACATACTGCTTGCTGTTTACCTTACTCTTCAACGCTTACAAGGTTATAAGTGAGACCAAAATAGCTACAATATTTTTATAAGAAAGCTTAACCAGAGTGATTGGTATTAATTCCTTTTAACATTTTTTTAATAATTTTTAGTACTATGTATTGCATAGTTCTAATTTTATTACATATCTTTGCATTATCAATTACTAAAAATTTGATTATGGATATTAATAATAACAAAGCACAAATGCGAAAAGGAGTTCTGGAGTATTGTACTTTGCTGATATTAAAAAACAAGGATTGTTATTCTACTGATATTCTTGAAAAACTAAAATCGGCAGAGATGATAGTTGTTGAAGGAACACTTTATCCCCTTCTGACCAGACTTAAAAACATGGAGTTACTAAATTACAGATGGGAAGAAAGCACACAGGGACCGCCTCGTAAATATTACAGTTTGACAGAAAAGGGCGAGTCTTTACTGACAGAACTTGATAAATCGTGGACAGATCTGGTAGATTCAATAAACACATTAAAAAATAAATAAAACCATAGTTATGAAAAAGACCGTAAGTATCAATCTTAACTCATTTATGTTTGTCATTGATGAAGATGCCTACAATGTTTTGCACCTTTATCTGGGCAAACTCGAAGCACATTTTGCCAAATTAGAAGAAGGAGGTGAAATTGTAAAAGATATAGAGTCCAGAATTGCCGAAATTTTCAACATGAAAATTAATAACAATAAACAGGTTATTAATATTCAGGATGTCGAAGAAGTAATCCAGATATTGGGAAATGTTGAAGATATAACCGGAGATGAGGAAGAAGAAAATGTAAAATCCGGTAATGAAAAATCAAAAAGAAAATCAAAAAAATTATTCCGTGATCCCGAAAACAATATAATAGGCGGTGTTTGTAGCGGTCTTGCAGAGTTTACAGGAATAAGTACAACCACATGGCGCATAATTTTCCTGATTTTCCTTTTCTTCGGACAAGTAAGCATTATAGCCTACCTTATACTCTGGATCGCAGTACCCGAAGCAAAAACCACAGCCCAGAAGCTGGAAATGAAAGGAGATAAAATAAACCTGTCCAATATTGAAAAAACCGTAAAGCAGGAATTTGAAGATGTGAAAAAGAACTTCAGAAAAATGGACACTAAAAAAGTTTCTGACATATTTATAAATATAGGACAGGCATTTATGACAGTAATTTCTGTTCTTGGAAGAGTTTTCGGAAAATTGCTTGGTATTTTCTTTCTTATTATCGGGGCTTCAATAATAACAGCACTTACAATTGCTCTGATAAGTGTCGGAAAAGACAATCTTGTTTACACCAATGATTTTATAAGTATGATATGGCTTCCGGGATTACTCGGATATGTAACAAATTCAACCGGAGCATGGTTCTTAAGCATATGTCTCCTGATTGTGTTTATTATTCCGGTAATAGCAATTATTAATTGGGGGGTATTGCTTTTGTTTGATGTTAAAGTAAATAAATATCTGAGTATAGGAACTTTCTCCGTCTGGGTATTGGCAATAATACTTTCAGCCGCCGCAACAATAAACATAGGTACCCAATTCCGGTCTCTGGACACAAAACTTAAGAAAGAAATTATAGTTCCGGATTCAACAAACACATATTCTTTTAAACTCAGCCCGGAATATAATGACTTCACTCTTCCAAAGGAGGAAGATATAGATGATTTTAATGACCTTCACATTTTTATTAATTCTCATTTTATAATGGCTGACGGCAAAAAACTCCAGTCATTCCCAAAAATAAACTTCTATCCTTCCGAAGATACTGTTGCCGGAATGGAAATTAAATATTACTCAAGAGGATCGAATACCCTTCAGGCAAAAGAAAATATAAAACAAATAAATTACTCCTACACTAATGACACCGGGATGGTTTATTTAAGTCCTTATTTTCAGATAAACGCACCAAAATGGAGAGACCAGGAAGTAAAGATATCAGTATTTATTCCGGTAGGGGCAAAATTATACATTGATCAGAAAATGTCTCCACTGATTGATATTGAAGATGCTACCGGACAATTTGAAGATGAGGATCTGGCCGGTAAAAACATTCTGGTAACATCCGGAGGTTTTGTATTAATGTAAAACACCCGGGCCTGAACAATTACAATAAAAAAAGCGAAGTTTTTACTTCGCTTTTTTGTTTTTTTACAAACTAAAACTTGTAAGTTATTCCGAATCCCAACAACTGTTTCATTTGCAGCCTTGGCCCGAGTCTGTCATTTATACCGTCATCATTAGAATCATAAGCAATCTTAACATCATCGTCATACAACATTGTATATTGAATATTTGCACTGAAAAAATTATTTATTTTCATGGTAATAAGATTTTCCCAATTAACATCAATATTTTTCGGATTATGCAAATAGTTTGAGAATAAGTCCAACTTGCTTATCAAAGTAATATTTTTAACAAGTTCCACTTTATATTGGGTTTTGATGTATCCCCCGAACTCTCCTCTTACATTTTCGCCCGGCTCTACGCCATATGCTCCTGCCGAAGATAACAGCGTATCCATTACAAATGTTATTTTACCGGAAACAGGAGAAATAAAGAGTGTAAAATTGTCATTGGGTTTATAATCCATCCCTATAGATAAATTTAAATATGCAGGAGCCAGAAAATTTGATATTCTTACTGTATCTGTAACCGTTTTAAAACCCTCATCAAACTGAGATTTAAAACTTACCAACCCTGAATAATACCAATGATCAAATGCGTATTGACCATACTTTGATGCAAAATCAATCTTATCATCTGTCTTGTAAAAGACCACATCATTTTCGCTTCCCTGTCTCATTTTTCCGTAACCCAGATCCAGAGTATTATCCCAACTCATTTTATTTTTCTTAAAATTTGCAAAAAGATTTACAAAAGAATTTGCACTTATTGAATTCTGTCCCCCGGCTGCCCAGTTGGTAAAAGAAACCTGAGACGCATTTAGTGAAACGACACCGCCGGTTTTCCAGTTTGAAACCTTAGCTGTAGTATCTGCCTGTGCAAAAAGTCCATATGCTGCAAAAACAAACAACACACTAAAAAATAATTTTTTCATTCCTATTCTATCTTACTTATTATAATTTAATTTTATTACAATATTTCATTTCTGATTATCAAATTAAATAATAACACAAAGGTTTCAGTTCCCTGAAAAGTATGTATTATTACCGGCATATCAGAAAAAGTCTTAAATCCCTTTATTGCTGGTTTCCCTGATTTTTAATATGAACATCCATTTGCGGGAACGGAATTTCTATACCTTCATTATTAAATGTCTCGTATATTCTCTCGTTCATATCAAAATGTACTCCCCAATAATCTTCGGTTTTAGTCCATACTCTTACGACAATATTAATTGAAGAATCTGCCATCTCTCCCAATCCTATAAATATCTCGGGATCTTTAAGAATTCTGGGATCGGCATTAAGCAAATCCATAATAATTCCGCGCACTTTTTTATAATCGGTGCCGTAAGCTACTCCGAACTTCCAGTCAACACGACGGGTTTGCTGATTTGTATAATTGGTCATTGATCCGTTTGCAAGACTTCCGTTAGGAATAATAATAACTTTATTGTCCGGGGTTTTTAAAATAGTGTTAAAAATCTGAATCTCGGAAACACTTCCCAGATACCCCTGAGCTTCAATAACATCACCAACTTTGTACGGTTTAAAAAGAAGAATCATAATCCCGCTGGCAAAATTCGACAGAGTTCCCTGAAAAGCCAAACCGACAGCCAGACCTGCAGCTCCTAAAATTGCAATAAAAGAAGTCATTTCGATGCCTACCATTCCCATCACCGAAACAATTATCATTATTTTAAGCCCAACGCTAAGGAAACTTCTCAGAAAAGATACAATACTTGCATCTACTTTTCTTTTCCCGAGTATTTTTGTAATTTGTCTGACTACAATTTTTACAATCCAAAATCCGACTATTAAAAACAGAATGGCTTCAAGAAATATCATTCCGTTATTTATAATCCATAAATAAATCTGATCCAAATTTTCCATAATATATTTTTTAATTTAACAATAACCCTGAAAAAACCAAAATTAAAGATAAATGTTGAGTTTTCGTCAAAAAAAAAACAGAATTTTCAAAAAATGAAAATTCTGTGATGTTTCGTACCCGGAGCCGGGATCGAACCGGCACGATCGTTAAAGATCACTGGATTTTAAGTCCAGCGCGTCTACCTATTCCGCCACCCGGGCACTAGACTTAATATCCTTGTTTCGTTTGAGCGAGAAACGAGACTCGAACTCGCGACCCCGACCTTGGCAAGGTCGTGCTCTACCAACTGAGCTATTCTCGCATTTTGGTGTGCAAATGTACATCTTTTTATTTCATACTTCCAAATTTTTTTTTGATTTTTTTTGATTTTTTTTAGCCTGGCCTCATAAATTTTTGAATGTCAGCAAATTAGAAACTCTTTATAATAAAAAAATTAAGGCGAACTATGTCCGCCTTAACAAAATATCATATAAAAACGACTTTATTATTCGGGTTTAACCTCTTCAGCTTCTGTCAGAGGAAGCTCCCCGTCATCTGCTGCAACCGGTTTTTTACCTTTTAAATAATCAGGTAATTCCATTCCTGCCATTTTAAACAGTTCGTCAAACGGAGGAACAGCTCCCAACATTCCCGAAAGAAAGTTTGCAGTGGTAGGTTTTCCGCCATTTGCTCCGCCGCCCATATTATCCCAGACTGTAATCTTATCAATTTTAAGATTTTTGATTGCTTCAACCTGAGATTTAACAATTTCAGGAAGTTTATCTGCAATCATCAACATAACTGCATCGCGGGAATTATCTCCGGCAGCCTTAACAATCTTGTCAAAACCTTCGGCCTGTTTGCTGAGGATTTCGTAAATACCTTTACCTTCGGCCTGCATTTTAAGAAGAGTTGCATCTGCTTCCCCTTTTGCCAGTCGTCTGGTCTGTTCTGCTATTGCATCAGCGGCAATCTCAATTTTCTGTTTTTCTATTTCTGTAGGAACAACCACGTTTGCATACTGAGTGGCTTTATCTCTGAGTGCACGGATTTCTTCGGCAACTTTTTCTGCAGCATATGCATCTTCCAGTGCTTTTGCACGATTTACCTTTTCGGCAGTAATAGCCAGACGTTCAGCCTCGGCCTGTTGCTCACGACGCTTTGCATCAGAATTGGCAATTGTAATCTTCGCAAGATTCTCACCTTCAACTGCTATAGAGTCTGCCTGTGAGGTTTTCACACGTTCTTCCCGCGAAGCATTAGCTTCCCCGATTTTTGCATAAGCAAGTGCATCTGCAACTTTTACTCTCTGATCTTTCTCTGCTTCTGCCTGACCGATTTCACCATCACGGTTCTTTTCGGCAACAGATTTTTTTGCATCATTTATAGCTTTTGCAGCAGCTTCCTTACCAAGTGCAATAATATAACCTGACTCATCATTTAAGTCGGTTACGTTTACATTTATCAGTTTTAGCCCTATTTTCTTTAATTCTGCCTCAACATTTGAAGATACCGCCTCCAGAAACTTATCTCTGTTTGAGTTAATTTCTTCAATATCCATAGTAGCCACGACCAAACGTAACTGCCCGAAAAGAATATCTTCGGCAAGCTTGCTTATGTCCGTCTGTGTTAAGCCTAGCAATCTTTCCGCAGCATTTGTCATTACGCTGTCCTCAGTACTGATACCAACGGTAAAACGAGAAGGAACATCAACACGGATATTCTGTTTTGACAAAGCACTTTTCAGATTAATTTCAATTGAAAAAGGTGTTAAATCCAGAAAATCATAAGACTGAATAACAGGCCATATAAATGCAGCTCCCCCGTGAATACATTTCGCAGTACGCGATTCGGCGTTATGCTTTCCGACTTTACCGTAAATAACAAGAATTCTGTCAGAAGGACAACGTTTGTAACGCCTGAGAAAAGTAATAATAAGAACAAAAACAAAAAATACCACAAAGGCGATAATCACCAAGAAATACTCTCCTGCCATAGCTTTAGCTTTTTAATTTATAATAAGATTTGTTATAACAATTCAACCATCAGTACATCACCGGCTTCAATACCTACAACTTTAACAAGACTTCCCGACTTTATATCTTCGGTATTTGTTGTCATGGCATCAAGTGTTTTAAGCCCCTGAACATTAATCTGTATTTTCCCGACTCCAGACTTTGCAGCAGGAATTCTTAAATAAACAGAACCTGTTTTGCCAATTGCACTTTCTATTTTGGTATTACCGCTTTCCGTCAGTTTTCCCATAAGATAAAACAAAGTTGCCATAAGCAACATCATAAGCATACCTGCAATAATCGCCATAAATATGCTCATACCTGTGCCAAGGTCTGACTTGATACATGCAATACCTGTCCATCCGAAAATCGTAAAGAATGCTATGAAATTCTTTAAACTGATAAACTGAAAACCGATACCGGCATCAGTGTCAACATCAAGGTCTGCATCTCCGCTGGCATCCAGATCTCCATCACCACCTGCACCTATCAGTGTCATAATAAGTTGTATCAGAAACACCGCTGAAAAAGGCAGTGCAAAAGCCCAAAAAATCTGTTGGAGTGTATCCATCGAACTCCACCATGAATTAATTGAAAGAAGCATACTCGTGCGTTTTGGTTTAATATTGTAAAATTACTAATCTTTTTTTATACACAATGTTTTTAGGGATTAATGTTATTAACAGACGGAAGAGAGGAGACGGAAGACCGAAGTCGGAAGTTGGCCGACGAAAGCAGGATATCTCTACGGAATTTTAACTTCTCCAATCTTACTTGATTATTCGTCATTATTACTTAAAAGATTCTAAACTCAGGACAATTGAACATCACGACAAACATGATGAATCGCAAAAGAAGGAAGAATAAATAACCAACATCCAATATTGAATAAGCAATAATCAATTAAGAAATGTCGTAGTTTTCTCTGTTGGACATTAGACGTTAACCATTCTTTTTGGGATATTAAAAATAACAGACATCAAAGGTTAAATAATAAATAAGAAAGAATATTCAGGCATTGACAATTGACAAATATTCAACGCTCAATATAGAATAATCAATTAATAAATGTCGTAGTTCTCTCTGTTGGACGTTGGACGTTCATCATTCTTTTTTGGACATTAAAAATGACCAACATCAAAAGTTGAATAACCAATAAGAAAGAATATTCAGGCATTGACAAATATCCAACGCTCAATATAGAATAATCAATTAATAAATGTCGTAGTTCTCTCTGTTGGACATTGGAAGTTCATCATTCTTTTTTGGATATTAAAAATAACCAACATCAAAGGTTGAATAATCAATAAAAAAGAATATTCAGGCATTAACAATTGACAAATATCCAACTTTCAAGGTTGAATAACGAATAACCAAATTTGGAATTACGTTGGACATTGGAAGTTCATTATTCTTTTTTGGATATTAAAAATAACCAACATCAAAGGTTGAATAATCAATAAAGTTCGAAGGTTGAAGTAGGAAGCTGGCTGACGCAAGCAATGCATTTTCTGCGGAACTTAAACTTCGACGTTCATACTTAGATTATTCGGAATTTCTTCTTCAAAAAAATCTGAAGCCGGAAAAACGTTAGTGCAAAAAAATTTCGCCTTCGGGCTCCTTTCTCCCGTCTTTTTTTATCTTTGCAAAAACTCTGATATTATGTACATATTTGCAGACAGCGGTTCAACCAAAACAAACTGGATAGTTACAAACTCCAAAGGAGGGATAATCAATAATTTTCAGACAATAGGATTAAATCCTTACTTCGTAACTAAAGAAAGGATTATACAGGTAATAAGCGAACAGTATCCTACAGAACCGGACCCGCTTATAATTCAAAAAGTATTTTTTTACGGTTCCGGCTGCAGTTCTCAGGACAATCATGAGCATCTCAGAGCAGCACTGAAAGAGTATTTTTTTAATGCAGGCATCAACATTTTCTCTGATATGCTTGGAACAGCAAGGGCTATTTTTAAAAATTCAACAGGTATTGCTGCAATAATAGGAACAGGTACAAATTCATGTATTTATAACGGCAAATCAATCAGCCACAATGCAATTTCGCTGGGCTATATACTGGGAGATGAAGGCAGCGGGGCATATATAGGCAAATTGTTTGCAAAAATGTACCTCGAAAAGAAACTGGAACCGGAACTCACAAAGAAAATTCTGGAAGAAACAGGAGCTACTCACTCTTCAATATTGTCATCTATTTACAAAAATCCGCATCCGAACAGATATCTGGCAGGATTCTGCATCTTCATAAAAAACAACATTCAACACCCTCAACTTCAGGAGATTATAAAAATTTCTTTCAGCAAGTTTTTTGAGAAATATGTAAAAATATACCCTGACTACCAGAGTTATGAATTAGGCTTTTGTGGCAGCATAGCATTAAATTTCAAGGAATATCTTGATGAAACGGCTGCTATGTATGGAATGAAGAATCTGATTTACATAAACAATCCGCTGGAAGAACTGATAGAATATCACAAAGCAAACAACTTTGAATAATCAGACGTTACTGATTATCTCATTTACTTTTTTAAGTAAGGCGGATGAAATTCTGTGAAAGAAACGTTTCTCAGAGTAAGCCAGTACCCATGTTATTCCGTTTTTCACATCGGCAAGAAAAATTTCGTCCAGTTCATACAGGTCTTCTCTTCTTATCCCCCATTTTACAACAGGAATTTTTAATTCTCCGGCTGCACGGATAATGATACCGTTAAATATTTTTCCTGAATCTGCCGGGATTCGCTCCGGAATTATCAAATTGCCGTCTTTAACAAAAAAGACATTTGAATTCATTGATTTAACAATATTCCCGTTTATGTCGGTTATGAAAAAATCATCACATTCGGCCTCTGCCAATCTGGCTGAAAGTAATAATTCATGATTAAAATACGGCGTGTAATTGGCAATAAAGACGAAATCGGGAAGCGAATAATTTTTGAGAAAGGCCAGCTTAAGCCCGCGCTGATTCATGGTATAATATTCATTTTCCGGAGAATCAACAGAAATCATAACTGAAACAGAATTATCCGAGGCAAGTTTAGTTCCTGAGCTGTTTCTGAAAACTGTAACTTTTGCACAAAATCCTTTGTATATTCTGTTTTTCTGTAGCAGCAATTCCAGATCGGTAGCAAATATTGACTTTTTAAGCAACAATGGCCTGTCCATCTTAAGATGCTTAATTGTGGAAATCATATAGTCAAAATACATATCGGCAAAAAATGCCTTTGACGAATTTCCTCTGAGATCAAAACTAAAAGCATCCGCATACAACAACCCTCTGTTATCATGGCTGAGACACGGTTTGGAGGTTTGCAATATTTCGCTGTTAAGCATCAGATATTTTGCCATAATCAGGATTCGGTTATTTCTTTACAAATTTCAAAAATATTTGTATTCGGACTTACCTTAATTCCTTTTAAACCAAGCTCTGCGGCTGCAATAATATCTCTGTCCCCGTCTCCAATCATAAACGATACAAATGGATCTATATCATAAACAGCAACAGCTTTTTCGAACATAAGCGACCCTGGTTTGCGACACAGGCATTTTGAAACTGCCTCATGATGAGGACAATAATAAAAATCATCAACTCTGGTATCGAACTCCGACAAATATTCGCAAAACTTTATGTGCATTTCCAAAACATCTTCGTGAGAATACAATCCTTTTGCAATACCTCCCTGATTAGAAATAACTATAACGAGAAACCCGCTGTCTTTTAGCAACTTTATCGATTCTCCTATCCCTTCGTTAATAACAAAGTCTCCGGCTCTGCATGTATAATGCCCCGGTTCAAAATTAATAACTCCGTCTCTGTCGAGAAAAACTGCTTTATTCATATTACCACAACCTTAATAACTGATCAAGAAAGTACATAAAAAGTTGCGGTTTAAAAAATATAGGGAATGTAAATCCGTAAACTGCGCCCCAGAAATGTGCATCATGTCCTATATTGTCCTGTCCTTTCTGAGCCATTCTGTACGAATAAATAAGATAAATTGCTCCGAACAGAATTCCGGGAACGGGAAGTACTCCGAAAAAATAAATCATATTCCACGGATCGAAAAAGATGCTCGCAAAAACTATTGCAGATGTAGCTCCTGAAGCTCCTACGGCAGAATAGCCCATATCGTCTTTATGTTTTGCCACGCTGAAAAAAGAAGAAACTATTATCGCCGAGAGGTATAAAAACACAAAAAGAATAATACCTGTTGAGCCCCAGAAATAGTTCATATATTGTATAAGCACTCTGCCAAAAGACCAGAAAACCAGCATATTTACAATGAGGTGTGTCCAGTTAGCATGAAGAAAACCATGAGTCAGCAATCTGAAATATTGTTTATTGCGTATCATATCATAAGGCGAAAGCATTAATTTCAGAAACAAATCTGTATTTTGCCATGCCATGTAACTTATAACACCTGTAACCCCTATAATTATATAAACAATATTTTCCATTAATGCAGAATTTTATAAATAAGTTCTTTAGCGATATCGGCATCGCCCGGAGAATTCGCCCCCACTCCTTTAAGCTTTAAATCGGCATCACGCAGATAAGAAACGATATTGATAAGCTTTGGCAGAGGATAATTCTTAACTGCTCTCACATATTCGTCAACAAAATAAGGATTTACACCAACAGTAGCAGCAATATTGTTTTTACTTTTGTCCTCAAGTGTATGCACCATTATAAGCTTTGAGAAATAATCAAACAGTCTTATTACCGTCCCTATAAGCGGATTACTTTTAGGATCTTTACCAAAATGATCAAGAATTTTGTAAACTTTAAGTTTGTCTTTTTCTCCCAAAGCCTTCTGTAATTCAAACACATTAAAATCGCGGTTAACACCTATGTTAAAAGCAATATCATCTTTCTGAATCTGCGTGCCCGGTTTCTGGGTTATTGCCAGTTTACGTATTTCGTTTGCCAGCCTGCTGAGATCAGAACCAATGCTTTCGTAAAACAAGCGTTGTGCTTCAGGATGGATTGTAAGACTTTCCTTTTTAAGACTTTCGGTTATCCACGGATAAATACTCTTTTCGTAAAGTCTTTTTGATTCGAAAACAACTCCGTTTTTAACAATAAGACTGTTAACTTTAAGACGCTTGTCAAGTGTTTTTGTTTGTTTGAAACTAAAAACCAGAATGGTTGATTTTACAGGATTTTCCACATAACTTTCAAAAAGTTTGAAGTTCTTTAAATCCTGAGCTTCCTTAACAATAACTACCTGTAAATTGGCCATCATCGGATAACGTTTCGACATTTCAATAACATCAACAGGACTAACATCTTTACCATATACAACTGTCTGATTAAAAGACTTCTCTCCTTCGGTAAGAACATTTTTCTGGATGTAGTTTGTAAGCTCATCAATAAAATACGATTCCTCACCATAGAAAAGATAAAGAGGTTTATAAATCTTATTTTTCAGATCACTTAAGATGTTTTCAAAATCCATATTTATTAAAAATTGAGCTTACAAAGTTAAAAAAACGTGTGGATTTTTTGAAAATAAGTTATGACAATATTTTTAACAAATCTTTTTCTCAGACATATAAGTTTTTTCGTTTATTTTGAAACTTATAAAATTATAAAAGAACGACTTATGCAGAAACTCATTTTATTTGTAGCAGCAATAATTATATCGGGAGTATCAATAGCTGCAAACTCAGGCAAAACCAACATTTATGAATCTGAATATTTTGCCGCCGGTAAAAAAAGAGACACTCTTAAAAACGATACAATGTTTTATGCCAGGCGAATGGGTAACGAAATAAAGTTTACATTAAACCAGACAGGAGAAATAGGATTATTATTTAACGAAAACCCTACTATTACAATAAAAAGTGACGGCAGCACAGGGTTCGGGACACAAAATCCTGAGTACCGCATTGATGTTTGCGGCAGCATAAGAGCAAGCGAAGAACTTATAGTTGAAACAAACAAATGGTGTGATTATGTTTTTGAAGATGATTATAAGCTTCAGCCTTTTGCAGAAAGAATGTCTGCCATAAAAAAGGAGAAACATCTGCCATATGTTAAAGCAGAAAAAGACATCTGCAACTCAGGTGTGCCTGTATCCGAGACTTTAAGCGGGATGTTGCACAATATCGAAGAACTTTATCTTTATGTTGAAGAACTGGAAAATAGAATAAAACTGCTTGAGGAAGAAAACAAAGCTCTTAAACCGGAATAATCAAAGAAAAACATGTTAAAAAAAGCACTAAAATATTTTCTGATTCTGGTTTTGTTTTTACCGGGAACTCTGTCCGCTCAAACCTACGACAGTCTGTGCGTAAAAGAAGACTACGACTTTTACACCGAAAATGTTGTTTTTAACGGGTACAAATTATGTACTCTTCATCCCGATAAAGACTGGAATATTTTCGGCGACGGTGTCTCAAAAGTTATAGACGGATACATTGACGTTTATCTGGCAACAAAAGACAAAGCATATTTGTACAAATTTGTACACCAATCGTTATGTATAATTGAAAACCGCAACGATATAAACCCGGAAGCTACTGCAAAAACTCCTAAATGGTCTGAGTCAACCAGTTCTACATATGTTGACGGCTATGTCATCGGGTCTTTGGCTCGTTTTGTTCATCTGGTTAAAGTACTGGAACCTGAACTTATGAATGTAGAATTATACCAGTTTGACGAATTAAACCCTGACCTGTACGAGCCCAATAGCTGTAATTGCAACTATACCGGAATAAGGTTCAAAACATTCGGAGAATATGCTCAGTGGCTTGAAGACAGAGTAAGAGAAACTCTCGATTTTTTCGTTTACGGCGGATTATGGGATTATGAAACCGGAATGCAACAACCCGGAGGCGCACTTATAATTAACATGCAGACAGGATTTGCAAGATGTTTATTGTTCACAGGACTCAGCAGTACAAACAAGGAATATCTCAGAATGGCAGACACTATTGCTTCGCTACATAAATCTATTGTATCTCTCAACGATAAATGTACAAATCAAAAGTACAAAGCTCCTGTTTTAAGATTGAACAAAGAAAATAATTCGTACTGGTGGTATCATGCAGGATGGAGAATTTTATACAGAGAATGTGCAAAGTCGCTGTTCATAAAAGTAGCAAGTTACAATTCTTTTACGGAATATATGGAAGATGTAAGTCACGGAACAATTGTTATGACATTTCCATACGAGTATTACAAATACCGTAATGGGAACTTCTTCACTTCTACCGATATGCTTAGATTCAGGAATACATTTATCTACAACCTTTATGATAATGGAAAATACAATATCGGTGTTGACGGAAGTAACGGAACAACTTATCCTGAATCCAGATATGATGCGGAACAACTAAATGCAATAAGACAGACTTCGGCTTTGGGCTTTGCAAACTGGGCAGACTTTGATTTCGGGCCCATATCATCGGAACCGCAGGCTTACAACATTGTAATGAATGATTATATTAAACTTCTGTGCAATAAAACAGAAGTTCCCAAATGGTACGGAGGACAAAAAAGTATGGGACATGCCCAGATAGTTGCACAACAATGGAAACGCGAAACATACAACCTGAGCCTGTACAACAGGGACATGGTTTATGATCAGGATTTTTATGCCCCCGGAAAACTGGTAATTGATCCAAAGTACAACAGACCTAAAATTAATACAGATAAAAAGCCTTTTGCACACCCTAAAACTTTTGTTGACGGAGGGCAATATGACAGATTCGTTATCGAGCCCGGAGTTAAGGTAAATCTTAGCTCAAAAGAATCTGTGCATATAAAACAAGGCTTTTATGCAAAAAAAGGATCTGAATTAAAAGTAAGTCTGGTAAAAGATGAATAATAAAAAAAATCCCGGAGCTTAACTCAACTCCGGGATTCATTATGAAAAAGTATGTTTTAAGCCTGAAAAACTTTAAACGGGCAATAATTAAGACAAATTCCGCAATTTGTACACTTTTCTTTATCAATCATTGGTGTTCCGTCGTTTGCTTGTGAAATAGCACCCCTTGGGCAGGCAAAAATTGCAGGACAACGGTGATTTTTAGGACAACGCTGCTCAACAACTGTAATCTCTCTCTTCATTTTTAAATTTGTTTTTTTAGTTATTTAATTAAATTCTTATTAATAATGTCCGAAGGCAGAAAACTGAAGACTCTCAGGCCGATATTTATTGCATGAAGCAATTAACATCAACACTTATTTAGTCAATCTTAAGTCCCGATGCCTTATCTGATTTTATTATTTCAAAACGCTTATTTACTGAGCATCCATAACCACTTTTGTAAGTGTCTCTTTCTGCTGAACGCCTACTGCATTAAAAAGAGTTTTTCCTCCTTTAAAAATCATAATAGTTGGAATACTTTGAATGCCATAACGGTTTGCCAGATCTTCTTCCACATCCACATCTACTTTAACTACACGAACTTTGTTACCCAGTTCGTTTTGAATTTCTTCTATAATCGGGGCCTGTATTTTACACGGTTTGCACCAGGTAGCATAAAAATCAACAATTACAGGAGTTGATCCGTTGATGATATCATCGAAAGTCTCTGTTTTTTGTCCTATAGAGGTACTGTCTTCCTGAGCTTTTTTATTTCCGGTACCGTTACAGCTTATTGTTAATCCGGCAATTCCGATAACAAAAGCAAAAATCATTGCTGTTCTTTTCATTCTTATCATAATTTATTCTTTATTATTTCCCGATATTTCTTCTTTTGCACTTTCCGGTTTATCTTTTATAAACAACCCGCTTACAAGATACCCTATTACCAGACCATACAGTCCTGACAGATACCATTTCGACTGAATCGGACATGCTCCTGACGCACAACCTACGTAATGCCAGTAAAGAATCCCTACTGCTCCGCCCAAAACAGTTAAAACTATTCTGAAAATCAATTTCTTTTTAAACGTATTCATTTCTTCTTTTTTAACGGAACAAAAGTACCTGATAATTGTTTTTTGCACTGTAACTTAAGTTACAAAAAGGTTTTCGATAGCAAATTTAACAATATTTTAGGATTTTCAGAGTTTTATCAGGAAATATCAAAATAATGATTTCTAATTTTGCCGCACAAAAACGCAGATATGAGGTATAAGAATATATTTATAGATTTGGACAGGACATTGTGGGATTTTGAAGCCAATTCAGCGGAAACATTTCTGGAAATTTTTCACAAATACGAAATAAACAAGGTTTGCAATTTTGAAGAGTTCTTTAAAAAATACAGGGAAATAAATGACCAAATGTGGAGCGATTACCGCGCAAAACTTATTACAAAGGAACTCCTGAGCTGGAAAAGATTTCACCTGTGTATTTTACATTTCGGAATAGACAACGAAGATATTGCTAAAGAAATGGGTAAAGATTATATTAACCTAAGCCCTTTAAAAACCAGGATGTTCCCATATTCCACGGAACTGCTCAGACACCTTTCTTCAAAATACAAAGTATATCTTATTACCAATGGTTTTAAAGAAGTTCAATATCTGAAAATTAAAAACTGTAATATTGACACCTACTTTGATAAAGTTTTTACTTCGGAAGAAGTAGGATGCAACAAGCCAAACCGGGAATATTTTGAATTTGTTTTGGAAAACACGGGTGCAAATCCTGAAAATTCAATAGTGATAGGTGACGATCTGGAAGTTGACATTAAAGGTGCTGCACAGCTAAACATAGATACAATCTGGTTTAACAACAACAATGGCTTAACTGACTTCCCTGTAACATTCGAAGTTAAGTCATTAAAAGAAATTACCGAAATACTCTGATCAGAACCTGATATTCACAACAAAATCAACATAATCGGGAATAAAGCTGAACCCGTTTTTTAAATCTGTTGTAAAATAATTATCAGGGTCTAAAACATCCTGTTTTACACTATGATAATAAACCAGTTCCGGCGCATACTGAACAGAAATAACACAATTAGGCGAGATATTTATATCTACCCCGATTGTAAAATCTACCCCGGCTTTAAAAAATGATGTTTTCCTAAATCCTGCCGTTTCGGCATTAAGCGGATAAATATTTACATTCTCGACAGGATACCCGTTAAACTCACGTTTATAGTGATAGTAATATTCGCCTGTGTAATGATATCCGCCGATTAATCCGCCGCCAAGATAAAACCGGTATCCTTTGTTTGGGAAAGCAGCCTCGAGCCCCAATCTGAAATCATAAGTGTAAACATCGTAATAAAACTTTCTGAACATCATACTATCGGCAACTATAGTTTCATCATCAGTTACAAGAGTATCTGTTGTAATTGACATAATGTCAATATTATCATTATCCTTGTAAAAACTGATATAATTAAGACTGGCCCTCAGATTCATGTGATCGTAATAATGTTTGTACTGCAGAAATATTTTTGTACTGGGTAATCTGCCGCCTCCAAGTATGCCGAAAGCAGGATAAACATTAAGTCCTATAAGATTTCTGTTTAATGTATCAACGTAAGTGCTGTCATCTGCAAATTCGCGTGAAACAGGTTCTGTTTGTGCACTTACTGCCGCTATCAACGAAACAAAACATACTAATAACAATATCTTTTTCATATTCTGAGTTTTTATAATTACAAAGTTAATCTATTTTAAAAACAAAAAACAATCTTTTTAGTTGTAACAGGTCAAAGAAAATAACAGATTATTGTTAAAAAACGACAAATCATTAAAGCTAAAAACTTTACATGCATTGTAAATCAAAAAACTTTATTTATTTTTGAAAAGTGTAACGAGGATTACTTTTTTAAAACGATATAAAATGAAAATTAAGAATCAGTTGATTTTAATGAACTTTTTACAGTTCTTTATCTGGGGCGCGTGGTTAATTACTATCGGAAATTATTGGTTCGGTACCAAACAGTGGTCAGGATCAGAATTCGGAATAATTTTCTCAACAATGGGTATTGCCTCGTTGTTTATGCCGGCATTAACCGGTATGATTGCAGATAAGTGGATTAATGCTGAAAAACTTTATGCCATTCTGCACATTCTCGGAAGTGCATGTTTATTTCTTATTCCGCAAATAAACAATCCTTCATCTTTTTTCTGGGGAATTCTGGCTGCAATGATTTTTTACATGCCTACCATTGCTTTGGCAAATTCAATTGCTTATACGGCATTAAAAAACAACAATTACGATGTGGTTAAAGTATTCCCGCCGATAAGGGTTTTCGGAACCGTCGGGTTTATTGCTGCAATGTGGATTGTTAATCTTACCGGGAATAAAAGTTCCGAAAATATGTTTTATATTTCGGCAGTAACATCTTTGGTTCTGGGCTTGTATTCTTTCACTTTGCCAAAATGTCCTCCGCTTGCTCAGAACACCGATAAAAAATCGCTTGTTCAGATATTGGGACTCAATGCGTTCTCTTTATTCAAAAACCGTAAAATGGCTATGTTTTTTATCTTCTCCATGTTTTTGGGTGCTGCACTTCAGCTTACAAACGCATACGGTGATGTGTTCCTTGACCATTTTAAAGAATTCCCGCAATACAGCGATTCATTTGTTGTAAAATACTCAACAATAATTATGTCGATTTCACAAATATCGGAGACTCTGTTTATTCTGGCTATCCCGTTTTTCCTGAAAAAATTCGGAATAAAAAAGGTTATGCTTATAAGTATGATTGCATGGGTACTGCGCTTCGCATTATTCGGATTCGGTAATCCTACCGACGGGTTATGGATGATAATTTTATCATGTATTGTTTACGGAATGGCTTTCGACTTTTTCAATATTTCGGGATCTTTGTTTGTGGAAACTACTACCGACCCGTCGATGCGTTCAAGTGCACAAGGGTTATTTATGATGATGACAAACGGATTTGGCGCAATTATAGGAAGCAGTGCAAGCGGATTTATAATTCAGAAATTCTTTACAAAACCCGACAATTCCATTGTATGGTCAGATGTTTGGTTGGTTTTTGCTGCTTATGCATTGGTTGTGGCAATCCTTTTCGCTATCTTCTTCAAGCATAAACACGAACCGGATAAAGTTGCCAATATCAGTCATTAATTTTTAAAATTATAGTAAAAACAGGTACAGACTTTTGTCTCATACCTGTTTTTTATTTTATGTTTTCAAAATACTGAATAAAAAATAAGTTTAATATGAGGTCATTATCAGTTGTTTTTCTTTTGGTATTTCTCGGGGTATTTGCAGCCGCGAACATTTATTTATCCCGGCGTTTTTCTTACTTCTTCAGCATTGAGAAAACAAAATACATGTACTTTACATTTGCGGCATTATCTGTATTTATGGTAGCGGGAATGGTTGTTTCCTCAGTTTTGACAGGTACTGCCGGAAATGTCATGTATTTTTTATCTTCAGTTCTGGCCGGAACACTTCTATACCTTCTACTTTCCGTTTTTTTAACTGACATTACTCATCTCATTTTTAAAACAATACCTCCTAAAACTCTTGGGATTGTTGCATTGTCGGTAACAATTGCTGTTTCGGCATTCGGAGTCTGGAATGCATTTAAATTAAGAGTAACGGAAATTGAAATTCCGGTTAAAGGATTGCAAAAAGAAATAAGAATAATTCACATTTCAGATGTGCATGTGGGACATTTACGCGGAGAAAGTTTTATACGGGAACTGGCAGAACTTACAAATGCTCAGAATCCTGATGTAGTTTTTATAACCGGAGATTTATTTGACGGAAAAAGCAGACTGACTCAGGAAAGCATAAGCCCGCTTAAGTTAATAAAAGCTCCGGTATATTTTGTTGCCGGAAATCATGACGGTTACGCAGGTGTAAAAACAGTTAAGCAATTTCTGAGAAATCTGGACATTAATATACTCGAAAATCAGGTTATAAACTTCGGTGAATTACAGATTATCGGGTTAAACCACATGCGTTCCGACCCTGACACTCACGATATTCACGCGTCAAACACATCTTCAATAAAAGAGACTCTGGACTCACTTGATTTTGACGAATCAAAGCCAACCGTTATGCTTCACCATAGCCCTGAAGGAATAAAATACGCCTCTCAGCATGGTATAGATTTAATTTTGTCAGGACATACACATGCCGGACAATTTTTCCCGATAAATTTAATTACTGCTATGATGTTTCCATATAACAGAGGTCTTCACAGTTACGAAGGAACAAAAATATTCGTTTCGCAGGGAGCCGGAACTGTAGGCCCGCCTTTACGTGTAGGAACAAGAAGCGAAATTATTTTAATAAAATTAGTTCCTGAAAAATAAAAGTTGTTTCCTCTAAAAATTAACAAACTATCGGACGCAGATGAAAAGTAAAAAATGGACAATTGACCGCATTCCCGATTTAACCGGGAAAATAATTGTTGTTACAGGGGGAAACAGCGGATTAGGTTTTGAATCTGCAAAAACATTTGCAAACAAAGGAGCCGAAACAATCATTGCCTGCCGGACAATATCAAAAGGGAAAACTGCCGGAGAAAAAATAACAAGCATTAATCCTAAAGCTACAGTAAAAGTAATGGAACTGGATTTAACAGACTTAAATTCTGTAAAAAATTTTGTTTCCGTTTTTAAAAAAGATCATAAAAAACTGGACGTGCTTTTAAATAATGCAGGAATTATGACGACTCCTTACAGCCTTACAAAAGACGGATTTGAAAATCAGTTCGGGACAAATCATCTGGGTCATTTTGCCCTTACCGGCCTGCTTATGGATATTATTTCCGGAACCCCGGGCTCAAGAATCGTAAATGTAAGCAGTATGGCTCATCTGGGAGGGAAAATGGATTTCGGCAATCTGCAGTTTGAAAACGGTAAAGGATATACTCCTATGAAATCGTACGGACGATCAAAACTTGCCAACCTGCTTTTTACTTATGAGTTACAAAGGTACTTTGAAAAAAACCGGATTAACAGCATAAGTGTGGCTGCACATCCCGGAGTTGCCAGCACAAATCTCGCACATCATATAGAACACAAATTGCTTCACAAAATAATAAGGCCTGTTGCAGATATGGTTATAAAATCACCCGAATCAGGAGCATTACCACAAATACGGGCAGCAGCAGACCCTGATGTTAAAGGCGGAGATTGCTATGGCCCCGGAAAAATATTCCAGATGATAGGACAACCGGTTTTGGTAAAATCAAGTGAGGCATCATACAATATTGAAGATGCAAAAAATCTGTGGAGCAAATCAGAAGAACTTACAGGAGTATTCTATAAAAATCAGTAATTATTCAGGTCCCTGGTATAATTTTGTAATCGGTAATCAGTAATTCGTAATCGCAAATTGTTGTAACCCTTAGATTCTGCTTTATTTTACAAAAGTTTAATTCCAATATGCGGAAGCGACTATGCAAAGCCCACAGATTACAGATTACGAATTACTGATTACTGATTACATCCGCCGCAGCGGAACAATAACAGATTTCTGTGTTTTTCATAATACCTGAATAATTACAAAAATCAATAATATTTTAATACATCACAAATTAAAAATCTTAATTTTGTATTCAACAACCAGATAACGTTACCGTATGAAACCACAGGATTTGATAATATCATCCTCAAAAAAATTCTGGGCAAAGTGGGCTTTGGCTTTCAGAGTAGTCCCTCTACTGATTTTAGTCGGTGGACTTAAATTTCTTTCCTATTATTTCGGATATGAGGTAATGTCTCTTAATGCTCTGTTCACGACTATGGTTGCCGGCACAATTTTTCTGCTGGGATTCTTAATATCCGGGGTACTGTCAGACTATAAAGAAAGTGAGAAAATTCCTGCCGAAATAGCTGCATCATTCAGAACATTGCTCGACGATGCATATACAATTCAGATTGTGAAAAATTATGATGAAGCTCAGAATTTCAGGATATTTCTCAAAGATTTGTACGATACTGTTTTTCTTTGGCTTTACAAAAAAACCGACACAAAGACAGTTCTGGACAAAATCAGGAATATGAATGATTATTTTATCGGATTCGAAAAAGCCGGTGCCGCTCCTAACATTATTATTAAATTAAAACTGGAACAAAATAATTTAAGAAAGCTTATTCTAAGAATTGCAACAATACGTGACACCGATTTTGTAAGTTCTGCATACACCATTGTTGAATTTATGGGACTGGTAATTTCTTTGGGATTGATCATAATCAAAATAGAACCTTTTTACTTCGGTTTATTCTTGTCCTTGCTCGTAACATTCCTCATTACATACATGTTTTATCTGATTAAAGACCTCGACAATCCGTTCGATTATTCCGAAAAAGGAGAAGCCGGAACGGAAATTCCGTTGAGTCCCCTGCACGATCTTAAAAACGAGTTTGGTGAGTTATTATAACAGACTTGTCTTATATTTTTAACATTTGCTTTAACAAAATATTCACATTTCGACAATTGTATTGACAAAAATACGGTTAATTTTACCCTGCATTTAATCTACAACTATAAAAATAAAATCTTATGAAAACAGCATCTGTGCTTCTTGCATTTTCAGTTCTTTTTTTAACGGCATTAAATTCTTTTGCCCAACAAATTATCAATCATCAGGCAATGTTGGTTACAGA
Source organism: Bacteroidales bacterium (assembly GCA_003249955.1). Taxonomy (GTDB): domain Bacteria; phylum Bacteroidota; class Bacteroidia; order Bacteroidales; family ML635J-15; genus Bact-19. Next base: position 49,825 of record QKHS01000004.1, on the reverse strand, counting down.
GCAAATTATTAAAACCAACAACAAATCATCTGATTATAGTGTAAAAAACATTCAGCCGGTATATGATAATACCGAAATTTCATTTTATCTTGCAGAGCTGGCTCCTAAAGGTTATGTAATTATAAGTCCTGACGAAACCCTGCCACCTGTAATTGCTTATTCTTTTGAAAACAATGCTGATTTGCAAAGCAATATCACAGACTTTTTTAAATATGATATTAAAACCAGACTGGCAGCAGTTAAAAAACTTCCCGAATATGTTATTATTAAAAGAAAAGCTGTTTGGCAGAAAATGCTTTCACAAAATTTCTATCGCGAAACCCAATTGGAGTCATGGCCTCCGGCAGGAAGTACAACAACCGGCGGGTGGATGGAATTTAGCTGGAATCAAACGGCTCCGTACTCGAATATGTGTCCGATAGATCCTGTAACATCCGGCAGAAGTTACACAGGATGCCCAGCAACAGCTATGGGGATGATTCTTAACTTCCATAAAACAACAAATAACACCCAGTTTACCGATGATGACGACTATTATCATAATTACGCCAACAGGACATTCCATATTGACGATGACTATGCTGCAAACGGATTTCCGTCTTTCCCCGATCTGAACAAATATCTGGATACCATAAATATGCATTGGCAAAATAATGAAGCAATTACAAATAATGACAAAGCAGCATTGTCTTTTGCCTGCGGAGTTGCCGCTACCCAGGTTTTTACATCTGAAGGCTCAGGGACATTCGCAGTCTCTCAGGCTTATGACGCTTACCAAAGGTTCGGATGCACAACCTCAATTTTGTACTATCCGGGTAATGAAGATTTATTTCCTGTATTAATTCAGAACATGAAAGATACTTTACCTGCCCATCTGGCAATTGAAAACGAAGCTGCAAATTCCGGACATAATATTGTTCTGGACGGATATAACTCTGACAATTACTTTCATGCCAACTTTGGCTGGGGTGGCACATATAACGGATGGTACCTTGTTCCGGATGAAATGCCTTACAGTTTAACTGTAATTGAAGGTGTTATAGTAAATATCATGAAAGACGAGAATACTAAAGTTCAAAATCTGAATTCCGGTTACGAAATCTCTGTTTATCCTAATCCTTCCTCAACAGAAATACGTGTTGCTGTTCCTGAGAACCTTCTGAACAAAAACATTAATCTTATTATGTATAATTCTGCCGGACAGGTAATTTTTGAATCTCATGTTGACAGAAATGATATAACTATCAATACATCAGGACTCGGACTAAAGGGAGTTTATTTTATTAAACTTGTTTCGTCTGAAAATACAGAAATAAAAACCCAAAAAATTATCTTTGAGTAAAGCAATTTACCCGGGAACAAAAGCCTTTTATTTCAAATTACAACTTTATCGGCAGTCAAAACATTTATTAATATTACTTTTGCCCGCGAATCAAAAGTTAAACATAAATGAAAACTATTAAACCCGAATTTGTAAGTACTATAAGATTTGTAAAAAGCGAAGACTTAAATCACCACGGAACTTTGTTCGCAGGCAGGACAGCAGAATGGTTTGTTGAGTCTGGCTTTGTTGCCGCTGCAACTTTAGTTGACCCTAAAGGTGTTGTTTGCCTTAAAGTTCACGGAATGCTTTTCACCAAACCTGTTAAACCGGGAGAAATATTAAGCTTTTTATCCAAAATTGTATATACCGGAAAGTCCAGCCTGATTGCCTATATAAAAGTTGTAAAATACGGAACTTCAGAACTTTTGGTAGATGGATTCATCACATTTATTTATGTTGACGGATCGACAAAAGCAGTTCCTCACAATATCGTAATTGACCCGGAAACTGAAGAAGACAAGGAATTATTTAAGATGGCTTCTGAATTAAAAAAGAACTGATTCTGAATATTTTTATTTTTTTATTAAAATCAAATTTCACTTTATTATATTTGTAATTAAAATAAAAATATTGATTAGTAAATTTTATGCGCTTTTCTAAAATCCCTGTTTCATTAAAGCTCAGGAATAAAATTCAGATAAGTCTATAAAATAAAAAAATAAAACTTATGAAAAATTGCAAATCCCTGCTCTTTTTGTTTTTGCTGATAACAGTATTTCACAGTTGCAAAACAATTAAAGAAACCGATTTTGTTTCAGATGCTCCTATTGAAAACAAATTACCGGCTCTTGTTCCTACTCTGGATATTTACAATCTAGAAAAAAATATTTCATTTGGTTATATAAAAATTACCGGAGATAAAACAGGTTATTTCACACTAGACTCCACTTTGTCGTTAGATTCTTTTGTGAGCATTATGGGTCCTGATGAAGGGATACTTGAAATGGACTTCCCGGCAGACTCTCTTGAATATTACATACGAAACAAAAAAGCAATTATAAGATATAAAATGTTAAATCCGGATGAGGACATAGAATTGAAATGTCAATTAATGCCGGATGAAAGAGTTAACGACCTGATAAGGCTTTATGGTGTTGAAGTGAATAATAATCTTTGCGTTCAGGAATCAAATGCGTGGGGTTACTGCGATTTGGAAATTTTGTCTTTAAAAGAAAAAAGAAATCCTTTTCTGGCAGGCTTTTCTGCCATTACACTTTGTATGCCGGCATTGTTAGGAGCCCCGATTCAATCACTTAAAACAACAATTGAAATAAAGATATGTATATACGATTCTAAAAACAGAATTATAGAAACTTATACTGCAAAAGGTAAAGGGATTTCTTTTATTGCGCTTTATTGGGGATATTTTAGTGATGACGGATGGAGAAAATCATTACTTCTTGCTTTTTCAGATGCCATGTCACAAATAAAGCAATCGATAGAAAGAGATAGTTTTGTTATCAGCGAAAAATTACAGAATCAATTTTAGTGTTGCATGGAAAAAAGTCTGGTATGATTTGTCAGAAATTTTAAACAATAACGATAGTACGGCTGTTTACTCTCACGAATTTAACAATAAGCAATATGGAATCCAAAACTGCACTGATTGCCGGCGCAAGCGGACTTGTAGGAAGCGAATTATTAAAAGTCCTTCTCGAATCATCAGATTATTCAATGGTTAATTCTCTTGTAAGGAAACCAACCGGAATTAAAAATCCGAAACTTAACGAGTTTATTGTTGATTTTGACAAGCTGAATGATTGTGCGGACGCTTTTAAAGTAAATGATGTTTTCTGTTGCCTTGGTACAACTATAAAAACAGCAGGTTCGCAGGAAGCATTTAAAAAAGTTGATGTGGACTATGTGATAAATATTTCAGCTCTGGCAAAAAAACACGGTGCAGAAAAATTTGCAGTCATCAGTGCTATGGGTGCAAATAAAGATTCTTCCATTTTTTATAACCGTATGAAAGGACTTATGGAAAAAGGAGTCAGTGAATCTGGAATTAAATCTGTTATTATTGTTCGTCCGTCGTTATTACTTGGCAACAGAAAAGAATACCGATTTGGCGAAAAAGCAGCGTCGGTAATGTCAAGACCATTTATGTTCTTATTTTCCGGGCCTTTACGCAAATACCGTCCGGTTAGAGCAAGTGCAGTAGCTACAGGAATGCATAATCATACGCAATCGGCAAAACCGGGAGTTGAGATATTCCGTTCCGACAAGATATAAATCTTACAAAAAGTAAAGACTTCCTTTTTATTGCATTTTTAAAGCATCAAACAAAACCTCCATCGGGTGCTTTGCTTTAACCCCGGTTCCATCTTCAATCTGGCAGCGGCAACTGGTTCCGACTGCAACAATAATTGTTTCAGCATCTGCTTTTCTTATTTCGGGAAAAAGAACCATCTCTCCTATTTTCATTGACAAATCATAATGTTCCTTTTCATACCCGAACGAACCTGCCATTCCGCAACAACCGCTTGGAATTTCTGTAACATTGTAATTTACAGGCAAAGACAATATTTGTTTCGTAAATTTTGTTGTAATAATTGCTTTTTGCTGGCAGTGACCGTGAAATTTAATCGTTGCCGGCTTATCGGTAAACATTTCTGGTTTTATATTCCCCGAATTTATTTCTGCAGCTATAAATTCATCAAAAAGTAAACAGTTTTTTGCAAGTTCCCTGGCTGCTTCTTTATTCCCGGCAGTTGCCAGATCGGGATATTCATCTCTGAAACTCAGAATTGCCGAAGGTTCTATGCCCACTAACGGGGTTTTGGCACTGATAATATCTTTAAAAAGTTCAATATTTTTATTTGCATGCTTTTTTGCTGTTCTCAACAAACCTTTGCTTAACCAGGTACGGCCGCTCTCGCCGGATTTTACTATTTTAACTTTATAACCAAGTCTGGTAAGCAACATTACAGATTTTATTCCAATATCACTTTCGAGGTAATTGGTAAACTCATCATTAAAAAGATAAATAGTTTTCAATGGTTTTGTAGTTTCTTCCGCTTTGGCAAGCTTACTGTATGCTTTATTTAAACTGGTTTTGCTCATAAGAGGGAAATTACGCTCAGGATGAAACTTAATTATCTTTTTAATTATTCCCGACGATAATTTTGCTTTTAAAAAGAAATTGGCAATACCGGGCATAAAAGAGACCATTTTATGAACTACCGGCAAATACCCGACAGCACGGGAGCGCAAAGGAACTCCTTTAGCATCGTAGTAATGCTGCAGAAACTCCATTTTTAATTTCGCGACATCAACTCCCGAAGGACACTCCGACTTGCATGCTTTACAAAGAAGACACAGATCCATTACTTCGTAAATCTCACGGCTGTTTAACGGGTTATCCGAATCGCTGTGTGTAATTATTTCACGAAGTATATTTGCTCTTGCACGGGTCGAATTACGTTCGTCGCGGGTAGCCTGAAAACTCGGACATAATGTTCCTCCTATAATTTGAGATTTGCGGCAATCACCGGAACCGTTACATTTCTCGGCAGTTCTGAGAAAGCCTTCTGAATGTGAAAAGTCAAAAACAGTTTCTATTTCTTTTGTTTCCTGACCCGGGGCATAACGCAAACCAGTATTCATTTTGGGAGTATTGACAATTTTACGTGAATTAAAAATATCGCCGGGGTCCCAGACTTTCTTTATATCTTCAAACAAAGAATATATTTTGTCTCCCATCATTAAGGGGATAAACTCTCCGCGTAATCTTCCGTCGCCATGTTCACCGCTTAACGAACCTTTGTATTTCTTTACAAGTTTTGCCGTTTCAAGAGCCACGGTATGAAAAAGTTCAACATCTTTCGGATCTTTCAGATTCAACACCGGCCTTAAATGAAGTTCTCCTGTTGCAATATGGGCATAATAAACACATTCAAGCCCAAGCTTTTTCATCAAAGCTTCAAAATCTTCCATATAATCAGGAAGATTAACAGGATTTACAGCAGTATCTTCAATTACCGGAACAGGTTTTGAATCTCCCGGCATATTTGCCAGTACTCCAAGGCCGGCCTTTCTTAATTCCCAGACTTTCGGAATATCCGAACCATAAACCATAGGATAAAAATACCCCATAGACTTTGACCTAAGCTCTTCTTCCAGTTCTTTTGCATGTTTGTTTATGGTTTCGATATCTTCTGCAAACCATTCTACTATAAGAATTGCCGCCGGATCGCCCTCTACAAAAAATCTGTTGCGGTTCTGGTTTATATTTTCTTTGGTAAGATCTAAAATCTTTTTATCCATTAATTCCACCGATACAGGAGAATGTTTTAATGCTACAAGATTAGCATCGAACACCTCACGCAAAGTACGGGCATGCACACACATAAGTGCTTTGGTCTTTGGCGGAATATCAACGAGATTCACTTTTATTGATGTTGTAAATGCCAGTGTGCCCTCTGAGCCTGCAAGCAGTTTGCAGAAATTGAATTTTTGATCCGATTCACTAAAAATCTCTGAATCAAGCAACAAATCCAGAGCATAACCGGTGTTCCTTCGTTTTACATCTTTGTGAGGATATTGTTCTTCAATTTCTGCAACATTTTCCTTATTGCTTAAAACTTCTTTTATGTGACGGTAAATATTTCCTTCGAGAGTTTGCAATTTACATTTTTCATCAAACTCAGCTTTGCTGAGTTCCCCGAAAACTACCTCGCTGCCATCCGACAAAATACACTCAAGTTCGAGAAGATGATCCCGTGTACTTCCGTAAATAAGAGAATGTGCCCCGCATGAATTATTTCCTACCATTCCGGCAATCATGCAGCGGTTCGAAGTTGAGGTTTCCGGACCGAAAAACAAATTATCTTTTGCCAGAATTTTGTTTAACTCATCAAGAACAATTGCAGGTTCCAGTTTAACCCATTTTTCTGCTTTATTTATTTCTATAATTCTGTTGAAATGCTTCGACACATCCACGATAATTCCGTTTCCCACAACCTGACCGGCCAATGATGTTCCGGCAGTACGAGGAATCAGCGACATTCCGTTTTCTCCTGCAAAGCGGATAATCTCTTTTATGTCATTTACCGATTCGGGAATACATACTGCCGCAGGAGTTTCCATGTAAGCAGATGCATCTGTTGAATAAAGAATTCTGTGAATGTTATCTGTTAAAACCTTGCCGCCAACTTTACAGCGCAACTCATCAAACCTGTCCATAATTTTATTTTGAAGTTACAAAGATAAATAAATGCATGGAAAAGTAAATCTGTGATTAAAATCTAATGTTCTACATGTTATCTTTTTTCCTTATCAATTTTAACAGCTTCTTTTCTTAATTTGGCTTCTTGTTTTTTTATGCGCTATGGCCAGCAATGCTTATATCATAGTTCATTTACCACTGAGTTACACTCACATTATAAACAAAATCAATATTTCCGGTAGTATGCATTTTATTTTTTATAATTTTGGGTAATTCAATAGCGAATATGAATGATAATATTTTTATAACAATTATAATTTTAACTTTTTTAGGGTTTATATATATTGGAATACTATTTTTTAAAATGAATATTTTAATATATAAGGTAAAATGTATTTTAAAAACTGACAAAATCCGAACTGGGGTAGGGACTTTTTTACTTTTGGAAGAATTTAAAGAGTTTTTGGATAATACAGAACTTTCAGATGATAATAAACATAGGTATTATAAGCTTCTGAAGGATATCAAAAAAATTAAAAAAAACACCAAAACAATCACATTTAGTTTATTATTAATCTGGGTTTTTATGATTGTTTTAATTGTTATTTCTGCAAATTAACCAACAGAGACAATATTAAGGACAGGCTGTTTCTTTTGGTACAGCCTGTTTTATTTACAGCCTTTCAATCTCGATTCTGGTAAGTCCGGTAAGTTCTATAATGTCATTAAGGCTGTAACCTTTCATTTGTTTTGCAATTCCCAGTTTTTCCTCCTGTTTTCCTTCAATTTTACCCTTTTTTATTCCGTCTTTTTCTCCTTTTTCCTTAGCAATTTTTACGGCTTCCTTTCTAAGTTCTGCTTCCTGTTTTTTTATGCGCTTGATAAGTTCGTAAGCCGGAACCCATTTTGTACTTTCTTCAAGTTCTTTCAGGCACCCGGTATTGCTAAAACTCATTTAAGTTTTATTGCAAAAACCATGTATAACCCAATGCAAAATTTAAATCTCTTAAAATTTTGTTAATTTCTTTAACAACACTCTCCCTTTAATTTTATATTTCTAATTTTGTTTTTATTATAAAACTGCAGATTAAAAGATAAACTATTGTACTACAGGACATTATAAAATATTTCATATAGAAATTTAATTTTTGTACAATAATATCATAGTGTCTGCCCGTTATTTTGTTGGTTTTTATAATTCAGACAATATGAAGCATTTACAAGTTCCATGGATTATCTTTTTGTTTTTTTCTTTTTCGGTATCTGTTACTGCCCAGCAGGTTTCGCACATTTCAATTACCGCGCAAGTAAAGGACACGCTTGGAGAAACTGTTCCGGCGGCAACAATAATGCTGCTTAACAGTAAAGACTCAACATTGATAAATTACACCACTACCAACAGTGATGGCTATTTTACATTCAAAAATGTAAAAAATACGGGTTGTATTTTAAAGATTTCCCATATCAGCTTTATGCCGTTACAAATAGACATTCCGGTTTCTTCGGTTACGAATGTAAATCTTGGTTTAATCAAAGTAGAGCCTATTGCCGAAGTATTGATGGAGGTAGTTATAAAATCTGCCAAGGCACCTTTGTTCATTCATGGAGATACCGTTGAATACGATGCCAGGTTGTTTAAAGTTCCGCCGGGATCAACTGTCGAAGATTTACTTCGCCGTCTCCCGGGTATAGACATTGATGCAAGCGGAAATATATCGACACAGGGAAAAGACGTAAAAAGAATTTATGTTGACGGGAAAACTTTTTTCAGTGATGATCCAACTACTGTAACAAAAAATCTTGATGCCGAAGCAATTTCCAAAGTTCAGGTTTATGATGACAAATCGGAACAACAAAGGCTTACTGGTATAAAAGAAGGCTCTCAGGACAAAGTAATGAATCTTGAACTGAAAGACGAATATAAAAAAGGCTATTTCGGTAAAGCCACTATTGCCGGCGGAACTGACGATCGTTGGGCTGCACGTGGAAGTTTCAACCGGTTTAACGAAACCTCGCAGTTATCATTCATTGGTTATGGAAATAATATGAACGAAACCGGAGTAAACTGGGATGATTATTCCGAATTTAAAGGAAACTCCGCATATTCGGATTACGACAACGGAGACTTTGGATTCAGTGGCGGCGGAGGCCGTTTCAGATATATGACCTATTCAATAATGGGAAGTAATTATGATGGCCGCGGATTTACAAAAAATGCAGGTGCAGGTACAAACTACAATTACTTTAACAAAAAAGTCAAATTTAATCTGGGATATTTTTATAACCAATCAGATTTGCAGTACGATCAGATAACAAAAAAATACACTTTTCTGCCCGACACCTCATATAACATGGACGAAAACATTAACTTCAATCAGTTTAACAATGCTCACAGTATTAATTCCAGGGTTGAAATAGAATTTGACTCTACAAATACTGCCATTTTTAAAATTGATTCGAGAATATCGGGTCTTTCAAGAGAAAAGATTCAATCCCAGCTTTATCAGACCCCTGGCTTTATTGACATTAACTCCAACACACTAAACGACAGTACTGACAACAGTGCATATTCCGTAAATATGTTCGGACTATACAAACACGACTTTAAAAAGAAAGGCCGTGTATTTGCCATAAGTGGTGCTGCCAATGTTAACAATAATTCTTCGGAACAACTTGCCGATAACATAAACAATTTTTATATGGCAACCACCACCGAAGAGCAGATAAAATTACTAAACGAAAGCATTACCAACGGAAATTTATACAAGTCAAGTGCTCTTTATGTAGAGCCTTTAGGCAAACGCCTTTCTCTTATGAACTTTTACAACTTTTCTTCAAATTCTGACAAATCCGGAAAAGTCGCAAATAATGTTCTTGATAATTACGTAAGAATTGACAGCCTGTGTAACTTCTACGATCAGACAGTAAACTATAATCGTATAGGTTCAAGCCTGAATTACGGATACGAGGGATTAAATGTTGCAATAGGCGGAGCATATCAGATTATTGACCAGGGCGGAATTTTTTCACTTATAGAAGGATCTGATAACTTTATTTCTGTTTCGCCAAAAAGCTATAAAAACTTCATCCCATACTTTTCGGCAAATTATGAATTCCCAAGTAATCTGGGCTTCGACATTAATTACTCATACAATGTCAACGAACCGTCTCTGACACAGTTACAACCTATCATCACTCTTAACAATCCGCTTTATCAGGTTGAAGGGAACACAGATCTGGTTCCTGAACTGTCTCATGACATTTCGGCAAACATGCATTACTGGAGTCAGGCCAGTTTCAGAAGTATTTCCTTGTATGCAAATTACAGTATAAATGAAAGCACAATTGTTTACAACCAATATACTGATTTTGTAGAAGGATTGGGCTATGTAACCCACTCCAGACCCGAAAATGTTGAAGGCGGCAGCAGTTTCTCTTCTTATTTCTGGGGAAGTATGCCAATTATAAAAACCATTTTAACAATTAACTTAAACGGACAGGTAAAATATGATGAAAACCCGGTTTACATAAACGGAACAAAAAATATTACCAACTCCGACTACTATTCCGCAAGGCTCGGAATAAACCTTACTGCAGGCAAAAAACTGGATTTCAACTTTTCTGGTTCTGTATCGGATAATAATGTAAAATACTCTATTCAGACAAACCAGAATCAACAAATCAGCAATTTCAGTACATACGCAGGATTAAAATGGCAATTTGCCAAAAAGTCTTACTTCGAGAGCAATTTAAGCTGGAATGTATATCAGAATGACAAACTAAATTATGACAAAAACATAATGATTGTAAACGCTTCAATACGACAAATTATCGGGGCCAAAAACAGGTTTGAATTACGTCTGGCAGCATTCGACCTGCTAAATCAGAGACTTTATCTGCAACAATATGCTGCTGTCAATTACACTGCATACACATCGTCACCAACTTTGGCAAGATATTTTATGCTCAGCGTATCATACAACCTAAAAGGATTTGAGACAAAAATGAAAAAAGGCAGAGGAATGTTTTAGCAACTAAAATCCGTGCAGGTAAAACCAGACCATGATAATATCTGAAACTGCATAACAAAACATTTTTAACAAAAAAGCTACAGACTAACAAAATAAAAAAACGACAACAGATGAAAAAAATACTGATTTTTACAATGGCCATTATGATGACAGGTTCAGCAATTTGGGCTCAAAATACCAGTGGAAAAATTCATTATACGGTAACACATGACTGGATAAAAAAACTCATGGCTGTGGATTATCTAGACAAAAGCCGTAAAGAACATTACCAATACATGTGGGGAAACGATTCCGAGTACACTGAAAAAAGTTTTTTGCTGTTCAACTCCGAAAGTACACGCTACGAAGATGTTAAAGATGATAACGCAAGTTATGGTTATTCGTGGAGAACTGATGAATATTTTATTTTCAGGGATCTTAAAGAAAATAAAACTTATGATGTAATGAGGATGCTCGACAAACTATATGTTATTGAGGACAGCATTCAGTACCCGGAATGGAAAATACTTAACGATTTAAAAGAAGTTGCCGGACATATTTGTATGAATGCATCGTATTACGATGAAATAAAAATGAACAAAATTACTGCATGGTTTGCTCTTGACTGGCCCGGCAATTTCGGACCGGAAAGATTTGGCGGATTACCGGGCGTTATACTTGAGATTGATATAAATAACGGAGCTAAAGTAATGAGGGCCGAAAAAATTGATATTTACGAAACTGACACTATTGTTGAAAAGCCAGCTCATAAAAAGAAAATTAAAAAGATAAGCGAAGCACAATACAACGAGATTATCAGAAAACATGTTGAGCAGTGCAAAAAAGAAGAAAGACCTTACTTTTGGGGAACGAGATATTAGAAAAGTAAGTTATACCTGATCATATAAAAAGATAATCAATCTCAAAGCCTGATTATCTTTTTATATTTCATTCCTGATTCTCCGTTAAGCCTTACAAAATACACCCCGCTTTCAAGATTCTGAATATCTATTGATATTTCCGTCCCTGACATTGTTGTTTCAATTATCTTTTTGCCCTGCAAATCATATATTCCTATTACAGCACCAGAGCTTCCATCATTCTCATTTTTAACATATATCATATCATTTGCAGGATTAGGAAAAACTGAAAAAGAATCTGTATCATCTGAACCGAGACTGTTTAAGCCATCCTGAGTAATTTCAATATCATCCACATATAAGTTAAACATCTGTGCCGCACTGTAGCAATAAAATCCTATATAATAATAACCGTCATTACCTACCGTAAAATTTACAGTATTTTCCTGCCATAAGGTATTGGATAACCCAGGGTAATCGCCTAATTCCGTAAGCATTCCTGCAGAATTCTGCACCTCTCCTATTGCAACTTTAAGATTTTCAGGCCAGCTTGGATCCTCAATTTTAGTCCAGAAATCAAGTTTATATGCATATTGTTGTTCAAGATAAATACATTTTGTAATCAGCCAATCATCTGCCGCGGCAAAGTTATTATAGTCATATCTTGCACAACCCGGGTTGGTATGGCCTCCTGATGAAATAAACTGCCAGGTATAGGTATCCTCATTCAGATTTTCGACAGAATAAAATTCATATTCTGCAGCATTTTCAAACTCACACAAATAAGGAATATAAGAAGCATCAAAGTTTTCAACAATTAATTCAAGAGTATCATTAAGCAAATTACTGTCATCAGACATAGAGGTATAAACCTTTAGAGTATGAGCTCCTACAGCAGAAAAATCACCAAATGTTTCGAACTGAAAAACCGCATATTCACCTGGGGCAATATCTCCTGTAATTGTTTCTTCAACCACATCGGCATTATCAAGTTTAAAAGAAACCGGGATATCGCTTAAAACATCTGAGCACATATTACGGACTTTAACTACAATAATCTCGCTATCCAGTTCGCAGGATGACTGAGGAGTAATAATTTCAATCATTTCAACATCCGGCTCATCAAGTGCCACAATATTTACATTATCAAGCACTAAATTGTTCATGTCAGGATCACTGAAACAATTAAAACCAAGATAATAAGAATCTGTAGTTCCTACAGTAAAAATAATTTCTTTTTGCTGATAAGCACTGTTTGTAAAACCTGTAAGCTCATCAAGAGTTGTAAGCATTAAACTGCTTTCGGGCCCTGAACCGATTGACACTCCCAAATTTTGCGGCCAATACTGACCTGTTGAATTATAATTGAAACTCAGTTTGTACAATGTATTAGCTTCAAGCTCAAGGCATCTGGAAAAAACCCAGTCATTTGCCGCATTTGAACCTCCCTGATAATAAACACATGATCCCACTGCTGAATAAAAATGCCATGTCGATCCGTCATTGTTCGAATCTTCAAACAACCATCCGTCGCGGCTTTCGTCCGTTTCAAAACCGGTGCTGTATGGGGCCGACGCACACGAAACATTTAGTATCTCTGTTACGGTTGTATCATTTTCGCGATAAGCATCACAGGCAAGTTCCGAATATACTTTTACATTATAAAGCATACCGGGATTCTGTGAAAAATCAAACTGGGCAGCAAACTCATATTCAAGAGTTCCGTTTACTTCAATTGTTTCTGTAATTATTTCTGTTACAGGTGTCGAATTATTTACAGAATAAGTTATAGGGATATTTGTTAAAGGAGCATTACTGTAATTCTCCACAACTACCTTTATTGCCGCAGGTCCTGTAAAAGTGTGATCATAAGGAGCGGTAATGCCCGACACGTTCACATCACAATCAGGAGCAGGATACAAATTTCTGACTATCATGTTATTTGCAGGAAAAGCAATTTCATCAGGCACCAGAAAATATCCGTTTCCATAACCGTCACCACCCCAGTTAAAATGCAAATAGTCCGAAGCATCGTAACCATCACATACAAATGAATGTCCCATCAGAAGCATTTCTTCCCAACCTGCATAGAGAACAGGACGACCGTTGTCAATTTCATTCTCAAGTAATGCAATCCATTCTGTCCATGTGTAATTGTTTTGATGATCCAAAACAGCATTATGTGAATATCTGAAATAGTTAAAAAAGGCGGCTGGTGAAATTGCCGCACCTGAGGTGGTACCTGTATAACCCATATCAACAGAAACCCCGCAATGATACATCAATGTTGCAACTGCCGGGTTTTCTTCTGTAACAATATCCGGCATATCAGCCCACACATATTCTGTTTCGCCAAAGTTTGCCGTTAATGTACCGTACCACTGCGATTCATAAGAATGAGAACCTACCCCAAACTGTGGATAATTCCAGTATTTCATAATCATTGCCATAGCAGTTGCGGTACAACCTGTTGCAGCATGACTGCATTCCCCCAGATCGTCAACCGGACACATAGTGTTGTAATAACAGCCCTGTCCCCAATCAGGAGTTGTCAACAAACCTGATTTATTTGCCAAAAGCGGAAATTCCCCGTTGTCGATAAGTAACCAATCTTCGTTAAGGACATTCTCATATTTACCCGAATTTATAGCATCATTAAGCCCGGCAGCAATATCCGAGAACCATTTTTCGGCAGCTTCAGGAAATTTTTGCAAATCGTGATTTCCTGTTAAAGAATATGCCAGAACAGGCTTAAAACTATTATCAAGACACAATGCAACAAATCCACCCGTATTAAATGAAAACACAGAAATCAAATCATTATTCCCAGAGCTAAATACTTTGGTTGATGTTATTGCAGCACCGGTAACATCAGATCTTTGCTGCAAATAAAATCTGGTTGCAATTTTCTGCGCATCAGAAATTGAAACAGGAGAACAAAATATTGTGTTGAAAACAACATTTATCAAAATTAAAATGCTTAATAATATTATTCTCTTTGTCATAAAATTCAGGGTTAAAATATTTTAGTGCAATTTACAAAAATTATAAAACGACAAAATAAAAAAACGATTAAAATCATACTGATTTTCAGAAAGATAGCGATTACACTTTAATACCGTTCATCCAAGAAAAACACATAACAATGATAAAATGAAAAAAATCAGCCTAGATTCTTCATGAACATAATTTTTCCTGTTTTAAGCTGCAATAATTATGAAGTATTTAAATAAATTTATAATATTGAATTCTAAAAATACTCTCAGAATTTTTAAGAAATATGTAACACACAATTTGCAGATCAAACAAAAAGATTATGCTTGATAAACTGATTGATAAAATAAAACAAGACAAAACAACTCTGGCAAAATTTCCCGAAATTATTCAGGAAAGAGAGATTCCTGCAAAAACGATTTTGCTGAATGAAGGTGAAATATCCAAAAGCATTCATTTTATAAAAAAAGGCTGCTTACGCATGTGGTTTAACAAGGACGGTAAAGATATAACTATGCAATTCTTTTTTGAAGGACAGGCTGTAGCTTCTATTGATAGCTTTTTCAGTGCCGAACCAAGCTTATTTTCAATAGAAAGTATTGAACCTTGCACCATAATATCTTTCAGTAAAGCCACTTTTGAAGAGCTTCTTCTGATTTATCCGGAATTAAACGAAGGTTTTCAGAAACTCATGTTTCAAAGATTTAAAAATTATGCCCGGCTTTTTCTGTCTCGTATTAAAGACAGTCCAAAAGAGCGTTACGAAGATTTAATCATAAATCATCCTGATATTATAAAACGGGTTCCGCAACATTATATAGCTTCATATCTGGGCATTACCCCTATTTCGTTAAGCAGAATAAGAAACAGAAAATAGTTTTGTTTCTTAACAATTGTTATCGTCATAGTGCACTTCGTTTATGCATTTTTGCAAAAACAATGACGAAAAACCCGAAAGATATGAGACATCTGTTCTTCAACCGCAAACATACCGAAACCCATTTCATCAAACTTGACACCCGAAAATGTAAAGCATGTCGTAAATGCATTGAAAACTGCCCTGAACAGATTATCGGCAAAATTGATTTACCATGGCATAAACACGCCGTTATTATTGAACATAACAAATGTTCGGGATGTCTGAAATGCGTTGACACATGCAATTATGGAGCTTTTTCGGTTACTGACAAAAATATTAAGGAAACAGGTAGAGTCAAAAAAAGAATTATTAATAAATTTATGACAAACTGTATGCTTTTATTTTCCGGAATAATTATGGTTTTGTCCGGATTATTGCTGCAAATCGGATTCCACATAGGCAACACCAACGATTTACATAGGCACAAAAACAACATACAGAGCAACTCC
This sequence comes from Bacteroidales bacterium, assembly GCA_003249955.1. Lineage (GTDB taxonomy): Bacteria > Bacteroidota > Bacteroidia > Bacteroidales > ML635J-15 > Bact-19. The sequence goes on along the minus strand of QKHS01000004.1, from coordinate 34,042 downwards.
GCAGTTTACGAACAATCAAGAGAAATTGATCCTATGAAAATAGTGTGTGGATTAAATTACCCGGAGTGGTCAGCCATTCACAAAATCTCCATTGTGTGTTTTTCCCTGCTTACGGCATTCCACATTTACGCTCACAGTAAATGGTATAAATCCATATTTACAAAACACTTAATCAGGAAAAATATTTCTGTATTTATATTATCTGTGTTGTTTGTACTGGTAGCTATTACCGGGGTTATTCCATGGATTATTGATTCTGCATACGGGACAAGCGATTTAAGAATTATGTTTATCGAACTACACGATAAGATAGCTCTTTTTTTTATAATTTATCTGATACTTCACGTCTTAAGAAAAAGTAAATGGTTCTTTACAACTTACAGAAATCTGAAAAATAACAATCATACAGGCATTAAACATATTAAGCCTGCCAAAAGAATTATCTGAACTAATTTTCAAAAGAAAAACATTCAAAATTTTCTCAGATCAGAAACATCTCATCAGTTTTATTTAATTTTGCCTCCTGTTTTAAACAAACACAATATGTCCATGTTTTTCTTAAAAAATTTACAGGCAGGATTTAACAAATAAACATTCATGTTAAACAGAATTCATCATACAGCAATAATCTGTTCCGATTACCGGAAATCAAAATCTTTTTATACAGAAGTTTTAGGCCTTGATGTTATTAATGAAACCTACAGGGAAGAAACAAAATCATATAAACTGGATTTATCCTTAAACGGAGTTTTTGTGATAGAACTTTTTTCGTTTCCGGAACCACCGCCAAGACCCAGCTATCCCGAAGCCACAGGATTAAGGCACATAGCTTTTGAAGTTGATGATATACATGCCGTAATCGGGTACTTAAACAATAAAAATATTGTCTCCGAACCAATACGTGTGGACAAAATCACAAACAAGCGTTTTACATTTATATCCGACCCTGATAATTTACCGGTTGAGATTTACGAAAAATAGTAATTCATAGAAAAGGACAACAGCAAAAAATTACTCCACAACTCCGTCCTTAATTGTAAACATTCTGTCTGTCAGTTTTGCATGCTCTTCGTTATGCGTGACAATAATAAAAGTCTGTTCAAAACTTTTCCGCAGATCGAAAATAATATTATAAAGATCTCTGGCATTTTTCGAATCGAGGTTTCCTGACGGCTCGTCAGCCAGTATTATTGTAGGATTATTGATTAGTGCGCGGGCAATTGCAACGCGTTGTTTTTCTCCGCCTGACAATTCATTGGGTTTATGCTGTGCCCTATCAGATATATTTAAAGCTTTAAGTAATTCGAAGGCACGTTTTTGAACATCAAATTTGTTTTTCTTTGCAATGAGTCCCGGGATACACACATTTTCGATTGCCGTAAATTCGGGTAGCAAATGATGAAACTGGAAAACAAAGCCTATATGTTGATTGCGAAACTGAGCCAGCATATTTTCTTTAAGACTTACAGTATCTACGCCATTAATGATTACTTTTCCGCTGTCAGGTTTAAGTAATGTTCCTATAATTTGCAATAAAGTGGTTTTCCCGGCTCCGCTGGCACCCAGAACCGAAACAATCTCAGATTTGCCTATTTCAAGCTGAATCCCTTTCAAAACCTGCAAATCACCATAAGATTTATAAATATTGTCAACTGTTATCATCCTAAAAATATTTGATGTAAAGTTAATTTTTGATTTGTAAAAATAAAATTCCGGTTGATAAAATTTATTTTTTTCGCTACGTATTGTCTTTTTTCTCCTGACAGTCAGGACTTAAGAAAAAATAAAAGATATAAACATTTTTTTCATCCGCCAATGTGGATAAAAAAATTCTGTTATTTATAAAATCTGGTCGTATAAACAGTTGTAAAGTATTATTTTTGGACTTGATAACAGCATAAAAAAATGGCAGATAACAGAAAGAAACCAAATCAGAAGCAAGAGAATTCTATAGACAGTTTAAATGCAATATTCGGGAAGATGCCTCCTCAGGCATCCGATCTTGAGAAAGCTGTTCTGGGAGCACTGCTGATTCAGACAGATGCTGTTTTTTCCATTATGGATGTTTTACGTCCCGAGTCTTTTTATGAGCCGATGCATCAGGAAATTTACCGCTCTATCTTAAATCTCGGAACAAATCATAAGCCGGTTGATATTATAACTGTTGCTCACGAACTAAAAACCAGAGAAAAACTTGATTTAATAGGCGGAGAAGTTTACCTGTCCGAACTGACAGACAGGGTGGCTACCTCATCGCATCTTGAGTTTCACTCACGTTTGGTGCACCAGAAATATATTCAGCGTGAACTTATAAAAGCTGCAGCCGAGATACAACGCCGGTCTTATGATGAAAGTGAAGATGTGGAAGAACTTATAAACTTTGCCGAAAGCGAAATTTTTAATATCTCCGAAGGTAACATTAAAAGTGAAACCGTACAGATAAATACAATTCTCGACAAAGCTCTGACAGCAATTGAAGAAGCTTCAAAAAATAAAAACAAACTGATAGGCGTTCCAAGTGGTTTTAGTGCTATTGACAGATATACTGCCGGATGGCAACCTTCTGATCTTGTAATTCTGGCTGCACGTCCGTCTATGGGGAAAACGGCATTTGTACTTTCAATGGCAAGAAACATGGCTGTAGATCACGAAAGGCCCGTGGCTTTATTTTCTCTGGAAATGTCTTCTTTGCAATTGGTTAACCGTTTGATTTCTGCTGAAGTTGAAATTTCAGGGGATAAAATAAGAACCGGAGACCTTAAAGAATTCGAATGGCAACAATTAGAATCAAGAGTGAAAAATCTTGAGACAGCTCCTATTTTTATAGATGATACTCCGGCCATTTCAGTTTTCGAATTAAGGGCAAAATGCCGGCGTCTGGCCCGAACCCACAACATACAGGCTGTTATCATCGATTATCTTCAGCTTATGACTGCCGGTGTTGACATGAAAGGAAACCGCGAACAGGAAGTATCTACAATATCACGTTCTCTCAAAGCTATTGCAAAAGAATTAAGCATCCCGATTCTGGCTCTTTCTCAGCTTAACCGTTCTGTAGAAGCCCGTTCCGGTGACAAAAGGCCTCAGTTATCTGACTTGCGTGAATCAGGTGCAATTGAGCAGGATGCCGATATGGTTTTATTTATACACCGTCCCGAATACTATGGAATTACAACCGACAGCGAAGGTAATTCTCTGCTTGGAATGGCAGAGATTATTATTGCCAAGCATCGTAACGGGGCAACCGGATCGGCAATGCTTAAATTTAAAAAGGAATATGCAAAATTTGTTGATCTTCAGGAATTCGGTTCATTCGATGGCGGAGATACAATAAAACTTGAGTCAAAAATGAATTCAGGAGGATTTGATCTTAATGATGACATTCCTTTAAATGCTGACTATCTGTCAACAGGAGGAATGAATGACGAAAGTCCTTTTTAGACAATAGGTTCTCCCATTTTTACCGGAGCATGAACAGGTTTATTTAACGATTTAAGGCAATCGTCCTCTAACAAAATTATTACACTGGACCCCATTTCAAAATATCCAACCTCCTCGCCTTTATCAATTACCACCGGGAAATCATAAACCTTTTTAGCAAAAATACCTTTCCTGATATTAGTTCTTAAGCCACTGTCAAAAGAAAGCCTCACTTTTCCTACCATAAGGGCTCCTACCAAAATAAAGTTAAATCTGCCATAAGGAGATTTACCTGTAAGAACTATTCTTTCGTTACGGCAATAAACACGGTCTTTCTTATAAACGGTTTTTTTACGAACAGACAATAACGTTCCGGGCAGATAAGTAACGCTTTCTATTTCCATATTGAAACAGGCGTGCACCCTGTGATAATTTGCCGGAGAAAGGTATAATACAGCGTATGATTTCAGATTTTCAAAGTCATCGCATATCAGATCGTCAATATAATAATGCTTATGTTTAACAAAAATTTTATTATCCGGATCTATCAGTCCGAAATCGAAAACCGAACCATCCACAGGAGAAACCAGTCCTTCTCCTATAATCCTGTTGCTTTCCTTTACTTTTCTTGTAAAAAACGAATTAAAACTCTTAAAACCTTTTTCAGGAATTACATATTCATCCAGATTTATCTTGTATTTTTTCCTGTAAGAAAAAATCAAAAAATTTACAAACCACCTTGGGTGTTTAAGGTTAGACAAATAACCTGCAAGTCTGGATGTAAGATTCCGATAATTTTGTTTTTGAGGCTTCGGCTTATTCATTCAGATTATTTGTTGTTAAAGAAATTCATTGTCCGTTCAATTCCCGAAAGCGGAAAACTTTTAATTGCTTCACACGCCAGACTTATCCGCTCTTCCATCTTATCAAGTTCTGCTTTTTCCCATTCCCCAAGCACATAATCGACCTGTCTTCCTCTTCCGAACTCACTTCCGATACCAAATCTCATTCTGTTATACACATTTGTACCAAGAGTGTCTTCAATATGTTGCAATCCGTTATGTCCGCCACTTCCGCCTTTTGACTTTATGCGTAAAGCTCCGAATGGCAATGCAAGATCATCAACAATAATCATCATATTTTCTACCGGAATATTTTCGAACTGAAGATAATAGTTCACAGCCTTACCGCTAAGATTCATAAAAGTAGAAGGTTTTACCAATACGAGTGTTCTTCCCTTAATATTGAACTCTGCACGAAAACCATAACGTTTATCAGAAAAAACAATGCCGGACTTCTCAGCAAGATAGTCCAGCACTGTAAAACCAATATTGTGACGGGTATTTTTATATTCCAAACCCGGGTTTCCCAAACCTACGATTAAATATTTCATGGTTCAGGAGATAAAAATTATTCTGCTGCTTCTGTTGATTCTGCTGCAGACTCGTCTTCTTCCTCTTCTTCAACTATTGCAACGCCACGTGTTGAAGTAACGGTAACAATAATATTTGCTTTAGGATCAACAAATTCAAGTTTGTCAGAAACCAGATCTTTAACTTTAATAGCCTGATTAATCTTTAATTTGGAAATGCTTACTTCAAAGAAATCAGGAATATCATTCATCAAACCTTTAACGGTAAGTCTCTTGATAATCTGTTTCAGTTTACCACCTGATTTTACGCCAGGAGATAATCCGACGATTTTAACAGGAATTTTAATTTTAATAGGTTTCTCAGGATTAATTTCGTAAAAATCTATGTGCATAATTGAATCAGACACCGGATGGAATTGAATTTCTTTAACCATTGTAGTGTAAGTCTTTCCTTCAATTTTAATATCTGCAAACATTACCTCAGGAGTGTAAACAAATTTACGTACATCTGATTGTAATGTGTAAAAGTGAACGTTTTCTTCACCACCATAAATAACACAAGGAATAGCCTGATCTTTTCTAACTTTTTTAGATGCTTTTTTTCCAACATCAGTACGCAGAGTTGCGTTAATCTCAAAATGTTTCATTTTAACAAATTTTAGCGTGCTACTAAGCTCCGACACTTCGGTGCCCCATCACACATTTGACAATAGGGCGACAAAAGTACTACTTATATTTCAATTGTGCAAATATGATTTTATGCCATTTTACAATTATTTATGGCGGCCTAACAGCAAATATTAAAGAGGTTAAACACCATGTTATTACAGGTTTACACAATACTCATACGACACCTGAAATTTTCCGGATTTATTTTTTGAGCCCAATAGAGCCGGCACAGCCACCTTAAATCAGCAACAAAATCATCTTTCGGATTGTTTTGATTGCCTTAACATAATTTTTACTGTAGTTATTAATTTCAAAAGCCGGTCAGGTCATAGTATACTGCATTCTCCCAAATATTTATTCTGTTTTAAATCCGTAAAACAATCATATATATTATCATTTAAGAAAGCAAATTATAACATTTAGCAATGACAAAAAGGCATATTTTTATCACAAATCAAAATATTTATTTGCATTAACAATAATTTATGTTTATATTTACGCTTTATTTAAACTGCCATAAAATATTTTAAGCCATACAAATAACATATTATGACAATTAATGTAGAATATAAATATGATAAAGATTCAGGAATAATGCATAAAATACATCATGGAAAGATTAGTATTGAAACTATTAAAAATTCATGGGAATGGGCTTATCTTAATAAAATTATTCCGGAGAAAACCACTAAATTTATTCTGGACTACCGTGATGCAATTCTTGATTTAGAACCGAGACAATCAGACGAGATTTCAAACTATTATGCACAAAACCCCCAATTTTTTGCCGGAAAAAAATTTGCTATTGTTTCCACCAACCCGCACAATATTGTTATCTCCACATTAGTAAGAAAAAAAGAGACCTCATCAAAACCATTCTCAACAATTGAAGCTGCAATAAACTGGCTAAATCAATAATTTTTCTATTTTTGACAAATTTTAGTCTGAAAATTATGTCAACTTACACAATTCGCAAAGCCGGCGAAAATGATTTCCCGCAAATACTGGAAATGATTAAAGAACTTGCATTATTCGAAAAAGCCCCGGAAAAAGTAATAAACACTGTCGAATACATGAAACAGGACAAAGATTTGTTCGGATGTCTTGTTGTAGAAAACGACAATTCCGAAGTTATTGCCATGGCACTTTACTTTTATGCTTATTTCACATGGGTGGGAAAATCGCTTTATCTCGACGATCTCTATGTAAAGCCCGATTTCAGGGGGAAAGGTATAGGCAGCATGTTGCTGGATGAAATTTACAAAATTGCGAAATCGGAGAATTGCCGCCGTTTAAGATGGCAGGTTATAAACTGGAATACGCCGGCAATAAAATTATACGAGAAAGCCGGAGCTATAATAGACAATGAATGGAGTAACTGTGATTTTGATTATGAGCAGATAAAGTCGTTTTAGAAATCCAGACCTTGTCTCGCACGGATTAGTAAATAAAAATATCATTACAGATACCGGACTTTAAAATTTATCATTTGACAATCAGAAAGACTCTGATTTAAAATCTGTAAGATTTTAACCACCAAATTCAAAACATACAAGAGTGACTCAAAAAGTATCTCATATCAACCTTTTATGTTTTACATGCCATCCAGAATAAAACATACTACACAACGGCCTAAACACAAACATTTTTAAAAAGATAAATATCACTATTTATGACTTTTATATAAAAATATTTTAAGTTGTTTTTTGATAAGAAAAATAATTTTAACTTTGGGAATAGCAATCTAATATCAAAGAAGAACACTAAGGTTGTTGTGACAACCTTAGTGTTAAAATGAACTAAACAAATAACAACATTGTGAAAAAGCAAATATTTACACTTCTCGCCTTGCTACTTACAATAGCCGTTACAGCGCAGGATTTTACAAATTTTTACACAGCTTATCGGGCACACAACGCCATAGTTACAGATGACAGTTTGATTTATGCCGGTTGCTCAAATGCAATTAATATTTACCATAAAGACGGACAATATAAAACATCTATAGGCACAGACGGAGAAGTTTACTCTGCTACAAGAGATAATTCAGGCAATCTATGGTTTTCGGTTAATGCACACACAAACGAAACAAATGGCGGAGGCATAATAAAGTACGACGGGTTGTCGTGGAAATTTATTCCGGTAAATGATAATTTTGTCTATATGGGTGTCAATTCTATTACCTGCGATAAAAACAATAATATCTGGATTTGTAACGCCACGCCATACAATACCAACCCTGCAAGGATTTCAAAATACGATGGGATACAATGGACCGATTACTCCGTTTTTGCTGACACCTTGGTTTCATACTATGCTGATCAGATTGTATGCGATAGCAATAATATAATTTATGCCGGAATCCAAAGCGATAATATTGCCGGGATATTCGGAGTTATTGCTATAAGCGAAACTGACAGCATTCTGTACAATTACACAAATTCCGGTATTACCGTAGACTGCAAACATGCATCTTGTGTTGACAGGCAAAACCGGGTTTGGTTCGGAGGATGTTACGGACATATAAACAGTTTTGAAAACGGAAACTGGATAGTATATGATGACTACAATATTTTCGGAAGCAAATCATTTTCAGCTATCTATCAGGACACTACAGGGTACATGTGGCTGGGTACCGAAGGAAAAATATTTATTCAGAATGATACAGGATGGATAGTAAACAACTCCCTCGAACAACAATCTGTTTTCACAATTACAGAAATTGTTTCTGATGCTGAAGAAAATGTCTGGCTTGCAGGCAACTTTGATTACGATGATATTCGCCGTGGTTGCCTTATAAAACCCGTGGCAGACACATTTAAATTATTGTATCCGCAAAGCCATATCGGTTATCCTCGCGAAATTGCATTTAAAAATAACAAAATATGGCTGGGCAAGGGTGCATATCTTTCATTTTTCGATGGCGAAAAATGGAACAATACTTTTAGCGCAGAAAATATGTGTCCCGAATATACGACCTCAATTTGTACGGATAGTTACGGAGATCTGTGGTACGGAACCCAAAGCGGACTGTTTAAACAAACAGAAGGCCAGACTGCAGAACAGATTCTTCAGCTATGTGGAGAAGACATTCTTAGTGTTCAGTGCATTGCCTCGTTTTGCAATTCGCTTTGGGTTAAGGCATCTGGTATGAACCTATACAAATTTAACGGTACCGAATGGTCTAAAATTGACATGAGTGATGCTGCAAGCAGCACATTTTTGAAAATAGTTGCACGTAACGAAAATGAAATATGGGTAGCAAGTTATGCAGGCGCAATAAAATTTGATGGTACTAACTGGCTTAATTATTCAACAGAAACCGGACTCTTAAGCAGTACTGTTAACGATTTTGCATTTCAGAATGATACAGTGTGGATAGCTACGCGAAAAGGGATAGCATTGCTTTATAATAATCAGATCAGCATTTTTCATAACGACTCAACTTTTGTATCAGGTTATAGCAATTATAATTCTGTTTTTGTTGACAAACTCGGCACAAAATGGGCCGGCAGTCAAAAGGGGGTGTTAAAGTTTAACGGGTTATCATCAGAATATCTTTACCCCACAGGAATTAAAGAAAAAATATACTCAATTGCCGAAGATACTGATAAGAACCTGTGGTTCTGCGGCAGTAACGCAGTCTCAAAATACACTTTCGACAACAGCGGAGTCGTAAATCTTTTATCAGAAAGCAACTGCCTGATAATTTACCCTAACCCTGCAAACGATAAATTTAATATTTATTGCAAAGGGTTCAAAGAAAATGACGATCTTGAAATTTTAACTATTTCGGGTAAAAACATAGCTTCATATAAAATTACAAAACCAACAACTACAATAGATATCTCCGACCTCAAACCCGGCATTTACCTGCTTCACCTAAAAAACACAGGAGAGTATGGAAAGATAATTGTCAAATGAAAGAATAAAATTACAAGCGTTACCGGAAACTTTGTAATTCTGGTTCTGAGCACAGATAAAAAACTTCTGTTTTTATTTTATTTTCAGTTTCATTTTCTTACAAAAATCATATCCGATATCAAAAATCTCATCATGAAATTTAGTTTCCAGCATGTGATATTTTGAGATGTTAGCAGGTTCGATGTAAATATGACATTTGCTACGGTTATACCTGGCATTGTTATCAAGGCTTATCTGAAAAGTTCGTGTTGCAACCTGAAAAAGATTATCAATTTTATCTGTAACTTCGTTCGGGAATATGTTAACGCCGATAATATTTTCGCATTTACGCACAAGCGGGCGAACAGGTAAATTATCAACCAAACCTCCGTCAACATAATAATAATCTCCTATCTTAACAGGAGAAAATAAAACCGGAATAGATGCCGAGGCCTGAACAATATTGTGAAGACTTCCGCTTCCTATATACTCGGCCTTACCTATATTCAGGTTTGTAACACATGCATAAAACGGAAGTTTTAATCCTTCAAATGAATCATCAGGAATTGCTTTCTTAAGCTCCTGTGTTAAATTATCAAGACTAAACAAACCGTCAGTCGGAATATGTATTTTAGATAAATCAGAAAATTTCTTTTTTTTCAGCAACTTAAATATTTCTTCGGGAGTATAGCCGGCTGCATAAAGAGAACCAACTATGGCACCGGCACTTGTTCCTGAAACAACTTCAGGAAAAATCCCTTTTTCGTTTAAAGCCTGTAATACTCCGAGATGAGCAAATCCGCGTGATCCGCCACCTCCCAAAGCAATACCTGTTTTATACTTTTTCATTTACAACTATGTTTAAATACAAAATTACTAATTTTTACAATAATTACACAAGCGGATTTTTTATATTTTTTATTTCACAGAACAAAAAAAACTATCATCTTTGCAGTTTCAAATAATAATTTACAAATGAATCTCAAAAGCATAACAAGATCTTTGCTAATCTGGCGTTGCAAAAAGATTAAAGACAGGAATTTTATGCTGATTCTTGCCATCATTGTAGGAGTCTCCGTTGGTTTAGCGGCAGTTATCATGAAAAATGCCGTGCACTTCGTCAGAGAATTAGTCGTTTACCTTATTGACCGGTACTCTTTCAGTTACATTTATATTGTTTTCCCTGCTATCGGGATATTTTTAACGGTTCTGTTTATCAATCTTGTTATCAAAAAGAAGCTGGGACATGGCATTCCTATGGTATTATACAACATGTCCAAAAACGAAGGCAAGATAGAAAAGCACAATATATTTTCACGAATTGTTGCAAGTTCTCTGACTGTCGGATTCGGCGGATCTGTCGGACTGGAAGGCCCTATTGTCGCAACCGGAGCAGCGATAGGCAGCAATATCGGACAATTATTCAGACTAAACTACAGACAAATAATTTTGCTGATTGGCTGTGCATGTACCGGTGCGATTGCAGCTATCTTCAAAGCCCCTATTGCAGCAATAGTATTTGCAATAGAAGTAATAATGCTCGACCTTACAATGGCTTCTTTAATGCCGTTGTTACTTGCCTCAGTTTCTGCAGCCTTAACATCTTATTTATTTCTGGGACAAAACTTCCTTTACTTTGTCGAAAAAACAGATCCTTTTATTTTAAGAGATGTCCCTTTTTACATCCTTTTAGGAATACTTAGCGGATTGCTCTCAGTCTATTTTTCGAAACTTTACCTTTGGCAGGCAAAACTTTACGACAAACTAAAATCCAAAAGAAAAAAATTCATAATAGGGGCTTTTATTTTAGGGGTACTTATCTTTTTATTTCCTTCGTTATACGGAGAAGGATATGAAGCCGTAAACCTTGCTCTTAAAGGAGACACGTCTTTTCTTTTTACTGATACTATGTATTCTCATTGGAACAGTCTTTTCGGAGTTATATTCATTCTGGGACTGATATTGCTTTTAAAAAGTTTTGCAACCGGAGCTACTTTCGGAGCCGGAGGTGTAGGGGGAATATTTGCTCCTGCCCTTTTTCTGGGAGCAAATCTGGGAGTGTTCTTTGCAAAAATTTCAAATTCCATGGGAATTAAAATTTCGGCAACAAACTTTGCTCTGGTTGGCATGGCCGGATTAATTGCCGGAATAATTCATGCACCACTAACATCAATATTCCTTATTGCCGAAATAACCGGCGGGTACAATTTGTTTGTTCCCTTAATGATTGTTGCCGCAATCTCATATTTTACAGTAAAACTGTTTATGCCAAACTCTGTTTATACAATTTTGCTGGCAAAACGTGGTGAATTATTAACACACAATGCCGACAACAACATGCTTACATTAATGAAAACAGAATCTCTGATTGAAAAGAATTTCTTAACTATCAGCGAAAATGCTACTCTCGGCGACCTGACAAAAGTAATATCAAAATCAAGCAGGACAATTTATGTTGTTGTTGACAAAAACGATACTCTAAAAGGACTGGTATGGCTTGACCATGTTAAACATCTGATGTTCAGAACAGAACTTTACGACAAAACATTTGTCAAGGATTTGATGTATATTCCCGACCCTATTATTACAACCCGGATGAGTGTTCGTGAGATTGCCCAGATTTTCGAAACCACCGATCATTACAATTTACCAGTCGTGGAAAACGGAAAATATATTGGCTTTGTTTCCAGAGCCAAAGTGTTTTCAAACTACAGACAACTGTTGAAGAAATTTTCAAACGATTAGTATTCAACAATTTACATATAAAACCTTTTCCTCAATCTTTTGTCCTGCAATCAAGCTATGGTTTTTACACCCCGGACAGTGTTAAATTTTTGTTAAAATAATTTTATCATTGATTAAGTTTCAAGTGTTTTTTTGACTATCATTGTATAATATTTAATTTAAACTAATATTGTTATGAGAAAAAATCTACTTTTTTTGCTTGCAGGACTATTTCTTGCAGCAGGTTATCTTAATGCACAGGTAATGTATTCGGATGATTTCGAATCTTACACTGCCGGCCAGGGAATTGCTTTACAGGAAGCAAACTGGTGGGACACATGGACAGGAAACCCGGGAACAGCAGAAGACCCTACCGTTTCGGCTGCTTATGCTTATCAGGGAACAAATTCTGTAATGGTTTCAGGCACAAATGATGGTGTTATCGAATTCGCTGACCTTACAACCGGCCGTTATCGTATTGAATTTTACATTATGGTTCCGGAAGGTAAACTTGGTTATTATAACATAATGCAAAATTTTAACCCGTCAGGATCAGGTTTGGTTTGGGGTATGCAGGTTATGTTAAAAAACGGAGTAATGACTATTGACGGTATGGGCTATGGTGCGGCAACATACAACTACACTCCCGGCACATGGTTTAAAGTTCAGCATTTTATCGACCTTAACAGCGACTGGGTTGATATGTATATCGACGACCAGTTGGTACATGCTTATCAATGGAGTAAAGGTGTAAGCGGAACAGGAACCTTAAATAAACTTGATGCTTTCGACTTTTATGCATGGGACGATGACGGAAACGGCACTCCTGAATATTACATGGATAATTTCCTTATTGAAGAAGTTGAAACCCCTTATGCTCCGGCAAATTTTGCTTATACTATCGAAAACGGTAATGATGTTGTTTTAACATGGGATGCCCCTACCACAGGAACTCCTGAAAGCTACAGTATTGCCCGTGACGGAGATGTTATAGGAACTACAACTGAATTAACACTTACTGATCTTAATGTTTACCCAAACACTTACAACTATTCTTTATTGGCTTATTACGGAACAAGTTCAGGATATTCTGCTCCTCAACCTCTTGAAGTAACTGTTGCCGGCGGGAATGAAAGAAATTTTGTAACTTTTGAAATATTTACCAGTGTAAATTGTGTTTACTGCCCTACCGCTGCTAATGCAATTGATCAGATTGTTGCTGATGGCAATGATGCTGTAGTGATGGAATATCATGGAAACGGCTTGGGCCCTGATCCTTTTGCAACAACAATTACAGATTATCGTGAAAACCTTTACAACCCACTTTACGATCCTGATCTTGACGGATTCGGATATCCGACAACAATTTCTAACGGTGTAGCCGGAATAGAAGGTGCTTTACCTACTGTTGCCGACATGAAAGAATACTATCAGTATTATTATGATGAGCAGAAATCAATCCCTGCCGTTTATACAATTGAAACTGCTGTTCAGCAATTATCAACCGAACCATACTCTTTCAACCTTGATATAGATGTTGAAGAAACATTCCCGTATTTTACTGATGAAACCAGATTATTCGTTGCTTTAACAGAAACAAATATTGCATACTCATGGCAAACAGAAAGCCAGTGTAATTTTGTTACAAGAGCAAACTTCCCGGACGAAACAGGAACACTTATGGATTTCTCATCTGTATCTACTTATTCTACAAATATGACAATCCCGGTTGATGCTTCATACAATGTTGACAATTGCTCTGTTATTGTTTTTCTGCAAAACATGGTTACCGGTCATATACAACAGGTTTCAAAAAAAGATCTGTATTCTGTTTCAGATGTTGAAACCAACAAAACATTTGCTACAGTAATATTCCCTAATCCTGCAAACGAAGTTCTTAACATTGTTGCTGACGAAAACATAAACAACATAGACATTCTTAACCTGTCAGGACAAATTGTTTCAAGTATAAATTCAAATACTGAACATGTTCAGCTTAATGTTTCTGATTATGCTGCAGGCGTTTACTTTGTAAAAGTTTATACCAATAGCGAAGTAACAATTCACAAAATTACTGTTGAATAATTTTCAGAAAAAAACAAACTACGTAAAAAATGTTGGCATAATATGCCAACATTTTTTTTTATTTGGTGTTCTGTTACTATGTTTGTAAAAAATATCCTGATGAAAAACGACATAACTAAAATAAGAATGGATTTCCCGATATTGTCAGAAAAAATTTACGGGAAGCCACTGGTTTATTTTGATAATGCTGCAACTACACAAAAGCCCCGGATAGTAATCGACACAATTAACGAATACTACTCAAAATACAATGCAAATATTCACAGGGGAGTGCATTTCTTAAGTAATTTTACTACTACAGCAACAGAAAATGCGCGCGAAACAATCCGCAAATTTATTAATGCAGGTTCTCATGATGAAATAATATTCACCAGAGGAACAACCGAAGCTATCAATCTGGTGGCATTTTCTTTTGGCGAGGCATTTATAAGTGAAGGCGATGAAATTATTGTTTCGGAAATGGAACATCACTCAAACATTGTCCCGTGGCAAATGTTGTGTGAAAGAAAAAAAGCCGTTCTCAAAGTTATTCCTTTTGATGACAATGGAAATCTTGAAACAGAAAAACTTAACAATCTTATCAGTGACAGGACAAAGCTTATTTCTGTGACTCAGGTATCAAATGCTCTGGGGACAATAAATCCGGTTGAAGACATTATTAAAACAGCACACCTAAAAAATATTCCTGTCCTTATCGACGGTGCTCAGGCAGCACAACATATAAAAGTTGATGTTCAAAAACTTAACTGCGACTTTTATGTTTTCTCCGGACACAAAATTTATGGACCAACCGGCATTGGAGTTTTATACGGGAAAAAAGAACTGCTGAATCAAATGCCTCCTTATCAGGGTGGTGGAGAAATGATTTCAAAAGTAACATTTGCAAAAACTACTTTTAACGAACTTCCGTTTAAGTTCGAAGCCGGAACACCTAATTATATTGACACTATAGCACTCGCAAAAGCAATTGAGTATATTGAGAATACAGGATTGGACAAAATAGAAAAATATGAGTCGGAACTTTTGGAATACGCCACAACTAAGATAAAAACCCTGGATTGGATAAAAATAACCGGAGAGGCCAAGCATAAGTCAAGCGTTTTATCATTTGTTATGGACGGTATTCACCCTTCCGATGCAGGAGTTCTGCTTGACCAAATGGGGATAGCAATAAGAACCGGCACACATTGCGCAGAGCCTGTTATGCAACATTTCGGGATTACCGGCACTGCCCGTGCATCATTTGCTTTTTACAATACATTCGAAGAGGTTGACAAACTGATCGAAGGATTGAAGAGAGTTAAACAAATGTTCGGATAATACATTAATTAACAGTCTCCTACTCATAAATAAACCATACCGGATTGGTTTACAAATTACTTTAACCCTAACTTTACCGGTTAATAAAATAATTCATTGCAAAATGAAAAATACATTTTTTTTGATTGCATTTTTACTTGTAATCTGTGCTGCCGGATACTCTCAGGTCGAAACCATTATCCCTTCGGATAAACCTAAACTCGTAGTTGGAATCGTTGTAGAGCAGATGCGTCAGGATTATATTGAGAGATTCTGGGATAATTTCGGGACAAAAGGATTTAAAAAACTTGCTATTAACGGCACTTATTGTCAGGATGCCAACTTTAACTACAGCCTTACACAAACAGCCCCCGGTTATGCAACAATTGTTACCGGGTCAGAGCCTTCAGAGCATGGAATAGTATCAAACTTCTGGTTTAACCCGCTCACCGGCAGAAAAGAGACATGTATAGAGGACATAAGATACAAACCTGTAGGAGACAAAAATGCAAAAGGCAACTATTCTCCCAAAAATATTTTCAGTACAACTTTTAGTGATGAAGCCAAACTTTTTAACCGCGGAAATTCAAAAATCATCAGTATTTCATTGAATCCTGAAGGTGCAATAATATCAGGGGGGTTTACTGCTGATGCTGCATATTGGTTTGATCAGGAAACAGGGAACTGGGTAAGTTCTGCATATTATATGAATTCGTTACCAACATGGGTTGACACTGTAAACAAAAAGAAAATGCCGGACGAATATCTTTTACGGAAATGGTCTCCTATGCTGCCAATAGAACAATACAACGAAGTTTTACCGGATTCCAGCATTTACGAGTTCGGGATAGACGGGGTTTACAAGGTTTTCCCATACATATACACGGATATAACCAAAACAATTCAGGGATATGAGTTGCTTACAATGATTCCTGAAGGCAATACCCATACAACCGACATGGCTATCGCTGCCCTGTATAACGAGAATTTAGGGATGGATGACAATACAGATTTTCTGTTTATTAATTATACTGTATCCGAGAATATCGGGAAATTGTACGGACCTCAATCAATAGAAGTTCAGGATCTGTTTCTGAGGCTTGATGCTGATTTAGGCCATCTTATCGAAGTAATAGAAGAAACAGTGGGTAAAAACAATGTGCTGATTTATTTAACATCTAACCATGGCGTTTGCGAAACCCCGCAATACCTTATTGACAATAAAATGCCGGCAGGAACTTTTAAACAACATTACATTCTGGCTTTATTAAAATCTTATCTTAAAGCTGTTTATGGTGAAGGAGACTGGATTCTTGATTACAGCAACAATCAGATATTTTTAAATAAAATACTTATTGAAGACTCTCAAATTCCGCTGGCCGAATTTCAGGAAAGGGTAATTTCATTTATTATAAATTCAACCGGGATATCAAACGCGATAAGCTCAAATCAGTTTCAGAATATAATTTTCCGGCAGGGGATGCCCGAAAAAATGCAGAATTCATTTAGTCAGAAACGTTCCGGCGACATTATGATTTCGCTTAAAGCCGGTTGGATTGAAGATGTTCCGTATGCAACTGATCACAACTCAGGATATAAATATGATACAAATGTTCCGTTGATATGGTACGGATGGAAAGTTAAAAAGCAGAATATCTTCCGTGAAATAAATATGACAGACATCGCTCCTACCATTTCAATGATTTTAGGAACACCTGCTCCTCCGGCAACTACCGGAAACAGTCTTCAGGATGTATTTAATAACAGATAACCGGTAATTACTGAACAATCTGGGTAATACTCCTGATCTTAAAGCTGCTGAATTGAGATCCGCCGGAATACGTTCCTCCGGAATATACTCCGTCTGTATTAACTCCTGTTGAACTACCGTTACAATATGCAACAAGATCCAGCCCTTTTACCAGTTGTGGCGATGAAAAAACAAATGACTGATAATTTTTCAATGGTTCAAAGCATATTACTTCGTCACCGTCTTTTGTTTGAATATCTACAATTGTCCCGCCCTGATGCACGGAATTAAATTTCAACATTATAGAATATTGTGTTGACGATTCATCCGGAGCCTGTGCCATTCCTGAACTACCTGCAGCTATAAGTGTTCCGCCGGTTATTGTAAATGTTGCGTCATAATCCAAAGGACCGTTCATATTTTCGGTCGGCCCGTGTACAATCAGATATCCCTCATCCATATAAACAGAGCCGTTTACATCAACCCCGTCACCAGCAGCCTTCACAACCACATAACCTCCATGCATGTAGAAAAAATATTCATCCGATGCTGTTGATGATGTCTGTCCGGGAGGATTCCCGCCAAAACCGGATCCATCATTTCCTCCGGCAACATTTATTCCGTCATCAGAGGCTGTCAGGTTAATATCTCCCCCGCTTATTGTAATTTGAGCGCTCTCAATTCCTTCATATGATTTAAGAATAACTATTGTTCCACCTGTTATTCCGGCAACGCTGTCCGAATGTATCCCGTCATCGGCACTGCTTATACTGAAAGTCCCGCCGTTTACACACAGGTAATCATTGGAATGTAAAGCATCATCAGCCGAATTTATAGAAATTGTCCCGCCGTCAACTATTGTCATAACACCTGATTTTATTCCCTTTGACGATTTGGTTCCGCTTACGGTATGGCCGCTTCCTCCTCCTGCTGTTATTTGAATTTCTCCGGCAGAAACCAATGCATCGGTAACTGCCTGAATAGCATCACACCCGGAAGTCAGATTAAGTTTTCCGCCTTTTATAAAAACATAGCCACGTTTTGCATCTTCGTCATTATCTGACTTAAGGGCATCCCCTGTTGCTGTAATTGTCAAATCAGGATTGTCAATTATCAGGTAATCTTTGCCGCGCAATCCGTCATCCACAGAACTTATATCAAAAACCGCGTCTTTTACTATCAATCCGTCTTTGCACGAAACGGCATCATTAAAGTTTGCATCAATATTCAGACTTCCGCTTCCCGAAATTGTAAGATCCGATTTGCTGAATATTGTTGCATTGGGTTCCTCAGATTCAGGAACGTCATAAACGTAATTTTCGGTGTCTGACAAATAATTCTGAGAACTCTCTTCCAGAATAATAACAACTTTATCGGCATCTGCAATATATACTGGCGATCCGGTCTGACAATTTATATTTACACCTGCAAAAATCAATCTTACAACTCCGTCATCAGGCGAATTAACTATTATTCTACCATCTGTAAGACTTCCGCTTATTCTGTAAGTTCCCGGAGAATATATTGTCAACACTGATCCGGAAGTGCTACAGTTATCACTGTTTTCAATAATTTCATCAACATTTAATTCTACAGGTATTTCATCAGACGCATCCCACACATAATCAGATTCCTTTTCATGAGAGCTTTTATTGTATGTCATTGCTCCGGCAACTAAAGTTTTGGTAAACTTACCGGAAATCGAGATTAATTGCTGCTCATTTTCCTCTTCCTGTTTTCCGCAGGAAAGAAAAAATGACAAAGCAGTAAAA
Source organism: Bacteroidales bacterium (assembly GCA_003249955.1). GTDB lineage: Bacteria > Bacteroidota > Bacteroidia > Bacteroidales > ML635J-15 > Bact-19. The sequence continues at coordinate 15,048 of QKHS01000004.1, read as the reverse complement.
GACACAATGCAAAACAAAAATTTTTTCATTTTTACAAACATTATAAATTATTGTAATTTTATGAATTAAAAACGTTTTTACAGCCTGCTTATTCTATAAATTAAAGATACCGCCATTTAATTATACAAAGCTACAAATGACACAGAACAAGACACAAAAGCAATTCCCAACACACCTATATCACTGATTTACAACACATTATACCAGATCAGAAATATAAAGACTTTCAGAGGTAAATTCTGTGTTTCCATCGGTAAAAATGTAAAACTGCTTTTTTCTGCAACTTCGGCCAGGCTGTTAAACGAGGAGTAATTTCTACCGTAAACGTATTATTTGTTCAAAAAATCATCAATATTGTTTGTAATAAAAAACCCGATTCCCCCCAAACAATCTTATCTTTGCAAATTCTAAAAACGAATACCGTTTATGCTTAGTTACATTGAAGCGATTAAAATAAGAAGATCTATCAGGAATTATGATAAAAAGCCTATTGACGACAGGCTTCTGATGAATGTTGACAATTTATTGAAAAATCCGGCAAAAGGTCCTTTCGGGAACAAACCAAGATTTGTGTTTGTAGAAAAACCTGCTGCAAGAGAACAGGAACGTGTAAGATTAGGAACATACGGGTTTATTACTCATGCAGCCTATTTTATAGGTGGATGCATAGAAGACTTTGAATTCTCAGAAGTTGATTACGGCTATTCTCTCGAAAGGATAATAATCGAACTCACGCGTTTGGGATTAGGCACTTGTTGGGTTGGCGGAACTTTCAAGCGAAAAGATTACGAAATTTTGTTAAAAACAACGGAAACAGAAAAAATCCCTTGTATCACTCCGGTTGGCTTTAAGGCTGCTAAAAAATCATTACGCGAAAGAATGGGATTAGTTCTTACTGACGGAAGTATCCGTAATGATTTCAACACTTTGTTCTTTGAGAACGACGTTAATAATCCTATTCAGTTTAATCCTGCCGACAAATATCATCAGGCTCTGGAATGTGTGCGCAGAGCTCCTTCCGCTGTTAACAAACAACCATGGAGAGTTATCAAAAAGGATAATAAGTATCATTTTTACATAATGCGTGACAAGATGGTTGGTAAGACAAAATCTTCGGACTTGCAAAAAGTTGATCTGGGAATTGCTCTTGCTCATTTTAAACTTGCTCTTGAGGAACAATCAGCAGAAGGGAAATGGCACATTTCCAATCCCGAAATCTGCGACATGGAATATGTTATTACATGGATAGGAGAATAATGTTGTAACAATATACTTTACAATTCTCTCAGTTCATCTTCGTAATCGAACTGTAAATCTTCGTGCAGACTTTTAACCGCTTTAATTATTAATTCAACCTGTCTGTCGTATATATTTAACAATGTTGTACTTCTGCTGATTGACGGCGTCATTTCCTTTAATTTTTTACAAAAATGCAAAAGCAACTCCACTTCGGTTTGTTTCTTTTTCGAATAGCGTATATGTTTTTTTATGTCACGCAGAATCTTACGGACATTCTTTTTTAATAAATACGGAGTTTTTCTGTTAATCTGTTTAAATTCCTCATCAATCTCAGACTTTAAATCCTTAATGTATGACAACTCATCTGAAGCTTCAAACAGAAGATATGTCAACAGTTCTTTGTTTTCTTTTTTGTACTTTGTAAGAGATAAGGTAAGTTCAACAAGTTCTTCTTTGGAACGATACTTTAACTCCTGTTTAAGCTGACTTAATGATGCAGGTTTCATAAAGGCAAAAGTACAAATTAGAAATTAAAAATTACAGGTTCCAAAACACAAATTCCGGGATAGCCTTCCGTAACGTTTCCGCAAATCTCAGAACAGATCTTCTTTATTGCGCAGCTATTAACTCCTGACAAAGTTAAAACAAAGAATAAATAACAACCTGAAAAGATATATCTTTGTACCCGATTAAAACAATATAAAATGGCAAAAATTTCAATTGATCCGATAGGAAAACTTTTAGGTTTAAGATATAAAGCACACCCCTGGCACGGGATAGAAATAGGCGCAGACGCACCAAACGAACTGACTTGTTTTATCGAAATGGTTCCGACCGATACTGTAAAATACGAAATTGATAAAGTAACAGGTTATCTGACCATTGACAGGCCACAAAAATTTTCGAGCATTTTACCTGCACTTTATGGCTTTATTCCACAGACTTTTTGCGGAAAAAGAGTTGGTGATAAAAGTGCCCAATCTACCGGAAAACCCGATATAAAAGGAGACGGAGACCCTCTTGACGTTTGTGTTCTTACCGAAAAAGATGTCGCACACGGAGATGTTCTTGCTCGTGCAATCCCGATTGGAGGATTCCGTATGCTTGACGGAAATCAGGCCGATGATAAAATAATAGCCGTTCTTAAAAACGATGCTGTTTACTCACATTACAAAGATATCAGCGAAATCCCGGTAGCTGTACTTAACCGCCTAAAACACTATTTCCTGACCTATAAGGAAATGCCGGGAGACGCTGCCAAACGCTGCGAAATTTCACACATTTACAACCGCGAAGAAGCACACGAACTTATCAATCTCGCAGTTGATGATTATCGTGAGTATATTGAAAAAATGATGTTCGAGTAAAAATATTTTTGCAAAACAAATAACAAGTTCCGGATTACAAACTTTGCAATATCCGTTGGAACTTGTTATTTGTGTTTTGTTTATTTTTTACCAACTACCAGCCAGTTAAACAACAGCATTGCAACAACGGTAGTCCCGCCTATTGCAGCAAAAATCATCCAGATATTGTACGGATGATAAGTATTCCATAAATATGTTGTTAACTCGTGAGTATTCATGTGCATTAATTCTGCAGCTTTATTAATGTAATCATTTTGAGAGAAACTTCCTGAGATTTCCGGGATTGACAACTTTCTTGAAGCAACTTCCTGCTGAAGCAAACTTATTTTATCCGAATATTTCTGATAAACATCTCCTGATAAGATACCTGCCAAAAAGTTTCCTCCTGCCATGGGCAAAAAACTACAGCCCATATAAAGAGCGGTTTTACCTTCAGGTGCAATTTTTCCGATATATTCTGTAATCTTAGGCGATCCGGCCATTTCTCCGAGTCCGAAAATAAGAATGCTTATAAACAAAAACATCGGGTTACTGGTGATAAAAGTAAGAGAAAGACCTATTGTTGATACCAGAAATCCGCTTATCATAGAATGTATTGGCTTCAGCTTCATTACAAAATACGATACCAGTATCTGAAAAAGAATAATATACATGGCATCTATATTTGTCAGCATTTCGGCAGCAATTGTTTTTTCGGGAGTTCCTATTTGTTCGGCAAGCCATGGCCATACATTGTGTAAATTATTATAAACAACCGAAGTATCCATCCACTGATCAATAAAGACAGGCAGAGTATAGAAAAGCTGATTGTACATTGTCCAGAATCCGACAATTATAAGCAGGAATATTACAAATTTAAGATCCCTTAAAGCCTCCCATATATTCCTGAATATCTTTGACACCTCCTGTCCAAAACTTGTCTGGCTTTCAGTTCTGGCAGGTTCCTTAAAAAACAGTAAAACAAGAATCAGGTTTATTACAATAACTGCTGACGAAATGTTAAAGACATAAGTCCAGTCGTGCTGGCGGGCTAAAGATGCTACCACAGGACCAACAAATGCTCCTATATTAACAATCATGTAAAACATTCCGAATCCTAGTGATGATGTTTCATCATCTGTAGTTTTTGCAATACATGCAGAAATTATTGGTTTAAACAATGCTGCTCCGGTAGCAAGCATAATAAATGCTGCAAAAACCGAATAGTATTCAGTTACCCTGCCAAGCAAAAAATACGAGCCCGAAAGCAGGATATAAGCAATAACAAGAACTTTTTTATAACCTATTCTGTCAGCAATTGCACCTGTAACAACAGGCAAAAGGTATAAAAACCCTACAACAGATCCCATCATCACACCTTTCTGAGCCTGAGTAAATCCCAATGCCCCGGAATCTGTAGAACCTGTAAGGTAAAGTGCAAAAATCATAAACATCCCGTACCAGGCCCATCTTTCGAACAACTCCATAGTGTTTGCGATCCAGAATGTCTGAGGATATTTTTTTAGGATTTTAAAAAACTTCGGCATAATAAATTGTTTTAGTGCAAATCTAAAATTTTATTTCCACCAAAATAGTATATTTGTGCCATTCAACCATTAAATTTTTGTTTATGAGGACTATTAAGCTAACCTTTATCAGCATTTTTTTATTTTCGGGAATATGCTTTTCTCAAGAGACCCTGTCTCAAAACTATGAATCTGTAAAGATCGGAAATCAGGAATGGATGGTTCAAAACCTGAATGTATGCGTTTTCCGCAACGGAGATATAATACCCGAAGCTAAAACCCCTGATCAATGGATTAATTATTATACCGAAGGCAAACCGGCATGGTGCTATTATAATTTTAAAGCAGAGAACGGAGAAAAATACGGAAAGCTTTATAATTGGTTTGCAGTACATGACGAAAGAGGATTGGCTCCTGAAGGCTGGCGTGTATCTACCTGCGAGGATTGGGAAATTCTTGCAAAATATGCCGGAGGAACAGATGTTGCTGCAAAAAAACTGAGATCGAAAACTGGTTGGCAATGGGACGAAAACGGAACCGACGAATTTGGGTTTAACGGGACTCCTGCCGGATCAATCAATGCATACGGAATGTGCGGAGATATTAAAAACTGGGGCTCATGGTGGTGCTATAATCCGCTTTCAAACCCGGTTTACGGAAAGTATCTCAAATACGATGACGACAGAATAGAAGATTATGCAAGCTATCTTAAAACTGACGGTCTTTCTGTAAAATGCATACGCGAAATAAAAGAATAAAATATTTGCATGAATTTTGTAAATTCGCCACCTCAATTAACCTTAAAATCTTTACATAATGAAAAAACTTTTTTACATCATTACTTTGCTGTTTGTATCAGTGAGTACTTTTGCCTTCGACTTCGAATTAAGTTCTGCTGTTCAACGTCCCGGAACTGACGAAGTATTTATAGGCGGAACTTTTAATACTGTAATTGTATTTAACATTTCTACCGGGAAAACTATACGCACATTTGAAGTTACCGAAGGAATTACCGACATGCAATTCAATAAAGAAGGTAAGATACTTATAGCTGTATCGTCAACAAAGGCATTTCTTATTAATCCCGACGACGGAAGTCTTATTTCAACTGTCAGCGGCAGTGATTTTCAGCTTTTCACACTTAGCCCCTATTTTATAAGCATGAAAAAATACGGAGACACAAAAGCAATTGTCTATAACTCTGCAACCGGTGAAAAAATTAAAGAAGTCCGATGCGATTTTCAACCTAAAGCCTGTGGTTTTGATAAAGACTTTAAAACACTTTATATTCTTAGTGCAAAAACAGAAATAGGAGAATCAGACGAGAAAAAATTCCTCAGTCAGAAAGTGGAAAAAGCTCAGGGATATAATTGCTATAATTCTGCATACACCTCGAAACAGGAAGACAAAAACGGTTCGTTATTAATGAAATATGATATTGAAAAAGATGCCATAATATCAAGCTATATTTGTCCGTTTGACTTTACCGGTTCTTACGCGCTATCTGTTATCCCTGCCGGCGACGATGTTTATATTGCTGATTGGGACATGCTTGTAAAAATTGACAAAAAAGGAATTTCTACTGCCATAGAATGCGAAAAAGCCGGGTTTGCTTATGCCATAAATAATACTCCTGATTTTGAAAATATTATTATCTCTTCTACCAAGTCCGGCAATATTTACAATATCCCGGAATCAAAATGGATTGAATACAATCTTAAACAAGGTTATGAATTTACATACACAGCAGATATTTTTTGCACCAACGATAAAATATGGCTTCTGTCAAAAGATTATACACTTTCATCCATGAAATACAACGGAGAAAAAACAGGCTTCTTTAAAATAAACGAAGGTAGTGAAAAGGGTTTTTCTGTTTTCTACCACAACGGATATTCAAAACCTGAAGACAGAAGTAAAGAAGCTGCAATTATTAATGCTGAATTATCCAACAGGGGACTTGCAAATATTGATCTCGAACAATTTATAGGCAAATCAGATGTCGTTCTCGCAACTTTTAAAACAGTAGCAGAAGCCGAAGCCTTTACAAAAATTATTAAAGACAACAAGCTGCAATACATAACTAAAATTGCTCCGGCAAAATAGTTCTATAAAAATCAGGAGAAATATAGCATGGACTTAAAATTTTAAATCTATGCTATATTTTTTTTACTCCACTTTTCATATCTGTTTTTTTTCTATCTTGCAACAGTTATACAATCAATTAAAAAGACATGAGAAAACTTTTCACTTTAGCATTCAGCATGCTTGCTATTGCTGTCTCAGGACAAGTAAGGACTACAGAAATTTCATCACATTATGAATCACAAACAAGCATTGTCTGTTATAAAATTGATGAAAGTGTAACACAGGATATAAACGGCGGATATGGTTTTAAATTAAAGACTCCTACAGAATTCACTTCATTGGCATTGGGTTGGATGTCAACATCAGACGATTATGAAGCCGGTTCTTACAAAATTGTATTTAAAGTACATAAGCCCGGCAAAGGATGGTCGGGCTGGAAAACTGATGAAGGCTTCACAAATCCTGACGACACTCAGTCCGGTTTTTATAAATCAGATCTGTTATTTGGTTTTGATGAATTCAAACACGATTCAGTCGAATTTTACATTCATGCCCCCGAAGGAGTTTTGATAACGGATTTGTACATTATTGTTATGGACATCAGTAAAAGTATAAATTCTGATGCAGCAATGCTTACGTATGCTTCTTCCGCAAAATCATGTCCCGAATTTCCGGCAATTATTCCGAGATCGGAATGGTGCGGATCTTATGACGAGTGCCACAATCCTACTTATACAGTTACTTACAGAACTCCCACACATACGGTAATCCATCACGGGGCAAGTCCCGATTCGTACACCGACGGTTATGCAATTGTTCGCAGTTATTGGTACTACCATGTTTATTCAAACGGATGGAGCGACATCGGATACAATTATCTTTTCGACAAATACGGGAACTTCTTTCAGGGACGCCATAATCCAAATTTACCGAATCAGGATGTAAACGGAGCTCATGCCGGACTGGCCAATCCATATTCAATAGGGCTTAATTTCCTCGGCAACTCCGATGCTGTCAACACTGCTCCTACGGCTGCCCAGTTGCAGAAATGTTCTGAGTTTATGGCATGGTGGTTCGATTATAAAGGTTTTGATCCGTTAAGTTCTGCAAGCGTAATTAATCAATTGGGAAATACTGTTACACTTCCCAGAATTTGTGGACATTTAGACATTAATCCCGGCGGGACGACCTGCCCCGGAGCAACTTTGTATGATTTAATTCCTGATTTAAGGACTTCGACAAATCAGATTATTGTCGATTGCACAACTCCGTCAGACACAGAAGCTCCGACAACTTCGATAAGTACAGACAGAGACTGGTATAACTCTGAGTTTGAGGTTATGTTCTCGGATGCAGACAACACAGGAGGAACAGGCGTTAAATACAGTTTCTGTCAGATAATGGATTACGACGGGACAGAATGGAGAGCAAACGGAAATGAAGGATATTTTAATGATAATTTCACAACTGCCATCCACTCGGACTGGACACAATCAGCAGGCACATGGGCAATAAATACCGGACATCTTTCACAAACTAACGAAACCAGTACAAACACAAACATTTACGCATCTGTTGAACAGGAATCAGGAAATGTTTATCTGTACCACTGGCAGCAAAAAATATCAGGAACAGGCTCCAACAAACGATCGGGAATGCATTTCTTTTGCAGCGATCCTACACAAACAGGCCGTGGAAATTCATATATGGTTTACCTCAGAGCAGATGCGAACACTGTTCAGATTTACAAATACTCGGGAAATTCTTACGATACCGCCGACGGAGGCTGGTATATAACCGAAGATTATACTATTGATCCTGATATATGGTACGATGTTAAGGTTGTATTAAATACCACTACCGGAGTAATTTCACTTTATATCGACAATAATTTTGCTGCAGAAGTAACAGATGCATCTCCGCTTACTTCAGGTGTTGCAATTTCATTACGTACCGGGGAATGCGAAACCGAATACGATGACATTAAGGTTTACCGGTCCAGAGCTAATACAATAAATGTATTGCCGGCTGAAAGCAACACTGCTGACATTAGATATCAAAGTCCTTTAAACACACAGGAAGCAGGAAGAATAAGAACTGTTCTGGTTGACAATGCCGGCAACTGGTCAACAAGTGTTTCCAAAAATATATTTACCGATTTTGATATCCCGGCAACAGACATAACAGTAAACGGCACATGGCAGACAGATGATTTTACTGCCGGTTTTACAGATACTGATGCCCTTAGCGGAATAGAAAAAGGCTTTTATAATGTTTCTGACTTTAACGGTTCATATTGGTCTTCAAATCTTAACCGAGGTTTTGCTTCTGCCGACTTCGATTCTTACCTTAGCACTGAATGGACTTCACAAACCGGCACATGGGCTCTGTCATCGGGTTCTCTTGTGCAAACAGACGAAACAGAAGGGAATACAAATATTTTTTCTTATCTGCAGCAGGATTTATCAAACCGCTATTTATATGAATTTGACATGAAAATTGAAGGAAGCGGATCAAACAAACGTGCAGGCTTCCACTATTTTTGTGACGATCCTGCTTTGACAAACCGCGGGAACGGTTATTTTGTCTGGTTCCGGTTATCAACACAAAATCTCGAATTTTATAAAGTTACTGATGACGTTTTTACTCTGGAAAAATATTACGACATAAACATAAGTGCTGCACAGTGGTACAACATTAAAATAATGTTTGACAGAATAACCGGTGTAACACTTGTTTACATGGATGATGCTCTTGTCGGGGAATATAAAGACTCTGCACCTTTCTCAAGTGGTAACAATATATCTTTCCGCAGCGGAAATTCAATAATGTCGGTTGACAATTTTAAAGTTTACCGCAGCCGGTATCCCGATGTTACAATACTGGCCGGCAGCGATGATACTGATGATATCATGCAACAGAATTTTTCTGTTTCCCAACCTGCGGCTGTAATCAGTTCTGTTTCCTGTGACTCAGCTAAAAATATTTCTGCTGTTGTAACCGAAAATATCAATATTGACTTCACTCCGCCTGCTGCAATCAATACAATCAATGACGGCAATTCCGCAGACATTGACCAGACTTTTGTTCTTAATTCTGTCTCCGGCAACTGGGCAGCCTCATCGGATGCAAATTCCGGTATCGCGGCATATTATTATGCAATAGGTACAACCCCGGGAGGAACACAACTTGTAAACTGGACCAGCAATGGAAATTCACTTAACTTTACAAATAACAGCGTAAGTTTAATTGCCGGAACAACATATTACATAAGTGTAAAAGCAATGAACGGTGCCGGTCTTTACTCCGACGTTGCCACATCTGACGGTCTTACTGCTTTGGAAATAAACTGCCCCGACAATTTTGCAGTATGTATTTCGGATGCTGCTTTCACTTTATCAGGAGCAACTCCGGCAGGTGGAACATATAGCGGCACAGGAACTGTTGCAGGGTCTTTCAACCCGCAAACGGCAGGAGCATCAACTCACACAATTACTTATCTGTTGTCGGGCGAAACCTGTACTTTTGATATTACTGTAAACCCGTTACCGGAAATGAGTTGCCCTGAAGATATTTACATCGCCGTTGACGACTCTCCTGTTACTCTCTCAGGAGCAAGTCCGGCAGGTGGCTATTACAGTATAGACGGGAACACTGTAACATCATTTGACCCTCAGCTTTACGGAACAGGAAATTTCCTTGTAACATATAATTATGAAATGACTTCTCCGTTATGCAGCAACATATGCACATTCACAATTTATGTTTTTGAACCAACAGTATTATCGTGTCCAGAAAGTTTTAGCGTTTGTGCTGATGCTGACGAATTTGCATTATCAGGAGCAACTCCTCCCGGCGGGGTTTATTCAGGCACAGGTGTCAGTTCAGGGATTTTTAATCCTGCAGAAGCAAACCCCGGCGAAAACCTGATAACTTATACTCTTGACGAAAACACATGCACCTTTACAGTCACTGTTAACGAACTTCCTGTAACCGAATGCGGTAACGACATAGAAGCAACAACTGCCGATCCTGAATTTACTCTTAACGGCGGCTCTCCCGAAGGCGGATGGTACGAAATAAACGGGATTATTGTCTCAGATTTTAACCCTCAGACTTATGGAGCAGGCACTTACACCGTTACCTATTTTTACGAAAGCGGAACTACAGGATGCCTTGCATTTTGTGAATTTTCAATAATAGTTACACCTTACGTTTCTGCTATAAACAGCGTAACTTCTGATTATGCAGTTTATCCTAACCCAAACAACGGTAATTTCACGGTTGAAATTTATAATTCTCCTGATAATTCCGGTCTCGAAATAATCAATATTCAGGGACAGATAATTTACCATAAGGAAATATATTCAGATGATTCTCGTATTGAAATTAACAACCTCAGCCAGGGAATTTATTTTGTAAGAATTCAGTCTTCCCAAGGTTATGTAGTAAAGAAAATTGTGGTAAAACAGGATTAAATAATCTTTAGTTTCAAAAATATGTAAACAGTATTTAACAAAAGAACTGTTAAATACTCAAAATAGTTCTATTCACTGTTTAAAATAAAAATAAATGCTGGAAGAAAAACTACAACTTTACAAAGAACTGATAAAAAAGTGCTCCGGATTTGAAATAAAAGGCAAAACAATGCCATACACCTCTGCAAACGGACATATGTTTTCTCAACTAAACAAAGACGGCGAACTGGGAATAAGATTCTCCAAAGAAGTACAGGAAAAATACTTCGAAAAGTTGAAAACCGGACATTTTAAATCTTACGGGGCAATTATGAAAGGATACGTCCTGATACCTGAAGAAATGTGGAACGATACCGACGCACTCGTCAAATACATGAACGAAAGCTACGACTACGTAATGTCGCTCGATCCGAAATAAAATAAGCAAAAAAAACGGACAACATCTTGTGGCAAAGCGAAATTATCAGTGATTAACTTTGATAATTTCCAAAATCTGTTCATAATTAACAATATCTTCTTTTATATAAATATCCGGCATTATTCCGCTACCTGAAATAAGATTCATGTCGCTGTCATAAACCAAAAGCAGACTCATCATAATATTTACATTTGATGGCAATCTGAAGAATCTTACATTTGACGGAACGCCGGCAGTATTCCTGCCAACGACAACACCGCCCGTTGCTTCTTTTAAATATAACAAACAAAATTCTCCTTTTGAAATAGTTTGCTCTGAACTTAACAAAAAGATTCTTTTATTTGACTTAAATTTAGCAGCTTTTCTGTTCTGTTGGCGGGAATTCTTTATAATCGATAAGTTTGTTCTGTCAGGATAGTTGTATCCTGGTTTACTATCACATGGAACAAGCATATACCGAAAAACTTTATCTGACGACACTATGTACTTTCCCCATTTATTATCGAGACTTATGTTTGATGGATATTTTCTGTTATCAATAATAACAGTTGTCATTTTTTTTGAAACTTTCAGATATTTTGCAAACTCATTATTGTTGCATTTCCCTAAATTAATATATGATATTGAATCATTTAAAATTGTGAATTTATCCGGAAAATAGTCATACGGGAGTTTTGAGGATTCTATTGCATAAATATTTATTTTGTGGTTGAGAATTTGTCCGTCTCTTTCGGTTGAGAAAGAAACAACAGAATCATTTGTGTTGAAGATTAATGTTTTATCTGAGACACGTGCATTTGTAACTGTTGTATTTGAACCTTCAAGCAAAGTCCGGTAATATTCATTTCTTTTTCTTACAGGGATTCCTTCAACAGAAAAAATTTTGTCTCCGGCTTTTATATTATTATTAATGCCAAAATCAGTCGCGACATTGCTTACTATTACGTTAGAGTCTCTTACAGCCAGATCAATATAGTTATTCAGCGGTGTCGGCCAATTATTAAAATTTGTTGTCAAATGTGAATCTTTTTGCGATGACATAACCTGCATCATTATCGAGCCATAGCTCTGCTTTATCCCGGAAGTTTCCATATTCAGGATTTTGTCTGCGAACGAATAAAATATTGAGTCATTATCACAGTCATTAATCGGGTAATTAGAAAAATAGTTATATAGGTTAAACACATATATGTACATTCCTAAAACATCGTATTTGCTTTTAATCTCTATGCTTTTCAATAACGAAGCGTATTCTTTGTCCCGGCGTAATTCATCCTGTAAAAGTATGTCCGGGATCAGTGCCGATGCAGAATCAGGTTGTATAACACCATATGCAGCAATTTTTCTAAAATATAATTGTTTCCCTGATTCTATATATTCAGAATCTATCCAATCAAACAAATCGTTACATATTAATTGATAATCAGGCTTAATTGCATTTGAATCGAAAATTACATTTTGCCTTTTCTCCGCGAAATTTATCAGTCTTTCCAGCGAATGATTAAAAACAGAATCTGTTTGCGAACTATTATCCAGAATTTCCAATTCCCGGGTTAACATCTCAAAATAATCTTTTGCTTCATCTTCATTAAACGGATTGTAAAATGCTACAATACTCCAGGCTTCGCCATAAGATTTTATCCTCGCCAGTTTTAACGTGTCGTTTGCCATCACACATTGAACAATCAAAGAATAAATAAATATTAATGCAATTATTTTAAATGTATGTTTCATTAATAATATCTGTTTCGTTTTCAAAAATTTACCTGCAATCAAAAATATTTTGTCATAATTACTACATTATTTTAAAATTTGTTACTCTAAATTTTATTTTTTCTCAACCCTCTTAACGAATAAAAAAATTTCCCGTACATACACACTTCTTCAGGAACAGACCGGTCAATACCGAACAATAATTTCTACCCTGCGGTTGTTTTGCCGGCCTTCTTCCGTATCATTGTCATCAACGGGCATATTGCTGCCTTCTCCGAAGCAGTTTATTTTATCAACAGAAAGAATTCCTTTTTCGTCCAGATAAGCGGCTATTGATTTTGCACGTTTTAGTGAAAGCTCTTCGTTATATTCTTTATTGCCTATATTGTCTGTATGTCCTGTAATTATAATATTTTGCGGAGTCTCCGGCAAATCATAAAAAACAGAATCCAGGGTTTCTGCCAGAACATCGGTTATTTCGTAACTATCAAAATCAAACAATAAGGTATTGGATAAAACAATCGTGTCAACCTGTTCGGTGGCAACTTCCGGCTCTGTAATAATAAAGGCCCTTAGTTTAAAGCTTTCCTCAGAAAAAAGATCTTCAGGTATGGGATGCCTTTTGTGCTGACTATATACTATTTGTTTTGTCTGTTCAATGTTAGCAGGATCATGCAGGTTGTTTTCCGAGATCAGTTTTATATTATCAAATGAATAATAACAATTTTTAAATGATTTTGCATTCGGAGGTATTATCCTCATTAAATCCTGCCCGGAACCAAAACACCCTATAATTATGTAATTATCTTCCGAACCGGCAACAAACTCTGTTTCCAGATTTATCCAATCACCTTTTTTTGATTTACGATACAGCTTAACATTGTCTCCAAACACAATATCAGGTTTTTCGTCAATCAATGTGTCTGTTCCTGTAAAAACTAATTTATCGGAAAACAGTATCCCCAATTCATTAATTGCCTGATCTTCGGCTTTTACATCCATCGAAAACTTATAAGTCTCTCCTGCAATAAGAGTATCTGCCAGTCTGGACTCCAAATAGGATCTTATGTGAGGAATTGAAGAATTACAGACAGAAAGTGTAACATATTTGTTTGTCCCTATAGAATATACGGGAAGATTTCTTGAACTTAGCCTCCATGCATGACATGAGCAAGGCTGATTATACTCGGAACAAATATTTACATCTTCAAAGTTCCCGTTTAATATAAGATCCTGAGAAAACAACAAAGAAGCAATTCCTGAAATAAATAACAACAGAAAAACATGTTTCATATCAAATGCAAAATATAATTAACGTTTATTTTGTAATATATATTGCAACAAATATCATTTACTCCTCCACATTTCCCTTCCACAACGACTTTAAAGGATTAAGAAATCTCTCCAGCAGCCTTACATCTTCGGTAATAATTTCGGCTGTCCCGGACATATTTTGCGAGAATGGAATTTCTTTCCCGTAATTTGAAACCAGATCGGCCGGTAATTCTACTTCGGCAGTGTAATAAATTCCATCTTCTGCTACTACCGGAACCAGAGAAATAGTTTTAATTTTTCCGCGAAGCATCCCGAATTCCATATACGGATAGTTGTCCAGTTTTATGTTTACGTTTTGCCCGGGTTTGATTTTACCCATACCAACGGACGGAATATCTGTTTTACCGATAATAATTGTTTCGTTTTCGGGAATCACAGTTGCAATAATTTCTCCTGCACTTACTGTCTGGTTTTCGGACCATACTTTATTGTATGTAACATTTCCATCTATCGGCGAAATAATAAGATATGTCTGTTTCCATTTTGCAAGCTGACTTTTAAAACTTTCGAGCGACTCGTCAATCTGTATATCATAATTATTCTGTTCCTGTATTTTTTGTAATTCCAGATCCAGAATTTCCTGCCGTAACTGGTTAATTTGCATTTGAGTGTTGGCAAGCGATGTTAGCGAACTTTCGTAAGAACGTTTTTGTTGCAGATAGGCCTGTTCTGCTTTCTCGTAATCTACTTTGGCGTAAACGCCGTCATTAAACAGGTTTTTATCTCTTTCAAACTGCATTCCCGAAATTTCATTTTCCTTCTCCATGATTTTTATTTGCCTTTGCAGTCCGGCATAATAATTAGTATAATCACTTATCTGCCGCTGAACAGATTCTGTTTTACGTCCATAATAGTCCAGATCGTCAAAGTTGCGTGAGGTTCTGATTATACGTAAAAGTGACGAG
>QKHS01000090.1 GCA_003249955.1 Bacteroidales bacterium | reverse complement strand
TACAGGTGAAAGAAAAACTATCACCATAGAAAATATCTTATTCGATTTCGATATGTTCAACATAAAACCTGAATATATTGCAAATCTGGATATTCTTGCAAATTATCTCTCCGACAATCCTAATGCACAGATTGAAGTCGGCGGCCATACAGACTGGTTAGGGTCAAATGAATACAATTACTTATTATCATATAAACGTTCAAAATCAGTTAAAGACTATCTTGTTGCAAAAGGTAGCAAGCCCGAAAATATTGTAACTGCAAAATATGGAGAAGATAATCCGGTTGCTGCAAACGCTACCAATGACGGCAGAGATAATCCTGCAGGCAGAAAATATAACAGACGTGCAGAGTTTAAGGTAATTGCACAAGGTAGCGAAAGTTTACTTGCTGTTAAACCTTTAGATATAGAATCCGGACAAAACGGAGGCATTAACGGAACAAATAACGGGACATCAGTATCCGCAGACAAGAAATATACTATTCAGATTTTTGCATTGAAAAATCAAAAACCGATTGATTTCTTTGCTGATCTGGTTGGTGTAAAAATGAATGTATCGGATGATGGCTGGTACAGATATTATGTCGGAGAATTTGATTCTTATAAAGAAGCTAAATTAGCTCTTGACAATCTGAAAGCTTTAGGCTACAATCCGTTTATCAGAAAATTAAGTTTCTTCGAGAAATAAAATTAAAAAAAGTCCGGTAATACCGGACTTTTTTTAAAGAATTACTCTGCCCTGCATGGCAGACAGCAGTCTTATAATTTCTTTTATCTTGGTTATTTTAACCATAATGTCATTTATTTTATCGGAGTTGCTTTCCTTCTTGGCCTGTTTAAGATCCTCGTCCAGTTTCTTCTTAGCCTCCTTTGTAATATTAAGTTTGTATTTAATAAACAAGTCTTCCAGTATTTCAGGCAATTTCTTTTCCTCTTTTAACAGCGGGGCTCCTCTTTTTTCCCACAACGGACTAAGCTGATGTTTTGAGGAACATAAATCAGCAGAAAGCCTGCTTATTTCAGGATCAGAATGCATTATAAAAAAATCTGTTTCTATCGCTTTTCCTGTATTTATAAGTTCCTCAGCCAATACAAATATTTTCTGATTAAGGACATTCTTCATTTCAAGCTCATCGTTACGCAATTGGTCAACGATATAGTTTGCAACTTTAATCTCATATTTCACATCTTTATCCCTGTCCTCAAAATTAACCACTGAATTTCCATAAAGCAGGAGAATTCTGATTATTTCGTGCTCCTGTATCTCGTAGTAAATTCTGTCTATAAAACCCGGGACAGCCGGAATTGTTTTTGTGTTTACCGGCAGAACGCTTTTGTATTGTTGTTTCTGAGCATCCTCAATTTTTCTGCGGCGAATTTTAACGACCTCTGCATACAGGACATTTTCGTCAATACTCAAAATTTTACTGCATTCCTGAATGTAAACTGATTGCTTTATACTGTCATCAATTACAGAAATTGATTTTACAATATCTGATATTAATGACGAACGTTTTATAGGATCATTTTTTGCATCCTCATTAAGCAGTTTTGTTTTAAATGCAATAAAATCCTGTTCGTTATTGCTAATATAGTCTATAGTCCCGGCACTTCCGTTTTTCCTTGAATAAGAATCAGGATCTTCTCCGTCAGGGAACAATACAATTCTTACATTAAGTCCCTGCTCAAGAATCATATCAATTCCGCGTAACGATGCTTTTATCCCGGCAGCATCTCCGTCATAAAGAATTGTAACATCCTCGGTAAACCGGTGAATCATTCTTATCTGGTCTTCGGTTAAAGATGTTCCTGAAGATGCCACTACATTTCTGATTCCTGACATAAACAGAGATATTACGTCTGTATATCCTTCGACCAGATAACACTTCTGTTGCTTTATAATTTCCTGCTTAGCCTGAAATAAACCATAAAGCACCTTACTTTTGTTATATACCGGCGATTCGGGAGAATTCAGATATTTCGCAAGCTTTTTATCAGTTTTCAGAATCCTGCCGCCAAAGCCGATAACCTGCCCCGACAAACTGAATATAGGAAACATTACCCTACCTGCAAAACGGTCGGCAGTATAATCATCCTTAATAATGCTCAGCCCGGTTTTCTCAAGAAATTCGGCCTTGTATCCGTTTTTAAGAGCATTTCCGGTAAAAGCATTTCTTTCTTCAGGACTGTATCCAAGTCTGAATTCATTTATTATTTGCTCTGTAAAACCTCTTTCCCTGAAGTAACTCAGTCCTACCGCAATTCCTTCATCTGAGTTAAGCAACGAATTGGTAAAATATTTTGCAGCATACTCGTTTACAATCATAAGGCTTTCGCGCTCACTCCCCAGTTTCTTTTCTTCTTCGCTAAGCTCTTTCTCTTCTACTTCAATTCCGTACTTCTTTGCCAGATATTTTAATGCCTCGGGATAAGTGAGATGCTCATGCTCCATTATAAAATTAACAGAATTGCCTCCTTTACCACAACCAAAACATTTAAAAATACCTTTTGCCGGACTAACGGTAAAAGACGGAGTCTTCTCGTTATGAAAAGGACAAAGCCCGAGAAAGTTTGCACCTCTCCTCTTCAGCGATATAAAATCCTGAATTACATCTGTTATCTGAGCTGCATCAATTATTCTTCCTACGGTTACCGGATCAATCATTATAAAATATTTACCCTGCGAAGTTACGATAAATTTTAATTTTTGTAAATTTGTTTTACCAATAATAAAATCAATCATCTCCTCATCTTCAATTCTAATCATCTCTTTCAAATGTATTATTTAAATTTAGCATAATTTTTACTTTAGCTTATTTAAACAATACTGATTTTTCCACAAAGATCAATCATTGCAGCACTTAAAATCAATAAAATCTGATTATCACATCCGTCATATTAAATATTTTCAGAATAGCCTAAAACCATTTATAGCAATACTGATAAATTATTATAATATACGAACATCGCCAACAAATTCTATATTAGCGAAACACATTTAATGTGATTTCAATTAATAAAAGACACTTGAATCCACAAGCGAAATTTTACAGCATTTACCCAATAATTATTTAAACGACCTCTCACATTCTTTCTGGGGTTGTTTCAACCACTCGCTATACTATTTTTTATTGTTTTCTTTAAATTTCTGTTCTTCCTGTTTTTTACTGTCTTTGAACTCCTGTTCTTCCTGTTTTTTACTGTCTTTGAACTCCTGTTCTTCCTGTTTTTGGCTGTCTTTGAACTCCTGTTCTTTCTGTTTTTTACTGCTAAAATAAAAAAAATTTTGTTTTGCTGTATCAACTGTTGCTGTATCTTTCGCAACCATTACTTTAGTATTTTCTTTACGTGTCTCTATTTCTGCCTTGTAGTCCTGAACTAACAGCCTCACTTCAACAATTAATTTTGTTCCAATTATTGCTATAATAACTGTACTTACAGCCCCTGCAATAGTAGCAATATTGGCTAATGTATTTAGAAGAGTTTTGAAATTTCGCATGATATTTTATCGCATAACGGTTACCAATTTTATAGTTTTTCTTTTCATAAAATCATTTGGTAGTTTCTGAATCTTATTTTGAGGGACAATATAGCTTTTATTGGGTTGAATATCCCATTGTGTTCTATTAAAAAAATGTTTATCTATTTGGCCACTATTTTCACCACCTGAATAATACCCTAAAGAATATATTGCATAAGTTTTATTAGACTGTATATCGGTTTGAAATTGATAATCTGTTAAATTTTCATATTGTATCCACTCAGGATGTTTATAGCAAGTCCAAGCAAAAATTATATCAGGTAGATTCATATCAGTATCATTATCTAACTCCTGACATATTGAAACATACGAGTAGCAAGAAGAAGTTTTTGTTATATCAACAACAAGAACCCCCTCAGAAAGGCTTTTTTTGGTATGAATAGCCTTAGGCACAACAATATTTGTTGGGGTTTGAATTGGTAACTTCAATAAAGAACTACTATTCCCAGAAGCGTCTTCAACTATTGCACACCAAAAATATGTTCTATTGGCTGCGATATTTATCCCATCCCAATTGTCATAAACGTAGTATAACCAATCATTATCAGCAATATTAATTTCTTTTGTTTTCAAATTTACAATAATAGCTTCATCTGAAGAAGGAAGCGTCTCCTGAGTATAAAGATATTGATAAAGTATAGTCGCATTTGATGAAAAATTGTAAGTTACAACTACTCCATTTGATATTGCAAGATAGTCTGCAATGGCTATTGTAGGTTTTTGTTTTGTTCTAAATTGTTTTGTATTTCCATAAGTAATATTATTCCCATCTTTTGCAAAAGTTCGAATATAATATATTGTGTTTGGGGATAGATTTTTTATGGTATCGGAAAACGAACCAGTTACACCATTGCCTTCCGAAAGAATATACAAATCTGTTATAGACGGTTCTTGATTTGCAGATGAATAACAAAATCCACGTTCTGTGTATGCAGGTGCCCCAATATCACTAATCATTCCGTGTAATACCGCTGAAGTTGTAGTTACATCTGTAATGTCTAATGTATTTAAAGTGGGATCTTTCGCGATATTTAATGCTATCTCCGCATATTCATGAGAAGAATTCACAACTATTTTTGTGCTTTGTGTACCTGATGGTATTTGACTTCTGTCAATAGTAATATGTATCGGTTCTGCTCCCTTAGCCTGAATTAAACCACTTGTTTTGCTTAAAGTAAGCCAACTTACATTCTTTTCAATCAAATAAGCCATTTCTCGCTGACTATCATTATAAATAATAAAATCAGCATAATTATTATTACTTG
Source organism: Bacteroidales bacterium (assembly GCA_003249955.1). Lineage (GTDB taxonomy): Bacteria > Bacteroidota > Bacteroidia > Bacteroidales > ML635J-15 > Bact-19. Next base: position 41,397 of record QKHS01000090.1, on the reverse strand, counting down.
CGTCTATGTATGTTGAACTTACTCTTAATGCAATTTCTTTCAATACAAAATCACATCTAACTTCCATTTTATCTACTTTGGTTAATATCGTATCTGAATAATATCCACTTAACTCTACTATAATAGTGTAATTTGTGTTTAATGATAAATTCAAGAACTCATATTGCCCATCAGACCCTGTTTCGGTCACCTCCATTTTGCCTGAATTATCCAATAAGGTAATTTTAGCTCTCTGCAATTCATGTTCTACTTCATTTGATACTATGCCGATAATACTTCCCTCTTGTTTTTCTGGCTTCTCACAAGTACAAAATAACAAGGCTACTAATATGAAATAAGGTATCTTTTTCATGATCAATTATTTTTATGGTATGGAGTGTACTCAATGGCATCGCTAGTTGTGACCGATGCCGTGTAGGTAGTCATTTCTACAAAAGGTAAAATTGATATCAAACTCATTACTACTAATTTTAGATAAAAAGCCTTTTTTATTTCTCTAATTCTTTGTTAATAGAATATTAGCCGGTATATATTCTCCTGCAAAGACTGTAACAATTTTTCGGTTTGTTTGATAACCTAATTTTTGAACAGTAACAGTGTATTGTTGAGGGTCAATGTCTTTAAACTCAAAACATCCGTCTGTACCGGTTATGTAAGTTTTTCCGCCCGGGCTTAATACAACACTTACTACATCAATGGTTTCACCAGTTTCACTATCGCTCACAACACCGTAAACGGATCCGAAGGATTCGTATTCGGGAGTCGTACAAGAATTGCAAACCACAAACAACAGAACTATATTAAAAATAAATATGATATATTTCATTATTGTCGATTTTAGATTAAAAATTTATTTTGAGAGACACCCCTCCACCATCCAACATAGCATAAGGAAAAACACCAATAATAATATGTGGTTTTCCTTTGGCAACGCAGCCGTCAATAACATTCCACACATATGTTACTGCTGCACTGCCTATTGCACAATAACTGATTGTTTCGCAAATATGAGCAGAATTTATGTATGAATTTCGCAAATAAGTATTATGAGTAGAATTTATTTCGGATTCATAGATTGCTTTTAAACTTTCAGCAACAATAATTACACCTACAAAAATTACTTCTCCTGAAATAAAAGCAATTCCTTTGCCAGTACTGCCTTTGTGAATCTGAGCCATACCAGGGACAAAAACATGTGCCGAAACATTATAATCGCCACTACTTTCAACATTTTCGTATTCATATGATGGGTTCTTCAGAGTTTGATATAAAATATATCCTTTTAATTCACCATTATTTTCTTCATAATAATCTGCTATAAAAAGTGATTTTACAACTGCCTGACCTGCTCCAACAGTTCTCAATCGCCATTGCTCTATTGCTTTATCTGCTTCTATACGAATATCCTCGCGTGAGTTTCCTGTAATTTCAATCGTCTGCAGATAACTGTTATCTAACGACTTATGAAAAGAACTTTTTGCCCAAGTTGGCTTATCTTTTTGTGCAAAAGAGTTATTTATACTACAAATAGACAATAAGAGCATTAATATGGTAATATATTTTATTTTCTGAGTAAAAGTTTTTATCTCTAAATCTGTTAAGTACCTTATAATTTCTCTCATAAAATGTACTTTTAAAATCACTTCTTTAGAAAGTTAAAGAATTTCTTGTCCCCATTCTCACAACTAATATTATTACCATGACAGAGTTGAAGTAATTTTAATCTTCTTTATAATCCTTAAATTTTTTCTCCATGTGTTCACGATAATTGTATTCATAAAACCGAACATCCAGCTCACCATCTTTTGAAAGTTCATCGGCAATTTTGTTTGCCGCCTCTTTCTTATTAATTTCAATTCCTATATAATAAGTAATATTACCCTTATCATCTGTTGTTTTAGATCGGCGGATGCATTTTTCTTGAGTATCGTTTACTATTACATCTATAATCTGGTCTCCAACACTTTCTATATTGCTTTTAGCAGTATTTGTGTTATTTTCTCCAATGAAATTAAAATAGTCGCTAACTATTCCATCATAAGCATGCTGCATTTTTTGACGGACAATATTTTGTGCATTTGTCAAGGCTACCAGACGAATAGCAGCTTCCTGAGATGCTGGACCATAAGCAGAGCTAAAACCAGCAAAAACGGTGTCGTTATCATATTTTACACACGGCGGTTCTACAAATTCTTCTCTTGTATACTCGGAATTCAGTTGTGTTTGATAAGGTTGGAGTTGTACAATCTGTTGTTTACTTTTACAACCAGGAAATGCCAAAGCTCCCACAACGATAATTACGGTAACTAATATATAAATTTTCTCCATTTCATTTAAGTTTAAAAACCGCTATCTACTCTTATCGATTTTCGACACCTCGTCTTATAAAATTTATTTTAAATGGCTTAATAAGATGTTTTACCATTGTTGTCACATTAACTTTTCAAATTCAAATAATATAAATAAACTAATTAGTCTTACATTATATTTATAAAATTATAATACTCCATATTAGGCACAAAATTTTATTACTACAATTACTCCTCAACATAAAGCAATATTGTCATCAATTTTGCGAAAATTAGTCATCATTTTAGTAGATTTTATGAAATCTGAATAACAAGAAAAAAAATCAAAATCAAGTATCTCAGAAATGCGTAATAATAAATCAGTGTCAATATAGTCTTTTCTCAATTGTTTGTTTATAGTACTCCGGTCGCAATGCACTTTTGATGCAAGCCAAGAGGCCGATCGACCATTCTCATTCAACTTTTCGCGTATCAATTTTCCGATATGCATTTCCTCTTTGCAATACATAATATTTACAAACTATTTATCTTGAATTAATTTTACTATTCTAAATCTGATTTGTTTATCATTTAAAATCATTCCGGTAACTAACATCCAAATCATTTTCATTTTATTTAAACATTACCCCCCATGCTATTAACTTTTTTCGACATTTTGTCTTATTAAATTTATCTTAAATAGACTCCTAAAACCTTTTATCATCGTATTATCTGAACTTTCAAAATAATAAAATATAAATAATTTATTATATTTTATAAATTATTGGTAAAATTAAAATATTCCAATATTGAACGCAAAATTCTATGGAGACAATCTTTCCCCAATTTAAAGCAATATCATCATCATTCTTGCAAGGATTGTTTTTCATTTTTGCGGTTTTTATAAAACCTGAATAACAAGAAAAAAAAATCAAAATCAAGTCTCTCAGAGATGCACAACAATAAATCAGTATCAATATAGTCCTTTCTCAATTACTTGTTTATTGAACTGGGGGGTCGCAATGCACTTTTGAAACAAGGCACGATGCTGACTGGCCATTTTCGTTAAGCCTTTCACGTATAAGCTTCCCTATATGTATTTTCCCTTCGTACATGACAACACATTCTCACAATAAAAAAACATGGGATAAACTATGTCTGCTACTTAATCTCTGCAAAGCCTTGCTAACAAACAAAGAAAGCCAACGTATATCTGCATGAGCGTTAAAACTTTCTCGTCCCTGTTCGCTTTAAAATTTGCAAATCTAACATAGTGTAGGAACAAAAGCTAACACTTTTTTATCAATATATTTTTAAAAGCCTACTCTCTCATAATTTTATGATTTATTTATTCAAATTTACGAAAAGGCCAATGTTCAAAAATTTTTGTTGTAGTATTTCCATAGCAAAAACAGTATAATTTCCTTGCCTTCCATGTATTACCTCTAATTTTTTGTAATTTTGTTAAAACAAAAAAGTAAAAAATGAGCAGTAAAGAACAGTTTATTTATGAAACATTGAAATTTGTAAAACAAGAACTTTCGTCGTCCGAATCCGGCCATGACTGGTGGCACGCTGTAAGAGTTAGGAACACTGCTCTGAAGATTGGTAAAACAGAGAAATGCGACATTTTCATTGTTGAACTTTCGGCACTTTTACATGATATCGCGGATGCAAAATTTAATAACGGCGACGAGAATGCCGGCCCGGATAAAGCTTTTAGATTTATGGAAAGCATTGGCGTTGAGAGAAACGATGCTGATCATGTTATTAACATCATTAAAAATATTTCATTCAAAGGAGGAAATGCCGGACAAAGTTTTAAGTCAGCAGAACTTGACATAGTGCAGGATGCAGACAGGCTTGATGCTATAGGAGCTATAGGCGTTGCGAGAGCTTTCAGCTACGGAGGATATAAAAAAAGAGAATTTTATAATCCTGATATCAATCCGATACTAAACATGAGTCCCGAAGAATACAGAAACAGCACTTCTCCTACAATAAATCATTTTTACGAGAAATTACTCCTGCTTAAAGACAGGATGAATACTGAAACCGGTAAAATTATGGCAGAAGAAAGACATAATTTTATGTTACAATACCTGAATCAGTTTTATAAAGAGTGGAATGAAGTATAAAAGTTAAGAAATTATGAAATACATAATCGCGTTTACAGTTTTATTTTTCAGTTTCACTACTGCAACATTTAGTGCTGATTATTTTGTTCACGAAAAATCAGGAATAAAAATATATTATCTGACCACAGATGATATGTTTCCGGAGTTGTGGAGAGGAGGTAAAATCAGAGGTAAAGCGACATCTCTGGATTTGTCCGAATTAAACAGAAGCATTGAGATAATATTCAGAGCTCTTGACAAATATCCCGTAGCCGTTCTTCAGAATAATTTAAGCCATATTTTCATATTCAAAGAAATGAAATTCTACGGGCAGCCTTATGGCGGGACAAACTCCAATAATGTTGTATATCTTACAAATAATGACATCAGCAAAGGCTATACTGATCAGTATCTGGAGCAATTATTCCATGCAGAATTTTCAAGTATTCTTTTACGCAATTACGCGCCGGAGTCTTTCGATAAAAGATGGTGCCGGATTAATGATGATGATTTTGAGTACGGCAAAGGCGGTGTTTATGAAATAAAAAAAGGGAAAGACGGACTTATTTATGAGGATTATTATTTCAATGCCGGGTTTCTTTACGAGTATGCAATGTCAGGGTCTGAGAATGATTTTAACAGTATTGCCAAAAACCTGTTCTGCCCTATAGACAATTTTTGGGAAGTATATAAAAGTTATGACAAACTAAGACTTAAGATAGACCTTGCAATTGAATTATATCAAAGTATTGATGAGGATTTCTGTTTGGATTATTTCAGGAAATTTGGCAAAAAAGATTAATTACTTCAGGACAAGATAACCTGTACTCTCCACATTACTTTTGTTGCCTGCGCGATCAACTATATAAAACTTATAGAATATTGTATCACTGTTTAAAGGATAACTTTCATTCAGATCATTAACGAACATCTCTCCTTTAAGTGTGGAATTTTCGCTTGAATTTTCAAACTTCGGAACATAAAAGTTTAATGGAACAGATACATCCGAGAGAATTTCAACTCCGTCTGTAACAATATATTTTTCAAGGAAAATTGTGTTTTTTCTTGGAGTGGTGGTGTCAAACCCTACATCACCATCGCCATCTTCGAAATAGAAATGTAATGTCCCGTTCAGAACATGGTTTTCAAGGCCATCAATTGTATCAACATACTGAAAATCAAGAAACTCCACACGAGGTTCGGGCGGATATGTTTCAACTTTGAAGCATGATTGTAATGCAAACAAAGAAATAAACAAAATCAATATTAAAATCCGTGTTGACATATCACAAAAATACAAAAAAAAAGAAAAGGAGGAAATCCTTTTAAAGATTCCTCCCTTTTATCAAGTTTAATTATTAACAAGTTCTAAAACCGGTGACGATTAAGCCTGTGCGGTTGGTCCGCCAAAATTCATCGGGATAGAATTTCCTGATTTATTTGAAATTTTTACAGGACCGTTAACAGACTCAAATTTTGAGATATTTTCCTGAAGTGCACCCATAAGTCTTTTTGCATGTTCCGGTGTTAAAATAATACGGGACTGCACTTTGGCTTTTGGTAAACCCGGCATAATTCTCACAAAATCCAGAACGAACTCCGACGAAGAGTGAGTAATTACTGCAAGATTTGCATAAATTCCTTGTCCTGTTTCATCGGTTAATTCGATGTTAATCTGATTTTGTTTATTTTTATCGTCCATAATTACAATTTTATTTCAGTTTCTACTTCTTCTGTTAAAAATCTTTTAGATGCTTCTTTGGATGAAACTTTCATTGTCTGGAATTCACGCTGTCCGGTACCGGCAGGTATGAGGTGTCCAACAATTACGTTTTCTTTCAATCCTTCCAGTTCGTCAACTTTTGCTCTGATTGCAGCTTCGTTCAAAACTTTTGTAGTTTCCTGGAATGATGCAGCAGACATAAAGCTGTTAGTCTGAAGGGCCGCTCTTGTAATACCCTGAAGTATCTGGCTTGATGTTGCAGGTAAAGCGTCTCTTACTTCGACAAGACGTAAATCTTTACGTTTAAGCATTGAGTTTTCGTCTCTTAATCTTCTGTATGAAATCATCTGACCCGGAAGGAAGTTAGCAGAGTCACCTGCATCAACAACAACTTTCTTATCAAATACTCTGTCGTTTTCTTCCCTGAAGTCCCATTTGTCAACTATCTGTTTTTCGAGGAACTGAGTATCACCAGGCTCTTCAACAACAACTTTTCTCATCATTTGTCTTACGATAGTTTCGAAATGTTTGTCATTGATTTTTACACCCTGTAAACGATAAACGTCCTGAATTTCGTTAACAAGATATTCCTGAACTTCGGTCGGACCTTTAATTGCAAGAATATCACTCGGTGTTACCGCACCGTCAATCAAAGCTGTACCTGCTTTAACGTAGTCGTTAGGCTGTACAAGGATTTGTTTTGACAGCGGAACAAGATATTTCTTAATGTTTCCTTCTTTTGATTTGATTTCAATCTCACGGTTACCTCTCTTAACCTTACCAAAACCTACTTCCCCGTCAATTTCTGAAACAACAGCAGGGTTTGAAGGATTACGGGCTTCGAACAATTCGGTAACACGAGGAAGACCTCCGGTGATATCACCACCCTTACCAACTATTCTAGGCATTTTAATAAGAATATCACCTGCTTTGATATCGTCTTTTTCATTTTTTACAAGACGTGCTCCTACAGGGAGGTTATATGTAGCCAGAACTTCTTTGCTCTTATCTACAATTTTTGCAACCGGAATCTTGGACTTATCTTTGGTTTCAATAATGATTTTTTCACTAAACCCGGTTTGGGCAGCTACTTCATCTTTATAGTTTACACCTTCTATAACATCCTCGAACATCAGTTTACCTGAGAATTCACTAACAATTACAATGTTATATAAATCCCACTCACAAACCTTATCTCCTTTTTTAATCATCTGACCAGGTTTGAAGAATAATTTCGAACCGTAAGGAATTGGTTTATTAACAAGCGGAATTTTGGTTTTAACATCAACAATCTTCATCTCGGCCATACGTGTAACCACGATATCAACGAGCTGTCCGTCAGATTCTTCATGAGCAACTGTTCTGAGTTCGTCGATTTCGAGAACTCCATCATATTTTGCAGTAATGGAAGATTCGCTGGCAATATTACCTGCAACCCCCCCCATGTGGAATGTACGAAGTGTAAGCTGAGTACCTGGCTCCCCGATTGACTGTGCTGCAATAACACCGACAGCTTCTCCTTTCTGAACCATTTTTCTGGTAGCAAGGTTACGTCCGTAGCATTTAGAGCAAACACCTTTACGTGATTCACATGTCAATACCGAACGGATTTCAACTTTATCTATCGGAGAATCTTCGATTATTTTTGCAATTTTCTCTGTAATTTCTTCACCCGAGCCAACGATAAGTTCTTCAGTCTGAGGATGATAGATATCATGAACACTGGTACGACCTAAAATACGGTCATAAAGTGATTCTATAACTTCTTCGTCATTTTTCTTAAGCTCGGAAGCTACCAAACCTCTTAAAGTACCACAATCTTCTTCGGTAATAACCACATCCTGCGCAACGTCAACCAAACGTCTGGTAAGGTAACCGGCATCAGCAGTCTTAAGAGCGGTATCGGCAAGACCTTTACGTGCACCGTGGGTAGAGATAAAGTACTCAAGAATCGAAAGTCCTTCTTTAAAGTTTGACAAAATCGGGTTTTCAATAATCTCACTTGTAGCAACACCTGATTTTTGTGGTTTTGCCATAAGACCCCTCATACCGCACAACTGGCTGATCTGTTCTTTTGAACCCCTCGCACCTGAGTCAAGCATCATATAAACTGCGTTGAACCCCTGGTTGTCAGTTGACAGTTTTCTCATCACCTCAATACTTAAACGGGCATTGATATTTGTCCAAACGTCAATAACCTGATTGTATCTTTCATTATCAGTGATAAAACCGTTTTCGTAATTGAACATAATTTCGTCAACCTGTTCGTAACCTTCATTTACCAATTCATGTTTTTCTTCAGGAACGATAACATTATCAAGGTTAAACGACAAGCCTCCAACGAAAGCGTTATAATATCCAAGATCTTTTATATCATCAAGGAATTTGGCTGTAACTGCTGTACCGCATTTTCCAACCAGATTTCCTATGATATCACGCAAAGATTTCTTGGTAAGTAATTCGTTAATATATCCGTATTCTCTCGGAACAATTTTATTAAACAGAACTCTTCCGGCAGTAGTTTCGATCATTTTAGTAACGATCTCACCGTTTTCATTAATATCCTCAGTTCTTACTTTAATAATTGCATGAAGATCGAGTTTGCCTTCGTTATTGGCAATTGTCACTTCTTCAGGAGAATAATAAACTTTCCCTTCGCCCATAACGCCTCTGCGCTCTTTAGTAAGATAGTACAGACCCAAAACCATATCCTGAGAAGGTACTGTGATAGGAGCTCCGTTTGCAGGGTTAAGAATATTATGAGAAGCCAGCATTAATACCTGAGCTTCGAGAATTGCAGCATTTCCTAACGGAAGGTGAACAGCCATCTGGTCACCGTCAAAGTCGGCGTTGAACGCAGTACAAACAAGAGGATGAAGCTGTATAGCCTTTCCTTCTATAAGTTTTGGCTGGAATGCCTGAATACCTAAACGGTGCAAAGTAGGAGCACGGTTAAGCAAAATAGGATGTCCTTTCAGAACGTTTTCAAGAATATCCCAGATAACAGGATCTTTTCTTTCAACAATTTTCTTAGCAGATTTTACTGTTTTTACAATACCTCTCTCAGTTAATTTTCTGATAATAAAAGGTTTGTAAAGTTCCGCTGCCATATCTTTAGGAATACCACATTCGTGCATTTTAAGTTCCGGACCTACAACGATTACAGAACGTGCAGAAAAGTCAACACGTTTACCTAATAAGTTCTGACGGAAACGTCCTTGCTTACCTTTTAAGCTGTCGCTCAAAGATTTCAACGGACGATTGGCATCTGTTTTTACTGCATTTGATTTTCTTGAATTATCAAATAAAGAATCTACAGCTTCCTGCAACATACGTTTTTCGTTACGCAAGATTACTTCAGGAGCTTTGATTTCGAGTAAGCGTTTCAGACGGTTATTTCTGATAATAACCCTTCTGTAGAGGTCGTTTAGATCAGATGTTGCAAATCGTCCGCCATCAAGTGGCACCAATGGTCTGAGTTCCGGAGGAATAACAGGAACTATTTTTACAATCATCCATTCAGGTTTATTCTTATCCTGAGATAATCTGAATGCTTCTACGACACTAAGTCTCTTCAAAGCTTCGCTTTTACGTTGCTGAGAAGTTTCTTTGCCGGCTTTATCTCTTAAATCATATGATAATTTGTCAAGATCTATTCTTTGGAGCATGTCATAAATAGCCTCTGCTCCCATCTTAGCGATAAATTTGTTAGGATCTGTATCGTCAAGTAATTGATTTTCGCGTGGCAAAGACTCCATTATTTCGAGATATTCATCTTCGGTCAAAAAGTCCTGTTCCTGAATTCCGTCAATAGCTTTAACACCAGGCTGAATAACGATATATCTTTCGTAATAAACGATAGCATCCAGCTTCTTTGCAGGCAAACCTAACAAATACCCTATTTTGTTCGGTAATGTTTTAAAATACCAGATATGAGCAACAGGAACTTCAAGTTTAATATGACCTGTTCTTTCACGTCTCACTTTCTTTTCGGTAACTTCGACACCACATCTGTCGCAGACAATACCTTTATATCTGATTCTTTTATATTTTCCGCAATGACATTCATAATCTTTTACGGGGCCGAAAATTCTTTCGCAAAACAAACCATCTCTTTCAGGTTTGTAAGTACGGTAATTTATTGTTTCCGGTTTTGTTACTTCCCCGCTGGACATATCCTGAATTTCTTCAGGAGAAGCCAAACTTATAGTAATCTTGGAAAAATTGGTTTTAACTTTATTATCTTTTCTAAAAGCCATATTATCAGCTGTTTAATTTTGTTAATTCTTAATCAAGATCTACTCTCAGGCAAAGACCTCTTAACTCATGCAACAGTACGTTAAGAGATTCCGGAATACCAGGAACCGGCATCTGTTCACCTTTAACAATACTTTCGTAAGTTTTTGCACGACCTACAACGTCATCTGACTTAACAGTAAGGATTTCCTGAAGTATATTGGCTGCACCGAATGCTTCGAGAGCCCAAACCTCCATTTCACCAAAACGCTGGCCCCCGAACTGAGCTTTACCGCCCAAAGGTTGCTGAGTAATAAGTGAATAAGGACCAATAGAACGGGCATGCATTTTATCCTCTACCATGTGACCGAGTTTGAGCATATAGATTACACCTACAGTTGCAGGCTGGTCAAATTTCTTACCGGTTCCGCCGTCATATAAATATGTTTTACCATATCTTGGAATTCCGGCTTTATCTGTATATTCATTAATCTGATCAATAGTAGCTCCATCAAAAATAGGAGTAGCAAATTTGCATCCCATAACCTGACCTGCCCATCCAAGAACAGTTTCATATATCTGTCCAAGGTTCATACGGGAAGGCACACCAAGAGGATTCAAAACAATATCAACAGGTGTTCCGTCTTCAAGGAACGGCATATCTTCCTGACGGACGATTTTTGCCAGAATACCTTTATTTCCGTGACGACCTGCAAGTTTGTCACCTACCTTGATTGTACGTTTGCTTGCAATATAAACTTTCGCTAACTGCATAATTCCTGCCGGCAATTCATCTCCGATAGTGATATCAAGTTTTTTACGACGGTATTCTCCATCTAATTGTTTTTGTTCAATCATATAATTAAACAAAAGTCTTGATATTGTATCGTTTCTGGATTTATCAGTAGTCCAGCGATTAGGATTAATATTTAGAAAATCAAGATCTACAAGGAGTTTCTGAGTAAACTTAACCCCCTTAGGAATAATATCATTATTAAAATTGTCTTTAACACCCTGAGAAGTTTTACCGTTTACAAGGACAAACAATTTTTCAATTAATATTGCTCTTAATTTAGCGGTGTCTTCCTGTTGTTTTGAATCAATATTTTCCAGTATTATTTTATCCTGATTCTTTACTTTTCTATCTTTTATTGTCTTGGAGAAAAGCTTTTTGTCAATAACCACACCGTTTGTTGACGGAGAAGCTTTTAACGAAGCATCTTTTACATCACCGGCTTTTTCGCCGAAGATAGCTCTTAACAATTTTTCTTCAGGGGAAGGATCGCTTTCTCCTTTAGGAGTAATTTTACCGATCATTATATCTCCCGGCTTAACATAAGCTCCGATACGGATAATTCCGTTTTCATCAAGGTCTTTTGTTGCCTGTTCACTTACATTCGGGATATCAGAAGTTAATTCTTCCATACCACGTTTTGTTTCGCGGACTTCGAGTTGATAATCAGTAATATAAATAGATGTAAATAAGTCTTCTTTTACAATTCTTTCGTTGATAACAATAGCATCTTCAAAGTTGTAACCTTTCCATGGCATAAATGCCACTTTAAGGTTTCTTCCCAGTGCCAGTTCTCCGCCTTCTGTTCCGTAACCTTCTGTAAGAATTGTTCCTTTTTCAACCAAATCTCCGCGTCTTACCATAGGTTTAAGATTTACGCAGGTATTCTGATTGGTTTTATGGAATTTCGGGATATTATAAGTTTTTGTATCTTCTGTAAAACTGATAAATCTTTCTTCTTCGTCTCTTTCGTATCTTATAATAATTTTATCAGCATCAACATATTCAACAATACCTTTACCTTCGGCAACAATAAGAATTCTTGAATCTTTGGCAACCATATGCTCAATACCGGTACCAACAATAGGAGCTTCCGGTTTAAGCAGAGGAACCGCCTGTCTCATCATGTTAGATCCCATCAAAGCACGGTTAGCATCATCATGCTCAAGGAAAGGAATAAGAGAAGCTGCAATAGAAGCAATCTGGTTAGGTGCAACGTCCATCAGAGTAATCTGGGTAGGCTCAACAACGAGATAATCTCCTTCGTTTCTGGACCTTACTTTAGGAGAAAGGAAAACACCTTCGTCATCAATTTTAGCATTTGCCTGTGCAATAACCTTTGATTCTTCATTTTCTGCACTAAGATAAACGATATCATCAAAACCTACTTTACCGTCACTTACTTCGCGGTAAGGTGTTTCGATAAAACCAAGTTTATTTATTTTTGCATAAACACAAAGCGAAGAAATAAGACCGATATTCGGACCTTCCGGTGTTTCTATCGGACAAAGACGTCCATAATGGGTATAGTGAACGTCACGGACTTCGAACCCGGCTCTTTCGCGTGAAAGACCACCTGGACCCAAAGCTGACAATCTTCTTTTATGAGTTATCTCAGCTAACGGATTTATCTGATCCATAAACTGCGAAAGCTGGTTTGTTCCGAAGAAAGAATTAATAACAGAAGATAATGTCTTTGAGTTAATCAGATCCATAGGATGGAAAACTTCATTATCTCTGACATTCATTCTTTCACGGATAGTACGTGCCATACGTGCAAGACCAACGCTGAACTGGTTTCCGAGTTGTTCACCAACAGTACGGACTCTACGGTTACTCAAATGGTCGATATCATCAATATCTGCTTTTGAGTTAATAAGTTCGATGAGATATTTAATAATTTCGATAATATCTTCACGGGTAAGAACTTTCGTTTCATCCGGAATATTAAGACCGAGTTTCTGGTTAATTCTGTAACGGCCTACATCACCAAGATCATAACGTTTATCCGAGAAAAATAATTTATCGATAACATCTCTGGCAGTAGCTTCATCCGGTGGTTCACTGTTTCGTAACTGACGGTAAATATGTACCACTGCTTCTTTTTCGGAGTTACACGGGTCTTTTTGTAAAGTATTGTAAATAATTGCAAAGTCAGAAATCTTTTGATTTTCTTTATGCAATAATATTGTTTTTGCGCCTGAGTCAACGATAAGATCAATATGATGATTCTCAATAATAGTTTCACGATCAATAATAACTTCGTTACGTTCGATTGAAACTACTTCGGCAGTATCTTCATCAACGAAATCTTCGATCCAGGTTTTAAGAACTCTTGCCGCCAAACGACGTCCTACTATTTTCTTAACAGCGGTTTTCGAGACTTTTATTTCGTCTGCAAGGTCAAAAATTTCGAGAATATCTTTATCGCTTTCAAAACCGATAGCTCTGAGAAGAGTTGTTACCGGTAATTTCTTTTTCCTGTCAATATAAGCATACATGACAGAATTTATATCGGTTGCAAATTCAATCCATGATCCTTTAAAAGGAATAATACGTGCTGAATACAATTTTGTACCGTTAGCATGTATTGACTGACTGAAGAAAACACCCGGTGATCTGTGTAGCTGAGATACTACAACACGTTCGGCACCGTTAATCACAAAAGTACCGCTGGGGGTCATATAAGGAACAACTCCAAGCCAAACATCCTGAACAGAAGTTTCAAAATCTTCGTGCTCAGTGTCGGTGCAGTACAATTTTAATTTTGCTTTCAGCGGAACGCTGTAAGTAAGTCCTCTCTCAATACACTGTTCTATGCTATAACGCGGAGGGTCAAGAGAATAATCAAGAAATTCCAGTACAAAATTATTTCTGGTATCTGTAATCGGGAAATTTTCCTGAAAAACCTGATAAAGGCCTTCTGATTTTCTTTGCTCTGCGGTGGAGTCTAACTGAAAGAACTCCTCAAATGATTTAATCTGAATTTCTAAAAAATCAGGATAATCTAACTGATTTTTTGTTGTTGAAAAATTTATTCTTTGCTTTGTATTAACAGCCATTGGTGCAATTATTAAATAAGAACCTAAACATTAACAACGAAAGGTTTAAAACCCCACAAGGGGTTTTAAACCTAAAACTTATACAACAAAAGTTGTTTATTTAAGTTCAACTTCCGCACCAGCTTCTTCTAACTGAGCTTTAAGTGCGTTTGCTTCATCTTTTGGAACTCCTTCTTTGATTGGTTTCGGAGCTTCGTCAACGAGAGCTTTTGCTTCTTTAAGACCTAACCCTGTCAGTTCTTTTACTAATTTCACAATCTGAAGTTTCTGAGCTCCTGCTGATTTCAAAATTACGTCGAATTCTGTTTGTTCAGCTTCTGCTGCTACTTCTGCTCCGCCTGCTGCGGGACCTGCTACTGCTACTGCAGCTGCAGCCGGTTCGATACCATATTCGTCTTTTAAGATACCTGCCAATTCGTTTACTTCCTTAACAGTAAGGTTAACTAATTCTTCTGCTAACTTCTTAAGATCTGCCATTTTAATTGATTTTAACTTGTTTTAAACTTTATTTTTTTAATCTCTTTCGGATAAGGTTTTTACCAAACCACCCAATAAATGTTTACCTGATTCCAGTTGTCCAAGAACAGTTTTCATCGGTGACTGTAACAACATGATTACGTCTCCGATAAGCTCTTCTCTAGATTTGAGTGTAGCTAAAGCATCCAGTTGATTTGCACCAACATAAACGGATTCTTCAGCATAAGCTCCTTTAAAAAGAGGTTTTTCGCTTTTCTTATTAAGTTCTTTAATAAGTTTGCCCGGAACATTAGCGACATTGCAAAACATTACAGATGTGTTTTGTGTTAACACAGGGTAAAGTTCTTCACAATCGCGTCCGGCTCTTTCCAAAGCTTTTCTAAAGAAAGTATTCTTTACAACAATCAGTTCAATGTCTTTCTCGAAACACTTTTTTCTAAGCTCATAAGTCTGCTGAGCGTCAAGACCGGAAATATCTGCCAAATAAAAGTGGCTGTATTCTTCAATCGTTGACTGTAAGCTTTCGATAAGGGCATTTTTATCTTCTCGTTTCATAACCGGCAATTTCTAATTACTAATTAATTGATTTTGGATCTACCTCTATACCGGGACTCATAGTACTGGACAGATAAATACTCTTAACGTATGTACCTTTTGCTGCAGCGGGCTTGAGTTTAATTATGGTCTGAACCAGTTCGTTAGCATTTTCAACGAGTTGTTCAGGAGCAAAAGAAACTCTTCCTACGCCTGCATGTATAATACCATATTTATCCACTTTAAAGTCGATCTTACCCTTTTTCACATCTTCGACAGCTTTTCCGATTTCCATTGTAACTGTACCGGTTTTCGGATTAGGCATAAGGCCTCTCGGACCGAGTATTCGGCCAAGTTTTCCGATTTTAGCCATTATCATAGGCATAGTTATAATGATATCAACATCAGTCCATCCGGCTGCAATTTTGTCGATATAATCGTCCAAACCTATGAAATCTGCACCTGCATCTTTTGCTTCCTGTTCTTTATCCGGAGTACACAATACCAAAACGCGAACCTGTTTTCCTGTTCCGTGAGGTAAAGTTGTAATCCCTCTTACCATTTGATTGGCTTTACGGGGATCAACACCAAGACGAACATCTACATCAACCGATGCATCAAACTTGGTATAAGAAATTTCTTTAACCAATTTTGCAGCTTCCTGGATATCGTACTTCTTGCCCTTTTCAACTTTAGCTAAAGCGTCTTTTCTTTTTTTGCTGATTTTTGTCATTTCAAAAAGTACTTTAATTATTTTTTAATAGGAGATTCACCTTTAACAGTTATCCCCATACTTCTAGCTGTGCCTGCAACCATGCTCATAGCTGACTCTATAGTAAATGCATTAAGGTCAACCATTTTACCTTCAGCAATTGTTCTAACCTGTTCCCAGGTAATAGAACCAACTTTTGATCTGTTAGGTTCTGCCGAGCCTTTTTTTAACTTTGCAATTTCCATAAGCTGTACAGCTACCGGAGGAGTTTTAACGATAAAATCAAAAGACTTATCACTATAAAAAGTGATAATAACAGGTAATACCTTACCAGCCTGATCCTGAGTTCTGCCATTAAATTGTTTGCAGAATTCCATGATATTTAACCCTTTTGATCCTAATGCCGGTCCCAGCGGCGGAGACGGATTTGCGGCACCCCCTTTACATTGCAGTTTAATAAAACCACTAATTTGTTTTGCCATAAACTTTTTTTCTAAAATAAAAGATTACTCTTTTTCTACTTGTATAAATCTAAGTTCAAGCGGAGTTTTACGACCAAATATTTTGACCATAACTTTAAGCTTTTTCTTTTCATCATACACTTCTTCTACAACACCACTAAAACCATTGAACGGGCCGTCAATAACCTTGACTGCTTCGCCTACGAAGAACGGAACATTTACTTCTTCATCACTTTCGGCAAGTTCATCAACTTTACCGAGAATCCGGGCAACTTCGTCACTTCGCAAAGGCACAGCTTGTCCGTCTTTGGTTCCGAGAAATCCGATAATACCGGGAATACCTTTTATCACGTGCTCTACTTCACCGTCTAGTGCAGCGTGTATCAGAATATAACCGGGAAAGAAACTTCTTTCTTTATGAACGGGTTTCCCTTTCCTGACCTGATAAACTTTTTCTGTCGGAATCAAAACCTGAGATACCTGATCTTTAAGGCCTAACTTAGCAATCTCTCCCTCGAGGTATTCCTTTACCTTTTTTTCTTTCCCGCTAAGGGCTCTAACTACATACCATTTTTTTACTATCTCAGCCATAACCAACAAAAATCTGGTTTAATAAAAAATACCGTAAACGAGTGTCAGAAGTTCTTTAAATGTAAAGTCCATCAGGAACACCACTACGGCGAATATTAAGGAAGCAACCATAACTACAACAGCACTGCTCTGTAGCTCTGACCATTTAGGCCATGTAACTTTGTGAACCAATTCATTGTATGTATCAATGAAATATGCTTTAATCTTATTCATCACGTTAATGTCTCTTTGCACGGGAGGAGCGACTCGAACGCCCGACACCTGGTTTTGGAGACCAGTGCTCTACCAACTGAGCTACACCCGTAAAAAAGCAAGCAAGACACCAAAGGCATCTTACTTACTGATTTATTTTGTCTTATTAGTCAACGATTTCAATTATCTGACCTGCACCAACTGTTCTTCCACCTTCGCGGATAGCGAAACGAAGACCAACGTTACAAGCAACCGGATAAATCAATTCTACACTAATTGTTACGTTATCACCAGGCATAACCATCTGAACACCTTCCGGTAAAGTAATTTCACCTGTAATATCCAATGTTCTCAGGAAGAACTGAGGACGATAGTTATTGTGGAACGGAGTGTGACGACCACCTTCTTCTTTTTTCAAAACATAAATTTCAGCTTTGAATTTGGTATGAGGTTTAATTGTTCCAGGAAGAGCAATAACCTGACCTCTTTTGATTTCGTCTTTGTCAACACCACGAAGTAACAAACCTACGTTATCACCAGCTTCACCTCTGTCAAGAATTTTACGGAACATTTCAACTCCTGTAACAACTGTCTTACGAGCTTCAGCACCTAACCCAATTATATGAACTTCATTACCTGTGTTGATAACACCTGTTTCAATACGACCAGTAGCAACAGTACCACGACCTGTAATTGAGAACACGTCTTCAACCGGCATAAGGAATGGTTTTTCGTTTTCACGTGGAGGAATCGGAATCCAGTTATCAACTGCATCCATAAGTTCTTCAACTTTAGCTTCCCACTGTGGTTCTCCGTTCAAAGCACCTAATGCAGATCCTTTAATAACAGGACAATTTTCACCGTCAAATCCGTAGAAAGTTAATAATTCACGTACTTCCATTTCAACTAATTCCAAAAGTTCTTCATCGTCAACCATATCAACTTTGTTGAGGAAAACAACGATTCTCGGAACGTTTACCTGACGAGCTAAAAGGATATGCTCGCGGGTCTGTGGCATAGGACCATCAGTAGCAGCAACAACGATAATTGCACCGTCCATCTGAGCAGCACCTGTTACCATGTTTTTAACGTAGTCAGCGTGACCCGGGCAGTCAACGTGAGCATAGTGACGTGTTTCTGTCTGATACTCAACGTGTGCAGTGTTAATAGTTATACCTCTTTCTTTTTCTTCAGGAGCATTGTCAATTGAATCAAAGTCCATAATGGCTGCTAAGCCTTTCTTAGCTAATACTTTAGTAATAGCTGAAGTTAACGTGGTCTTACCATGGTCAACGTGTCCAATGGTACCAATATTTACGTGCGGTTTCGACCTTTCATATTTTTCTTTAGCCATGGCTTAAAAAATTAATATTAATAATTAAACATACTTAACTTAACGTTAAAAAAAACTGAGCCAATGATGGGAATTGAACCCATGACCTCTTCCTTACCAAGGAAGTGCTCTACCCCTGAGCTACATTGGCACCTTGAGCGGGAAACGAGACTCGAACTCGCGACCCTCAGCTTGGAAGGCTGATGCTCTACCAACTGAGCTATTCCCGCATCCTTAGTAGTGGGGGGAGAAGGATTCGAACCTCCGAAGTCGTGCGACAACAGATTTACAGTCTGCTCCAGTTGGCCACTTTGGTATCCCCCCCAACAAAAATTTTGGAGCCGATGGACGGACTCGAACCGCCGACCGGCTGATTACAAATCAGCTGCTCTACCAACTGAGCTACATCGGCCAAAATAAAAATAATTCACACATTTAAAGAACCTGTTTTTCCTTTCTGAAAAGGTTTGCAAATGTATGAATTATTTATTTATCTCCAAAAAAAATCGCAACTTTTTTTGTTTTTTTTTTAATCCCGTTGTTTTTCTTTAAATTTTTTGAGCTGACGACGTAATGCAGCCGTTGCTAAATCTACTGATTCTTCAAATGTCTTACATTGCTTTTTAGCAAAAATATCTGTCCCGTGAGGAACATCAATCCTTATCTCAGCTATCTTATTATCGTTAGTTTCTGCATTTTCCAATCGTAAAATTACCTCTGCTCCCACTATATTGTCTGCTACCTGGTTCAATTTACCAACTTTAGCTTCAATATAATCCAACAATTTTTTGTCTGCGTCAAAACGCAATGATTGAATTTTAATGTTCATAATTAACTCCTTTCTTTTATGCCCTTGGATGGGCTTGTTTGTAAATATTTCTGATTTTCTCGAATGTATTATGTGTATATACCTGAGTTGCTGCCAAACCGGCATGTCCCAAAAGTTCTTTAATAGCATTAAGATCGGCTCCGTTATTTAACATATGTGTGGCAAATGTATGCCTCAACACATGCGGGGACTTCTTATCCGTTTCACTAACCAAACCAAGATAGTGAACAATTTTCCGGTAAACAAAATTCCCATACATTTTAGCTCCTTTGTCCGTAACAAATAAACTTGCGTTTTTATCATCCGAAAAACCGGCTTCTTTTTTTGATCTGAGATAATTCCTGTATATATTAATGGTATAGTTATTTAAAGGACATATTCTTTCTTTATTTCTTTTCCCTAGTATTTTAACCGACCCGCTAATCAAATCCATGTCTCCGTGTTTTATATTTATCAGTTCCGACAACCTCATTCCTGTATTATAAAAAAGTTCAAGCATAAACCTGTCTCTTATACCGGAAAAGTCATCAGTAAAAACATCCGGAGAGTCTAATTTGTTCATTTGATCTTCCTGAATAAATTCAGGTAATCGTTTTTTATTTTTCGGGCTTATTATTTTTGCAAAAGGGTCTTCTGTAATTATGCCTTTTTTTAAAAGAAACTTTACATATGTTTTAAGGCCTGACAATTTTCGGTTTATTGTCACAGAAGAGTATTTTTGAACTGAAAGGCTGATCATCCAGGAACGTATTCCCTTAAAATCCGGGACATAGCTGTCTTCCGATATTTTGTGTTCTGCTAAAATAAAATTACGAAACTGAATTAAATCAGTCTCGTAAGATTTTATTGTATGTTCAGAATATCTTTTTTCGTATCTGAGATATTTAACAAAAAGTTCAATGTCCATATTAACCTACACATCATATCGTTATGTAAACTAATACGAAAACTGAACCTAAATGTTACGTATGTAACCTAAAATATTGTTAAATATTTTCCTGCTGGCTCTGCAACCCTTGAACGTAGATTGCATGAAGCTTTTGGTAACGTGAAGTAACTGATGGTTTTTCAAAAGCCTGACGTCTTCTTAATTCTTTAACAACTCCTGTTTTTTCGAATTTTCTTTTAAAACGTTTTAATGCTCTGTCAATATTTTCGCCTTCTTTAACCGGTACAATAATCATTTCTTTAAATTTTATTTAATTATTAAAATTGTTTTCAGGGGTGCAAAAATACACATAATTAAATATCTGACAAATTTTTTTTCGATTTATATTTTAATTTCGGCTAAATAATTATTAATACTTATAACTTTAAGTGATTTGTGTTATTTTTACAGCCTTAATTATTGATTATGACACTGATAAAATCCATTTCAGGAATAAGAGGAACTATCGGCGGTAATGCCGGTGATAACCTCACTCCTATTGATATTGTAAGATTTACTACTGCATATGGCATGTGGTTAAAAGAATCTGACAACACAGCTAAGAAAGTCGTTGTAGGTCGAGACTCCCGACCTTCAGGAAAAATGGTTGAAAACATTGTTACTTCCACGTTGGTTTCTCTTGGCTATGAGGTTATTAATATAGGTATGGCTACCACTCCGACAACAGAACTTGCAGTAGCTGCAGAATCAGCAGCAGGAGGAATCATAATTACGGCCAGTCATAATCCAAAAAACTGGAATGCTCTTAAACTTTTAAACAATCACGGAGAATTTTTAAATGATAAAGACGGAAAACGGATTCTGGACATTGCTGAAGCTGAAAATTTCAACTATTCCGAAATTGAAGGAATCGGAAAAATATCTGAAATCAACAATTATGATGAGTATCATATTGAATCTGTTTCAAAACTGAAACTTGTTAATAAAGAAGCTGTTTCCCGCGCAAACTTTAAAGTCGCGATTGATTGTGTTAATTCCGTAGGAGGAATAGTTATCCCAAAATTGCTTAAAGCTCTGGGAGTAAATGACATTGTAGAATTATACTGCACTCCTGACGGAAACTTTCCCCACAATCCGGAACCGTTACCCGAAAATCTGACAGAAATAAGCAAACTGATTAAAGATAAAGGTGCTGACGTTGGATTTGTTGTAGATCCTGATGTTGACAGACTTGCAATAATCTGCGAAGACGGATCAATGTTTGGGGAAGAGTACACATTGGTAGCTGTTGCAGACTATGTATTATCAAAAACTCCGGGGAACACAGTTTCTAATTTATCTTCTACAAGAGCTTTGAGAGATATAACGGAAAAATACGGAATGATTTATAATTCTGCGGCTGTTGGCGAAGTAAACGTGGTGGCAAAAATGAAAGAAACCAATGCCATTATCGGAGGAGAAGGTAACGGAGGAGTAATTTATCCTGAATCTCATTATGGCCGGGACGCTCTTACAGGAATAGCTTTGTTCCTGTCTCTCATGGCAGAAAAAAAACAGAAAGTCTCGGAAATAAAAAAATCATATCCTGAATATTTTATTTCCAAAAACAAAATACAGCTTGACAAAGGCATTGATGTCTCCGGAATACTTAAATCCCTCGAAAACAAATTCAAAGACAACCCTCTGCATACAATTGACGGGCTTAAAATTGAATTTCCGGAGACCAGAGAATGGGTACATTTGCGTAAATCAAACACCGAGCCTATAATAAGAATTTATTCCGAAAGCCGGAGTGCGGAAAAAGCTGATGCATTAGCAAAAATGATTATGCTTGAAATTGAAAAACTGCGTTAGATTTCTATAACAGGTTTTAATTCAGCACCGTTATTGCCTACATTAAATCTATATGTCATACCATGTACCCATGGAAGATTATTATTAATGTGTCCTGAAGGGAAATTATAACATACCGGGAAATTGTATTCTTTAACGTGCTCATATATTATCTCATAAGCAGTTTTGCCAAAAGGATTGGGATTATCTTTCATGTCGGTAAAAGCTCCTGCAATCAGCCCTTTAAGGTTCTTTAATTTACCGGACAATTTAAGGTTAATCATTATTCTGTCCAAATGATATAAATATTCATTAAGATCTTCAATAAACAGTATCTTACCTTCGGTATCAATTTCAAATTCTGTTGCCTGTAAACTATAAATTATTGAAAGGTTTCCTCCGATAAGTTCGGCCTCAGCATTTCCTTGTCTGTTAAACAAATGGCTTTCAATTTTAAAAGATGCAGGATTGCCTGTCAAAATTGCAAATATATTTTTTATAGTATCCGATTCAGGATTTTCATGAAATTCCTTAACCATATTCCCGTGAATACTCATCACTCCTGCCCTGTTTAATGCAAGATGTAAATTAGTAATATCGCTGAATCCTATAATCCACTTTGGTTTATTCATGAACTTTGCAAAATCCAGTTTATCTAAAATTCTTATGGCTCCGTATCCCCCGCGCGAACACAGGATTGCATCAAAACTTTCATCATCTAAAGCAGCTTGTAAATCGGCAAGGCGTTGTTCATCTGTTCCTCCAAACTGAAAATATTTATTCAGACATGACGGAAAAACTACAGACTCATATCCTTTATCTGAAATCAACTTTACAGCAGATTTTACAAATTCGGGATTCACTGCTCCTGAAGGACTTAATATCGCTATTTTACTCCCTGGTTTAAGTAATGACGGTGTAACCATAATTTTAATTTAAATAAATTCAAAAATAGAATAATTATTTTTCTTTTTAAAGCAAAAGTAATTTTGTTAAAAATTCAGGCATATATATACTGTTTTCCAGCAACTTAGAAATCTTTCTCATTATTAACAAATTTATTTCGCCACCCCTTTTTCAACAATTTTCAATGTATTAAAAACATTTTCAACATGACTAAAGAAAATATATATATATTTGCAAAGTCTAACATTAAACATTTTATACATGAAAACAAGAGTTATTTTATTTGCTTTAGTAGCAATTTTAGGATTATCATTTGCAGGATGCAGCTACACAATGAAATCAATGAAAAGCCCTAACAACTATGTAGAATTCCAAAAGGATGATTTTACTTTTTCTGATCAGGTAGTCGGAGAAGGAACTCAGACAAGAATTTTAGGTGTTGACTGGGCACATTTATTCAAAAGTGAAACTGCTGTAGTTGTTGAATCAAGCATGTTTAACATTCCTATTATCGGTAATTTACCAATTGGCGGATCTCAGGCTTTTGCAGTGTATGACGTAATGTCAAAAAATCCTGGATACGACGTAGTTTTCTACCCTCAGTATGAAACTAAAATGACTGGTATTCCTTTGATTTTCCAAAAATCTCACACCGTTGTAAAAGCAAGATTAGCTAAAATAAAATAATCTGCTGAAAAAGATTTATTGAAAATGCCTGCAATTAGCAGGCATTTTTTTTTAGCTATACCTTATATATAATAAACATTCAGCATTTAACAACCATACCACGACAGAAACAATCCCTGATTATAACCTGATAAGTTATCACATTCTTAATTAAAACCTGACTTTCCGATATTACTATTCTGAAAAATTTTTCTTCTAAACATTACTGTTTTTCAGCCTTTTTCTATCTTTGCGAAAAAATTTATAAAATGAAAGAATTTAAGAGATATACTGTTACATCTGCCCTTCCATATGCAAACGGACCTGTTCATATCGGACATTTAGCCGGAGTTTATGTCCCTGCCGACATTTATGTACGATACCTCAGATTAAAAAAACAGGATGTTATTTTTATAGGTGGTTCTGACGAACATGGGGTGCCGATTACATTAAAAGCCAGAAAAGAAGGTGTTAGCCCTCAACAGATTGTTGACAGATATCACAACATTATTAAAAAATCATTCAAAGATTTCGGAATTTCATTCGACATATACAGTCGTACCAGCAACAAAACACATCATAAAACAGCCGCAGAGTTTTTTATGACATTGTATGAAAAAGGCGAATTTATCGAAAAAACCAGCATGCAGTTTTATGATGAAGCTGAAAATCAGTTTCTTGCAGACCGCTATATAATGGGCACATGTCCAAAATGCGGGGCTGAAGATGCTTATGGAGATCAGTGTGAAAAATGCGGATCTACGTTAAGTGCGGAAGAATTAATAAATCCCCGTTCCGTAATAAGTGGCAACAAACCTGTTTTGAAAGAAACAAAACATTGGTTCCTGCCT
Source organism: Bacteroidales bacterium (assembly GCA_003249955.1). GTDB lineage: Bacteria > Bacteroidota > Bacteroidia > Bacteroidales > ML635J-15 > Bact-19. Next base: position 16,904 of record QKHS01000090.1, on the reverse strand, counting down.
CTTGATAAATATGAAGATGAATTAAAACAATGGATTCTGGAAGAACACAAAGAGTGGAAACCGAATGTTTACGGACAATGTAAATCATGGCTTGATTCAGGATTATTCCCGCGTGCGGTAACCCGTGATCTTGAATGGGGGGTTCCTGTTCCGCTGGAAGATGCAAAAAACAAAGTTCTTTATGTTTGGTTTGATGCCCCTATAGGTTATATCTCGGCTACAAGAGAGCTTACTCCTGATTGGGAAAAATACTGGAAAGATGATGAAACCAAACTCGTTCATTTCATCGGGAAAGACAATATCGTGTTTCATTGCATAATATTCCCGTCGATGTTGCGTCACGAAGGAAGCTATATTTTACCTGAAAATGTTCCGGCTAATGAATTTCTTAATCTTGAAGGGGACAAAATAAGTACATCCCGTAACTGGGCAGTCTGGCTTAATGAATACCTTGAGGATTTTCCTGGAAAACAGGATGTATTAAGATATGTTTTATGTGCCAATGCTCCCGAAACCAAAGATAACGACTTTACCTGGAAAGATTTCCAAACCAGAAACAACAGTGAACTGGTTGCAATCATGGGCAACTTTGTAAACAGAGCCATGGTTCTGACACAGAAATATTTTGAGGGAGTAATTCCTGAGCCAGGAAACGACACTGATTATGAGAAAGAAATCCGTAACGAAATCGTCAGAATAAAAACCGGCATTGAAAAAAATATTGAGAATTATAAGTTCAGAGAAGCATTAAAAGATGCCATGAGCATTGCGAGAACAGGAAACAAGTATCTTGCAGATACAGAGCCGTGGAAGCTTATTAAAACTGATACAGAAAGGGTAAAAACCATTTTATATTATTCTCTTCAGTTATGTGCTCTTTCTGCAACATTGGCAGAACCGTTTTTACCCTTTAGCTCCGATAAACTTTTCAAAATGTTGAATATTGAAAGGCCTGAGTGGGAAAAAACTGCCGGTTTTGATCTTATATCTGCCGGGCATAAACTTAACCAGCCGGAATTACTCTTCGAAAGAATAGAAGACGATGCTATTGAATTACAGATTCAGAAACTTTTAAAATCAAAAGAAAAGAATCAAATGGAAAAAATAACTGTCACTCCGCAAAAGGATGTAATAACATACGACGACTTTGTCAAACAGGATATAAGAATTGCAACAATTCTTGAAGCCGAAAAAGTTCCTAAAGCTGACAAACTTTTAAAACTTCTGGTTGATACAGGAATAGACAAACGCGTAATAGTCTCAGGCATCGCACAATATTATAAACCTGAGGATATTATCGGAAAGCAAATATGTGTCCTTGTAAATCTTGCACCAAGAACCCTGCGCGGAATAGAATCCAATGGTATGGTGCTGATGGCATCCGACAAAGACGGGAGTCTTAAGTTTGTTGGCCCTGAAGGACTTTGCTCCAACGGATCTGCTGTAAGCTAAAAAACTGCGACTTAGTATTTTTGAAAAAAAACGGTTAATTTTTTATTTGTATTAAATATTTTAATAAAATTGCAGAAAAATAATTAATCAACATAAATTAGTATTTAATACCACACTAAATTCACAGATGAAACTTTTAACATTGATTCGTCATGCCAAATCGGACTGGGACAACGACTTATCTGACTTTGACAGACCTTTGAGTGAGAGAGGAGAAAAAGATGCCCCAAAAATGGGAGAATATCTGGCTGCAAATTTACCTAAACCGGATTTAATAATATCCAGCCCGGCTGTAAGAGCATATGAAACAGCAGAAATCATTGCAGAAAAAGTCGGATACCCGGTCGATAAAATACACTACATAGATGAATTGTACATGTGCAGTGTATCTGAATATATTGAAATATTGATTGAACAGAATGTGAAGATCCGTCATATTTTTCTTATAAGCCATAACCCAGGCATAACAGGATTGGCGAATCTTCTTACAGGAGGAGATATTGAAAACATCCCGACAAGCGGAGTCGCTCATATTGAATTCGATTTGTACAAATGGGATGATGTTGAACCTGACACAGGAAAACTTTTAAAATTTATCAGTCCTAAAACAATCTGATTTCAGGCTTACTGAAAATTTTTATCAATATTTGTGAATATCTCATTTCACAAGTATTGGTGTACCCTATATTTTAGTCAAAAAAAAATCATTTTTTTTTCAACTTAATAAATAATTATGTAACTTTCCGCAAAAGTTTAAAATTCTCTATTATGAAAAAACTATTTACCGGAATTTTATTTGTAATCATCAGTTTTTACGGATTTACTCAGAACGGTTTAAAAACCACCCTTCCACAACCATTAAGCCTTAAAGATCAGGAACAGCTTCTGAGTTTACCCGATCTTGTAATGCCTGACTCATATAAAAACAAATCAATTCCGTACAAAGTTGATCATTCAGAGAGTGAACACTTCAGAGATATGTTTGCACAATCTGGAATGAGTTGCGGACAAGCATCTTCTACAGGTATCTGTTTTACATATGAGATGAATGCAGCCCGTAATCTGGAAGCAAATGTAAATGCACACCTGTATCCTACCGGATTTGTTTACAACTGGGATGCAGGAGACTGGGGCAGCAGCGGGGTAAGTTATTATCATACGTTAGAAGTTCTGCGCACGGTAGGTACTCCCAATCAGGAAGAATACGGAGGAACAATTGATGCAGGAGGTAATTACAGATGGATGACCGGATATGATTTATACTATAGTGCCATGCACAACAGAATCTCACACGCATATAAAATTGATGTGGGAGACGCTGAAGGTTTGCAGATTATGAAAAACTGGATAAACGACCATCTTACCGGCGATGACGACGGAGGATGTGCAATATTCTATTCTACGGTTCCTTCTCCTAACGGAGTATTGCCGGCAGGTACAGAAGAGGGAGGCAAAAAAGTTATTACAACTCTTACTGCAAGCACATCACATTCTATGGCAATTTTAGGATATAACGATTCTATCCGCTATGACTATAACGGTGACGGACAGTACACCAATGACCTCGACATTACAGGAGACGGACAGGTTACTATGGCAGACTGGGAAATTGGAGGAATAAAAATGTGTAACACTTACAGCGGAGGACCGGCATGGGCTGACGGAGGATTTTGCTATATCATGTATAAAGCATTGGCAACAGGAGCATTCTGGCATGATGTTGTTCATGTTATGACGGTAAATCCGACATATGAACCGCAACTGACAGCAAAGGTTAACATTACTTACACCAACAGAAAAAGAATTAAAGTATATGCCGGTATAGCAACAAATACTTCGGCCACAATGCCTGAATATGTTATTAATTTAAATGTTTTTGACTATCAGGGAGGAGACAGGTATATGACCGGAGGCGACACCGAAGCTGACAAAACTATTGAATTCGGACTTGATCTTACCCCATTGCTTAATTTAATCAGCCCCGGGCAGGAAGCAAAATATTTTATTCAGGTTTACGAAAATGATGCTGACGGATGGGGATCGGGGACATTAAATTCGTTCTCATTAATAAATTATAGCAGCGGAACTCCGGTTGAAACAGTTTGCAGTGACCCTGCACAGACAATTCCTCAAAACGGAATAGCAACCTTAAGCATTGTAAGTTCCGAAACATACGATCCTGTTAATATCACTACAGATGCTTTGTCGAGTGGCGCAATCATGAGTCCTTTTTCACAGCAGCTAATGGCAGAAGGAGGGACAATGCCATATACATGGAATTTTAATATGGATTTTGACATCACGGAGTCAACAACAAGTTTCCCGACAGGTGGTACGACTTTAAGCGGCTCAGGATTCTTTGCAGTACCTTTAGGTTTTACTTTCAGCTATTACGGACAGGAATATAACACTATATATGTGAGCAGCAAAGGACTTGTTGTTTTTGAAAACGGCTTTGCCGACAGTTTCCCGTATTATAATTCACACGCGGCAACCATATTCATGCATACAAAATACATCGACCATGCAGGTTATAAGCGGAGCTAATTATAAGACTATTATATGGAACAACTCTACCATCAATTTTGCAATGACCATATATGATGATGGCCGGATAATTTTCAACTATGACAACTCTGCACTTACAAGTCTTATTACATATGTTTGCGGGGTATCCAACGGAGATGAAATAAACTTCCAGAGACTTTCTTTTGATAACCCGGCTTCTGTTGCTTCAGGATTTACTTATACCATGGTTCCTTTTGCAATTCCTGACGAGTTTGAAATAAGCAAAGACGGTTTGCTTACAGGCGTTCCGACTCATGAATATCTGGCTGAGGATTTTCATTTTAAAGTTACAGATAACAACGGCATCTCAGATAAGATTACATTACCTTTCGTAACTGACGGGCTTATACTGTCTTATAACGTAAATACACCGGATGACAACGTGATAGAATATGCAGAAAATGTGACTCTGGATGTAACTGCCACAAACCCTATGGCAAGTGCAATTACCGGTATTACAATTAACATGTCAACCAGTGACCCTTATATTACAATTACAGATAACACCGTAAATTGTCCTGATTTAAATCCGGGTAACAATACTATTATATCGGATGCTTTTAGTTTTACTGTCAGCCCTGATGTTCCTGACAACTATCAATTTCAGTTTAATTTTACCGTCTCTTCAGATCAGGACGATTGGGATTATTTTTATATGTTTACAGCTTATGCTCCTCATATTTTGACAGGAGATGTTGAAATTGATGACTCAAATGACAATATTCTGGCAGCAGACGAAACAGCAAACATTATTATTCCTGTTATGAATAACGGAGGATCTGATGTACATAATCTTTCTATTACCGCAAGCACATCTGACCCATATATCACAATTAATACAAATACGGATAATATCAGTTCGCTGGAGCCTGATCAGACAGAAAATGCAATGTTTAATATTACAACTGCTTCTGTCGTTGAGAATCAGCATGTCTCAGTAATTAATCTTAACATTACAGGAGACAACGGGTATTCAGTAATAGTTCCTGTAGAAGTAACCATTAACACAGGAATAATTACAGTGATTAGTACTGTTGTTAACGATGGCGACAACAATTGCCTTGATCCCGGAGAAACCTCTGATGTAATTTTCAACCTGAAAAACATAGGATTGGTAGGTGCAACAAATATATCTTCCGTTTTAAGTACAGACGATCCTATGGTTACTATAAACACAGGTTCTCTGGACATTTCTTCTCTTCCTGCCGGAAACAGCAGTCTGTTAACTTACAGTATAAGCATTGACCCTTCGTGTGACATGGCACATCTGGTTGAACTTAATCTTAATGTCGTGGCTGACAACGGGTTAAATACTGATATAACATGTTATCTTATCATAGGGATTCTTATGGAAACATTCGAATCCGGCGGACTTGACACTTTCGAGTGGACACAACCTGAAACCAATGATTGGTATGTTGTATCTGATGAAGTATATGAAGGAACTTACAGCTTAAGATCGGGAGCAATCAGTGACAACCAGCAATCTGTACTTCAGATAGAAATGTATGTTGTGGCAGACGGAAACGTAAGTTTTGCCAGAAAAGTTTCGAGTGAACCCAATTATGATTTCTTTGAGTTTCTCGTTGACGGAGTTGTTGTATATAGCCTATCCGGCGAAATAGGATGGGCAGAATATTCTCACCCTGTAGAGACAGGACACCATGTTTTTGCATGGAGGTACCGTAAAGATATAAATTCTGTCGGTGGTCAGGACGCTGCATGGATTGACAACATTGTATTCCCTGCTGTAAATAATATTCCTCCGCTGCTTGATTGTGAAGTTACTGAAATCTTTAAAACCATGGACACCAATCAGGAAGATAGTGATCCGCTTATAATTTCGAATATAGGCGGAGGAATTCTGGACTTTGATATTGATATTATTCCGGTAGAAATGGGTGGAAAAAGCATAGAAGGTTCTACGCTGACTGCAGATATTGAAACTTTTTTACCCGGAGAATCTTATACAGTAACGTTTACTTTAAGTGCGGTATCTTCTGACAGTGAATGGATAAAAAATCTGGCAATCAATTTCCCTGACGAGATAACGGTTAACAGTTCGACGGATATTGTCGGACCGTCCGGAACGCTGTACAGTAATTTAGCAACAGGAGCCGGTGCTGATCTTACTTTTAGCACAACCAATACATGGGGAGTAATTCATGGTGGCGAATCTGCGACCTTCACTGTAAATATTACTTTTAATGAAAATTATACCGGGTTGGAATCAGAAATAGGATACACTATAACCGGCGATGTTTATGGGTCAGAACCTCATTCTTTAAGCTCTGTAATTACTTTACAAAATCAGGAGTCATTCTGGTTAAGCATAAATCCTGTCAACGGTGAGATTCCGTACAGTTCAGATTTTGAACTGACTCTTAATTATAACACTACCGACATGGCAGAAGGTGTTTATTATGCAAACATCGTAATATCTGACGGAGCAAGCATGATTACAATCCCTGTAGAACTTACTATTGACTATTTTTCCGATATTCCGGTTGTTAAAACAGGAAACTTAAGCATATGGCCGAATCCGTTTAACACCGAAATAAACATGAACTATAACAGCGGAACTGAAGATCGTATTGATATCACAGTTTTTGATGTTACCGGCAGATTAATAACCACTCCTTTAAGCAATCAGACTGTATTACCAGGAGACAATAATTTCAGAATAAGTCTTCCTGAAAATATTCCGTCAGGTGTTTACATTCTTAAGGTTGACGGTAAATTAAAGTCAGAGTATGAAATTATAGTTAAAGACTGATATAAGTAAATAAATGTTTGTAGCAAACCAGGCACAAAAACATCGTATTTTATTTATATGAAGTATTATACTTATTCATCGAAATTATTTTTTACTGTTTCATTCACATTCTTTCTGTTTTCACTAACCGCGCAAACAAACATAGTGGATAGCCTGAAAACTGCCGCAACATATACATCTGATAAAAAGGAAATTGCAGAAACATATAATAAAATTTCGGATCAATATCTTGACATTGATTTTACAATCGCAAGAAAATATGCAGATAGTGCAATTTCCATAGGCAAAGAGATACACAACTTTAAAATAGTTTCTGACGGATATGTAAATCATGCCAACTCATATTTTTTTCAGTGTAATTTTGATTCTACATTAATATATTTCAAAAAATCGTATTTACAGATTATCAAATCCGGAAATCAAAATGAAATTGCCGCATCTTTAAACAGGTTAGGCTTAATTTACGAAGCAAAAAGTGATTTTGGCAAAGCTTCGGAATACTATTATAAATCCCTTAAAATATATGAGAAGGCAAAAAATAAGAAAGGGATGGCAGATATCAACAACAATCTGGGAGTAATTTATGATGACCACGGTAAAGCTAAGGAGTCTTTAAAATATTACGAAACATCACTAGCTCTTTATAAGGAAATAAATGATGAAAAAGGAATCGCAAATATTTATAACAATCTGGCATCGTACTACACTTTCGAAAAACCTGACACTGCTCTGATGTTTATCAGAAAGGCCATATATATTTTAGTAAAAAGAAACAATAAATATGATGCCGGAACAGCATATTACAATGCTTCTATATTATTTGAAAAAATAAACAAAGGCGATTCGGCAAGAATATATCTGGACTCTGCCCTGATATTTTTTGAACAAATAGAAAACAAACATGGAATTGCAAACATTTACAATCAGGAAGCAAAATTATTTTCTGCTGACAATAGATTTGATGAAGCTATCAATTTGTTGTTTAAAAGTCTGGAACTAAGAAAAGAAGTAGGTAACCTGCTGGCAGAATCTGAAACTTTATTTCAAATTTCGGACACTTATAAAAAAAGCCATGATTTTGAAAAAGCTTTGGAATTCTATGAAACTTACATTGAACTACGCGACTCGGTAATAAATAAAACCACCCAAACTAAAATATCTGAACTCAACATAAAATATGAAACAGATAAAAAAGACACCCAGATTAATCTTTTGAAGAAAGATGCTGAAATAAAAAAGAGTCACAACCTGTTCTTAAATTTCCTCATTATCACGCTTCTGCTTATTATGATATTACTCTTCTTTATAATAAGAGTAAAGACCAAACTGTTAAAGAGCCAGAAGACGAGTTATGAACAGCAGGAGAAAGTTAACAGTCTCCTGCTTCAAAAGCAGGAAATAGAACGTGACCTTCTGGAAAAAGAGGTAAAAAATCAACATGAGATTAATTTACTTCAAAAAAACAAATTTGACGCAGAACTGGAACACAGCAGAAGGGAACTGATAACATCAACAATGCACCTCCTAAACAAGAATAAGATTCTTATAAGCATAAAAGATATCATTGAGGAAATTCCGGGGAACAATTCAACAGATAACAGGACACACAGGGAAATAACAAAAATAATTGACAACAGTATAAATCTTGACTCCGACTGGGAACAATTTAAACTGCATTTTGAAAGTGTTAATACAGGTTTCTTCGACGAACTGCTCAAACGTTATAACGAATTGTCCCAAACAGATTTAAGAGTTTGTGCTTACCTGAGAATAAATCTCAGCTACAAGGAAATTGCCCAAATGATGAATATTTCATTGGCCGGAGTTCACAAAAGATTATACCGATTAAGAAAGAAAATGAATCTGGATTCTGATATAAACATTGCAAAATTTATGACAGAATTATAATTTAAAAACCTGAAAACTCAAACCCTTCCTTATCCCGATAAAAAGACAGATAATTACCACAAAAACTAAGCTTGTCCTATCGGCATATTAAACAATTGTTACAAAGCTCTTCAGTCTCATTATTATAAAAGGCTGAATATCAACATATTATACCACATAAAATTTAACATCATAAAACAAACACAGATTAAGCTTTTTTATTTTGTCCTATGTTTGTCTCACTGCAATTTCAGATGCCATGTTATTTATAAAGTATATTTGCATGGATAAATTCCTGAATATTTAAGAATTTTATGACTATGAAAAAGCAATTTTACATCTCAATTTTTATTCTGGTTTTTGGGTGTTCCTGTTCATTCAGTTTTTCTCAATCTGTTTACGATAGAAATCTATCCCAAATTGACAATAACAAAAAACAGGTTGTAACTTATTCTCATAAAATAAACTCAAAAATTAATAATTCAGGTTTATCTGCCTGTGACTCAGAACAGTCAAAAGATGAAAGCTTCGAAACAGATGCTGTATATTCTCACAGAAATCCTGATGACGAAATTGTAAGCCTGAGAAACAGAACATCAAAGCATTTCTCAAATGCTGACGGGTCAACCGAAGCAATAATTTCCACCGGGCCGATAAACTACTTCAGTAATGGACAATGGCGAACTATTGAGCGGAATTACTTAAAAAACAACAGTGGAATTTATCCTGATTTCGAGTATTCAAACACTAAAAACAGTTTTCTTACATTTATCAGTTCAAATCAGGAAAAAGGCATAAAAACCGTAATAGGAAGCAACGAAATAAGCGAATGGGGAAATAAAAAAATTGAGTTTCTGGATGAAAATCACAATACACTGGATGTCATAATTGCCGCTAATTGCAAGATGGATCTGAATAAATCAAAAATAATCTACAATAATCTTTACCCTTATACAAATGCTGAAATTACCCAATTGTATGAAGGAAGAAAAATAAATTACGAGATAACCGGCTCCGGTTTTTTAAACTACATTCCGGCTAATACGGATTTTATTGCGTTCACCGAAGAAATTTCTCTTCCGGAAGGATTTAAAGCCGTGCTATATAACAAGTCCGGAAACAAATTTCAAAAAGAACCCGGGCAACATATTTCCGTTTTTGATAATAATGGCAATGAGATCTTAAGATATTCAACTCCCGTATATTTTGAAAAAAACAACTATAAAGGACTTGAAAACGAAACAGGTATTTACGAAATTGAACAAAACGGACAGGTTCTCCAAATCAGAACTATTGTCAAAGCCTCGTGGATAAAAGATAATCAGAGAACTTTTCCTTTGATAATTGATCCTACAGTCAGTGTTTACCCAAATAATTCCGCAGGCTGGACAGGAACCGCCTGGGATGATGGCTTATATGATGATGAAACAATGTATGCCGGATATTATTCTTATTATTGGATTGCAGGTTCGGTCAGATACGACTTAAGCTCTATAATGGATAATTCGACTGTAACTGCAGCAACATCATATATAAACATACTCGGCGGATGGGGAACGGGAGTTGCCACAAAGACATGGGCTATGGTAAATTCCGCAGATCCTTTGACTTATCCTTCAAATTTACACAATACTATGACAACGGCCTATTCTGCAAGCGTTACTGTTCAAAGTCTGGGCTGGAGGAGTTCTACATTTACAACAGCAGGAAAACTATACATTCAGAATGCTATAAACAGTAATTCTGTTTCAATGGGAGTATTTCCGATGGGAACATGGACAAACGGGCAATATTTTCAAATTGCAGGTTACAGTGATGCAAACAGGCCTTACCTGTCTGTGACATACACTGAACCAAGCTCTCCACCTACCTGCACCTCGCCTCAAATGCCTGCAGATGCTTCCGTCGGACACTCTCCTGCTGATCCTTTAACATGGAACGCCGCCCCGGGTGCTACGTCCTATGATGTATATTTTGGTACCGGATCAAATCCGCCTTACGTAACAAATGTTACAACTACTTCATATACTGCAACAATAGCAGATAACACAACATATTACTGGAAAATAGTTCCCAGAAATGCTTCGGGTACAGCAACAGGTTGTTCTGTATGGTCTTTTACAAGCGGCACAGGGCCTGCCAGCGGAGATTACAGAACCCGCTATACTGATGGTGTAAATTATATGTGGAGCGTAGCTTCCAATTGGCAGATATATGATGGCAGTACATGGGTAACCGCCTCTACCCCACCCAACAGCAGTACCACCAATGTCACAATCAGAGCAAACAGTAAAATGATTATCAACGGAAATTACGAAATCAACAATCTGAGAATCGAAGGATTGCTTCAGTTTTTCTGGGGGATTGACGGATCTGATACAGCAAAAACATTAACAGTAAACGGAAATGTAGTTATGGTTGGGGATTCTGATTTTCAGACAAATGCTGCTTATGATGCCTCACGTAACTATGTTCATCTTCTGATTTTAAAAAGTAGTTTATATAATAATGCCAATGCCGGACACGGAGTGCTTTTTAACGATCGCCCCGAAACAGGTTACTGGTCATATGTTCAGGTGCGCTTCAGAGGCAGCGGCGACTCCGAATGGTCCGGTACAGGAGAAAATGATCTTGGCGGATTATCAATATTGAAAGACAATAATTCTGATGTTGTTGAAATAAAACCTGTTCAGTTGTTGGGTTGGGGATCAAACAATCTTGACGGGAACGGCTTTTTTATGTATGATGTAATTGATCATACCGGAACACTTAAAATCGGAGGAACCTACACTATGACAACCCGATTCGGAATTCAAAGCACCAACACAAGCGCTGATGATGTACGTAAGCTCCCTCAGATATCAAGTTTAAATTCCGGCAGTAATTTTACTCTTATTATTGACAATCCTAATTTCGGAATTTCAGGTTATGATCCTGTTGTCTGTTACGGAAATCTGGAAATACGTCAGGGAACTGTTAATATCGGTAACGACTGGTCAGATTATCTTGAATTTGTAAACGGGTCCTCCTTAACAATAAGCGGTGGTGACTTAACATGTACAGGACCTGTAACATTTCAGGGGAACGGAGATTTCAGTCTTACAATGAGTGCCGGAAGAATAAGAACAGGTTATTTTGGAAACAACTTATCCGATCAAACAGGATGGTTTGATTTCAGAAATAATGCAAGCATAAATATCAGCGGCGGAGAAATCCATTTAATTAATCCGTCTTATTCAACAAGTCTGGGATACCCCATGTACAATGTTACAGCTTCAAATATCAACATTACAGGCGGCAAGCTAATGATAGGATCATCATCATCTCCTGCAGGCACAAACACATTCTCTATGGCCGGACATGCTCCTTCTGTTGAATTGTACACCAACTCAACCAATATATTCTCCAATGCAATAATGTGGGATAATGTATTTTGTTATGGAAGTGTTACCATTCCTGAGAATTGTGCTTTTTCTGTTTACAATCAGGATAACGGAGACATACCTTACACTCTTAGTCTTACAGGAGATTTAATTCACGAAGGTGTTTTGTATGCCGAACAGGAAAACTCAAAAATTGTTTTCAATGGTACTAATGCACAAACATTTAACACAACAGGAAGCTACAGTTCTCTGTTAGGAGGAATAGCCGGAATTTCCCTGCTTGAAATCAACAACTCTGCCGGAGTTAATCTGACAGGTTTCAGGACTGCTGTAATCAAAAATCTCAATAAAATAAACGGGACATTTAATCTGGGTAATTGCATTCTGGATTTATATGGCAATGTTTCCCGGACCAACGGATATTTAGGCGGAACCACAAGCAGTTACTTAGCGGTTCTTGGAAGCGGAGCTGCAGGAAACCTGTTCTTTGACCCTACCCAAAATACCCTTCAGGCAATATACTTAAACAGAGCCGCTTCCGGCACGGTATTTATTGCAAACGATCTTAACATCTCCGATAATATTGAATTTGTTACAGGAGTATTAAAGACTTACGAAGACGGCGATCCGAATAACGGGAGTGCTACAATTTTTCTGGCCCCTGATGCAGTGTTAATAGGGGAAAATAATAATTCACATATTTACGGAACAGTTTCCATAACAAACAATATTACATCTCAAACAGTAATAACAGAACCTGAACAATTTAACTCAGACATACTTATACATGGTTCCACAGCTCCGACAAATGTATGGTTTGCCCCCGACTCAAATACCCCTGTTGCGCATTCGGCAACAGGAGGCTGCTCTGACGGAAGAATAGGATATTCGGGGAGCTGGAATAACTACTGGGGTAATTTTGTGAGATTACCGGAAGTAAACAATACCGGATATGATGAAGTTACCTTGTCTTTCGATGTTTCCAATTCGTACTTTGCTGCAAATGCAAATGACTGGTGCAGATTCTACATGTGGGCAGACGGAGGATACAGACATAATGTTACATCTGTTATAATTGATGGCGTTGATGTTACTTATGACTCCGGGGCAAACGGTAAAGGATTTAGATTTTCAGAACTCAGAAATTGTGCTTCCGCCAAAGTCGTTTTTGACATTTCGGGGATTACCGACAAATCAAATATTCTTTATTACATGGAACCATCATGCGGATACAACAACTCTAATGAGTACAGTGTATGGCTTGATAATATATCAATAAGCGGAACACAAAGCGGAAGTTTAAGCCCCGTATTCGGAAATGTATGGGCAATTATGAATAACGTATCTGACGATTTGGGGAATGTTACTGTAACACGCGTTACAGGAATTGACGGGATTTCAACAATTACAGATGTTTCAAGTATTGAGTGTTATTGGGATATCTCAGTCGAAAACCAGCCATCAGCAGATGTTGATATGACATTTAAATGGCTGGACATATTCGACAACGGGCTGGCAACCAATGCCATGAGTGTGTTTAAACAAGATGCTCCTGATCCGTGGGTTCAGGTAAGTTCTCCTGTTTCTGTAACAGGAAACCCAAGAGTTATAAATGCACTTGCCGACGGATTTTCCAAATGGACAATAGGCGTAAAAGACGAAGTCCTTCCTGTAGAACTTACAGGATTTACAGCAGATTGTCAGGAAGGTAAACACATTATAAAATGGGCTACATCTTCCGAAACAAATTCTGATTATTTTCTGGTAAAGAAATCCGAAGACGGCATAAATTACTCAACAATAGGAAAAATTAAAGCTGCCGGAGCGTCTCAGCAAAATAAAAATTATGAATTCACAGATGAGAATACTGATGTTTCAAATGCCTATTATCAATTAACAGAGGTTGACTTTGACGGTATAAAATCAGAGACAAAAGCAATATACTGCAAATGCTCCGGTGATAACGATGTCGATATTATAATTTATCCAAACCCTTTCAACGGTAAAAGCTTTTTTATTAATACAAATACCGGTCAGACTGCAGTCCGGCTGGATATTTATGATGCTACAGGAAGAACTGTAGATAAACTGTCTTTCGATGATTTTAACGGATTCAGGGAAGTAACCCTCAACACATCGTTAGAACCGGGAACTTATTTTATCACATATACAGACAGTGGATTGAATCGTAAAACCATTAAAGTAATTGTAGAATGACAGCTAACTTAAAAAACAAACATACATTTCAAAAGATGGAAAAGACCGGAGCGATTTCTAAAATTTTTACAACATTTTTCGTTTTTATCTTATTTACAACAAATTTATTGCATGCACAGTTATTTTATAATAACGGAGCAGAGATTGACGCTAAGCCGGGAGCTCTTGTTTTTGTGGACGGAAGTGTCCAAAACCAGAGCGGGCAGATTACTGTTGAAGAAAGTGCCGGAACAAATGCCGAATTTATTATTCAGAATGATTTCACCAATAATGATATTGCCGGAGGCAGCGGATATTACAGAGTTTACGGTAACTGGATAAATAACAGCATTTTTAATGCAGGCTCGGGAACAGTATTTTTACAAGGGGCCAATCAACTGCTCAGCGGATCGGTATCTACTCATTTTTACAATCTTACACTGGATGGTTCAGGCTTAAAAACACAAACCATTGATCAATATTCAACAGGGATTCTTGATTTAAAGCACCTTGAACTGCAAACAGAAACATTTATCTTTTTTGTAGAAAACGTAAATACCAATGCAATAATCCGGACAACAGGTTTTGTATCAAGCCTTAACGGAGGGTTTTTATCCAGAGAAACAAACTCTTCTTCAACATACCTGTTTCCAGTAGGATCAAGCCTGATTACACCAAGATACAGACCTGTTGAAATAAATCCTGAGAATGCAACTGCGAACACTTATGTTGTTCGTATGGCGAATGTTCTTGCAACTACCGAAGGTTATGATGTGAATGCCATTCCGCCCAAAATCTGCGAAGTAAACCCTCAGTTTTATCACCAGATAGACAGAACTGCCGGAACTGCTGCAATTGACATATCCATTTTTTATGATAATGCCGCAGATGGTAACTGGGATGGTTTGGCAAACTGGACAACACTTCCTGATCTGTGGAATTTAATTCTGTCAAGTTCAACATCTGCGGGAACTCCGTTTTATGAAGCAACAATTCCGACATGGAATAACTTCAGTCAGATTCCTTATATTTTATATAAGATAATGCCGGACGCAACAATTACCGATCCGGGAGAATTTTGTTCTTCAGATGCAGCAATAAACTTAACTGCTGCCACAGCAGGAGGGACATGGTCAGGAACCGGCATTACCGATGCTGTTAACGGGACTTTCGACCCGGTAACTGCCACAATCGGGAACAATACTATAACTTACACTGTAGGTACAGGTTCTTGTATTTCTACAGACAATATTACAATTACTGTAAATGCTACTCCGGATGCAACTATTACTGATCCGGGTGATTTCTGTTCTACAGATGCAGCAATAAACTTAACGGCCGCCACAACAGGTGGAACATGGTCAGGGACCGGCATTACCGATGCTGTTAACGGGACTTTTGACCCGGCAGCGGCCACAATCGGAAACAACACTATAACATACACTGTCGGGACAGGTTCATGTATTTCTACAGATAATATTACGATTCTGGTAAGTGATAATCCTGATGCGACTATAACTGCTGCCGGCCCTTATTGCGATAATGCTGCTGCCATAAATCTTACTGCGGCAACCACGGGAGGTACATGGTCCGGAACCGGTATTACAAATACTACAAACGGGACTTTCGATCCGGCTGCGGCCAGCATAGGGAATAATTCAATCACTTACACCGTAGGAACGGGTTCATGCATTTCTACAGACAACATTACAATTACAGTAAATGCTACTCCTGACGCAACTATTACCGATCCGGGTGACTTCTGTTCTACTGATGCGGCAATAAACCTAACCGCTGCTACAACAGGTGGAACATGGTCCGGCACAGGAATTACCGATGCTGTTAACGGGACTTTTGACCCGGCAGCGGCAAATACAGGAAATAATACAATTTCTTACAGTGTCACAAGTTCAGGCTGTACAGGAACAGGGAGCATTGTTATTGAAGTTTTCAACACTCCTAATGCTACTATTACCGATCCGGGAAACATGTGTTCAGGCGATGCTGCAATAAACTTAAATGCTGCTACAGCAGGAGGTACCTGGTCGGGAACCGGTATCACAAATACTTCTAACGGAACTTTTGATCCGGCAGCAGCAAATACAGGAACTAATTCAATCACTTACACCGTCGGAACCGGCTCTTGTATTTCTACTGACAATATTACAATTACTGTAAATGCTACTCCTGATGCAACTATTACCGATCCGGGAGACTTCTGTTCTACTGATGCCGCTATTAACTTAACTGCTGCCACAGCAGGAGGAACATGGTCCGGAACGGGGATAACAAATACTACTAACGGAACTTTCGACCCGGCAACAGCAAATACAGGAAATAATACAATTTCATACAGTGTTACAAATGCTGGATGTACAGGAACAGGGAGCATTGTTATTGAGGTTTTTGATACTCCTGATGCAACTATTACTGATCCGGGAAACATGTGTTCAGGCGATGCATCAATAAACTTAAATGCTGCTACAGCAGGTGGCACCTGGTCGGGAACCGGTATCACAAATACTACTAACGGAACTTTTGATCCGGCAGCGGCAAACACAGGAAATAATTCAATTACTTACACTGTCGGAACTGGTTCATGTATTTCTACAGACAATATTACAATTACAGTAAATGCTACT
>QKHS01000079.1 GCA_003249955.1 Bacteroidales bacterium | reverse complement strand
CTCCATAAATGCAGGGAGTTAATAAGAAAATATGAATAGTCTGTTATCCGCTTATTCTTTCACAAATTTCTTAGCTCCCGCTTCTTTTGATGTAGTCGTAATTATAACAATGTATGTTCCGGCAGACAAAGCAGAAACATTGATTTCGTTATTATTTTTCATTGTCTCTGTTTGTAACAAACTGCCCTTTAAATCGAAAATCTGTATTTTTGATCCTACAGGAACACAATCAAATCTGAGTACATCCTTTGCAGGATTCGGATAAATTTCAATTTCTATATTATTATTGGCAATTATTCCGGTAGCTACAGTTACCGCGACAGATCCCGACACAGTACAACCATTGTCATCAGTTACTTCTACAGAATAACCGCCTGCACTTAAGTTACTGATTGAATACCCGTGAGTACCGTCAATCCAGTCTATTGAATAAGGCGCAGTCCCTCCGTCAATAGTCATTGTTATTGAACCATCGGCAGCTCCTGCATAACTTTCGGGTACCACAACAAATGAAAGTTCAGGGGCTGAGTTAACAGTAATATTCAGTGATGAAACAACTCCGTTTCCACAAGTATTATGACCGGCGACTGTAATATTCCCTGATTGAGCTACCGGACCATAAGTAACAGAAATACTGTTAGTTGTGCTGGTTCCTGTTGCGCCTGAAGATAATGTCCATACATAAGAGTCTGCACCGGAAACAGTATTCACAGTGTATGATTCTATGCTTTGTCCGCGACATACTGAAGAATTTCCTGAAATTGATTCTGCTGCTGCCGGCAGAGCATTTACCACAACCTGAACCACGTTGCTGTAAACAGTTGTAAACCCTGTTTGCGACAAGGATGCTCTGAAAAAAAGAGATGTGGTTAAAGCTGCCGTTGTGTATGTTGTGCTGTTCGCTCCAGAACCGCCGGTAACATTAGTCCATCCCGAAGTTCCGTTTGCAGACTGCTCCCATTGTATATTCCCTGACGAACCTGTTAAAGTCAATGTTGAGGTATTCCCACTACAAACAGGAGAAACTGCCGAAGCTGTTCCTGCAACAGGCTCAGATGACGAGTACAGGTCACTTTCCCAAAGCCCCCTTCCATATGTTGCTGCACGTAATTTACTTGTTGCAGAACTGCTTCCGTACCAGATTTCAAGTTCTCCGACTTTAACTTTTGGCAATCCATTGTTAAAAAATACCCAATTATTGCTCCCGTTTTTAAAATAAACACCATAATCAGTACCGCAATACAATTCAACTGTACCGGTGTTTAATTTATTCTGAACTATTGTATTTACAGGAATTGTTGGTAATCCACCTGAGATATTCGTCCAGGTTGTTCCGCCGTTTACAGTTTGATAAACACCGGGAGTTGAAAATCCGCTCATGGTTATCCAAACTGTATTGGGATCATTATTTTTTATGGCTATATATCCTATATAAGCTGTAGAAACCGGCAAGGAGCCTGTTATATCTGTCCAGGTTGTCCCTCCGTTTGTAGTTTTCCAAATAGTTGTATTATCAGCTATATAAAGCACTTGCGTATTTGACGGCGCAATAGCCATAGACCTGATTTTATCATCCGAAGCTACATTGGAAATCATAGTCCAGCTATTGCCACGGTTTGTAGTTTTGTAAACATCAGAGTATCCGACATATAAAATCTGAGGGTTAACCGGATCTATAATATAAGGAGTTACCCAGGCTCCGTCAGGATTTCCGTCCGGAGAAATATCTGTAACATCTCCGCTCCACATATCAGTAGTTCTGTCAATCTGTCCACACACATAAGTGCCATATTGAATGTCAGAATTGGAATAATCTATAAGACATTCCATGCCGTCTCCACCCTTAACATCGTACCAGTCTCCATAGTAATATAATTTTGTCCCGTTATCCTGTAATCCGGCGATAAAAATATCCTCATCAGTTGCAGAATTACTTAATTTATACATCTGGCTGGTAATGATCCCGTTCGTTTTATCTGTCCATGAGCTACCGTTATTGGACGAGAAATAAATGCCCCCGTCATTACATTCAAACAAATCGCCGTTAGCACGATAATTAAGCATATGTTTATCTGCATGTACATCCTGTACACCATCGCCCCACCAGTGATTGGCAATTGACCATGAATATCCTCCGTCTGTCGATTTCCAGGTATTAACACCTCCTACCAGAACTGTATTTGCATTAGCCGGCGATGCCGCTATTGTCAAATCGTACCATGCCTGGCCTCCGGAATCATCACCTGCGGCTTCCCAACCAAGCAGGTTTTGGGTTGAGCCGTCCAGAACCTGAGAAAAGCTTGTCCCGCTGTTTGTAGATTTATAAACTCCATATAAACCACTATCATTATTCGCAACCACAGCATATACTATTGATGCCTGATTTGCCGAAACTGCAAGCTCGGTACGCTGCCCGTCCGCCACGCCAAGTGTCTGGGTCCAGCTTACTCCACCATTTGTTGAGACTAAAACCCCTCCTGATGTATTGGAACCGTATAATGTGTTAAAATTTCCTGGCTTATACTCCATATCTTTAAAATCATGAGATGCAAGAAAAGACCAGTTTGCACCTCCGTCAGTAGTTTTATAAACACCAGCAGTTGTGGCCGCAATAATTATATTTACGTTGTTCGGATCTGCCAGCAAACGATTTACCATAGTGTAATCTGACGGCATATAGGTAAGTCCGGTAGCATTCCATGTTTCACCGCCGTCCGTTGATTTTAAAACACCGTGACAATTGTTATCCCAGGCATCTTTATCGCCGGTAGCAATATAAATTGTATGAGATGTTACATAATCAGCAGCAATAATAATGTCACTGACACCCATCACTTCATTGTCATCAGTTAAACATGCCCATGATGATCCTCCGTTTTTTGTAACCCAAAGCCCGCCTGCCGGAGCTCCGACCCAGTAAGTACTGTTGTCAGACGGATGAAAAGCGACACAATTAAGACGACCTATCCCTGCATATCCTCCGGATGAACTGTTTGGCCCCATCTGAATCCAGTTCCCCCCTGACGATTTCGAAGCCGGATTTTTGGCATAATACAGATTAAACTGTTCTTCGGCAGTTGTAGCCGGGAATTGTCCTGTTGACGGATCTATCTTTGTTTCCATATCCCAGTACCATCTGTAAAATTGTTTCCATCCTCTGGCTTTATGCTTAACTCCGTCCACATAATAATAACCTCCTTTTACATTATAATCATCCCAGTAATTATTAAAAGCATCGCGATAATCGAATAATGTGTATTCCGTCTTTGATTTTTCTTTGGGTAAATTCTGCAACCATTTCTGAGCACTGATATTCTGTGAGACCAAAACTGCAATTACAAACACTGCAACAAACCTTAATTTCATAAACTTAATAAACAAGATTAATAATAGTTTAAAATAAAGGATAAAATTAGCAAATATTTATAAACCTAATCAGTTAAAAAAACTTTTACTCAATAAATATTGATTACTATTATTTTAATATGTTTTTTCAAATTCAACAAAAATTGTAATTGTTTTCGTACTTATGCAAATTGTCTTTTGAGGGGTCGGGAGGCTGAAGAGAAGTGCCTACCCATTAATTCACTCAAGCTAAATAATTACCAAAAACTTATAATATTTCTGTATCTGGGAAAAAGAGTTGAGTATGAATAATTTTACCAAACAAATGGCATGAGGACTTCTAAAAAACCGATTATTGCATTTAATAAAAATCTATCCAAAATTGATTAATAGATTATTAGTTTGCTTTTACTAATTTGCCTTTCAGAACATAATTCAATAAAATAAAGTCCTCTTGAAAATGCCCCAACTGACATTTTATAATAATTAATTCCTGCTTTAAGATCATCAGAATAAACAGTCTCACCTAGAATATTTATCAATTTAATCTCTGCATTATTTTTTAGCTCCGAAAATTCAATAAATATTACTGAGGCAGAAGGATTCGGATAAACAGTCATCATTTCATGTGTGATGATTCCTGTTTGATTTCCAAGAAGCAATGGATTAAAATCATACAAAGTTCTTACAACTTCATTTGTAATTACCGGGTCATTGTAATCGAAGTAAATCCCTGCTTTATTTAAAATTTGTGTTCCATAAGGAAGATCAGGATTTTGATTAACGGTAAATGAGACAAAACCATGGCTATCAGGTTCATTGGTTGTACTATCAACAAGTAATATATTGTCAAATCTCCACTCCAAAACTCTAGAGCCTGCAATTTGGAATGTATATGGATGACTTGAAACACCAGAAGTGACAGAGAAAATATTTAAATTCAAATCTAAAGTGTCACGAATAACTACTGTAAATGCTGTATCATTTCCGGTATTTTGAAATCGGATATAATATTGAAAACTTTGATTTGGGGACACGTAGCCTTCTGGACCAACTCCAAAAGGAGAAGCAGATTTATCGTTTGGATCATAACTACCTACAATTGTACCACAGTATATATCTTTAATCGGGTCTGCATCATCCAGATACTGCGCATCTACCAATCCCGGAGTCCA
Source organism: Bacteroidales bacterium (assembly GCA_003249955.1). Classification (GTDB taxonomy): domain Bacteria; phylum Bacteroidota; class Bacteroidia; order Bacteroidales; family ML635J-15; genus Bact-19. Next base: position 29,024 of record QKHS01000079.1, on the reverse strand, counting down.
ATTACCATTTTCACCACAGAGCTCTACCACAGCATTAGGATACGAATTCCCAGGGTGCAAAGGATGTTGGTCGGCTTCAAGTCTCCAGGTTTGACCTGTTGCTTCAAAGCCATAAATCATTGTTTGTCCACCATCTAATTGTATAGATTGTACACTTTCCAAAACTCCATCAATGTATATTCTGACCGGTGAAAGACATTGCATATCTCCCTCTCCAAATTCGCCTGTATTTCTTACAGAAAAGTAAACCGAATCATTCTGACACCATCCTTCTACGCTAAGACTTGAATGATCCCAAGGGGTTGTACATGGCGGGATATCTCCGGTAGCCCCACCCGGGAATGAAGGATCTGAGTCAAGAGAACAATCCTGTATTGGGAATAGTTCAGCCTGCATGCAAAGTGTTTGATCTAAAACAGCATCACAGCTAACATTTATATAAATACGCCAATAAACATTTTGTCCGGGTAAAATATCACCTAAATCGAATTGATAAGTATTATCTCCTAAAAATGTATAAGGTCTGTCAGAAGACTGTAGGCTAATCAAATCGTGAAACTGAACCTTTGTGTATGCATCCTCAATAGCACCTGTAGCCAAACCATTGTTCATTGCCTGAACATGTACTGTCTGATTCTCAAAACATCTGCGTAAAATTGGAGCATAAATACTTACATCAGGATCAGAACAAGGTTCTGTAGATTTCATACCAAAAGAAGGGGCAAATGTAACAAGCTCAGAATCCAATACATCAAAACTCTGAGTGACAGGACAGGTTACAATCCAATTTAAATTGGTTGTATCAATTGTAATAGTATAAATGCCTTCATCAAGACTATCAAGAGAATAAACCCCAAATGTATTTGTCTGAACAATAATATTTCCGGGATTTATCAATAAGGTTTGACCACTTATTCCATTTTCGTAAGAATCAATCGAACAATTTTGATTTAGATCATTATAAACAGATCCTTGAACAGCAATAGTACTACTACCAGCATAATAACCAGGACAGGTAATACTTCCCGAGTTTATGGGATCTAACCACGGTTTTAACTGTAAATCTGCTGTTTCTCCATTTGAAATCCAATGGTAATCAAACTTTCCAAACAAATCATACGATGAATTAACCAGAGCGCCACAATACGATGATCCGCCACTAAGCGTGCCAACAACCAATTTGTTATTGTCAAATAATGGAGCCCCGGAAGAACCGCCTTCGGTAACACCCCAATTAGTAACAGTTTGAACCCACTTAGCCTTCCAGTGAACATTTGCCGGACAAGCATTATACGTACCTTCTGTTACAGGGGATGTGTAAGTTGATATTTTTTTTATATCTCCAGAAGGATGATGAATTATTACTCCACTTGAACTTGGAGTTACTCCCCTATTCCACCCATTATAATACGCACCAAAAAGATTTAATTGTTCTTCCGTACAATTTAATTCAACCAGCAAATAATCAGATCCGTTATCCATGTCTCCTCTTGCTCTTTTAACAGCTCCGGTAATTGTACTGTAAGATGGTTCCGAACTTGGATCAGCACAGCCCGCAGCTTCATAATTGAAATAAAACTGCCATTGAGCAAAATCGTCAGCAGTACAAGTTCCCCCACCACAATGGTCTGCTGTCAAAAAATAAGGTGTGCCATCAAATGAAGTATTGCTTACTAAGGTTCCGGAACACCAACCAGCAGATGCTCCTTCAACAACAAAAACTTCTGCTATGCCTCGCTTTTCCATCTGCCAATTTGCTCCTTCGGGACAGTTTACATTTACCTCACATACATCTGATGAGCCCACTCCTCCAGTTATCTTTTCATTTTCATATCTTCCAACCAATTGTTCTACTCCTCTATAAACATAAGCTATCTGAAAAATCTGAATATTAGGATTCTCTGTTGCTTCAGGCTTTTGGGTAAGTTCTAAATAAACAGTTTTGCCCTGAATAATCTCCGTGGAAAAATCTTTAAACATTGTTGGATTATTCCTATAATCAAACGCTCCTATTACTTGTTTTCGGTTTTCATTGTACAGAAATAACTTTGTGTGTTCCGGCAAATAAAATTCTTTATAATATAAAGCCAATCCTTTTGCTCCTTCGACTGAGATTTTCAAACGCCAAATTTTAGTGCCATCATCAAGATAATCCCAAGTCCCGGAATTTTCCATATTCAGATCTGTATTTAGCATTTCAGCTATCTTATAAATCTGACCATTTTTTTCAAAAACATCTGCATCTTTAACAACAAATTGCATATCAGGTGGAGATATCTTAACATGATCAATTTCAGTACTTATACCCTTATTTGAGAAACTAATTGGTTGTCCACCATAACTAGGTTGAGCGAATGCTTCAGTCCCAAAAACAGAAAGCAACAATACAACGAAAAGACATTTTAAGGTTTTCATACTTAAGAGTTTTATTTATGTAATGCTAATTATTTGCAATGCGTCTAAAAAATATTCTTATAAGGTTTAGTAAAAAATTTCATCTCAATAACAAATCTAAGTAAAATAAATTAATTTAAATCCAGAAAATAAATTTTAAAGAGATTTTTTACGACATTAAGTTTGTTTTTCAATAAATACGTTTTTTATATAAATTTAACCTTAGACAGAAAATGATGTTGTTTCGTTGCTTCTTCACTAATATAAGAAATATAGCGTTTAATAACGAATAAATATTCACAAATTTTTATGATTTTGGATACCGTGACTATCTCCTCAACAACTTCCATGCTTTTTCCTTAAACACAAAGACACTGACAAATACTAAAAGCAATATAGTATTAAACACATAGACAAATATCTGATTATCAGGTCTTAAGAAAATACTTGTCACATAAAGTATCAGGGCTAACAAAAAGTAAAATCCGGCATTTTTCAAATCGTAAGGAACTTTATAATATTTCTGCCCCCAATAAAACGAGAGAACCATCATACTGAAATAACACACTAATGTTGCCCAGGCAGACCCTACATATCCACACAGCGGAACCAACACAACATTCAGCACAATTGTAATTACCGCACCGAAAATTGCCAGATATGCCCCGTACCTGGTCATATCGTTAAGCTTGTACCAGATCGAAAAATTAAAGAAAATTCCCAGGAACAGATTTGCAAGCAACAATATAGGAACTACCTTCAGCCCCTCATGATAATTCTTGTCAATAAAGTACTTGATAAAATCAATATAAAACATTACCCCAAGGAAAATCAAAAGTCCGCAGATAATAAAATATTTGGTAGCCTTTGCATATAGTTCGCGGGCATTGCTTTCGTTTTTATTATTAAAAAAGAAAGGTTCAGCTGCATAACGAAACATCTGAATAAACAAAGTCATTAAAATTGCCAGCTTGTAATTTGCCCCGTAAATACCCAGTTGTTCCATAGGATGTAAATTGTCAGGAACCAGATATTTGAGTAAAACTCTGTCGAGTGTTTCATTAATCATCCCTGCAAAACCGGCAATTAACAATGGCAGTGAATATATGATAATTTTCTTAAGAAGGGCTTTATCAAAACTGAATCTGACATTAAATATTTCGGGAATAAGCATTACAAACGTAAGAATATTTGCAATAAGATTTGAAATAAACACATAACCTACTCCTATTCCGGAAGAGTAAACAGAAAGCCAGACAGAACCGGGATTAGCTTCTGCAATCTTAGGGCAAAGGACTAAAAAATAAAGATTTAGCCCTATGGTAACTCCAATGTTTATTAACTTTAATGCTGCAAACTTCCATGCTTTGTTTTGTAATCTCAGCTTTGCAAACGGAATTGAGATAAAAGCATCAATAGCAACAATAAGACCTATCCAAAGGATGTACTCTGGGTGATCGCCGTACTGCATAACATTTGCCAACGGCTTTAAAAATATCAGCAGTAAAACAATAAAAGAAACAGATGTAACGGCAATACTGGTTAAAATTGAAGAATATACTTTATCGAAAATATTTTTATCCTGAGCAAATTTGAAAAAACCGGTTTCCATTCCGTAAGTAAGCAGAATAAGAAGAAAAGTAACATATGCATACAGTTCGGTTACAATTCCGTAAACTCCGGTTGCAAATAAAGTTGTGTAAAGAGGTACTAAAAGGTAATTGAGTAAACGCCCCAACATACTGCTGAGACCATATACAGCAGTTTGACCGGCTAATTTTTTTAATGGACTGCTCACAATTTTTGTTTTTGCGAAATTAGTATTTTGTAATCTTTGTTTTTCACCGGAATATGATTAGTTATTAACGAAATGCTGTTGAGTTGATCCTCAAAAAATCATGATATTGACATTGTTCGAATAATCCCGTATCTTTACCTGACAAAACAACCTGATTATGAAAAAGAATATTTTAATTTCCACCCTAGCCGGAATACTGATAATTTACCTGAATTCCTGCGCCCCGTTATATGTTCCAAATGTTGTAAATACTCCAATGTTGGATGAGAAAAACGAATTTAATGCATCTGTCAATTTCGGACTTTCAGGAACAGATATACAATCGGCTTATGCAGTTACCGACAATATAGGAATCATGGTAAACGGAAGTTATATGAACGAAACGTCAGATAGTACAGATAACTTTCACAAACACATTTTTATCGAAGCCGGTGCCGGATATTTTAAACCACTGGGAAAATTCGGACTGTTTGAAGCCTATGGAGGATATGGTTTGGGTAAGATAAATTCTTATCAGGACTCGGGCGTGTTTTTTTCATATGCAGATACTTATGTTAACCGGTTTTTTATTCAGCCTGCCATTGGATTTAACAGTGACTGGTTCCAGTTAACTTTTGCTCCGCGAACAGTATGCGCATTTGTAACTCAGGAAAACATAAAAAAGACAGGCTTTTTTCTGGAGCCGACACTAATATTAAAAGCCGGTTCGCCAATGATTAAATTTATTACTCAGTTCGGACTTTCATTTATGCTTAATGATTACTCAAACAGTTTTAATTACGAACCGTTTTTATTCTCATTTGGATTACAGTTTAGTTTGAGAAACCGGGAAAGTGAGAAGAAGTTTTAATTTCACATCCCGACAACAGAACGGAACTCCTCAATTAATAAAGAAATTTTTTTATTTTCAAAACCATGTCTCTTTCCAAGTTCAAGTATATCTTTATCATCAGGATTTACTTTGCCGAGAATGGTTGTGGAATGATTTCCATTAAATACGGAATTGGGTGTAAGATCATAAGCAGGGGATAATTTCCACTTATTGTTTTTATAAATAAATGAAAAATTCTTTGCATGATCATCTTTATTGCCGGTAACGATATTAAAAATCATCAGCCTGAACATTTTTTCTATTACACCGGGGAAAGCAAGTTTATTTTTCAGTTACACGATTATTTACTACAACAAAAGCACACAATTTTCGGTTTCAAAAGAAACAAAAAAACATTATGAACTTTAAAGACACAAAAACCGCTTATGCTTACAAATCCGCAAAGGAATTAAAGTCTGCATTATTCGTTTACAAAATTATTACAAAGCCATTTATGGTAAGAGCAGGTAAGTTTTTTTTGAATATTGCTCTTGCTTTGCACATTCCTGTTAAACCATTTACAAATTTTATGTTTAAACAGTTTTGTGGCGGTGAAAATCTGGATGAAGTACTAAAGGTTTCTGATAATATCGGAAAATTCAACGTAAAAACTATCCCTGATTACTCAATTGAAGGAGTCTCAAATACAGAGTCTTTTGAAAAACTGGTTAAAGAGTTGAAGAAAGTGATTGATATTGCCGGAAAAGATAAAAACATCCCGTTCGCGGTATTTAAACCTACCGGATTAATAAAAGCTGAATATCTGCAAAACTCATTTCCTTTAAACAATCAGGCATTAGATGATTATAAAACCAGGCTGAAAGACATTTTTGATTATGCTTCAAAAAAACATGTCCCGGTTTTGGTTGATGCAGAGGACTTTATGTATCAGGACAGAATTGATGAGATTTTACTTGATTTTATGAAGCTTTACAATCGCGAAAAAGCTATAGTATTCACTACTTTGCAAATTTACCGGAAAGACAGGCTGGATTACCTGAATTTTTTAACTGATATGGCAAAACGCGAGAATTTCAGAATCGGAATTAAATTCGTTCGTGGTGCTTATATGGAAAAAGAAAGACAACGTGCAAAAGATGGCGGATACCCGGACCCGATAAATGAGACAAAAGAAGTTACAGATTACAATTACAACAAAGCTATAGGGATCTCGGTTGAAAACATTAAGCATGTTGAAATTTTTTGCGGAACACACAATGAAGATTCTGTATTAAAACTGACAGAACTTATGAAAAAGTACGATATCAGAAATGATGATAACAGAATTTATTTTTCACAACTTTACGGGATGCGTGATAATATATCTTTCAACCTTGCAGCAGAAGGATATAATGTTGCCAAATATGTTCCTTACGGACCCATAAAAGAAGTTATGCCTTATCTGGTTCGCAGGGCTGAAGAAAATTCTTCCATGGGTTCACAGGCCAAAAGCGAAAAAAATATGATTAAAATGGAAATCAGCAGGTAGTTTAATACTTCAAAAAAAGATTTGCATCTTATATAAAAAATTATTACCTTTGAAAGAATTTAAAACAGAAAAATATCATGAAAAAAGTTATACTGCTTTTAATATCTTTCAGCATTTCACTTTATGTTTTTACTCAGAACTCCATTTACAATCTTTGGTATTTTGGTGAGTATGCAGGAATTGATTTCTCTTATGAGACTCCCACTGCTATTACAGGTGGGCAAATAACCGGTCTGGAAGGATGTGCGACAATATGTGACAACAATGGTAATTTACTCTTTTATTCAGACGGACAGGAAGTATATAATGCAAACCATGAAGTTATGGAAAACGGTAACAACCTCATGGGACACTGGAGTTCGGCTCAATCAGCATTAATATTAAAAAAAAGATCGGTATTGAGAGGAAATGACAGCAAGCAATACTATCTTTTCACCACAGATGACAGTGCAGATCAACATTTGGCAAATGGCTGGAGATATTCAGTAATTGACATGAGTCTTGACGGAGGATTAGGTGCTGTGACAACGGAAAAAAATATTCTGCTGGAAGAAATGGTAACAGAACGGCAGATTGCTGTCCCACACAGTAACAATCAGGATATCTGGCTTATCGGACATAAATGGAATTCCAATGAGTTCATAGCCTACCTTATTACAGAAGATGGGATTTCAGAGACGCCTGTTATCAGTGCGGTTGGCCCTGTCAACGAAGGCGGTTGGTCTGCTAATCCCATATATAACGGGTGGGTAAATGCTGCCGGATTTTTTAAAACAAATATAGACGGAAATAAATTAGCTGTAACTCAACATGATTTGGGTCAGTTTGAATTATATGATTTTGACAATTCTACAGGCATAGTCAGCAACTATAGATCTTCCTCGTCATTCGTCAGAGCATATGGAATAGAATTTTCTCCGGATGGAACAAAGTTGTATGGGACTTATAATATTTACTCTTCTGATTCAAAACTGATTCAATACAACCTTGAGGCAGATGATCCGTTTGCAAATTATGAAGTAATAGCTACATGCAGCAAAGCACAAGGTTTGCAACTGGGGCCCAACGGAAAAATTTATGTCGCAAGATTTGGTTACAATTATTTAGGAGAAATCAGCTATCCTGACGAATCAGGCGCAAACTGCGGTTTTAACCCTACTGCAGTTTATTTAGGGATGGTTAATTGTAAGGCAGGATTACCAACAATGTATTATTATCCCGGTTTTAGTTTTACAACCTCAGAGGATATTGCAGACAAGGCAATAACATCAAATTTGTTTCCTAACCCCGTTAAAGAAAGTCTTACAATTGAATATGACGGAAATTTCAGCATACAGATTTTCAACATATCCGGTCAACTGATAACAACAGTCGAAAATCAGAAAAATCATTGCAGTGTAGATTGTTCAGAATTTAAGAAAGGGATTTATACGGTAAATATTTTATCAAAAGATAAAATCAAATCATACAAAATAGTAAAAATATAGTAAACAAACAATAAGTTTACATAATATATTCTGCGAACTCCCGAACTGCTCCCGAGCCTCCTGCTGTTTGCAAACAAATAATTCCTGATATACTTTTTATCTCTTTTCTGGCATTTGAGGGACAAGCAGCTAACCCAACCTTGCTTAGAAGATCAAAATCATTTACATCATCTCCTATATATGCAACATTTTGCAAACTTATCTCTAATTCCTCACAAAGATTCTCCACTGTTTTCAGTTTGTTTGTCTGAGCATGAAAATCATAGTCCAGACCTAATTTCCTTGCACGAGCTCTGTTTAGCTCTCTGTCTTCGCTGGTAATAATTCCTGTTTTTATTCCTTTAGCCTGCAACATTTTCAGTCCCATCCCATCGTAAGTTGAGAATTTTTTCAGTTCATCCCCTTTCTCGGAATAATACATACCTGCATCGGTAAGAACTCCGTCAACATCGGTAAGGAAAAGTTTTATTTCCGGTTTATCCGGGCCTGAGATATTATTACGCTGTGCAATTAATACTTCCCCTGCAATCCAATCAGCAGGTTCATCAATTTCCAGAGCAGTATATTCCGGCATTTCATAAACTTCGATATTTCCCGAAAGTCGATTCCTGTCCCTTATGATATTTGAGACTTTGTTCAGATAAAACGCCCCGTTTTCCATAAACATGCCGTCAAAATCCTGACGACGCGGTCTGTTACGGTAATCATAGTTTATAGGGGTCCCATCTGTATCCCAAAAAAACCTTTTGGTTCTTACGCATGATAACAAAGAGTCTTTCCCGGAATATGCAAATTGCCTGATTGCCGAGTCAATGTCCTGCGAAGTTGTAAGCGGAGATGTTGCCTGAACAAGCATGAACAAATTATCGTTATCCATACCCGATTCTGAAATATACTCCAGCATCACAGATTCTGTAGATGCCGTATCAACAGCATTTTCGGCTTTACGGTGATATATTTGTACTTTTGACAACCCAAAACCTTTCACGATTCCGGCATATTTGTCCGAATCAAGGGCAACAACAACTTCATTTACTTCAACAGCATTTTGCAAAGCATTAAGCACCCAATAAATCAATGGTTTGCCGTAAAAAGATTTAATATTTTTATCTTTTATTGATTTACTACCACTACGTACAGGAACAAAAGCAACTATACTCATCTTTTGCGATATTTTAATTTATCTCTTTGAATCTGTTCTACTTCCAGAATTTCGGAACGTTTGTAGGTAAGCGACTTATATGCAGCATTCAGATCCCGAACCAGCTTGGACATCCCTTGTGGTTCAAGCGATGCTGCATGATCTGTTCCTTTCCATGTACGGTCTTTTGTAAAGTGCCGCTCTACCCACGTAGCCCCCAATGCATAAGCAGCAATATCTATCGCAATACCAAGATGATGTCCGCTAAAACCAAACTCTTTCACCCTGTTGCCATAAGTATCTTTGATTCTGTCAATTTCCAGCAATGAAACATCTTCAAAAGCTACAGGATAACCAGAAGTACACGAAAACATAATAAGTCTGTCTTTTGACGAATTGTTTTTCTCAAATAATTCAATAAGCTTTACTTCCTCTTCCTTGGTTGTCATGCCAAGAGAAACCTGAATCTGACCATTGTAATTATCGCGCAGATACTCCAGCATTTCGTAATGATTATTACATGCTGACGGAATTTTGATAAAATCCGGATTCAACCCTGCTATTTCTTTTGCCGAAGTCAGATCCCAAACAGATGTCGCATATCCTATACCGTTTAATTCGCAAAAGTTTTTTAACTCTGCGTGTTGCTCAACTGTCAACTCCAGAAATTCGCGATGTTCTCCGTATGTTTTTCCGTATGCATGCATCTGATTGGGATGCGGAGCATTGTATTGTTCCTCGGTAAGCAACTCTCTTGAATTTCTCTTCTGAAATTTTGCATAATCTGCTCCACAGAACTTTGCCAATAAAATTAATTCTTTGGCAATTTCCATTTCACCTTTATGATTACAGCCTATTTCGGCAATTACTTTTGGTTTGTTGTATGTTTTCATTTTATATGTTTTTAGCCCCCTGGGCACTAAATATCTTTTTTCTTTTGACCCAATAAAATACTATCAGATATCTTCCGTTCTACAACGTTTAAATGCATCAATATATGATACAGGTGTACAATTAATTATTTCGGCATTTTTATAATCGGCATATCTTTTCAAAATGTGATAACTTGCAAAAGCAAAGCTCATTGTTCCGAGTATCTCATGCAATTTCATATAATATTGCCCGCCATAATCGAATTGCTTTTTCTGTTTTTCTTTATCATAAAAATGTTCATTAAAAAACAACGTACGATTATTTTCATCAACATGTAATTCCTGTAACCATGAATGATCAGACCCTACTATAAATATTTTCTTTACATCCAGACTTAAAGATGTAAAAATTGCAGGAACCATAACATTATGAGGTCTTGGCATTCCCTTAGCTTTGTCAAAACAATGAAACATAAATTTATCGAAACCTTCAACCGGAGTCAGATTCAGATATATTATTTCTATATTTTTATTCCTTTCAAGGATTTTCTGCCAACGCAAATGTTTTCTTGCTTCCTGAGTAGTAAAATACTTCATCTTCCATGTTGTTTTATCAGCAATTGCATTAAAAAGCTTGTTGGAAGCTTCAACAAAATGAGGCATAACATTATCAAGAAATAAATCATGTGCAATGGTTATATAATATTCAGGCCTGAATTCAGTGTAATAATCAGTAATCGCAAAATGATTAAGACATACCAGTTCATGTTGATGGAATATCTCTCTATTACTCTCAATAGTGGATTTAAGACTCGGACCGTTACCAAGAATAATAACCGAACCTGCTGAAGATTTCTGCTTACGAAATGATTTCGAATTGCCCGACATAATCCAGATTCTGAACAAACTCACAAGCGATTGGTTCAGTAACTTAAGCCATTTGGACATTCTTATAAAAAGCATCAACATAAACTCAGGTATAAAAGTTTTACAAATATAATAGATTTTTTTAAGATTAAATTAAATAGGATATAATGCAGTCAAAAGCTAAATAGTTACACAAGCGGAAAGACAAATCAAATTTTTATCATTTTGCAACTTTTTAAAAATATATCCGTTAAAGATTTTTGCATAGAGACATAATTCAGATTTGATAAAGATGAAAAGTATTCAGGGTGAAGATATATTTGGGATGTGCTGCAAGGACTATATGGCAGGGAACAGGAAAGCAAAAATTACTGTTATGTCTGATATCGCAGAAACGGATTATTTGCCGGCAGATTATTTATTCAGAAATTTTGAAGACATGCCGCCTCACGAACAAAAAGCATTACAACAAGCCAGAGGCGAGATTCTTGACATAGGAGCATGCGCCGGCTCTCACTCGCTTTATTTACAAGAATTGGGATACAACGTTACTTCTCTTGACATATCTCCCGGTTGCTGCGAAGTTATGAAAGAGCGCGGGCTTAAAGATGTTGTTTGTGAAGACATATTTCAATACAAAGGAAAAACTTTTGATTCAATATTACTTTTAATGAATGGTATTGGTATTGCCGGGACTTTACCTAACCTGCCATGTCTCCTTGAGCATTTAAGAACATTGCTTAATCCGGGAGGCAAAATAATTTTTGATTCTTCGGATTTACAGTATTTATATTTGGATGAAGACGGAAGCATCAGCATACCGCTTACAGAAAAATATTACGGAGAATTGGTTTACAATCTGCAATACAAGAAATTAAAATCAGGTAAATTCAACTGGTTTTTTATTGACCCTTATACTATTGAAGCCGTTTCAGGCGAGGTCAATTTTAAGATGCAATTTTTAGCTGCAGGCCCGCATTACGATTATGTTGCATGCCTTTACTAAAAATCTTGCCAACCAACTATGAAAAGGAAACGAGTCCCGCCAGGGGCTCTTTTTTTTACTACAATTCGCCTAAGAATTGATCTACCGCATCTTCTCCGGTTGCCCACGAACAGACTAATCTTGCAACAGAGTTTCTGTCATCATATTTTGACCAGATATAAAACTCAAATTTCTCATACAATTTTTCAATTAATTCATCCGGCAATATCGGGAAAATCTGATTCGATTCAGGTTCTGACAAAAACTTATATCCGGCTGCCTGGAGACCGACAGCAAGTTTCATGGCCATTTTGTTGGCATGTCCGGCCAAATTATAATACAAATTATCTTTGAATAGCTCGTTAAACTGAATCCCGATAATACGTCCTTTGGCAATAAGGGCTCCCTTTTGTTTCATATTATAACGAAAATATGATTTAAGTTCCTGATTTATTATTACCACAGCTTCTCCAATCAAAGCTCCGTTTTTTGTCCCGCCAATATAAAAAGCATCGGCATATTTTGCCAATTCTGCCAATGTAAGATCATTTTTCTCCGAGGCTAATGCTGCACCTAATCTTGCCCCGTCAATATACAGCAACAAATTGTTTTTTCTGCAAACAGCAGAAATTGCTTCCAGTTCTGCTTTTTTGTAAACAGTCCCCAGCTCTGTAGTATTTGAAATAAAAACCAGTCGCGGAACAACCATATGCTCATCGTAATGAAAATCTACAGCATACTGAATTTGCTCAGGAGTAATTTTACCGTTTTCGCCAGGATAGATATTTATTTTATGTCCTGTAAATTCAATTGCTCCGGCTTCATGAACTTCTATGTGAGCTGTTTGTGCAGCAATTACAGATTCGTATGGACGTAAAAATGCTCCAATACACAACATATTTGACTGTGTGCCGCCTGAAACAAAATGAATATCCGCATCAGGAAAATTCAGTTCTTTTCTGATTCTGTCAGCAGCCTGTAAACTATACTTATCTTCTCCGTATCCGTCGAGTTGCTCGGAATTTGAGTCTGTAATAGCTTTAAGTATGTTCGGGTGTGCTCCCTCGCTATAATCGTTGCGAAAACTATATTTCATAAATAAAAACTTGTTGTATTAATTCGTAAATCGTTCAAATTTAATATTTTTATCAATCATAAACCTGTACGTTGCATGAGTCTTGGCATGGTATGAATTACCCAGATGTTTGTACAACCTGTTAACAGTCGGGTTATAGTCGCCTACCCATGACATTTCCAGTTCCTTAACTCCTGCTTTTTTCAGACTTTCAGACATTTTAAGATAAAGAGCCTGCATAACCCCGGTACGGTGATAATCAGGATGAACTCCAAATACGAATAATCTGGCTCTGTTTACTCTTTTAAATTTAAATGCGAACATGATTTTATTCAGAAGATTCAGTTTCCCCTTAAACGTTTTTATTACCTGGTTTATATCCGGCAAACAAATTTCCATACCGACAGGATGACCGGCTTTGTAAACAAACCATATAAATTCAGGATTTAAAACAGGTTTTAGTTCTTCAAACATTACCTTAAACCCTTCCTCATCAACCGGAACGTAATCTGCATGGAAAAAAGACCAAACTTCATTAAATACTGTAGTTACATCCTTAACAAATTTATCTGACTCTCTAAAATCAAGATGTCTGAATTCATAATCTCCGGAATCAATTATGTGTTTTGCAAATGACACATGGCGTTCCGGAAATTCCTTTGTAAGATCTACATGGTAAGAATATTGTTCAAAATATGTATTAAACCCGTAGTTTTCAAATAAAGTTTTGTAATACGGTGGATTATAAGGCATACCAAATCCCTGCTGCATAAAACCGTCTGTCAGGACTCCCCAGTAATTATAATTTTCACCCGGAACCGTAATTGCGTCTGCAACCTGCATTCCTTCATTTTTAAGCCATTCAACAGCAGCATCAAACAATAAATTTGCAGCCTCCTGAGAATCTATACACTCAAAAAAACCGATTCCCCCCGAATATGGTACGGACTTTTTAGATTTTGCTTCTGTCCAGAATGCCACAATTCTACCCACCGGGACATTCTCAAGATATAATACCCACCTTTGAAAATTTCCGTTTTTCAAAAGTTTATTTTTATTCGCATCAAAAAAGTTTTCTATTTCCTGATTAAGAGGACACACCCAGTTGTCATCATTTTTGTAAACAAACAAAGCTGAAGAATAAAAATCTTTCAGGCTAAATGTTTCTTTTGTGCTGATTCTGAACATACTATCTTCTCATTTTACTTAATAGTCTTAATATTTCGAGATATAACCAGATAAGTGTAACCATCAGGCCAAATGCCGCATACCACTCCATGTACTTCGGAGCATTTGATTGCGAAGCCTGCTCAATAAAACTGAAATCAAGAATAAGATTTAGTGCAGCAATTACAACAATGAACAAACTTATTCCAATCCCGACAGGTCCGCCGTCATGAATGTAGGGCATATTATATCCAAACATGTTCATAGCGAAAGAAACAAGGTAAACAACTCCTATTCCTCCAGTAGCAATCATAACACCGGAACGAAATTTCTGAGTTGGTTTTATAAGTCCTGTTTTATATGCCAAAAGCATTACTCCGAGAATTGCAGCAGTAAGTAAAACAGCCTGAATAACAATTCCGGCATAAAACATACTGTAAACCATAGAAATTGCCCCAAGAAAGAAACCTTCGGCAGCAACATAAAGCGGAGCTGTAATCATTGAATACTTCTTCGCAAAAATTGTAATTATTGCAAGAATAAATCCGGTAATCGCGGATGGCCACAATAAAGTACTCAACAAATCAAAATTTGCAGCTGCCAGTTTCCACGAAAGGCTGGCTGTAATAAGTAAAAGCAGAAATAGAAAAATTGATTTATTAACTGTTCCCTTAATTGTCATTGCCTGACCGTCTGACTGAACTTCAAAAGCTTTATTGGTAAGAACCGGGTTTGATGTACCTGTTAATCTCATAACTAATAATTTTAGAGTTTAAATAACTTTATTTCTTGGAGTTGTTGCAACAAAATCTTTAAGGTAAAAAGGCTCAAAATAAACCAGATCCACAAACTTCTGATTGTTAAAAAGCTCTTCGGAAAATTCTGCCATATACTCTGCTGAAGTAAAAGTATCTGTCAGAAATATATTTTCATCGTTTTGCAGTATCTCCATACATTTCTCTGCCCCGTTACCACAAAAAACAATTTTACCTGACGAAAGTTCTGTAAAAGAGGACTCTTCTATTATTCTGGCCTCTGTAGCACTTATCTGTTTCAGATTTTTGTCAAAAACGGCACAATAAACTTCCATCCTTCTTGCATCTGTCATAGGAACAATAAGATCATAATCAGCAGTGCATAATTTTTTTGCCATGGCTGCAATAATCAGCATTGTGTCAACTGCAACAAGAGGTAATCCTGCTCCAAAAGCAAAGCCTTTAGCTGTGCTGACACCAATCCTGAGTCCTGTGTATGAGCCCGGACCAGCACTAACAGCAACAGCATCAAGATCAGATGCAGAAAGTCCGTTTTCTTTCAGAATTTCATCAATAAATACAGCCAGTAAAAGTGAGTGCGAGGACTTTTCTCCGGCATCACCTGACGGCCTTTGAATTTTAAGGAATTTGCACTGCCCGTCAACAGATACCGATACTGAACAAACCTCGGTTGATGTCTCTATATTTAGTATAGTCGCCATAATTCAATATTATTTGTTGCAAAAATACTAAAAACCAAAGTAAGAAAGGTACATATCGGTATTAAAATCAAAACAGAAAACAATCCGGAGTAATCAAAGACCGGAGAATACTCCTGCACAGACAGAAGCAGTTAAAACTTTTGCCTACTTTTCTGTTTTAAACAGTTCCTCTTTAGAAACCTTTTTAACAATCATTCCGTCACGAAGTATCCTTGAGATAAGACTATACGGAGCTGTTACAACTTCTTCTCCGTCTTTAAGACCTTCAAGCACCTCAATATAATAGGAATCCTGGACTCCTGTTTTGACTTTTCGCTGTTCAAGTTTCCCGTCTTTGTAAACAAAAACTACTTCCATCAAAGTAGAATTGTCAACTTTTGTATTTTCTACGTCTTGTTCTCCTCCATCTGATGTAGATTTCTTTTCCTGAGTATATCCCGCCTGTGTTGAATCGGTTCTGGTAGTTACAGCCGGCAAAGGCACTGCAATCACATCATATACCGTATTAGTCTTAATATCAACAGTTGCAGACATTCCGGGGCGGAAAGGATATTTATTACCTGCATCAACCAGATCCTGATATGATTCAGGTAAAATTCTGATTTTAACTTTAAAATTCGTAACCTGATCGACCGATAAGCCCGAAGATGTAGCAGAATTTGCAATTTCGGTAACCACTCCGCTGAATTTCCGTTTCAGATATGAATCCACTTCAATATCGGCACTGTCATTAAGTTTTATTTTTACTATATCGTTTTCGTTTACATCGACAATAACTTCCATTACATCAAGGTTGGCAATTCTCATCATTTCCGTTCCGGCCATCATTTCTGTTCCTACAACACGCTCTCCTACTTCAACATTTAACATTGATACTGTTCCGTCCATAGGGGCAAAAACAGAAGTTTTTCTAAGGTTCTCGTTCGCTTCTTTAACAGAAGCATAAGAACTCATTACAGAATAATTCGCTGCATTTACACTTGCTTCAGCAGCGCGCACATCTGCCAGACCCATCTGGTAAGATGCAAGAGCATTCTCATATTCTGCCTGTGAAATTACTCCCTGTTCGTATAGACTTTTGTTTCGGTTATAAGAAAGCTCTGTTTGAACAAATTGTGCTTTAACCTGTTCCAACCGTGCTTTACTGTTCGCAAGATTTGCATTGGCAGAATTTCCGGCAGCAACAGTTCTTTCAACTGCCGACTCGTACAAATCAGGTTTTATCTTTAGTAAATAATCTCCTTTCTTAACAGGGTCGCCTTCTTTAACCATTAATTCCACAATCTCTCCCGAGACATCAGGGCTCATCTTAATTTCGGTTTCAGGCTGAATTTTTCCGCTTGCAGTAACGATTTCAGTAATAGTTTTTTTAGTGACAGGATCGGTACTGATCTGATGCATGGTGTCCGCACCCAATATGCCTGTCTTTTTACCGATAATCATAATTACGATAAGTGCTGCAACTCCGATTATTACCCACCTTGTTATTTTTCTTTTCTTTGTTTGCTGTTTTTTCATTGTTTTGTTTTTTTAAGCTAAACTTGTTTTGGAGTTGCTTCGGTTTTCAGAGTTTTTATTTTTCCTCCTCCGGTTTTGCCAGGTAGCAGATTATCTGCTGACTAATCATACCAGAGACATATTTTTATAATCTGATTGGCAATCCTCTGTAAAAATCCAGTATTTTTTGTTTAAAAATATAATCGTATTTTGCCCGTATAAGTTCTGCCTGTGTTTTTGCCAGATTGTTTTTTGCAATATTATAATCTGTCGTATTTAATAATCCTTCATCAAATCTTTTTTGTGTATAGTCAAAACTTAATTGCATTGATTCCAGTGTCTTTTCTGTTGCATGATACTTTCTCATGGCTGATTGTGAATCAGCATATGCCTGTTGAATTTCCTTAAGCAAGTCTTTAGCTGCCTGATCTACCTGCATTTTTGACTGTTCAAGATAAATCTTACTGTTATTTACATTCGTTCTGGTCTGTAACCCGTTAAAAACCGGAATATTAAGTCCGAAAGCAACAGAGGTGCTTGCATTATCTTTTATCTGGTCAGAAAATGGTTTGTTTTTATAAGTATAATCGTAAGAATATTGGTAAACATCAAGTATGTTCCCTACATTGTCTGTTGCAAAACCACTAAGAACAGGCGTTCCCAGACTTATATTATCAATCATCTGACTTACACTGGAGTAACCGGAACCATATGATGCACTCATTGTTAGCCGTGGCATAAATGCTCCTTTTGCTATCGCCAGATTTTTTTCTGCACTTTGGTAATTTAACTCTGCATATTCTATCTGTGGCAACTTTGCAAGTGCTTCGTCATAAATCTGCGCTACAGTAAGCAGGACTGATTCTGTCGTTATCTTGTCAATATCCGGTTTGGAAACAGAAAACGATTCAACATCTGTAATTTCAATAAGCTGAGCGAGACTAAGCGTTGCAATGTCCAACTGGTTTTCATAATTCACAATGTTAAGTTCTTCGTTTGCAAACTGAGCATCAAGTTCATATTTGTTTTGCAAAGGGAGACTTCCTGATGCTACAAGTTTCTCTGTACGTTCAAGCTGCAAAGCAGTTATATCGCGTTGTTGAACAGCAACGTCAAGCAGATCCATAGCATACAGAACATTAAGATAAGCTGAGGCAACGGCCAGCATAATATTATTTTTAGTCTGCTCAAGCAATTTATAAGATGCCTGCTCGTCTATTTCAGCCTTTTTTACCGAATTATATTGCTGCAAGCCACTAAAAAGAGTTACCGAAGAAGAAACCTGAAAGTTTGTAGAAGAAAAATTATCGGTAGAAAATTCGTATGTGTATGGGTCAACACTACGCCCGAAAGTAAAATTCTCATTTGCCCCGACATTAAGACCCGGCAAGATACCGAGTTTTGACTGCTGAAGCTGATTTTGATTAATCTGAGTGTTTAACTCCTGTGTCTTAATCTGTATGTTATTCTCCAAAGCATATTGTATGCATCTTTCAAGACTCCATTCATTCTGGGCAAATGATGCTACAGCAATGGCCATAAACGCAAAAACAATAATAAATTTTCTCATTAACAATAAATTATTCTGCTAAAGTAATTAATTATAATAAGATTATAAAGACCTGTTAAATCTTTAAGAAAATTTTAACCATATATAATTGTTTTAGCTGTTATTGTTTTAAGTTAATGATAAAGTTCTTATTTTTTATAACCATTAAAGCTAAAATTTCTTTTTATAAATATGGCAATACGGATTCGATCCTGTTTTCTCATAATAATCCTGATGATATTCTTCAGCCGGGTAGAAATCTGTAGCATGAGTAACTTTGGTAACTACAGAATAGCCTTTTGCTTTTAAAGTATCTATCAACCTGAGAGTTGTTTGCCTTTGGTCTTCGTTAAAATAGAAAACTTCTGACCGGTATTGATCTCCTACATCAGGCCCCTGTCGGTTTAACTGCCCGGGATCGTGAATTTCAAAAAACAATTTTGCAAGAGTTTCAAAGTCTGTAAGAGCGGGATTAAAAACAACCCTTACAGCTTCGGCATGACCTGTATTCATGTAACAAACTTCTTTGTAAGAAGGATTCGTGGTTTTTCCGCCTGTGTACCCTACTTCTGTAGATACTACTCCTTTTGCAAGTTTAAGATGATGTTCAACTCCCCAAAAACAGCCTGCCGCAAAAATGGCTGTATCATATTCTGCAGATTCCGGTTGAATAATTTTTGCTGGTTCAAAAATCAGTGAAATTGAATTTACACAATGTCTGGTATCTGTATCTGTAAACCCTTCACCCTCAAACACGTGGCCGAGATGAGCTCCGCAATTTGAGCAAACTATTTCGGTTCTCACTCCATCTTTATCAGGAATATGTTTTACTGCTCCCGGAATTTCATCATCAAAAGCAGGCCATCCGCAACCTGAATCAAATTTATCTTCCGATTTATAAAGCGGAGCATTGCATTGCTTACACAAATAAACCCCATCTTCAAAATATTCATCATACTTCCCGGTAAAAGGCTTTTCTGTCCCTTTATTAATTATTACCCGTTTTTCCTCATCGGTTAACTTATTATATTCCGTTTTCATATCGTTCTGACATTTAATTCCAATAACAGATACAAGCAATATGAACACTAAAACTGATTTCTTCATATTATTTGTTTTAATTATTTTGTAAACAATTTTTCATCCGTATTGTTAAGTAAATACAGTAAATTATGAAGCATATAAAAATTTCTTAAAAAAAACATTGCTTAGTTAACCTAAAAAAACTTAGTTTTGCAGAGACAGTCTTAAATATTATAACTACTTAATAATTAGACATTTAGCTATGAGCGACCAGATAAAACATGAATGTGGTATTGCGATTCTCAGATTATTAAAGCCTCTATCTTATTATCAGGAAAAGTACGGAACCTGGCGATATGGCATCAATAAGCTGTATTTATTGATGGAAAAACAGCATAATCGCGGTCAGGATGGTGCCGGGACATTGGGTCTGAAACTGGATATGAAACCGGGCTTAAAATACATGAGCAGACGCAGATCTGTAACTTCGACTCCGATAATAGATTGTTTTAACGAAATTTACGGAAACATTGAAGCCGGATTAAAAGCAAATCCTGATAAGATAAATGATGTTGAATGGGCTAAGGAAAATCTTGATTTTGCTGCTGAACTATATATGGGTCATTTACGTTACGGCACATTCGGGAAAAATAATGTTGAATTAGTCCACCCTGTATTGCGTGTAAGCAACTGGCGTACCAAAACATTGTCTCTTGCAGGAAACTTTAACCTCACTAATGTTGACGAATTATTCAGATATCTTATAAAATTCGGTCAACATCCCAAAGAGTATTCTGATACTGTAACAGCTCTGGAATTAATAGGATTGTTTATGGAAGAAGAAAACCAGAAACTTTTCAGAGATTACAAAAATCAGGGTTATAAAAATGAAGAAATATCCGGATTAATAGAAACCAATCTGGATGTGGCAAAAGTTCTCCGTGATGCCACACACAACTGGGACGGGGGTTACGTAATGGGAGGAGTCATGGGACACGGCGACAGTTTTATTGTCAGGGATCCATGGGGAATAAGGCCGGCATACTATTATCAGGATGATGAAATTTTTGTTGCAACATCTGAAAGGCCTGTAATTCAAACAGCTTTCAATGTTTCTGCTTCTGACATAAAAGAGCTGGAGCCGGGAACTGCAATGATAATAAAGAAAAACGGAGAAATCCAGAATCAGATGATAAGGATTCCTGAGAAAAAATCACCATGTAGTTTTGAAAGAATATATTTTTCAAGAGGAACAGATTGTGATATTTACAATGAACGTAAAAAACTGGGAGAATTATTGGTTCCTGAGATTCTTAAAGAAATAAACTACGATTTCGAAAACTCTGTTTTTTCATTTATCCCGAATACAGCAGAAACAGCATTTTACGGAATGTTAAAAGGTTTGGAAACTTATTTAAATGATTATAAGAAAAAACAAATAAGAGAAAAATCTGACCAGCTAACTGACGAAGAAATAAAAAAACTTCTCGAACTGCGTCCACGTGTTGAAAAAATTGCTGTTAAAGACGCGAAAATGAGAACTTTTATTACTCAGGACGAAGACAGAAATGAATTGGTAGAACACGTTTATGACATTACATACGGAACTGTTAAAAAGAAAACCGACACATTGGTTATTATTGACGACAGTATTGTTCGCGGCACTACTTTAAAGAAAAGTATCCTGAAAATTTTAGACAGGCTTCATCCAAAAAAGATCATCATAGTTTCATCTGCTCCTCAGATACGTTATCCCGATTGTTATGGTATTGACATGGCCAAGATAGGAGATTTTATTGCTTTTAGTGCGATAATTCAATTACTGAAAGAAAAGAAAATGCAAAAGGTGATTGACGAAACATATAAACAATGTAAAGCTCAACAAAATCTTCCGAAAGAAGACATTATTAATTATGTAAGAAATCTTTACAAACCTTTTAGTGCAAAAGAAATTTCGGATAGAATTGCAAAGATTATCAAAAACGATTCTATAAATGCTGAATTTCAGGTTATCTTTCAAAGTATCGAAAATCTGCACGAAGCCTGTCCGGCAAATCATGGGGACTGGTATTTTACGGGAAACTATCCTACTCCGGGAGGAAATAAAGTTGTAAACACCTCATTTATAAACTATTACGAAAACAAAAACGAAAGGGCTTACTAAAGCCCTTTCGTTTTTCTATGCTTATCCGGAATGTTTAATTACTTATCCGGTAAATAATTTAAATTTTAATATGCATCACTGAAGCACTGTTACAATACCACAATATCTGGTTCCGTTAAACATATCAATTGTGTAAACGTACGATCCGGTAGGAACAATATTATCGTTCCACGTTCCGTCCCATGGGTCACCACCACCTTTACCCTCGAATACAAGTTGCCCCCATCTGTTAAAAACCTGTATTAATGACCATGGGAACATTTCAATATTCTCAATTATCCAGGTATCATTAACACCATCATTGTTCGGAGTAAAAGCATTAGGGATACTGATACACTCTGTATCATCATCAACCAGACTTACCGATTCTGTATTTATTGTACACCCTCCGATATCCGTAATTGTAAATAAATACGTACCCTGCATCAATCCTGCAATATATTCAACAGTGGAAGTCTGATCTGCCCATGCAAAATTATATGGTGAGCGACCTCCTGTAACGGAAATTTCGATATATCCGTCGTTATTTCCGATACAGCTTGGATTCATAGCCAGATATGAGTATTCCATTGCTTCCGGTTCTCCTACAAATATTGCAGTATCCATATCACAAGACTGAGCATCAGAAACAGTAATATTATAAATACCCGGCGATAGATTTGCGGCAGAACTTCCGCTAAAATAATTCCCGTTAAATTCCCAACTGTATATATATCCGGGAGTTCCTCCGGTTGCATTAATTGTAATTGCGCCATCTGTTCCGCCGGCACAATTAACATCCTTCTTATAAAGACTGACATTTAAAGGATTTTGCGGATTCGAGACAAAATAGTTTCCTGTTTCCGTGCAATTATTAGCATCTGTAATTGTTACCGAATAATCTCCAGGATTAAGTTCTGTAAGAGATGTTCCGGTATCTCCGGTATTCCATTCAGTTAAATATGGCCCCATTCCTCCGGAAATCTGAATATTTATTGCTCCCGTTGCACTTCCATGACATCCGGCTCCCGTAACTGAAGGAGTTATAATAATTATTGCCCCGTCAGCAACATCATGTACATCAGCACCGGTACAACCCCATAAGTCTGTAATGGTAACTTCATAATGCCCTGCTGTCAGGTCTGTGTTGTTTGCTGTATTATTTCCGTTTGACCACATAAAGTTAAACGGAGCCATTCCGTTAACAGACACAGCCTGTAAATCAGCATCATTGGAACCATGGCATAACACTCCGTTATCCTCAATAATATTAGCATGTATTGAACCAGAAATGCCAATGTTTACAGATGTAATATATTCACAATTCAGCGCATCGGTAACAGTCACAAAGTGTATTCCTGAACTTAGGTTGTCTGCAGAACCGGTTTCGCTTCCCGAAGACCACTGATAAGTATATGGCGCAACTCCGCCATCAACTATAATCAAAGCAGATCCTAATCTCTGAGTACAAACAACATCTGCACTATTAACTGTTGCTGTTATAAGAGCTGATTCTGTAATTGTAACAGTCGCTACAGCAGTACAATCATGAGCATCCGTTACTGTTACATGGTAAGTTCCTGCTTCAAGATGATTTGCCGTTGCAAGAGGAGTATGTGCAGAATCATCCCATATGTATTCATACGGTGCTGTACCTCCGGAAACAGAGACACTTGCAGATCCGCTGTTTTCGCCATTACAGCTAACGTTAACAGAACTTCCTATTGCAGCAACCATCTCATCTGGCTGTGTTAAAGTTACACCGGCAGTACCGGAACACCCGTAATTATCTGTTACCGTTACATTATATGTTCCGGCACCGATATTATTTAGCAAGGCTGTTGAAGAATTATTTGTATCGTCCCAGATATAACTATATGGTGATGTTCCTCCTGTTGCAGAAACAAAAGCACTTCCATTAATATCTCCGTTACACAAAGGATAACTTACGGAATTTATATCTACTGTTAGAACAGACGGTTCAATTATCGTAACAGAAGCCATTTCGTCACATCCCCACGAATCTGTTACTGTTACCGAATATGTCCCCGATGCCAGATTATTAACCGTTTGTGTTACAGAATGATCCTGGTCATCCCATAAATAAGAATATTCCGGAACTCCTCCTGAAACATTTACAGTAACTGTTCCGGTATTTATCCCAAAACAAGTGAGATCAATTCCTGAAACAGACAAACTCAAAGGTGTGCTTACTTCTACAATAGCTGAGGCACTATTTGTACATCCGTTAATATCAGTATAAGTATAAACTATCTCATGACTTCCGCTACCGGCAATTATAGGTGCAAATTTGTCATTAACAACGCCTGTTCCTGAGAATATTCCGCCCGGCAGTATTCCGGTAAGATCAACAGCAGTATCATCAAAACAGAAATTATCATCCGGGATAATCATACTTACATCAGGAGCCTGATACACGGTAACTGTTGTCGATGCATTATCAGAACATCCTGCAGCATTTGTGACATCATATTGGATAATGTGAGTACCCGGACCGGCAATTTGAGGATTAAATACAAAACCTGATATTCCCGCCCCTGACACTGTCCCTCCCGGAGGCGAAACAACAAGTACAACAAAAGGTTCGTTCTGACAGTATTCAGTATCAAGATTTGTAATTATTGCATTCGGCGCAGCATTAACTATAATCTGTATTGTTGCATTTCCTGTACAACTACCGTTTGATAAGGCATAAGCTATAGTAAATGTACCAGCTCCGCTTACTGCAGGATCAAATAAGCCTGTAACAGGATCTGTAATTCCGGTTCCGGACCATGCTCCTCCTGGCAGAGTTGCTGTAAGATTTGTTGCAGGATCATTTGTACAGAACGCATTAACAGGATTTATGCTTACATTAACGATTCCGTCAACTACTACAACAAAGCTATCATTGTCTGAACATGCTCCGTTAACAATTGAATATGAAATTGTATGACTTCCAGGACCGGCAACATCAGGACTAAATAAGTTTCCTGTAACTCCTGTACCAGACCAGAGACCTCCTTCGCTTACAGCATGTAAAGCAAGAGGAGTACTGTTTTCACATACCGGTCCGAATGGTAAAATACCGGCATCAACATCCGAATCGACATGAAATACCTCAGTATCATTTCCCGTACAGCCACCCACTGTTACAGAATATGAAACCGTATGATTTCCCGGACCGGCAGTACCAGGATTAAATGTATCTCCAATAACACCCGGGCCTGACCATATTCCACCGGCAGTAGCCGCGACAAGATTAACAGCAGCATCTGAAACACAGAAAGGTCCGCCAGGAACAATACCGGCATCGGGAACTGCATTTACTGTAATAAATATTGCATCTGAATCAGAACATGTCCCGTTAACGATAGAATATGTAATCTGATGTACTCCCACACCAGCCTGATTCGGAATAAATGTTCCGGAGGACGGATTGCCTATTCCTGTTCCCGACCAAATACCTCCCGGAGTTACAGATGTTAACTGAAACGGAGATGCGTTTATGCAAACATCTCCCGGATCAGAAATTATAGTTGCATCTACTGCAGCATCTACCTGATATATATGAATGTCTGTTGAAACACAAGATCCGTTTGCAACTGTATATGTCATTGTATTATCTCCGTGTTCGACCAAAGAAGGATCAAGAATCCCGTTTACAGGATCTATAATCCCCTGTCCTGCCCAAACTCCTCCGGGAGTAGCAGCACTAAGGATTACCTGTGGTCCGCTCTGACATATATTATTAATAGGAGTAATCGTCGGATCAGGATAAGCATCTACATGAACTGTAAATTGATCAATATCTGAACATGTTCCATTAATAATGTTATATGTTACTACATGATCACCGGCTCCTGAGAATAATGGAGAGAACTGACCTGTCACAGGATTGGTAACTCCTGTTCCGCTCCATACACCTCCTGTAGAAACTGCTTCCATATAAGCAAACTCATAATCACTGCAGAAAGGTCCTGTCGGGCTTATGGTTGCATCCGGCACAGTATCAACATGTATCGCCACCTGATCAATATCAGAACAAACTCCCAGAAGCATGGTATATGTAACTGTATGGTCCCCCTGTCCTGCCAACATGGGGTTAAATGTATTTCCTGTAACAAAACTCCCTGACCAAACACCACCCGGATTTACAGAACTCAGAATTACAATACCTGATGTTTCGCAAACAGGAGCAACTGCATTTATTGTAGCGTCAGGAGATACATCAATATGAATCGTAATATTATCAGAATCGCTGCACGCACCGTTATTAACAGTGTAATTAATAAGGTGATCACCAGCCCCTGCTGATGAAGGTGCAAAAACGCCTGCAACAGCATCTGTAATACCATTTCCGCTCCATGTTCCTCCGGGAGTATTTGCCAAAAGACTGACTGAAGCAAAGTTAGTACAGAACGGACCAGCCGGAGTAATACTTGCATCAACCTGAGAATTGACTATTACTATTTCTGTATCATTTCCTGAACAAACGCCGTTAGTAACCTGATAACTAACCATAAACTGACCTGCACCTGTTACAGACGGGTCAAAGGTATTTCCTACAACACCGGGTCCTGACCATATACCTCCTGAAGTTGCAGATGTAAGGATAACTGCAGCGTCATTTTCGCATAAAGGCCCTGCAGGAGTAATAGTAGCATCTACCGAGAAATCGACATGAATAGTTTCTGTATCTGTATCAGAACATGTTCCATTTACTATATTATATTGTATTACATGATCGCCCGGACCGGCTATGGCAGGATCAAAGGTGTTGCCAACCACTCCGGTCCCGGTCCAGACTCCGCCCGGGGTTATCGCTGTTAATGCTACGGCTGATTCTGTTTCACAGAACGGACCTATAGGTGTTATCGTTGCAAAAACCTGTGAGTCAACATGAACTGTTTCGGTATCAGTGTCAGAGCAAGCACCGTTAACTATATCATATTGTATAATATGGTCACCCGGACCGGCTGTGGCGGGGTCAAAGCTATTTCCTACTACGCCAGTGCCGGACCAGACTCCGCCAGGAGTTATTGCTGTTAAAGCTACGGCAGATTCGGTTTCACAGAACGGGCCTATAGGTGTTATCGTTGCAAAAACCTGTGAGTCAACATGAACACTTTCTGTATCTGTATCGGAACATGCGCCGTTAACTATATCATATTGTATTACATAATCACCAGGACCGGCTGTGGCAGGGTCAAAGGTATTGCCAGCCACTCCTGTTCCCGACCAGACTCCGCCGGGGGTTATTGCTGTTAAGGTTACGGCTGATTCTGTTTCACAAAATGGTCCTATAGGAGTTATGGTTGCAAAAACCTGTGAGTCAACATGAACACTCTCTGTATCTGTATCGGAACATGCGCCGTTAACTATATCATATTGTATAATATGGTCACCCGGACCGGCTGTGGCGGGGTCAAAGGTGTTGCCGACTACTCCTGTTCCCGACCAGACTCCACCCGTAGTTATTGCTGTTAAGGCTACGGCAGATTCTGTTTCACAGAGCGGGCCTATAGGTGTTATCGTTGCAAAAACCTGTGAGTCAACGTGAACCGTCTCTGTATCTGTGTCAGAGCAAACACCATTAACTATATCATATTGCATTACATAATCACCAGGACCTGCTATGGTAGGGTCAAAGGTATTGCCAACCACTCCTGTGCCCGACCAGACTCCGCCGGGGGTTATTGCTGTTAATGCCACGGCTGATTCGGTTTCACAGAACGGGCCTATAGGAGTTATCGTTGCAAAAACCTGTGAGTCAACATGAACACTTTCTGTATCTGTATCGGAACATGCGCCGTTAACTATATCGTATTGTATAATATGATCGCCCGGACCGGCTATGGCAGGATCAAAGGTATTGCCAATCACTCCTGTGCCCGACCAAACTCCGCCGGAAGTTATTGCTGTCAGAGATACTGCAGATTCGGTTTCACAGAACGGGCCTATAGGAGTTATGGTTGCAAAAACCTGTGAGTCAACATGAACCGTCTCTGTATCTGTATCGGAACATGCACCGTTAACTACATCATATTGTATTACATAATCACCAGGACCGGCTGTGGCAGGATCAAAGGTGTTGCCAACAACTCCGGTACCTGACCATATTCCGCCGGGTGTTATTGCTGTTAAGATTACGGCAGATTCGGTTTCACAGAACGGGCCTATGGGTGTTATCGTTGCAAAAACCTGTGAGTCAACATGGACTGTTTCGGTATCGCTATCGGAGCATGCCCCGTTGACTACGTCATATTGTATAATATGATCACCAGGACCGGCTGTGGCAGGGAAGAAATTATTACCTGTAACACCTGCCCCTGTCCAAATACCACCAGGACTAACAGCTATAAGAGGAACTAATCCGTTAGTTTGACAGAATGGACCAACAGGGGTTATTGTGGCATTTACAATTGCATCAACATGAACTGTCTCAACATCCGTATCGAAGCAAGTACCGTTAACTACATCATATTGTATAACATGGTCACCAGCCAATGCTATTGCAGGATCAAAGGTATTTCCAACTACGCCTGTGCCCGACCATATTCCGCCCGGAGTTATTGCTGTTAAGACTACGGCTGATTCTGTTTCACAGAACGGACCTATAGGAGTTATCGTTGCAAAAACCTGTGAGTCAACATGAACACTTTCTGTATCTGTATCGGAACATGCGCCGTTAACTATATCATATTGTATTACATAATCACCCGGACCGGCTGTGGCGGGGTCAAAGGTATTGCCAACCACTCCTGTGCCAGACCAGACTCCGCCAGGAGTTATTGCTGTTAAGGCTACGGCTGATTCTGTTTCACAGAACGGGCCTATAGGTGTTATTGTTGCAAAAACCTGTGAGTCAACGTGAACTGTTTCTGTATCGGTGTCAGAACATGAGCCGTTAACTATATCGTATTGTATAATATGGTCGCCAGGACCTGCTATGGTAGGGTCAAAGGTATTGCCAATTACTCCTGTGCCCGACCAGACTCCGCCCGGGGTTATTGCTGTTAAGGCTACGGCTGATTCGGTTTCACAGAACGGGCCGATAGGTGTTATCGTTGCAAAAACCTGTGAGTCAACATGAACACTTTCTGTATCTGTATCGGAACATGCGCCGTTAACTATATCATATTGTATTACATAATCACCAGGACCGGCTATGGCGGGGTCAAAGGTA
>QKHS01000044.1 GCA_003249955.1 Bacteroidales bacterium | reverse complement strand
AGACTGACTTACAGAATTAATAGTATAATTCCTTACTTCCTCACAATTATTTGCATCAGTAACTGTAAGAGAATAATAACCGGCATCAAGACCTGAAATATTATCAGCATTGGTGCCGTCAGACCACAAATATGCATATGAAGGTGTTCCTCCTGACACTGTAATGTAAATTGCCCCGTTTGTATCTCCGGCACAAAGAATATCGTCTATTGTTTCTGATACAGTAATGACTTCCGGCTCATCAAGCAATTGAATTGCTGTACCGGTACATCCCCTCAGTTACTGTTACACGATAAGTTCCGGCTCCCAAACCGTAATTAAGAGCAGACGATGCACCGTTTGACCAATGATATGAAAACATCGGGTAACCGTTTGATGATGATGCCTGCAAAATTGCAGACTCTTCTCCGTTACAAAGAATTTCCTGATTTACACCAATCTGAGCTGAAATATTTCCGGTTGCTGTTATAGTCGCATTAGTTACAACCGTACAATGGTTATTATCTGTAACCGTTACAGGATAATTACCGGGAGCCAGGTCTGTTGCAGTCATTGAAGTTGAACCGTCAGACCACAAATACTCATATGCAGGTGTTCCTCCTGTTACCGACAAAGATGCCGACCCGCCAGTTCCTCCACAGGTTGCAAGAGTAACAGAAATATCTGTAACTGTCATTTCATCCGGTTCCGAAATAGTAACTTCAGTATAAGCTTCACAATGGTTAAAATCCGTCAATGTAACATAATAAGTTCCTGCACCAAGATTGTTTATTTGTGGATTAAGACTGCCTGTACTCCATAAATACGATACATTATAAGTAAAAACCCCGGACGGAGTTACCGTAGCACTCCCTGTATTCTGGCCATGGCATGATATATCATCAAAATCCGTTATTACCGCTTCGAACAAGCCGGGTTCGTTTAATAAAACTGAACCTGAATAAGTACACGAATTAGCATCGGTTAAAGTATAGCCGAATGTTGTATTTGCAGGAATATTCGTATTTGAAAATGAAGTATTCCCGTCCTGCCATATTATCTGACAATCAGGAGTCCCTCCTGTCGGCAGGACATCGGCAGAACCTGCAACACCGTGACAAAGCGGATCTGTTTCTGTTACATTTGCAGATAATTGAAGAGGCTCTGTTAAATTAATATTTGCTGAATCAAGACACGAATTAGCATCTGTAACAGTTACATGTACTATTCCTGAAAATAAATCCTGAATAACATAATTTGTCTGATCTGTCTGGTCAGAACCATAAATCCATTCAATATTAAAATCGGGGGTTCCATTGGTAACAGAAACATTAATCTCACCGTTGTTATCACCAAAACATAAAGGTTCTGATCCTATTGTAAGATTTACAGAAGGCTTACTGTTAACTACAACAGACATGGTAGGAGAAGATAACGAACATTGGCCTGCTGCCGGAGTAAAAGTGTAAACAGTTATTCCGGCAGAACCTGTATTAACAGTAGCCGGACTCCAGCTACCGCTGATTCCGTTATCCGATATTGAAGACAATACTCCGGGAATATCTCCCTCGCAGTACGGGCCTAATGCTGTAAAAGAAGCGACAATATCTGCATCTGTTACTACCGGCATTGTTGTTGAGACAGCACACTGACCTGCTGACGGAGTAAATGTATAGACTATTGTTCCTGCCGAAGCTGTACTTATAGTTGAAGGACTCCATGTTCCGTTTACCGCATTATTGGAAACAGACGGTAAAACATCTGCAGCAGTTCCCTGACAATAAGGACCTAAAGCAGTAAATGACGGAGTAATATTAGCATCTACAGTAACCGACATTGTGTTTGACGTTGCACACTGACCTGCAGTCGGAGTAAATGTATAAACCGTGGTTCCGGCTGTTGCTGTACTTATTGATGAAGGACTCCACGTTCCTGTAATTCCGTTTGTTGACGTTGCAGGAAGACTTGCCGGAGTTGCTCCTGCACAGTACGGACCTAAAGTAGTAAATGACGGAGTAATATTGGCATCTACAGTAACTGACATTGTTGTACTTACTGCACACTGACCTGCCGTTGGGGTAAATGTGTAAACTGTGGTTCCGGCTGTTGCTGTACTTATTGATGAAGGGCTCCATGTACCGCTTATTCCATTATTTGAAGTCAGCGGAAGGGCAGCAGGGGTTGCTCCTGCACAATATGGCCCCAAAGCGGTAAATGATGGTGTAGTGTTAAGATTTACATTGACTGTCATAGTTGCAGTTGTTGCACATTGTCCTGCAGTTGGAGTAAATGTATAAACAGTAGCTCCGGTTGAAGCAGTGCTGATTGTTGCAGGTGACCATGTGCCGGTAATTCCGTTAGTGGATGTACCGGGAAGTGTTGCCGGAGAAGCCCCCACACAATACGGTCCCAAAACGGTAAAAGTAGGGGTAATATTTGCATTTACAGGAACTGACATTGTTGTTGTTGCAGCACATTGTCCGGCTGTCGGAGTAAATGTATAAACAGTCGTTCCGGCTGTTGCTGTACTTATAGCTGAAGGCGACCATGTGCCGGTAATCCCGTTGTTTGAAGTACCTGGTAAAGAAGCAGGGCTTGCACCTGCACAATAAGGACCCAAAGCGGTAAATACAGGAGTAGTCCCCGCTGTAACAGTAACTGACATTGTTGTACTTACTGCACACTGACCTGCCGTTGGGGTAAATGTGTAAACTGTGGTGCCTGCTGATGCTGTGCTTATTGATGACGGACTCCAGCTTCCCGAAATTCCGTTATTGGAAGTTGTTGGTAATGTTGCGGCAACTTCTCCTGAGCAATATGGGCCTAAAGCGGTAAATACCGGCGTTGTATTTGAATTGACAGTAACCGACATTGTTGTACTTACGGCACACTGTCCTGCCGTTGGGGTAAATGTGTAAACCGTGGTTCCGGCTGTTGCCGTACTTATTGATGAAGGACTCCAGCTTCCCGAAATTCCGTTTGTTGATGTTGTCGGAAGGCTTGCCGGAGTTGCACCCACGCAATACGGGCCTAAAGTTGTGAAAGCCGGGGTTATGTTGGCATCAACCACCACAGACATTGTTGTTGTTGCAGCACATTGACCTGCAGTTGGAGTAAAAGTATAAACTGTTGTTCCTGCCGAAGCCGTACTTATTGATGATGGACTCCATGTTCCTGTAATTCCGTTTGTTGATGTTGTCGGAAGGCTTGCAGGAGTTCCGCCCACACAATACGGTCCCAAAGCTGTGAAAGCCGGTGTAGTGCCGGCTGTTATATTGATAGTTGCAGAAGCACTGGAAGTACAGCCATTGGAATCTGTAACCGTTACAGTATAATTTGTATTTACAACCGGTGAAACAGTTATTGAATTACTTGTGCTTCCGGTGTTCCAACTGTACGAGCTAAAACCTGAATTCTCAGATAAGGTAGTGCTTTGTCCCGCGCATATGCTGCTGTTTGTAACACTTATCACAGGGGTAACCGGCGGAGTAACGGTAATCTGGATACAATTACTTACAACACATGGTCCTACTGCCATAACATAATAAGTTGTTGTTGTTACAGGTGAAATATTTAAAGTCGCGCCCGTTCCCACCTGTGTTCCTCCGCAACTTCCGGTGTACCATGTCCAGGTTGCTCCGGCAGGTAAAGTACCGCTAACTGTTAAGGCCGTCACATTACATGTTGCTCCTACAACCGGTGTAATTGCATCAGGTTCAGCAACAGATAATACATGGTTAAATATTGCAGCCCCGCTGCACGACGTACTTGTATATTGATAACCGGCACCGGCATTTACATAATTGTTAAAGTCCCCGGATAAGTACAAACTTAAATTATCATTATCTACTTCAAAAATATCAAATCCGAGATATTCCGAATATCCTGAATATCCGTAATAGCTTAACCATTCCATATGGTCATCAGAACTTAACTGGGAGAACATTATGTTTGCCGAAGTTCCTGCTATAGTCTGATTGTAATAATCTGTATGGCTAATTGTAGCCAGTCCCGAAGGTGTTTGTTGCCCGCAAATCCAGAGATTATCATGACTGTCTTTTTTCAACTGCTTCATACTTGTGTAGGCGGTTCCTCCAAAAAACGTACAATATGAAATTGTTCCTGCACTGTTTATCTTCATCAGATATCCGTCCTGAGTACCTGCAACATTCGATGAAATTCCTGATCCGTCATTAATTACTCCGTCATAATAAGCACATCCTCCCGGATTTACGACCGGGAAATTTGCACTGTATGTATGACCACATGCATACAGATTTCCGTATTGATCCAGTTCAATATCACCATTTGCAGCTCCGATGTTTATTTTATCAAAACCGGCACCGCCGAAATAACGCCCGTATGATGGAACAGGTTGATTGCTGGTATTAAATTTCATATAAAACATGTCATCACTACCCATATATGTCATGCTTGCAGAAATTAATGCCGTTGAAAAGGTATATGATGCACTCCATAAATCATCGCCCATCATAAAAACATCTCCGTTGCTTTTATTAATTGCGATATCTGAAATACGCCCTGTTGAGCTTGTTGTGCCCGGACACCACGTTGCCCATGTTAATGCTCCAGAACTATTGAAGCGCATGATAAAATTATGCGATGATGTTGCACTTGTGTATGCTCCCTGATAACCTGTACCTGAAGGAATACCGACGGCATCTGCCAGTGTTGCTCCTGACTTTCCTGCAATATAGATATCGTTATTAAGCCCGCAGGCGACGTCAAAAACTACAAGAGATGCTCCGTTATCAAGGTAAGTTGCCCATTTACGTGTGTTTGCCGATGTAAATTCGAGCAAATAGCCACGGGTATAAGTAGAAGTTCCTACCCAGGCAAGATTAAATGCTCCTGCTAAAGTCTGCAACGGAAAATCGCCGGCAGAAGCAGTTGTCAATTTTTTTGATGTACCAGCAATAAAAAGATTATCATTGTCATCCACAGTAACGGCTCCGTTAACATCATCCTCTCCTGCCCCTCCATATCGGCATGCCCAGGTTAGGGCTCCCTGAGAATCAAATCTTGAGATAACGATATCATAATTGGAATTATCGGTACTGTACAAATTGCTGGTTCCGGCACTTGCAAGATAGCTAACAACATCTGCACCTTCAGGGTCCCATTCCCAGTCCACACTATAAAAATCACCGGCAGAATTGGAAACCAGACCGCCCCATGAGCCATATCCGTTATACTGTAACGAACTTGCCCAAACCAAACCCGGGTCAATTATCAATGTTTGATTCTCATTATACTCATCTATCTCAAATCCGACTCTGCTACCGTCAGCTTTAAATCTGGTCACAACTTCCGCACCGGCATTATATGAAACCGGAGCTTTATCTGTGAAGTCAAAACTACCAACACTAAAATCTATTTCTCCATTAGCGTTTAATTGTAGTTTTTCAACACCGTCCCACTGTAATATAATGTCATTGGGATTGGCCCCGGGATTTACAACAAATTCATATTTCAGGATTTCACCTTCAATAGAAAATACAAGATCAATGCCCGGGTAAATATCAGAATACCTGATTTCAGCATAAGAAGGAACGTTCAGTATGCCGTCAGGACAATGACCCAGATAATAGTCTGTTTTATAACTAAGCCTGTTCTCCCCAACAACAGTGAGATTGTTGTTTATATTCTCAAAAACAAGATCAAAGCGTCTTGCGGTTGTTATTGCAGATAATTTTTTACTTAAGTTATCATCCCCTTTTGATTTTGCTTCCAGAGACTCTGCATTATCTTCATGAGTAATTTCCTGAGTAATAAAAACGACTTTGTCTGTTAAAAAATAAACAAAAGCGTTGTCATTATGCCAGTAAAAACGAAGATTGTCAAACATCTTAAACTGTCCTGCTTCTTCAACAAATCCTGAGTTACTATTAAAGCCTGAAGTGTTTGTTCCTTCTGCTTTTAACATACCGCAAAACAACATAAAGCAGAATAAAACAAAATAAAACTTATTTGTCATCTTAAAAAAAATTAATACATAAATAATAACCGCTCGCGTCCAAAAGCAAAAAGGCAATAATTTTCCTCCTTCAAAAATAGCATTTTTTTTGATACATACAATATTACATACCGCTTTCTTTGCCTGTAACTCAAATACATAACACCTTCTCAAACATCAATTTTATTTTGTGTAATTATGTCATTATTACGTCTAACGAAATTATACCAACAAGCAGTCACGTAAATTTTTTAATCTCTTTTCAATGACTTTTACTATAATTTTAAGGCATTTTAAACAAAGATTGTTGTTTTTCTTCAAAATTTCTAACATAACAAAATTTTATAATAAAGAAAAATAGCTTAAAACCTTAAAATAATGCTTATAAAATACTGTTTTTATTAAAAATTAATGTTAAAAACACGATAAGCGCATTGTAATTTTACGAAATATTTGATTAGAAAAAAGCAAAAAAATGGCAAAAGATTAAAACAATACCCCCCGCTTTAAACCATTTTCATGATTGTATCTTTTTGCTAATTAAGCAATTACAGAGTCAATATTCTGCTTCTTCAAATTCCTCAGCATCAATATAAGGTTCTTTTCTATGGCCAAAAATAAAAATGTACAATACCACAATTTTTGCAAAAATGCTTTTCGTTTTTTTATTAGTTTGTAACATTGAAATACTCCGGAAATTACAAAAGCATGTTAAAAAACCTATATTCTATCTGAGTGTATCATTTTTTTCGACATCTGACACCTTTACATCATAAGATGCTCTTTTCAAATCTTCATTACTGCTGTGATGACGGGTTTTATAAACACTTTTACAGCAAACAAAAAAGAATAAAACAACAAAAATCAGAATTGAGTATTTTACATGTTTCTTATTAATCATATGTTATCTTATTTAACCGTCTTAACCTGTGAAAACTATCTTACTATGATGGCTTTATTTTTATTCTATTGCAATTTTTTTCCCTGAAAATTTTGGATCAACTCCAAATATCATATCAAAGTAAACTTTATCTCTGGCCAGAAATTCGCGTATTTGTGTTTTTATCCCGTAATATCTGTTTACATCCGCGGCATTATACCCGTACGCTTCAATTCCATTCATTCTGGCAATAAACACGGCTCTTTCGTTATGAAATTCCTGCGAAATAATGATAAATGTATTTTGTCCGAAAATGTCTCTGGCTCTTATTACTGAATCGAGTGTCCTGAACCCTGCATAATCAGAAAATATAACTTGCTTCGGAATACCTCTTTTAACCAGCTCTTTCATCATTTCCTCAGGTTCATTATAATCTTTGCGTCCGTTGTCTCCGCTAACGATTATGTATTTAATCTTACCTGCATTGTAAAGCTCAACTGCAGCATCTATTCTGTTATAAAAATATGCATTCTTATACCCGTTTCCCAAAGTACGGCTGGTTCCTAATACCAACCCGGTTTTTACAGGCTCAAGCTCGTTTATATTGCCCGTAACATACGGACGGCTTACAATTTTAACAGAAAAATATGCCGTAAGAGTTAAAACAAGTAACAATGCCGGTAACAAAACTGCAATAATTATTAAAAGTTTTTTTCTTTTCATAAATCCATATTATTCACCTATATCAAAAAAACTACCGAATGCCGCCAGCCTTTCTCCTGTTTCAGCATCAAAAATCTGCATGTAATTACCATAAGATTCTATCCCTTCCATTAGAATTTTATCTTTGTACATACTTAGCACAACAGTATTCGAATATTCAGAGTGGGAAGCATTTACCTGTTTAACGTCTGCTGTCCATTTCATTTTGCCTGCATCAAGATCAAAACAATACAAGCCCGAACCTGTTGCAATCGGATGATAATTGGCAACATAAAGCAAATTCCCTTTTAAAATAAAATCACATGCCGGGTCTCCGTATTTAATCACAAACTGATATTTTCTCCCGTCAATCATTTCGACAGTAAACTTATCTCCTTCCTGAGTAACAAAACCTGCAAGATTCTCATCATTTTCGTCCAGGATAATGCCATTTGCAGTTTTATCATACTCCTTAACCGAAAAATCATCCATAGACAAAACAATTGTTTTTGATTTTTCTGCAAAGCCTGCATCAGATGTAAAAATCATCTGGGAAGCCGTCAGATAGCTGAAATACAGATAACGATGATAATAATCTGTATCAGGTTCGGGATGTGTTATAAAAGTATGTTCAATTTCTTTACGCATCAGTTCTTTACCGTCCTGATTATATTTGCAGATTATGTAGTGAGTTGTGTACATGTCTTCCATAAACATAATTATATCATTTTTGTAAGGAAGCAGGTTAATGTAATATTCATGGACTTCGGGCAAAGGATTCTCAACCGGAAGTTTTATAGTGTTGACTTGTTTGCCGTATTCAAAAATATTTATATTGTAAATTCCTTTATCTTTATTCTTTTCTACAACATAAGTTTTACCGTTAAGACAAACCGAATCGGAAACAGGATTAGTAAATCTGTGAGCATATTTTGAACATTTTTTAAAATCTGTGTCAGGTATGCCATCTATCAGTACTGCATTATTTTTATCCAGTTCAATATAATATCCCTGAAAAGGATACAGGTTACTGCACTCCACGGAATCGTTATATTGTTTAAGATCCGGTTCTTTACCGTTATTTTGCGGACCTCCACACGAAAGCAAGCCCGTGATTACAAACAATAATATTACACTCATATTTCTCAATTCAGATAATTAAAAAACTTATTTAACTTTTTATTTGTTGTCTGTTATTCAGAATCTAAAGTTAATTAATTTTAGTATTCTGCAGACAAGCACGGAGCCAAAGATGAAATCACATAGAATATTTCATAAAAAGTATGATTTTTTATCAAAAAAATTTATCACTAAAAAGTGTAATAAACCGAGAACCCCGCCACCGGAATAACATTACCGTCGCGGTATATTATTACCGCTCCTCCGTAAGGAGTAAAACTAATATTATTAAAAGGAGTTATATACTTAACGAACATATTAACCCCAACAGAGCAGGACAACAGAAACGGATTATCCGGATATAGATTAACTTCGGCTCCCAGCGGATTTAAATAAGGTGCGAATTCAATAAATTCATTTGCAGCAATATGATAACTTACCCCTTCGGAAATAAGCAGAGTGCCCAGTATTGCGGCAGGAGACGTTGCGGTAAATGCCAGCAGAAATATTGCGGGATTAATATGCCCGGTAATATCTCCGTTAACATTGGTACCTAATCCGTATTTATAAACCAGGCTAAAATTGTCTGCAACGAAAATTTCGCCGGACAGCCCGTATTGTGGGATAATACTGTGGTCGAGATAAAAAATCTGTCCATAGGTTCCTATTCTTACATCTCCTTTGTTTTGCGACATTACGGATAATGAAACAAAAAACATTAAGAAAAAACTGACTACTTTAATTTTCATGCTTATAATTCTGTGTTATTTCTTTAAACAGGTGTTATGTGCAGCAAAATTCATGCAAAAAAACAGTTCCGGGTTCCTTAAACTTATTTCGTTTTTATGGTTCCTTTAGCCCGGTTTTCTTCAAGCCTGAATTTAACAATTTTAGTGACCAGTTCAAGCGGTAATGGTTTGTTTAACGGGAACTGAACAGCTCCCTTTGAATTTTTATATTCAGAGACCTCTTCTATAAAAGCTCTAAGTCCCGAAGGTGTGGGATAAAAACCTATATGATTTTTGAAAGCAGCATAATGAACCAGGTTTCCGTTAAACACCAATGTCGGCATTCCGTACTTTATAGCTTCTGTGGCTTCCGGAGCAGCACTGGTTATTGTTGTCCTCATTGCATTCAGTAATGTCTGAACTTCTTCGGGAAAGCTTTTTATATACCTGTCTGTTTCGTTTTCCATAACCCGGGTTTTTGTTCTTTGTAAAACAAATCAGAATTTAAAATGTTGAAAATCAATGCAATGAAATATATTCATCAAGTTCTTTGTGCCACAGGTCAGGATCTGAAGTTTTTGGAAATGTTTCTTCCCCGAATATTAAATCGAGAATATGATGTGGTTTTTTCCCGCCTATATGAACGGACTTAATACACGACACACAATACACCACCACATCTTCAACAGGCATTTCAGAGCTTCTTTTCTTCATTTGTTCTTTAACTTTTTCGGTTGGAATAAGTCCGTAAAAGCTATCTCCGCAACATGTACTTTTTGTCCCTGTTTTCTCAGGTTCTGTAAGATTTATATTCATCTTCCGGAGCAGTTCCCTTATGGCAATATGAACTCTTTCCTGATCGCGTGTGGGGCAGGCATCAATTATCGACATTGATACTCCGTTATAGTCCGGGAAACTTAAAATATCATTTCCGGCCAGGATTTCCCATAGCGAAATTGTGGAAGAATTTTTATAATCGTTCCTGTATCTTTTATCGCAACCGGGACAAATATTTATTACCAGAGTTTCTTCGGTAAATCCCGGATCATGGTGACAGCAAATATCAAGAACCGGCAAATTTTCGAAATGTTTGTCAAGAACCTGTTTAAGTTTTTCAGCAGTTTCCGGTTTATATAAAACCAGCCCGCATCCGGGAGCAAAAACTGTCTTTGTCATTTTGTTGTAGCTCCGCCAATTTCGGTTAATACACTGTCAACAGGTTCCCAAAGTTCAATTTTATTTCCGTCATTGTCCATTATGTGAACAAATTTCCCGTAATCGTACTCTGCTATTTCATCAAGTATAACCACCCCGTTTGCTTTAAGATTCCTTACCAGTCCATCAATGTTCTGAACTCTGTAATTAATCATAAACTCTTTTTCCGAAGGATAAAAATAATTTGTGTTTTCATCAAACGGACTC
Source organism: Bacteroidales bacterium (assembly GCA_003249955.1). GTDB lineage: Bacteria > Bacteroidota > Bacteroidia > Bacteroidales > ML635J-15 > Bact-19. Next base: position 1,306 of record QKHS01000044.1, on the reverse strand, counting down.
CATTCCAGATAGTTTATTTCATCAGGATTGTTTGCATTTCTGAATTCGAAAGGCGAACCATATTCATCAATGGCAAGTCCAAGATTTTTACCGTACCAGTCTTTTGTCTCCTGAAGATTTTTTGTTTTAAAGAAAATTCCCCCTATACCTGTAACCTTTGGAGTGGTATCTTTAATATAAGTTGTATTTTTTACAGGTTTTTCTTCATCGTTTTGCGCAGGTTTATTTGCCTGAGAACATGACAAAACAAGAAAACCGACTATGGATAATGTAAATAAATGTTTCATAAAAACCGTTTTTGCAAAGTTAATTATTCCTGAATTAAAATTAAGGAATATTACCATTTTATGTTTAATTGCGTTAAACGTTGTTGTGCAAACTTACAATTTCTCAGTTTCCTCATTCCTTTACAAACTTAGCTGTAAAAATCTTCCCTCCACCCCGGAATTGTATCGTGTAGTAACCCAAGGGTAAATCAGAAATGTCAATTTTTATATTTCCATTCTGCAAGGGCACTGAGGTTCCCGAAGTGCCATTCTGCAAGGGCACTGAGGTTCCAGAAGTGCCTTCCTGCAACAACTGCCCGTTCAAAGAATAAATTTTGTAAACAAACTCTGTTTCCGGACCGTTATACTCAAAACTGACGGTAATTTTATCGCTGGCAGGATTAGGATAAATGTTTGCACCTGCCATATAAATAAATTGCTCCGAATATGAGTCTGCACAATGGTCATTACAGCCTTCGGTGTCGAAACACCCGCAGGAATCGGTTTTTATTGCCAATGCTGATTGTATTCCTTCGGGAAACATTGTGCTTGCAAAACTGCGAAACTCTCCGGTTAGCATAAACCCGCCGTCCGAAGTGGGTGTAAATCCGTAAAGCATTGTCTGGTTAAATTCTGCATCATCATCTGGGAAGCATCTGAATGTGCGCAACCATGCTCCTGTCCCGTTGGGATGTATTTTGGCAAGCGCACTTATATAACCGCCATCGCTTTGCAGTAACACGTACATGTTGCCTTGTTCATCCTGATACGAATCCTGTGTAATATACCAGTAGCGGGTAAAGTAATCCAGTTCCGGACGCAGGTCTTTTTTTTCGCTTATTGTACAACTCTCCCCGTTATCGATAAGCTTGCATACCCAGATTGTATTCTGAGGATTTGCTCCCATAGACATTGATGTTATTACATTAGGATCTGTCCAGACTACAAAATAATTGCCGTCAGGGGCATTAAATATACGGGGGCGATATGTCGCGGCCGGAACATTACCGTAATATACTGTTTCTATTGTATCGCCTGGT
>QKHS01000042.1 GCA_003249955.1 Bacteroidales bacterium | reverse complement strand
TTTATAATAAAATTTTCTATTTTTACTGTCTTCATTGATAGATGAGTGAAGTATTGTTTTATTTCTATGCAATGACCGGACATATTATTTTTTTGATTAAATAAAATTAGTGATGAAAAAATTACTGCTTCTTTTGGTTATGTTTCTTTCATTTTTTGTAATCACAGCAAAGGCTCAAAACTGGGATCAGGTCATTAAGGCATGTGCCTCGGACCGTTCTGACGGTAGTTTGTATGGGCATTCGGTTGCAATAAGCGGGGATTATGCTATAGTCGGGGCACTGGGTGAAGATTTTGATGTTGACGGACTTAACCGGAGAGAGAATGCGGGAGCTGCCTATATTTTAAAAAATATTGACGGAGTCTGGACCGAAGTTCAGAAAATCGTTGCTTCGGATCGTACAAATTTTGATTATTTCGGTTATTCAGTCGCTATCAGCGGAGATTACGCAATTGTAGGCGCAAACATGGAAGATGAAGATGCTTTGGGTGCAAATTATGCAGTGAATTCCGGTTCAGTATATGTATTTCATAATAATTCCGGAGTTTGGAGCGAAACGCAAAAATTAGTAAGTTCTGACAGAGAAAAGGATGATTATTTCGGTAGTTCGGTTTCTGTTTGCGGTGATGTTGCAATTGTAGGAGCATATTTAGAGGATGAAAATGTTACAGGATCTGATAGTTTACCGAATGCCGGAGCTGCATATATATTTATTAATAACTCCGGGACTTGGGTTCAATCACAAAAAATTGTCGCTTCAGACCGTTCCGCTGCAGATTATTTCGGACGTTCAGTATCAATTGACGGAGATTATGCAATTATAGGAGCCTATGCAGAGGACGAGGACGCTTTGGGAGGTGAAACCCATCTGGAAGCAGGTTCTGCATATATTTTTAAAAGTACAGCCGGAACATGGTCCCAGGTTCAAAAAATTGTTGCCTCTGACAGAGCTGAGACAGATTATTTCGGATTTTCGGTTTCAATTAGTGGCAATCATGCTATTGTAGGTGCTTACAACGAAGACGAAGATGAAACGGGAGCTGCCACTTTAGCAGAAGCAGGTTCTGCATATATTTTTGAAAATATTGCTGATGTCTGGACTCAGGTAAGCAAGATAACAAATTCGGACAGAGAGGCTGCCGATCAGTTTGGCTACTCTGTTTCTATAAGCGGGGACTATGCGGTCGTTGGAGCGAATCTGGAAAGTGAAGATGCTTTTCAGTTAAATCACAAGCATACTGCCGGGTCGGCTTATGTGTATAAAAATGTTGCCGGCGACTGGATTGAAACTCAGAAGATAGTGCCTCAGGACAGGCAAACCGGAGACTTGTTTGGTGCGGCAGTGGCAATTAGTGGAAATGCCATTATTTCCGGCGCACTTCAGCAGGATTATGACCAGGACGGCGGCGGTGTCGTTAAACTGGAAGCCGGTTCAGTTTACATTTTTGAACAGGCTGTTAAGAATATTACCGTGAAACAGGATATTACATTTATTCCTAATGGCAGCACGTTTGAAATGGAAAGCGTAATAGCCGGAAACAGTAGTGGACCGGTTGTTTTTACAATTGAAAACAATGGTTTGGCTGAACTGAATCTTACCGGTGATCCTAAAATTATCATTTCAGGAATCGATTCCCCGTATTTCGCTTTGGATCAGACTACTGTAACATCTCCTGTAGCATCTTTGGCTTCCACATTTTTTACCATGAGCTTTAATCCTGATGCTGCGAGAGATTATTCTGTTCAGGTAAGTATTTTAAACGATGTGGATGACGATAATCCATATGTTTTTATCTTAAGTGTTACCGGGAATAAAATTCCGCAGACAATTTTTGATTTTGATGATATTTCAGTTTATACATATGGTGATGACCCGTTTCAGGTTTCTGCATCCGCCACTTCAGGGCTGGATGTTGTTTTTTCAAGTTCCGATCCTTCTGTTGCCGTTTGCTCAGGAATAAACGGAACCACCGTAACTATTTTAAGTGCCGGGGTATGTGATATATTGGCAAATCAACCAGGGGATATTTTATGGGATGTTGCACCTCAGGTTGCAAAAACTCTGGTTGTTGACCCAAAGACAATAACTGTAAATGCCCAAGCAAAAACCAAAATATATGGAGATGCTGATCCTGAATTTACATATTCTTATACTCCCGCACTAATAGCTGATGATAGCTTTAGCGGATCATTGACCAGAATTACCGGAGAAGATGCGAACAACTCTTATCAGATTCAGCAAGGGACACTTACTTTGGGAGACAATTATACAATTATTTATAATCCTGAAGACTTAACCATAAATCCAAGACCAATTACTGTTACTGCCGGTGCAGGACAAACAAAGATCTACTGGACTCCCGACCCTGCATCATATGTTTATTCGGTAACTGACGGAAATTTAGTCTGGACAGATGATTTTACAGGAGCATTAACCAGAGAGGCCGGAGAGAATGTCGGGCTTTATGAAATTCAACAGGGAACTCTTGCAATAAGTCCAAATTATTTAATAACTTTTGTAGGAGATTATTTTGAAATCACGCCAAAATCAATAACCGTTACTGTAGATCCGGGGCAATCCAAAACTTATGGCTTACCCGATCCGGACTCATATTCTTACACTTTTACAGATCCGATTATTGGTGGTAATAACTTTTCGGGGACTTTGGCCAGAGAAGAAGGAGAAGATGTCGGTTTTTATACCATAACTATAGGAACTCTTAGTTTGGGAGACAATTATACCATAGATCTTGTTCCTGATAATTTTGAAATAACACAACAAGACATAACTGTTGTTGTTTACGCGAACCAATATAAATCTTACGGACAAGCAGATCCGGATTTTATTTATTGGATAACCGGAATATTGGTATCCGGTGACAGTTTTAGCGGTGCTCTGGGCAGAGTAGAAGGCGAAGCTGTCGGATTTTATCAGATTCAGCCGGGAACTTTAACTGCAGGGCCAAACTATAATCTTAGTTTTACTCTTGCTTATTTTGAAATTAAAGTAACATCGATTGTAGTAATTGTTGACCCGAACCAAACTAAAGTATATGGTGAAGACGATCCGGCGACATTCTCGTATAGTTACTACGGGACTTTAGCCGGCGGAGACAGTTTTACCGGAGCTCTTGTCAGGGCCGGAGGTGAGAATTTTGGTCATTATCCTGTTACTCAGGGGAGTCTTGCTTTAAATTCAAACTATAATCTTAGTTTTATTTCAGACGATTTTGAAATAACAAAAAGGCCGGTAACAGTAACACCTGATGACGGTCAGTATAAAATTTACGGAGATGATGATCCTGCATTTTTCACGTATTCTGTAACTGAAGGATCTCTGGTTGGAGATGATTATTTTTCCGGGTCTCTTTATCGGTATGTTGGTGAAAATGTAGGATTTTATACAATACATCAGGGAACATTAACATTGAGTTCGAATTATTCTTTAACATGTCTCACAAATAGTTTTGAAATAATAGCAGTCCCGGTAACCGTTATTGCCGATGCCAACCAGACAAAGGTATATGGAGATACAGATCCGGTTTACACTTATCATTATACAGGAAATATATTGAGTGGAGATGACTTTTACGGGGAGTTGTCAAGAATTGAAGGAGAGGATGTCGGAATATATGCTATTCAGCAGGGGACATTGTCTTTAGGTTCAAATTATGAAATAATATTTAATAGCGATAATTTTGAGATTACGTTAAAACCTGTTGTTGTAACTGCAGATCCGGATCAATCGAAAATTTTCGGACAGGACGATCCTGTTTTTACTTATTCTGTAAGTCCTGACCTGGTTTATGGGGACAATTTTACAGGAGCACTTACACGTGAACAGGGCGAAGATGTAGGGCTTTATGAAATACTGCAGGGTGATCTGGCTTTAAATTCAAATTACGAACTTAGCTTTGTTGGTGCTGATTTTGAGATTGAAGAGATTCCGATTACTGTAATTGTTGATCCGAATCAGTCAAAAATATATGGAGAGGCTGATCCTGAATTTACTTACACATACACCGGGACATTAGAGCCGGGAGATAGTTTCACCGGAGTACTTACAAGAGATGCAGGAGAAAATGCAGGTTCGTACGCAATTCAACAGGGAACATTGCAATTAGGTGAAAACTATAATCTGATTTTTGTAAGTAACGATTTTGAAATCATTAAAGCAACACCTGTAATTGACTGGGAAAATCCTGCCGATATTTATTACGGAACACTTTTAAGCAGCACACAATTAAATGCATTTGCAGGTATAGCCGGTACGTATGAGTATAATCCTCCGGCAGGCACGTTGCTTTCTGACGGAAACAATCAGGAATTAAATGTAACCTTTACTCCGTCAGATGATTTAAATTACAATGTTGCATATAAAACTGTGTATATAAATGTGTTATGGCCTGTAGAAGTTGATGATGTAAATATAAATGCCATGTCATTTTATCCTAACCCGACAAAAGGAATTGTCAATTTTGACTTTGCCGGCAATAAAGCTGACCATATCAGAATTACAGATATAACCGGAAAACTTGTTTTTGAAAAATCTGAATTTCTGTCAGGCGAAAGCATTGACCTGTCAGTGAATCCTGCGGGTGTATATTTTGTTACAGTTCAGACAAACGGCAAGGGATATACAACAAGAATAGTGTTGCAATAATAACAGCACGGCGAATTCATTGAGTAATCAATATTATCTTGAAAAACCATACAATTTTGTGTGGTTTTTTTTGACACAAATTTATTAAGTTTGCACCGTTAAATTTTAAACACATATTTTTATGTACAGAACACATACTTGCGGCGAATTACGCAAAGAAAATATCGGACAAAAAGTTACATTATGCGGGTGGGTACAGCTTAAACGCGATAAAGGCGGAATGATTTGGATTGATTTGCGTGACAGGTACGGAATTACACAGCTTGCTGCCGAATCAGTTAATACCAGTGCCGAAATTGTAGCAAAAATCGACAGTGTAGGGCGCGAATTCGTTGTTCAGGTTAGTGGAGAAGTAATAGAAAGATATAGTAAAAACGATAAGATCCCTACAGGAGACATCGAAATAAAAATAGAAGACCTTAAGATTCTGAGTGAGTCGGAAACTCCTCCGTTTACAATTATTGACAATACTGATGGTGGCGATGAATTGCGTATGAAATACCGTTATCTCGATATTCGCCGTAATCCTGTAAAAAATGCATTGATGTTACGTCATCGAATGGCACAGGAAATACGTAAATATCTTGATGCACAGGACTTTGTTGAAGTGGAAACGCCAGTTCTTATTAAATCGACTCCGGAAGGAGCACGTGATTTTATCGTCCCTTCAAGAATGAATCCGGGCGAATTTTACGCTTTGCCACAGTCTCCGCAGCAGTTTAAACAATTGCTGATGGTTGCCGGAATGGACAGATATTTCCAGATTGTAAAATGCTTCCGTGATGAAGATTTGCGTGCCGACCGTCAACCTGAGTTTACCCAGATTGACTGTGAATTGTCTTTTGTTGAGCAGGAAGACATACTTAATATTTTTGAAGGACTTACAAAATATCTTTTCAAAACCGTAAAAGAAGTTGAAATAGACTATGATTTTCCACGTATGCCATATGTAGAAGCAATGGAAAAATACGGTAACGATAAACCTGATATCCGCTTCGGAATGACAATTACAGATATCAGCGAAAATGTAAAAGGAAAAGATTTTGTTGTTTTTGATTCTGCTGAATATATCGGTGGTATTTGTCTTCCAAACGGCAGCGAATATACCCGTAAGCAAATTGAAGAGCTTACAGAATTTGTAAAGATTCCTCAGATAGGAGCAAAGGGACTTGTTTATTGCAAATACAATGCAGACGGAAGTTTTAAATCTTCGGTTGATAAATTTTATACTGAAGAAGACTGGAAAACCATTGCTGCAAAAATGGATGCCAAAGCCGGTGATATGATTCTTATTCTTGCCGGTGAAAAAGAAAGAACACTGCATGGGCTTAGTGAACTAAGATTAAGACTTGGCAATGAACTCGGGTTAAGGCCCAGAGATACTTTTGCGCCGCTTTGGGTAGTTGAGTTCCCATTGTTGGAGTATGACGCAGAATCAGGCAGATATCACGCAAAACACCATCCGTTTACATCTCCTTTTGAAGAGGATGTGAAGTTGTTTGAAACAGATCCGGGAAAGATTCGTGCAAAAGCATACGATTTGGTTATTAACGGCGTCGAAATCGGGGGAGGTTCTATCCGTATATTCGATAAAGACCTGCAGGCATTAATGTTTAAAAATCTCGGTTTTACAAAAGAAGAGGCCGAAGCACAGTTCGGATTTTTGATGAATGCCTTTAAATTCGGAGCTCCGCCTCACGGAGGTATCGCTTTCGGATTCGACAGACTTTGTTCAATGTTCGGTGGTGTTGACTCTATAAGAGATTATATTGCATTCCCGAAAAATAACTCCGGCAGAGACGTTATGGCAAACAGCCCTTCGGTTATCTCGCAGGCGCAGTTGGATGAACTTGGAATAAAGCTGAAGTAAGTAAAAGACATTATATTGCCACTAAAACACTAAAGGGATTTCCTTTTTTCGTGCCTTAGTGCCTTCGTGGCTGTTAAATTTTGTTTCCAACTGTTGCCTTCGGCTACGCTCAGTCAACGGATAATCAGGTGACTGAGCGTAGCCGAAGGCACTGTAATTTATTATTTGTTTTTCATTTTCTTCTTTGTGCTTTCGTGCTTTTGTGGCTATTAATTTTATTTCTATTATCTTTTTTATGTTGCTACTAAAACACCAACGGCTTTAGCCCTCAGCGAAGCTAAAACACAAAAACACAAAATGAGTTTCCTTTTTTTAGTGCCTTAGTGCTTTCGTGCCTTAGTGCCTTCGTGGCTACTTTTCTTATCGCCACCAAAACACTAAAGGTGAATTATTTTTCTTTGTGTCTTTGTGCTTTCATGGCAAAGTCTGGCAAAGTACTTTTAGCCTGTGTCTCTGCAGTAATTTTAATCTATTATCAAGTTTTCCGTGTCTGTAATATATCAATCCATAATTTTTTGTATTTTTGGCAAAATCCTTAAAAAAATGAGTAAAGCAAAGCCACAAAAACAACAAATCCGTGATGTAAAACCACAGGAAAAGAAGGCTGTAAAAGTTCCCGGTTCAGCATTTGACTGGAAACCACTGTTGGTTTTAACAATTTTCGCTTTTATTCTTTATGCAAACACATTAAATAACGACTACGCACTCGATGATGCCATAGTTGTTACAAATAATCAGTTTACCCAGAAAGGAACTGCCGGGATTTCCGATATTTTTAAATACGATACTTTTACAGGATTTTGGCTCACCAGCTACAAAGGAAAAACAGCCGAACAAATTCAGGAAGAGAAGAAACTTGTCGCCGGAGGCCGTTATCGTCCGCTTTCTCTGGCCACATTTGCGCTCGAAGTGGAATTTTTTGGTAAAAATATAAAAGATGCGAACGGAAAAGTTATTTATAAAGGAAACCCCTTTGTCAGTCATCTGATAAACATTATTCTGTATCTGCTGACAACAGTTTTGTTGTATATGATACTTAAAAAACTATTCCCGCCGGATAATGACCGAAAGTGGTATCTTAGCTTTCCTATGATTGTCAGTTTATTATTTCTCGCACATCCTATCCACACAGAAGCTGTAGCAAATATAAAAGGACGCGATGAAATTATGACTTTGCTGGGGTCATTGGGAGCCTTGTGGTTTACTTTGAGATATCTCGACACCAAAAAAGCGTACAACCTTATTCTGTCATCAGTTTCATTGTTTCTGGGCTTGCTCTCAAAAGAAAATGCCATTACTTTTCTTGCAGTTATTCCCGTTACAGTATATTATTTTACAAAACACGGTTTAAAGAAAAACCTTTTGGCAAGTATTCCGCTTTTTATGGCTGCCGGAATTTTTCTTTTAATAAGGGGAAGTATTCTCGGAATGGGCGGTGGCGAAAAAGAAATAGCAACCGAGATAATGAACAATCCGTTTATTCATGCTACAGGATCTGAAAAACTGGCAACAATTTTCTTTACTCTCTGGATGTACGTTAAACTGTTATTTTTCCCTCACCCGCTTACATATGACTATTATCCCAATCAGATAGCAATAATAAACTGGAGTAACCCTGGAGCATTCCTGCCTTTGCTGCTTTATGTTGCAATGGGAGTTTACGCAGCTTACGGAATGATTAAAAAGAAAGATGTCTTTTCCTATTCAATTTGGTTTTACCTGCTTCCGTTGTCGGTTGTTTCAAATATTTTCTTCCCTGTCGGTACATTTATGAACGAGCGTTTTGTGTTTATTTCCTCAATCGGGTTCTGCATTTTGATTGGCTGGCTTATTTACACCTATATTCCAAAGTTTATAAAAAATGTACAGTCGTCAACTTACCTTGTTACAACAATAATGGTGATAATACTTGGATTGTATTCTGTAAAAACAATAAGCAGGAACAAAGCATGGGAAAGCGATCTCGTATTATTTACCACAGACGTTGAGGTTTCTGTTAATTCGGCAAAAAGTAACTGTTCCGCAGGAGGGAAACTGATAGAAGAGGCCCAGAAACCGGAAAATAAAAATAACAAGGCCGTTCATGATGAGATGTGTCTGCGGGCTATCGGATACCTCGAAAGATCTGTGGAAATTTATCCCGAATATGTTGACGCTCTGAATTTACTCGGGAATGCATACTACGAATATAATTTTGATGTAGTAAAAGCATTGCATTATTATTCGCTGGTTCTTAAAAACAAACCATATCATAATATCGCTTACGGAAATGCAAGAATTGTATTGCAGAACGTTTTTGGATTACTTAATTCCAAATCCACACAAAACACTCCGGAAGAAATAATAGGAGCCTGTTATGAGATAACCGAAGTTCAGCCTGAATTCGGAGAAGCGTACCATCTTATGGGAACACTTTACGGGAAATACCTTAACAAAATTGATTCTGCTTATGTATATCTCGAAAAAGCGAATAATTGCAAATTTCAGAAAGATGCCGGTTTTTATCGTGATTTAGGTGTGGCATACGGAATGTCAGGTAAGTTTGAAGATGCTCTTAAGAATTTCCTTAAGGCAATAGAACTGGACCCTGACGATTCACAGACTTATTATAATGCAGGCGTGACTTATCAGCAGTTGGGAGACATAAAGAGTGCGAATTACTATATCTTAAAATCAAACGAAGTAAAACAAAAACAATCTGCTCAATGATAAACGGTAAAAAACTGATAATAGTTTTACCTGCATATAATGCAGAGCAAACACTGGAGCAAACATATTCCGAAATTCCGTTTGATATCGTTGACGATGTTATCCTTGTTGATGATAATTCAAAAGACAATACTGTCGGTAAAGGACGGGAACTGGGGATTAAAAACATATTTGTACATGACGTAAACAAAGGATACGGCGGGAATCAAAAAACATGTTATAATAATGCAATTGAGCTGGGTGCCGATATCGTAATAATGTTACATCCTGATTATCAGTACACTCCGAAGCTTATCCAGTCTATGGCTTACCTCATAGCCAACGACGTTTATCCTGTAGTTCTGGGTTCCAGAATATTGGGTCGCGGAGCATTAAAAGGCGGAATGCCGTTTTATAAATATGTTTTTAACCGCGGGCTTACGTTTACCCAGAATGTGCTGATGCGTCAGAAACTTTCCGAATATCATACCGGATACAGGGCATTCTCCTCTGATGTACTCCGATTGATCAATTATAATGCTAATTCCGACGATTTTGTTTTCGACAACCAGATGCTTGCCCAGATATTTTACGCAGGTTTCGAGATAGCTGAAATTACATGTCCCACGAAGTATTTTGACGAAGCATCATCAATAAACTTTGAACGTAGCGTAAAATACGGTCTCGGAGTTCTTGCTACTTCTCTGGATTATTTTTTCAATAAACTGGGACTTGTAAAATCAGATATATTTAAAGCTCCCGAAAAATCAGTTTAATGCAGACATTAGATAAAATTCTTGATATTGATTTCCCGGTAATTCTGGCACCGATGTTTTTGGTTACTACGCCGCAAATGGTTAAGATTGCTCTTGACAATGGTATCTCCGGAGCCATTCCCGCGATGAATTACAGAAGAGACGGAGATTTGAAAAAAGCAATTCTTGACATAAAAGAATATTCGTCAAAGTCATTCGGGATAAACCTGATAGCAAACAAATCAAATACACGGTACAAAAAGCAACTGACAGAAATTCTGGATGCAGCCCCTGCTTATGTAATTTCCTCTCTCGGAAATCCTAAAGAGCTTATAAGCGAAGCTCATAAACAGGGAATTAAAGTTTTTTGCGATGTGGTTGATTTAAAATACGCGAAAAAAACAGCAGATCTGGGCGCAGATGCTCTGATTGCAGTAAATTCTATGGCGGGAGGCCATAGCGGAGTTTTTACTCCTGAAGAATTGCTGAAAACCCTTACAGAAAATTGCCATATTCCGGTTATTAATGCCGGAGGAGTAGCCCATGCTGCCGATTTGAAAAAAGTAATGTCGCTGGGAGCTGCAGGAGCTTCAATAGGAACCGTATTTATTGCATCAGAGGAATGCAGTGTCTCGGACGAATACAAAAATGCACTGATAAAGTACGGTAAAAATGATATTGTTCTTACAAGAAAACTTTCCGGTGCTCCTACTGCTGTTATTAATACAGAATATGTAAAAAAAATAGGAACAAAACCCAACTTGTTGGAATACCTGATTAACAAAAACACTTTTTTAAAGAAAACAGCCAAGTCTCTTATTACAGTTATGGGAATGAATAAACTTGAAAAAGCAGCATTTAAGGCAACTTATAAAACTGTTTGGTGTGCAAGCGTTTCAATAGAAAAAATAAGCAAAATCCGACCACTTGCTGAAATAATTCAAGAAATAACAAAAAATTATCAATAAAAACGAATATTTTTTATAAAAATCATCATTTTGTTAAAATATCGCCTATATTTGCGAAATCAATTTATTATTAAAATTATTATGAACACAGGAACAATTAAATTTTTTAATGAAACTAAAGGTTTCGGTTTTGTTAAAGACAACGCCAGCGGACAAGAGTATTTTGTACATGTATCAGGTCTCGTTGACAAAGTAAAAGAAAATGATGAAGTAACTTTCGACCTTCAGGAAGGAAGAAAAGGTTTAAATGCAGTAAATGTTAAATTAGCTTAATATAGAATGCATAACATCTTAGAAAGCCTCGTATTTGCGAGGCTTTTTTTATTAATATAAATATTTTTCAGATATGGAATAACTAAGAAAAAAGATATAATCTCAGGAATATTTTTCTCCTTACTAAATACCTATCATTAATTATTCTTTTACAGGATTTGCCAAATTTATATATTTGCATATAACCATAAAAATTTAACCATGATCAGATTTATTTCAAATGAAGTACAGAACTCAGACAATTTTATTCATGTTTTTCAATGTGACAGCGATAATGAACTCGCCAATGCTGTAAGCACGGTAATGGTAAAAAGAGGCTATAAACTTATTGAAGGAACAATTATCAGCGGAGTTTATGAAAAAGGAAACAGAACTATGCGACTTCTTTTCGGAGCCTTCTCCAAATACTTTAAGTTTAATATTTCTGTAGATGTAATGAAAGTCAGATTTTCTTCAGGGACTTCGGGATTTTCAGGCGGTGTTATAGGTATTGGCCAGATACGTAAAGAATCCGCTGAAATTTCGGAAGCTTTTAAGTTTCTGCAGTAGCGGATTGTCTGTTTTTGCCGGGCATATTTTCTGTTTTATCCTGATTTTTCAGGATTAGGTAAGCTCACTCATTTTTTGTACTTTTGCGGCAAATTAAATTTATAGAAAGTGAATTTTGCAGAATTAAGAGTTTCGACTCCATTGCTGAATGCTTTGGAAGATATGGAGTTTGTTTATCCTACACCCATACAGCAAAAGTGTTTCAGAAGAATTACCGCCGGCAGCGATGTGGTTGGAATTGCACAGACAGGTACAGGTAAAACATTTGCATATCTGTTGCCGGTTATAAACCAACTGGAGTTTTCAACACAAAAGCATCCGCGTGTAATTATTATTGTTCCTACGCGTGAGTTGGTTATTCAGGTAAAGCAGGAAGCAGAAAAACTTTGTAAATATAAAAATGTAAGAATTAAAGGTGTTTTTGGAGGTGCTAATATCAATACCCAGAAAGAATATGTTTATGAAGGGGGCGCAGATATTATTATCGGAACACCCGGAAGACTGTATGACATAGCTGTAACCGGAGTTTTACGACTTAACAGTATTAAAAAAGTAATTATTGACGAAGTTGACGAAATGTTAAGTCTTGGATTCAGGCCACAATTAGAACAGATTTTCGAAATGCTTCCGTCAAAACGCCAGCATCTTATGTTTTCTTCAACATTAAGTGAAGAAGTAAACAACTTTATAGATACATACTTTAACAAACCCGAAAAGGTAGAAGTTGACGAGCAGAGTACTCCGGTCGGGAAAATTGCTCAGAAAATTTATTTTGTCCCTAATTTTAACACGAAGCTGGAACTTCTTAAAGTTCTTCTGGCAAATAAAGAAGAGTTTGTTAAAAATCTTGTTTTTGTGGCCAGTAAAAAACACGCAGATTATCTTTACGAAAAACTGGCTGCGGACTTTCCGGAAGAAATCGGGGTTATACATTCAAATAAATCGCAGAACTTCAGGTTTAATGCAATTAAGAATTTTGAAAAAGGTAAAATACGCATTCTCGTTGCTACCGATGTTGTTGCCAGAGGCCTCGATTTCTCGGATATTTCTCATGTTATAAATATTTCGCCTCCCGAAATAGCAGCGGACTATATTCACCGTATAGGACGTACAGGGCGTGCCGACAAAGAAGGTAATTCAGTGATGATGATAAGCTCTTACGAGAGTGAAATATACGGAGAGATTAAGCAAATAGCAGGTACCAATATTACAGAAGAACCGCTTCCTTCGGGAATTCCTGTTTCCGGAATTTTGATGGAAGAAGAAAAACCTGCGAACAATCAAAAGGCTATAAATAAAACACCTGATATTAAAAAATCAGGAGGAGCATATCACGAAAAAAGTGAAAAACGCCGGAAAACAAACTCAGGAGGCCTGAAAAGCAAAGCAAAGCGCAAATACGTTAAAAGAAGCGGAAAATCATAGAAAATACAGACCTTTAGCCTTTACAGGCTCCAAGGTATATGACAAATCCGGCAGAAAGATTCTTTCTGCCGGATTTATTTTGTGTGGATAAAACCGCAATCCCTAGTAATATTAAGTATGAAAAAAGTGCACACATTTCTGCATGCACTTTTTTTAATTTTGTAATGTAATAATGTCAGGTCAGAATTTAAGAAAAAAATAACCCTGCATATATCAGACCTATACAGTCATAATTTCTTTTTCTTTTGCAGCAACAACTATATCAATTTTTTTAATAAAATCTTCATGAGTTTTGTGCACATCCTGTTCTGCATTTTTTGCTTCGTCTTCGGATAGACCGTCCTTTTTAAGTTTCTTAAACTCCTCTATAGCATCGCGGCGCTGGTTACGAACTGCAATTTTTGCATTTTCACCCAAAGCTTTTACCTGTTTTGCCAGTTGAATACGTCTTTCTTCGGTCAAAGGCGGTACCAGGATTCTGATTACTTCCCCGTTATTTGAAGGATTAAATCCCAGATTTGCAGCCATTATAGCTTTTTCTATAGTAGATATAACGCTTTTGTCCCAGGGCTGTATGAAAATTGTCTTTGCATCAGGAGTAGTTATGTTTGCAACCTGAGATATAGGGGAAACAACCCCGTAATACTCAACTTTTACACTGTCAAGCATTGCAGGAGTCGCTTTGCCTGCTCTAATCTTTGTCAAATCCTTTTCCAGATGGTCAATTGCCGCTTCCATCCCTTCTTTTGCTGCTTCGATGTATAAATCTAACTCTTCCATATAATAATTCTTTTTTTGCAAAATTAAATCAGTACGATCTGATAAATAATGCCGCCTTTTTAATTTAGTTAGTTATTAATGTTCCTATCTTTTCATTCTTTACCACCTTCTCCAGATTTCCGGGAGTGTCCATATCAAACACAATTACCGGCATATTGTTTTCTTTACAAAGAGTAAAAGAAGTTAAATCCATTACTTTTAGATTTTTTTCGTAAACTTCATCAAAAGTAATTGTGTCAAATTTTACTGCTGAAGGATCTTTTTCAGGGTCGGCAGTGTAAACTCCGTCAACCCTTGTGCCTTTAAGAAAAACGTCCGATTCTGTTTCTATTGCACGCAGAGCCGAAGCTGTATCTGTTGAAAAATACGGATTGCCTGTTCCGCCTGAAAATATGCATATATATCCTTTTGAGAAAGCTTCCATAACTCTGTGTTTTGCATATCTGTCGCCTATAGATTCAACACTTACTGCTGTAAAAACTTTCGCTTTTACCCCTATAGATTCAAGTCCGCTTTGTAAAGCCAGAGAATTTATTACAGTAGCCAACATTCCCATCTGATCCCCTTTTACCCTGTCGAAACCTTTGCTTTGACCGGATAATCCACGAAAAATATTGCCACCGCCAATTACAATACCAATTTCAATCCCTAATCCGGCAATATTTTTTATTTGTGTGGCATATTCCAGAAGCCTTTTTTCGTCCAAACCCTGCTTGCCATCTCCTGCAAGTGATTCGCCGCTTAATTTTAATAAAATTCTTTTAAATTTCATCATTTTTCATTTTCAGGCACAAAAATAAACAAAAAACTGTTAACTACTTTAATAATCTGTAAACAAAAATGTAGAACTAAGATTATAAATTTGCATAACAAATAATTGCTATGTTTAAACTTGTATATGTACCGACAGATGCCGCGAGGTTGCAAATACTGAAAGCTTTTTATGAAAAGCTGCCGGTAGTTGAGGGGGAAGAGTCTGCTTTTACTGAAGAGCAATTATTGAAAATCGGGAAATACTATTCGATTTTCGAAAAAATGAAAGCCTACGAAGATTTTCTGAGCAAAGAACAGGAAAAACAGGACAAAGAATATAACGATTTATTTGCCAAGGCAAGGATTTTTGTTAATCACTACTTTGTAACAATGCAAATGGCAATAGATCGTGGTGAATTACCTGCAGCTACAGCAAATTTTTACGGGCTTACTTATCCGTTTACAATTCCTTCCGTCGAAAACGGTGAAGAACTGCTGCAAGTTGCAGATTCTCTTTTTACGTCTGATTCCATGCGTGTGGGGACAGGCGGGAAGTACTTTGCAAACCCTTCCATAGGAGCGGTTAAAGTATGGGTCGAGAAGTTTAAAGAAGCCTGGGAGAAAAAAACAAATAAGTTTAATGTTAAACGTGCGGAAGTTGAGGGTATAGATGGTATAAGGCAGGAGACAGACAAACTTATAAACGAGATTTATTCATATTTTGAAGCAGAATATCAGGATCTTGATTTTGATGAGCAAAAGGGTTTGTTTGCCGGGTTGGGAATGACTATAGAATTATGCGAACCGGTAAATGAAGAAAATCCTGAACCAGTTAAGCCCTTTCACGAAGAAGAACTTTCTGAAGATAAAAAAGAGAACAAATCAAACGGTGGAAATACTGGTATAAATCAATTGAAGTTTGACCTGTTTTTTCCGGAGAGTTGAAACTAAAACCCACTTTCAGGTTTTGCTAAATCTAAGTAACTTTGTAAGCAATACCGCAGGTGTATTCCTTTGTATTCTCCTTAACAAAATTTTAAGCATTAATCCGGTAAGTATTACCATAATAACGATTATCTTTTTATTTTTGTGACAAATTCAAATTTTCAAAGTAACTGATATGAAAAAACTAACACTTGTACTGCTGAGCTTAATAATCAGCATTTCAGCAGTTTTTGCACAGGGCATGGAGCTTACTGACAAACTGCCGAACGACTCAAAAGTTCTTACCGGAACTCTTGACAACGGAATGAAGTATTACATCAGGTCTAATCCGACTCCTGAAAATCGTGCAGAGTTTACACTGGTTGTAAATGCAGGCTCTGTTCTTGAGGATGATGATCAGCAAGGTCTGGCTCACTTTAACGAGCATATGGCTTTTAACGGGACAAAAGATTTCCCGAAACACGAGTTGGTAAATTACCTGGAATCATTAGGAATGAAGTTCGGACCGGAAGTAAATGCATATACCGGTTTTGACGAAACCGTTTATGGAATAAAGGTTCCTACAGACAACCCTGAGTTTGTTGACAAAGGATTATTGGTTTTGTTCGACTGGGCTTCTCAGGTAAGTCTTGAGACTGAAGAAATTGAAGCTGAAAGAGGCGTAATTCATGAAGAATGGCGTATGGGTCAGGGAGCTATGGATCGTATGCAGCGCAAGTTTTTAACAGTTTTATTCCATAATTCAAAATATGCACAGAGACTACCTATCGGAACAATGGAAGTTGTTGATGGTTGTGATCCTGATGCAGTACGTCGTTTTTACCGCGACTGGTATCGTCCGGATCTTATGGCTATCGTAGTTGTAGGTGATTTCGATGCCAAGGAAATGGAGATGAAAGTAAAAGCTCTGTTCAGTAAGATTGAAAAGAAAGAAAACCCACGCGAAAGAGTATATGCTGATATTCCTGATAATGACGAAACTTTGGTTTGTGTTGCATCAGATCCCGAATCTCCGGTAAGCATGGTTGAGATTTTCTACAAACACCCGATGAAACCTAAAGTAACTGTTGCCGATTATCGCGAAGATATGATAGGAATGTTATTCAGTTCAATGATTTCAAACAGATTATCAGAACTTACTCTTCTGGAAAATCCTCCTTTTGCTCAGGGCTTTGCTGCTTATACCGATTTTATCGGACCAAAATCAATGTATTTAAGCATAGGTGTTGTTCAGAACAACGATATCAAAAAAACTATGGAAGCATTGGTTATGGAGAACGAAAGAATGAAACAACATGGTTTCACTGCTACTGAACTCGAAAGAGAAAAAGCATCTCTTTTGAAAAATATCGAGAAAATGTACAACGAGCGTGATAAACAAAAATCAGAAAATTACGTGGAAGAATACAAAGCTAATTATTTAGCTCCTCATGCTCCGTACCCTGGAATTGAATATGAATATGAATTATTTAAAAAATATATTCCTACTATTACTCTTGATGAAATCAACAAATTTGCAGCTGGAATGGCAACCGAGAAAAATGCTGTTATAGTTGTGTTGACTCCTGAAAAAGAAGGCGTTGTTGTTCCTACCGAAGCAGAAGTGTTAAAAATGTATAAAGATGCATCTGCAATAAAAGTTGATGCTTATGTTGATAAAGTTTCTGATAAACCTCTTATAAGCAGCCTTCCGGAAAAAGGTAAAGTTGCCAAAGTTGTAAAAAACAAAGATCTAGGATATGAAACATGGACTTTGAAAAACGGCGTTAAAGTTGTTCTCAAAACCACCGACTTTAAAGATGATGAAATACTGTTTGAAGCAAAGAGCTTTGGCGGATATTCTCTTTACGATCAAAAAGATGACATTTCGGCAAAATATGCTGCCGACATTGCACAGGAAAGTGGTTTAGGGGATTTTGACAAGGCTGAATTGCAAAAATATATGTCAGGGAAAAATGCAAATCTCCAACCTTATATCGGTGAGACTACAGAAGGCTTTACAGGTTCATGCTCTGTTAAAGATTTTGAATTGTTGCTTCAGATGATTCACGTATCTTTTACAAAACCAAGAATTTCCGAATCAGCATTTAATTCTTACATAAACAAAGAAAAAGGAATGTTGGAAAACTCTATGTTAGACCCTCAGTCAGCATGGGCAGACACAATGCGTTGGACAATGAGCAGCAATCACCCGCGTAAACGTCCTGTTACTCCTGAAATTCTTGACGAAGCAAATTATAAACGCGTAAAATATATTTACAATCAGCGTTTCAGCGATCCGGGTAACTTTACATTCTATTTTGTAGGAAATATTGATCCTAAAGAAGCTAAAGTACTGATTGAGAAATACCTGGGATCTTTACCTATTGTTGAAAAGAACGAAACTTTTGCTGATCTCGGAATCAGAGCTCCGAAAGGCGTTATTGAAAAAACAGTTTATAAAGGTAAAGATGCAAAATGCATGGAAGTAATAAATTTCAGCGGATCGTTTGAATATACTGCTTACAACCGTTTGGAACTTGATGCAATATGTAAAATATTATCTACACGTTTACTCGAAGAAATTCGTGAAAAAGAAAGCGGTGTTTATACAATCGGAGCTTATCCTTCAAGCTTTAAAACAACTCACGAAGGTTATGTCGTAACTATTTTCTTCTCATGCGATCCCGAAAGAGAAAAAGAACTGAGCGGAAAGATTTTCGGAATAATCAATTCCTTGCAGACCGACGGACTTAACGATGTTGATATCCAAAAAGTTGTTGAGAAAGAAAAACGTGAATTTGAAACCAACGTTAAAGAAAACTCTTACTGGAAAAGAATGCTGATTGAACTGGATGAAAACAAAATCACAGCAGACGATTACAAAAACTATAATGCAATGATTGACAAAATCACAATTGCAACAATGAAAGCAGCAGCAGTTAAATATTTTGACAAAAGCAATTATGTCAAAGTTAATCTGGCACCTGAGAAATAAAAAATCTTATAATAAGGAAAACCACTCTTCGGGGTGGTTTTTTTTTGAATATATCGCCCGTGTTTTTTTTACACAGAACAGATAATCAGATGCTGTTAGAAAACCATAAAACATATTGCAAATACAATAAAATATTAGGTACTTTTAGAGTTTGGGGATTAAGCAGGAAATTCTGGGGGAGCGTTTCTCTGCTTTAAATAAAAAAACATAGCGAAGAATATTCAGAAAAGCGACGCGGGCAGGCCATGGAACCGCAGCCCGGAAGGCAAGTTCGCCAAAGGCAAAAACGGCGAGCCAGCTCCGGAGGTGAACCTGCGAAGCAGCTAACGAACACCATTAAAAATAAACAAGACTGTGAGTAAAATCAAAACAACTAGACCCGAAGAGCGGTGAAGCCAATTGTGGCAAGCTGACATTGTTATGTCATTCACTAAAACAAAGTTTAAAAGGTATGTGTGATGGAACTTTGTTTTAGTCCGGTTGCCATACAATTCTGTTGTTTTGATTGAGGCGGGTTGACCGGCGGAGCCTTCATGAGCAAAGCGAATAACCATTGTTTTTCCTAGCCTTTTTGTTTCTTTTGTTCACTTTAAAATTATTTTGACTTCGTCGAGCTCGTAAACTCGGTTCAATGGTGTTCACGAGTTCACCGCAAAAAGCGGTTCAGTTGTGGTAATGACAAAAGAAAAAGATAATCAAGAAGATATTAATATTTATTTTTTTGAATGAAATATTTTCATTCCTGGGTTTGTGTAATACTCCAGAAGCTTTGCTTGAGCAGGTTTCGGAGCAAGCAAAAAAGTTAAAAGAATAATTTATAATAATATTTAAATTCTTGCATTTTAAGCATTATTATCAGAATTAAAAAGTCTGGCATTGAAGTTTATATAATGGCTCGGAATCCTCTAATAATGGCTTTTATATGTTTATGATATTTTATAAGTTCTAATTTACCGGTATTGATGCAGAACAGTTGTTTGTTTAAGCGTTTTAAAGCCTTACGAAAAAGATCTCTATTTCGCCATAACGCAATGACAATACGCGTTTTGATATTTCAGTTATCTTAAACGTGTTGGAGCCTATTGTCAGGTATTGTGAATCAGCGCTTAACTCCCATGCGGTAGTGATACTGTCAGAGTTCTCATAAACCTTAACCAGGCTGTTGTTTTCTTTAAAGTCATAAACAGCGTTCCTGAATTCGGTAGTCTGGTTCTGGTTGTAGTCAACATAAGTCCTGATTTCCCAGTTGTAATTAATTAATAGTTTGCGGGTTTTGTTGTATTCAAATTCTTCGGAACATGAAGAAAAAGTCAGGCTGAAAAAAACGACAAAACCGGCAGCTATAAAGCTGCATATTCTTTTACTTATTATCACTTTTATATTCATGCAAACAGTTCTTTAAAAATATATGAATTTTTTGCTCTCACACCTCTTTCTGTAATTTCCAGATCGCAGCATTCGTTGTAATAGTCGTGCTGAAATAACAGAATCCAGTCGTTTTCTGCCGCTTCGGTAAGAAGAGATCGTTTTTCGTCAATACTGGTCAGCGGAAATAAATCATAAGCCGAAATCCAGGAAAGGGGAATTGAAGCTTTGGCAGGAATAAGATCACCGGCAAAAAATACCGGTTGTTTATCTGTATAAATAAGAGGCAACATCAGGCCGTAAGTATGCCCGTTAAACAAGCGTAGCTCAATATTCTTTCCGATTTTTATCCCCTCTTCAACAAGGATGAGTTTTCCTGAATTTTCAAGTATTCCGAAATTTTCTTTAAGATAGGACGATTTTTCACGATAATTAGGATTGTTGGCATTTTCCCATTGTAGGCGTGAAATGTAGTGAACTGCGTTTGGGAATGATAATTTACGGGTATTGTCACCGTCAGGTTTGGTAGTTCCGCCGCAATGATCAAAATGAAGATGCGTAAGAATAACATGAGTAATGTCTTCGTTTGAATATCCGGCTTGTTCCAGACTTGTTTCGAGATTTTTGCTGTAATCGGTATGGTAACTTTCAGCAGTCTTGTTGTCCGGCTCATTTCCGGTACCGGTGTCAACGAGAATAATGTTTTCCCCGTCGTCAACAAGCAATGAGCGGCAGGCGGCATTACACATGTTATTTTCGTCGGCTGGGTATTTCTTTTCCCATATTATTTTGGGGACGACACCAAAATAAGCACCGCCGTCAATTTTAAAATCAGGTGTTTCCAGAACAATAATTCTCATTCTTTTGTTGTTAAAATAATAAATCAAAAATAAATAAAATTAACTCAGACAATCATTTTTTTGTAATTTTGCACCAAATTTTATATTTATGAGCGAGCTTAATGAAATAAACAACAAGAAAAAGGATGCTACAACCAAAGTATTAATTGTATTGATAACTTTAATGACTATAGCTATTGCGGTGTTAGGGTTTTTATTGTATGATGTTTCACAGCAGAATAAGACAATAATTGTGAAATCAGAGGAAATTGTAGTTGAAAAGGATAAGCTTAAGTCACAGTTGAACTCTCTTTTGGACGATTACGATTCTCTGGAAACCCAGAATGACAGCCTTAACAGTGAAATTGCCAAGGAAAAGCAACATATCGAAGCTCTTATTAAGGAACTTGACGGAGTAAAAAATTACAATTACAGCGTTCAGCAAAAGTATGAGAAGGAATTAGCTTCACTGAGAAATATTATGCGCCATTATGTTTATCAGATTGACAGTCTGGATCAGATGAACAAGTTCCTTATTGCAGAAAACTTCCAGATTAAAGATGATCATGAAAGGATAAAATCAGAAATGGACAATGTCGTTGAAAAAAATGACGAGCTGGAATTGGTTATTGAAGGAGCAAGTATTGTAAAAACTGCACATATAGGTTTTACATTTTTGAACAGGAGGGGAAAAACCACAGAAAAATCGTCAAAAGTTGAGAAGATACAGACAAGCTTTACCCTGGTTGCAAACGATCTGGCACAGAGTGGTCCGCGCAGGGTCTATTTGCGTATTATACGTCCCGATGGATATGCATTGTCAGGTGGACAGACATTTGATTACAGAGAGAAAAAAATAAGTTATTCCGCTTACAGGGATGTTATTTATGAAAAACAAAATCTTGATGTTGTAATCTATTATGATGTTACCGAGACTCTTAATGTTGGGAAGTATGTGGTTGAAATTTATATGGACGGCAACAAAATCGGTGAGAGCTTTTTTACTATAGACAAATAACATAAAACCCGGACTCTGAATTGATATCTTTTACAATCCTTAATGTAAGTATGCCTGTAATTGAACGGCACACTGATTACAATCAGGTAGTTTTAAGTGTGTCTGCATTTGTCGTTGTTCTTTTGTTACTTACCGTTAAGTTGTTGTTTAAAGATTATTTCAGACATTTGTTTATAAACGTTTTTCGCAGCGATGTATCTGCAAAAAATTTCAGTGAATCAAACTCTGCAGGTAATCAGGCATCATTTATTACAGGAGTGACAGCAATATTAAGCACAGGTTCTGCTATAATGGCTTTGATTGTTTATTACAGCGGTATCGGGTCTGTTAACATTAAACCTGCATTATTATTGTTAATAACAACAGGTTCGGTAATTGCATTTGTTGCTCTTTACAAAATAAGTCTTTGGTTTTTGGGCTCGATTTTAGATATTCCCGATATCACAAAAACCTACTCTGATATGACTTCTGACATTTTCAGAGTTATGGGAATAATAATTTTTCCGTTATTTATTATTTTGCCATTTTCTGATTTGTGGGCCCAGAAAGTGTTGATAATCAGCATTATAGCGATTATTGCTATCGCTCTTACGGTAAGAGTGTATGGTTTTTTTAATTTTTTGATTAAAATTAAATTTTTTAATCATTACGCTATTTTGTACTTTTGCGTTTTAGAAATTTTACCGGTACTGTTTGTAGTAAAGATTATCGGTAAATTAAGAGGTGTTTAAAATTTAAAATAATACGAAGAATGAAGATAAAAAGCATTCTTGTTTCGCAGCCAAGACCGGAAACAGAGAAGTCCCCTTATTTCGACCTTGCCAAAAAGTATAATCTTAAAATAGATTTCCGTCCTTTTGTTCAGGTAGATGGTATTTCTAATAAAGAATTCAGAAAAACAAGAGTGGACATTTGTTCCCATACTGCGATATTGTTTAACAGCCGTACGTCTGTTGACCATTTTTTCAGAATTTGTGAGGAACTTAAAATCGCGGTTAAAGATACCTGGAAGTACTTTTGTATTTCGGAGTCTATAGCTTTTTATTTGCAGAAGTATGTAGTTTACCGTAAACGTAAAATTTTCTTCGGAAACGGAACATTTGATGATTTAATGGAGACTATTAAAAAATACTCTGACGAGAAATTTCTTGTTCCTTTGAGTGATGTTCACAAACAGGAAATACCTGATAAACTTACAAAGGCAAATATTGCTTTTAACAAGGCTATTTTATATCAAACCGTAAGTGCTGATGTGACTGATCTTAAGGATGTTAACTATGATATTATTGTTTTCTTCAGCCCTGCCGGAGTTGCATCATTGCTTCAGAACTTCCCGGATTTTGCTCAGAACGAAACCTGTATAGGCGCTTTTGGCCCTGCAACAGCAAAGGCTGTTAAAAATCATAATCTGAGACTCGATTTTGAGGCTCCTGTTCCCGAGGCACCGTCTATTACTGCTGCAATTGAACTTTTTGTTAAAGCAAGAAACAAATAAGACAAGCCGTTTTTATGATTGAATATGTCTGAAAAAAAAAGAATCTTTACCCTTAAAAGAAGCTCTGTTCTTAAGCTTAAATCTGAAATTCAGTTGTTATTTGATGAGGGTAAAAGACTAAACTATGGTGTTTTCAGATTTATATCAGTAATTAATTATAATTCAACATCAGACATAAAGGTTTTTATTTCTGTTCCTAAGAAACTTATTCGTAAAGCTAATGAACGTAATACCATTAAGCGAAGAATACGTGAGGCAGTAAGACTGAATTATACAGGATTAAAAACTTTATGTGCCGGAAGTGCTGTTAGCCTGCACTTTGGCATAGTTTATTCAAAAGATTATATCGAAGAATACAACATTATTGAACAGAAAATAGTTTTATCTTTACAAAATATTTACGATGAAATTTATGAAGAGCTTCAAAAACCTTAAGACTTTTATTGAGAAACTGACAAAAACCGGAATTTCTTTCGGTGTAATTCTGATGTTTTTCCTTACCTCGTTTACTGTTACGCGCGACACAGACGAGAATTTCGAAACAGTAAAAAATCTGGATATTTTTTACTCACTTTATAAAGAGTTAAATCTTTATTATGTTGATCCGATAGTTCCGGGAGATATTATTAAAACCGGAATTGATGCAATGCTGAAGAGTCTGGACCCATATACTGTTTATATTCCCGAATCACAGGTTGAAGATATTAAGTTTATGACTACCGGACAATACGGAGGAATTGGTTCTATGATAAGGAAAAGCGGAGACTATACCGTTATTACCCAGCCATACGAAAACAGTCCTGCCGACAAAGCCGGAGTAACTCCCGGAGACATTATTCTTGAGATTAACGGGAGAAGTATTAAAGGCGTTTCGTCGGATGAGGTTTCCGAATTGTTGAGAGGAGAGCCTAAAACAACTGTAAAAATAAAGATACAACGTCCCGGAATAGAAGAGCCTATAGACTTTAATATTGAGCGCGAGGAGATAAAGATGAACTCGGTTCCTTATTACGGATTGGTTGACGAACATACCGGGTATATTTCTCTTAATGATTTTACAAATACTGCTGCAAAAGAAGTAGGAGAGGCTTTTTCCATGTTAAAATCCGAAAACAATATTACTTCACTTATTCTTGACCTTCGTGGTAATCCCGGGGGGCTTTTGATTGAAGCTGTAAAAATATGTAACCTGTTTGTTGAAAAGGGCGAAAACATTGTTAGTACTAAAGGAAAAGTGGCACAATGGGATAAAACTTATACAGCTTTTGTTGAGCCGGTTGATACAAAAGTAAAAATAGTTGTACTGGTAAACAGAAGTTCTGCTTCTGCTTCTGAAATTGTTGCAGGAGCTATTCAGGATCTCGACAGAGGTGTTATTCTGGGACAAAGAAGTTTTGGAAAGGGATTGGTCCAGACAACCAGAGAACTTAGCTATAACGGCATTCTGAAGGTTACAACGGCTAAATATTATATTCCTAGTGGCAGATGTATTCAGGCATTGGATTATACTCACCGTAACGAAGATGGTAGTGTAGGACATGTTCCCGATTCACTTATTTCCGAGTTCAAAACCAAAAACGGACGCAAAGTGTATGACGGAGGAGGTGTTAATCCGGATGTGGTTGTAGAACCTGAATTATTAAGTAATATTTCTGTTAGCCTTATAATTAAAAACCTGATTTTTGATTACTCTGTTTATTATAAAATGAATCATCCGACAATTGCAACAGCAGATAAATTTGTTTTCTCCGATGCTGATTATCAGGATTTTGTAAACTGGATAAAAGATAAAGATTTTGATTATGAAACAAAGAGTGAAGAAAACCTCAGACTCTTAACCGAATCGGCAAAATCTGAAAAGTATTACGATGACGCTGCTGCTGAACTGGATATTCTCGCAACCAAATTTGCTCATGATAAAAACAAGGATCTTATGATTTTCAAGGATGAGATAAAAGATCTTATTTCGCAGGAAATTGTTGTAAAATACTATTATGAAAAAGGAGCAATTATTTACGGACTTAAAAATGATCCGGAAGTTAAGAAAGCTCTTGAATTACTTAATAATGAAAGTGAGTATAGTAAAATACTTAAACCATAAATAAAAAATCCGGTTAGCTCATGCTAACCGGATTTTTTTTACCTTTTGTATTTATTAGTTTTTTACAGGCTCGGTGGTTTTTCCTGAGCAACCGGCATGAGACCCTCCGGAACAACCTGTGTGTGATCCTCCTGAGCAGCCTGTATGTGTTTCATTTCCGGTAGTTTTTCCTGAGCAACCTGAGTGAGATTCGCCTTCTGTGGTTTTACCGGAGCAACATCCTTTTTTCTGATTAGGACAAGACGGTGCTAAAGGTTTTGCTACGTATCCGATTTCTGCTAATGATGCAATAATTTTATCAACATCAGTACGATCATTGCGGTATTTTACGAAAACAATGTCCTTTTCATAATCTGCTGATACAAATTTTACTCCTTTGGTAAAAGCAAGTTGTTTTTTTACTTTTTCCGAGCAATTACCGCAATCCTGATCGCATGATAATGTTACTTCGGAAATATTTGCATTCTGTTTTACCTCTTTCTTTGCAGGAGATTCCTGAGCAAAAATACTTGCTGTCCCCGCGAAAAATATAGCTGCCGCTATTAAAATTACTTTTTTCATGTTTTCAATTTTTAATTGTTAATAATACTATTTAATTGTTTCTATTCTTTATCTTTTTTATCTACTGAAAATCTTATGCCAAGATAAAATTTACGTCCATGTACGGGGCCCCAGATTAATGCTGAATCAAAATTGTCTCCGTACGGATCATTTGCCGCAATAATAGGATGCTGCTGTGTAAAATTCAATAAATTTTCGGCACCTGCATAAATCTCCCACTTTTTAAAGTACTTCGTTACCTGGGCATTTAATATGGTGTAAGCAGGAAATTCTTTTGCAAGCTGGTATTCCACCGGCAGAAGCTCTGTTGAAGGAATTCTTCCACCGCCGTTTAACTGTGCGGTAAAATCAAACTGCCATTTCTCCAGCGGAGTTTTGTATGACAGGTTTGCCAATCCTTTATAGCGGCTGGTAAGCGGACTTTCAACCAGAATGCCTCCGATCGTTTGCTTTACATCATTATACCTGAAGGCTGCCGTTGCGTCAAGTCCTTTTATAATCCGATATGTCGCTTCCAACTGGTAGGTGTTGGAGTAAGACCGACCCTCAAGGTTGTAAAACTTAACCTGTCCGAATGTCTCAAAATCAGCAATTATCTGATTCTGGAATTCGGTGCGGTAGAATTCTGCATTAATAGCCATGTCGCGGTCTCCGATAGGGATGTAATATGTAAGATTAGATCCGAAATTCCATGCTTCTTCAAGTTTTAAGTCATTTGCAATTGAAATTACCCTTGATGAAGCCAGTAAATAGCTGTTTTCGGCCAAAACGTTAGCTTTTCTGTAACCTTTACCGGCAGAAGCCCTCCAGCTTAAATTTCCGGTTATATTGAATTTTGCATTAAAACGCGGAGTTATTAAAAGACCGAATTCATTGTGATAGTCTGCTCTTATTCCGGCAATAACATGAAGTTTGTCAAATAATCTTCCGGTATATTGAAAATAAACACCTGGAACAATCTCGGTGTTGTTTAATGAACTGTCATTTAAAAACTGATTAAGCTTTTCATATTTTAGGCTTGTTCCTGCATTATACTTGTGATCTTCATTCCCTCCGAATGCCGATTGCCAGAGTAAATTTGCATATCCGCTGTATTGACGGGCATCGAACGTTGTTAAACCATAATATGAATCCTGATTGTGATAAATAAAATTGCCTATTACAGCAATACTCTGATAGTCTTTTTCCGGAAACACATAACCTGTTTTGTAAAATGCCTCTGCTCTTTTCGACCCGATATATATGCCGTAAGGATTTAATGCGTCAAGGACAGGATTGTAAACATGACTGGTTTGCCCGCTTTTTCTGGTCTCGTCAATGTATTTTACACCAAAGCGGACAGTCCAGTTTTTATTGAAATAATCCCAGCGGTTAAAGAAATTGTATTGATTTATCATCGGAAAATCAAGGAAGTTATCATTATTCTCATCAATTTCGAGCAAGTCTGTCTGTGCATGAGCAAAAATCATTGTGCTCCATTTCGGGCTTAATCTTACGGCTCCGTCAATATTTGTCTCGCTTTTTCCGGCGGAACTTAAGAATTGATTAAAGAACAAAGGGTTCGATTTTGCCGGTTTTTTATATTCAACATTAATCTGGCCTGTAACTGCATCATACCCGTTAATAACTGCCGAAGTCCCTTTTGAAACCTGTATGGATTCCATCCACGGACCAGGAATATAACCAAGTGCGTATGGCTGTGATATCCCGTAAAAATTGGGAATGTTCTCTGTCATCATCTGCACATATTTCCCTGCCAGCCCGAGAAGCTTTATTTGTTTTGCTCCTGTGGCAGCATCGCTGTACGAAGCGTCAACCGAGGCGTTGGTTTCAAAACTCTCTGACAGATTACAACAGGCAGCTTTGCAAAGTTCTGCGCCTGAAATTGTTTGCACACTCCCTGTTTCCATTCTTGAATAGTGCGTGCCAACCTGACGTTCTCCGATTGTGACTTCCTGAAGAAAACGGCTGTCACTTAACACTATTTCCAAAACCTGTTTCCCCGAAGAAACCACAACTGTGTCGGGATTATATCCGACAAAACTGAAAATTAATCTGTCAGAGTTTTCGGGTTTGTTTAATTTGAAATTTCCGTTTTTATCACTTGTAGTGCCGGTATTTGAGTTTTCCCAGTAAATGTTTACCCCGAAAAGCCGGGCTTTTTTGCCGTCCTGCATTTCGTAAACAGTTCCGCTAACCTGCGCAACACCTGCAGAAATTACCACAAGCATAAAAACAATAAAACCTGTTATTGTTTTCATTATTAAAAAAATTAAATGATTACTGATTATATTATCACTGAAATGTGTTCAGAAAATCAGTATATCATAAGCGGAAAACAGAAATTACAGCACCGAATATTGTGCTGCCGGCATCGGTTGCGATTAATGGCGGTATTTTTAATAAAGATATAGCCGGTTTGGAATATTCG
The DNA here is from genome assembly GCA_003249955.1 of Bacteroidales bacterium. GTDB lineage: Bacteria > Bacteroidota > Bacteroidia > Bacteroidales > ML635J-15 > Bact-19. The sequence continues at coordinate 150,903 of QKHS01000042.1, read as the reverse complement.
TAATCTTTAATTATTGTAAAATTGAAAAAATCAAACGGATTTAATATTCTGGTTACAATAATTTTAGCCTGATCCTGCTCTATGATTTTGAAAAATAACTGGTCTAAAGAGAAGTATAATATTCGGGTGTTTTTTATATGATCATCTTTCTGGCAGTCACAGCCCCCGGAGTGTCCGGCACACCTTTCACATGCCTGATGTTCATGGCTAATCTCCCCGAATTCAAAAAAAGCAACTTCGTTATGTTCTTCATGGCACCCGGAACAGAAATAGCGTTCCAGAATAAAACCGTTACTGGTTGCTAATACAATCAGAGCAAAAACTAAAGTAAATATGTTTTTAATAATTTTCATTATTATAATATCGCGCAAATTTAATGAATTTTTGCGAATGAATAACAGCCTGTCCTGCAAATTGTTAGCAATACAGACAGAAAAATACTTTTTAATTGATTTAACTTAAAAAGTAACGGTTTTATCAGCCCAAACGACCAGGTTTACACAATCGGTCATAGTTGACAGTGGGCAGGCTTCAGAGCCTGACAGTTGACGTGATTTAAGACATGTCCCGCAGGCAAGTATTTCACCGCCGACGCTTATGAAGTTTTTCAATTGTTCGTCCACGTTAAATTTTTCGTGAACCAGCCCCTCGCATTCTACAGCTTCTCCCATTAAAAAAACTTTAATTTCATGTCCTTGTTTTTTTGCTGTTACTGCAAAACGAAAAGCATTCCACGCTTTTTCATATTCTTTGGTCTCTATTATTACTGCCAGTTTCATATCGTTAAAGTTTGTCCTGTTAATTTAGTTTTACAAAGTTATATTTTTTAAGATCAACAAAAATCAGATGTTTTTTATCAGATTAATCAACATATCCGTAATGCAGATAGTTCCTGAAAAATTTATTTTGCCGGGACAGTCAGATATTTTGTGGTAATCAGAATGAATTCCGGTGCTGAAAAAAATCGTGTTTATTCCCAACCCTGCAAAAACAGTATGATCTCCGGTTAAATTTTCTTTTTGCTGAAACAGAAGATTGTTTTCGGAATAATCGCTTAATAATTCAGGACTGATGCCGGATATATTTGTTTCAAAAATGAGTGTTTTTGTAGAACTGTCCAACCGGCCTATCATATCAACATTAATAATGATTTTGATTTTGAAGTCTGAATTATTAAGAAATTCTGCGAATTGTTTTGCCCCGAATAATCCTTTTTCGTGAGCTCCTGTAAACAGAAAAATGTAATTAAACTTTTTGTTGTGCATTTTTCTTGTTTTTTCGGCCAGCAACATGTTTACAGCAACTCCCGAAGCATTGTCGTCCGCTCCGGGGTGTACTTTGTCTGACACGAAACTCTTTGATAATTTGCCGCCTTTTCCGATATGATCGTAATGAGACAAAATAATAATTGTTGAATCGGCTTTGTTGTCTATATAACCTGCTGCATTTTGGCTTGAAAGGTTTTGAGAGTCATAACCGAATTTAAAGTTCTGCAGATACGATTTTCCGAATAATGGTTTGATTCTTAATTTTTTCAGCCGGAGCACAATATAATCTGCTGCTGCTTTTTCATAAGAACTTCCGCCCTCTCTTCCGGATAAACTGTCGGAACTGAGACAGGAAATATATTCGTATAGCTTTACAGAATCTTTTATGTGATTCTGAGCATTAACATACAAAGCAGACGAAACTAACAGTAATAACAGGGATAAATTTTTAAGAATTTTAATCATCTGTTATTACTGATTATTATTCATTCTCTCTTCTTCAGCTTTTTTTGCTGTCTCATTAACAGGGGCCTCAGGAATTTTATCAAATCTCAGGCCTGAGCCATCCCACCACATAGGAGTCGCATTTCTGTTTGTGGCATTCTCATTGAACATAAACCCTTTGATATTTTCATTGAATTTATCGTCAGCGATGTCTTCAGGGAGTTTGGCATTATCAGAGTCTATTCTGTCAGCAACGGCTATCCACGAAAATTTTATATTGTTTCCCGTGTAATTGTCATTTGCAACAACGAAACCATTGTTTCTTATTTCTTTAATGTAAAGCGGGGCCCATCCACCGATTGGAGAGACTGTAATTGTCGGGCTCTGTTCAGGATTAATCATTGATGTAAAATCTTTATCGAAGCTTACAAATATTTCGTTGCCATTAATTTCATAGTTTCCGTCATCATAAACTTTTAATTCTGTTGATGTAACGGAGTATGCAGCTTTTCTTCCGTCGTCTGTTTTTATAATGTCGGCAGAATAACCTTCGGTGTATGAATTCCCGTCATTGTACAAAGCATACATTTCTCCTGATGTTGTGAAACCCATCAGTTCGCCGCGAGACCATCCTCCCATCAGTTCGCCGTAACCACCGGACCCGACTCCTGATAAAACTCCCTGTGATGACAAAAATCCTGTTCCGCTGCCGGAACTTGTCCAGTAAGCTCCGTAGGTTGTACTTCCGCTGTTTTTATAACCTAATGATCCCCAATATGACCCGCTGTACTGGCCTCCCAAAACTCCTCCGCATCTGGTATAATCGTTAAAGTTAAATCCGCTGACTCCGAACGTATATAAGTCTCCCCATAAATTATATCCTTTAATTGCATCGTTAGTGCCTGAATAACTGTACGAGACGCCATTGTTTTGTGAATCTCTGGTTCTGTAGCCGTATATTGTTGCCTGCCCGTCTCCGTTAGCTGTTGGTTGTACAGAGTATGAATATAGTTTATAAAGTGCGCTTGGAGTTGCTCCTATACCTGTGTTTCCGGCAGCCCAAACCTGAAAAATATCAGATCCTGAACCGTTTCCGATTCTAAGTGTCGAAGTATTTCCCGTAGTTCCGTTGTCCCAGTTTAAAATAACAGCATTTCCGGCATTGGAATTCAAATGCAGATTTGGAGTTAACCGTATCATTCCATTAGCAGGATAATAGCTGTTCATCCCGGAAATTGTCCCTGCAAAGTATGTGGTGGCAGATGTTCCTCCTGCGATTGTTAAATCGGCATGAGCATCATCATGAATCCCTCCGCGGCATTGATACTGTGCTTCGGTGTAAACTGTCCCGCTGTTAAAATATGCTCCTCCGGGAGCGATGAAATAACTTGAAGCACTTATGGTAGGATTTGCAGACGTGAAAACAAGATTTGCAGCACTGTTTAAATCTGCAGCAGAATAAATATTGTTTGCAATAAAATTTTCATAAGCTGTTCCGGGATTGTTAAGAATTGCAATTCTTCCCGAACTTTCTATACCTATCTGCGATGCAACAACTCCACCCCAATGAAATCCCAGTCTCGGAGGAGTTGCAGCAGAAGTTGCTGTAAAATTGGACTCTCTTAATTCCAGTGAAGCAGTGCTGTAACTTGTTGCTGTTGACGAAGACGCTATTTGCCAGTCACCTATTCCATTATTGGGAATCCAGTTTCCGTAATTTCCAAGGAATGCCTGTATTGCAGCAGCGCTTGCTGTTCTGTGATAATTATCCCCGCATTTTACCATTATACCTGTTACGCCTGAACTTACCGCATTATCAGTTGTGTTAATATAATCGGTTCCTATGTAACCTGACGGTACATGAAGACTATATGAAGGAGTGGTTGTTCCGATACCTACTCTTCCGTTGTAGCTGCCGCCTAATCCGACATACATTGTTGTTGTGCTTCCTGCATTTGTCTGGAAATAATATCCGTTTGTTGTACCGCTTCCAACAATTGCACGGTATGCACCATTAGTTGCATCCTGATAATATCCTGCACTTATATTTGTTCCCAGCACGGCATAAGTTCCGGCATTAACAGTTCCGTCAACGTAGGCGTTTCCTGTGGAGTGAAAAGTTCCGGTATTTGAACTTATCGCAAATTTTGCAGTCGGAGCAGAACTGCTTGCATTTGTCCCGGATTCGAATATCCATCCGTATCCGCTTGAATTTTCGATGTTAAACCTTCTGGCCCAGGATGTTACACCCGATTTTGCGTCGGTTGGGGCAGCAGCTCCGCTTGGGGAGTTTGTCCCGCCTGCAGGAGCCATGTAGTCATACCATGTGTAAAATGAAGGATTATACCAACTGATTCCGTGAGCTCCTGAGCCTTGTCCAAGAGAGGTGTTCTGATACAATTTTCCTTCATTCAGAACATTCCCGCCTGAAATGTGAAGTTTTTGTGTGGGACTTGTTGTTCCTATTCCTACGTTTCCTGCCTGAGCATTTATGTACGTGTTGTTCTGACTGTAATAATTCAGATATGTTGCGTAAGATCCTGTAGCAGCATCAATGTGAAGATTTCCGTTAGTGGCAGCAACCGAAGCATAAGATGTAACCCTTCCGTTACCACCTACCTGAAGATATGCTCCCCAGGTTGAGTTTGGTCCGTATAACGTGTACCTGTCCTGATATAAATGCAATGCTGCCCCGGGAGCCGTGGTTCCGATACCTATATTTGTGCCGTTATCAAAAATCTGTGAATTCCCGATTGAGTTTGCAGAAGTAAATTTGGAAACATAGTTTGTAGTTCCTGAAACTGTTCCGATATCTGAAGAACTTAATATCTTTTTCCATGCTCCCCAGGTTGAAGTTCCTGTAGAAGTTCTCATCCATAAATTTCCGTTTTGAGTAAATCCAACCTGATGCATAGGGCCACCGCTGAAATCAGTTGTTGATCCGTAAGGCCTGTACGACATAACTCCATGATAAGTTCCTCCGTCAGAAAGTCCGTCAGTTGTATTTTGCTTAAAATCTGTCTGTAAGGCCTGTTCGTAAGTGTCGGGATTGGGATTTACAGCTCTTGAATCATATGAAATCATTCTTCTGACTCTTGCCCGGTCAAATTCCCCTGAAACAGTATGAGAAGCATCATGAGTATGATTTCCCTGAGCTACGGTTCCGGCAGTTGTTCCGAAGGCTGGGGTAAATACTGTTCCGGTCAGGGTTAAACCTGTTCCTGCCGAATATGTTGTGTTATCATCGTTTGCGTTTACCCAGTTCTGGATGTCGCTGTAATGCTGCCCGTCAACCATATCCCCGTCCAGTCCGGAGCCGGTTCCTTCGCTGACATTAAATGTCGTTCCGGACAAACTTAGCTGGTTTCCGGCCGAGTAAGTTGTATTGTTATCCGGAACTGTAACAGTTCCGCCTCCGTCGGATAAAGTAATATCGTGACCTGAGATGCTTATTGTTTGCAGCTCATTAGTTGCATCTGCATCCGCATCATCAAAATTATCCGTTGGAACACTTAGCCTTATCCATGATGGCGTAGCTGCTGTCCCGGCATTGTAATAAAAACCCGGAGTATTGTCTGTTTGAAAAATCATTAAACCTGTAGCCGGATTCGAAATAGCATTTCTTTGAACAAGAGTTAATCTTGGGACAAGAATCCCGGCACTTGTCGATTTTATATCCAACATAGCAGAGCCGTCTGCTGACGTTCCGTCATTGTTGATTGCAACACCTTGTGAAAAAGCTGTGTTTGACAACAGTAATATAACAAAGACTGATGCCGTGGTAATTAATATTTTCCTCATGTCTGATTTGTTTGTCTCTAATAATGACAAAGTTAACAATAAATAAATTCAATCAGAAGCAGCAGGAAAATAATTATAGATAAATTTTCAGTTGTAGTGCTGAATTTCGGTTTAATAATCCGGGGTATGAATTAATAACTGAACTTTATATGGAAATCAGTAAATAATGGGGTATTGATGGTTCCGTTTTATAGTTAAAAACTTTACTGATTTTTAATTATAAGATTGTAAGTTTTCTCTGAATCTGCAGATATCCTGCCTCTGATATCAGAACATTTATTCTGATATATTGAAGATTGAATAATTTCTTTTACTGTTTCCAAAGGATAGATTACAGGTTCTTTTTTTTCAACAATGTAAATTGCAAGATTTTTATTGTTAACTACAGTTCTGTAAAATCCTCCTTTTTCTCCGTTGTTAATAATATCATAAAAATCGTTGTATTTCTTCAATTCTCCCATTGGCTCAAAAGTTATTGAATATGCCGGTTTAATTTCCTTGACTGTCTCCGGAACCGGTTGAGCAGAGATTTTTTCACAATCATGACGTGCCTTTTCAATTGTGGACCGGCTTGTATCATTTAATACTACAATAAGATATGATGCTTCTGCCAGAGAACTGTAATCGCTGCTATGTCTTTGATAATAATCTGCTATCTCGGTATCGCTTATTTTTATTTCCTGATTTTGTAAATTGATATAATCCTGATAATAGTTGTTCCATAAATGCAGATTTTTAAAGATGATTACTTCTGAAGAATCTGAAAATTCCGTATAATCACTTTTGTCAAAAAAAAGCGGATAAATAAAGTTATCACACAGGTTCTTTAAGAATAAGGCAGTGTCTGAACTTATAATTAAATCAGGAGCTATTTTCTGATATAAAGAAATATCTTCAACTTTAATTATCATAGTGTCATTTACAATTACCAATGTGTCAGATTCTGTAAGTCTTGAATTCCCTTTTGAAAAGTTCAGATATTTTTCTGTAAAAACCGGTTTGATTCTGTAATCTATGCCGGAATAAAAACTTCTGGTTACAGAATCAATAAAGGAATGATTAAAAGCTGAACGGTATTTTTCAATTGCATCATCATATGAAATTAGTTTTTCCGGAACAATTTCAGTTGGTAAGTAAATTATTGTTACAGAAGAGTCTGATATTATTACTGTATTTTGCCCGGCAATAAATTCAGGAACTTTGTTGTAGCCGTTTACTCCGGGAACCATTTTAATATTTTCTTCATAAGAAATTGAAATATTTACTCCGGCACTTTTCCGGAATTTCCTTGTCCCCGAAGAAAATAATTCCTTTAGTTTAACTGTGGCTTCCTGAATGTCGTTTTTATCTGAATTATTAATAACAGCACAATAATATGATATTACAGGCTCTTCGGTAAACAGATTTTTGTTCCGGAGGTAAAAGTTACGGGTAAATAGTGTGTCGGGAGTTAGTTGAACAAGGTTAAAGATTGTGTTTTCCCATTGATAATATTTACCTGCAAAGTTTATAAAATTATGTTGATTTTCATTGATCAATGTGTGAGGCTCTGAATAATACACATACATCGGTTCTGTAAAATACTTTTTTATTGTCTCTTCTTTACATAATTGGGAAGAAAAAGTATTATTCAGATAAAAATTAAGAACTTTTGCATGTGTAGCTGTGAAAACAAAATCAATTGTTCCCTGACTTTCCTGTGAAAAGCAGGTCCCTGAAAAACCAAATATTACAAGAAATAATATTACAGTTAATCTGCCAGATATAATTATCTTACCGGACATACTGACCATCCTTCCGCATCGTCTCTGTTATCATCGAGAACTTTTCCGTTGTAAGTTACAGGATAAGCTTTTGATGAGCTGCCACCTGCAGTTTGAAATCCTATAGTGGCAGATTGCCCGTTTGCATAAGGGTTCATAGCATCTCTGTATTTAACATTTATCAGGCCGGATGTCTGATGTATCTGGATCTGAAAGTTTACGGCATAAGATGACGAAAATGTTACAGCGGAAAAGTCAATTATATAAACCATATTGGGAGAAGTTCCTACATAACCATATCTGATATCTGCAGAAGTAAGATCATCCCAATATCCCATAACAACAGGATTGCTGAAAGAAGATGTAGGTAAAGATGAATTAGAAAATGTGCTACTTGAGATGGTACCGAAAGAAACCCATCCGTTTGTGCAAATTGTAATTGTGTTATAAGAGACCCCCTCAATGACAAGGCTGAACGGCATGGTTACGTTTACATAAGCATCATCTCCGGTAAGAGTTCCTCCGGCGGTTCCGCCATGAGTCCAGCTATTTCTTAAATCATCGGAGCTGTAAGAGAAATTTCCTGATAATGTAAATGTCGAATTTTCCAGATATTGAAGGTTCCCGCTTGAATTTGCCGTTACAGGTCTGTTTCCTGTGCCTGCCAGAGCAGAGACTCTTACTGTTCCGCCGCTGACCTCAAGTTTTTCGTTAGGACCTGATGTACCGACTCCTACATTGGTTCCGTTATCAAATATCTGAGAATTACCTATGCTGTTTGTTCCTGTAAATTTAGCAACATAATTTGTAGTTCCTGAAATATCGTTGGATGTCATTACTTTTGACCATGCCTGAGCAGCGTTATTGTTTGTCTTTCTGAAATAGAGATCCTGATCAAAAAAGCTGCCGGCAAACTGCATTGAATAGTTATTTGTATTATTTGAATGTCTGGTATCTATTAAGTGCCACCAGCCTGATGCTCCTGCAGGCCAGTTTGCTGCAGGTGACGGTGCAGAAGTTTCGTAAAACCCGCTTTTTGCACCGGCATCTCCTCGTAACCCGGCATCGTTTCTGGTTTCGGTTCTTACTAATCCATTACCCCAGTAAACAATCCCTGTTGCTTTTACATTGCCGGTAACATCCAAAACCTCGGCAGGAGTGTTATTCCCGATTCCCACATTTCCTGCCGTGTTTGCAAATAAAACACTTGTTCTGTATGAAAAATCTCCTCCGTTTGGTACATTTAAAGTTGCGCCCGAGCTTCCAACCTGTAAATTCCCGTCAGTACGTAATATGCCGGTATTTTGGTAAATACCTTTACTTCCGTAAGAACGAATCCATGATGCATCGGTCATATACCAGCCACCACCGTATGATTCACTGTACCAACCGGTACTGCCGGTTGTCCTTAGCCAGCCTGAAGTTAACAGAACGTCGCCTGCAATCTGAGCTAAATATGAGGCATGCGGGGATGTTCCTATGCCTATTCTGCTTCCGTTGTCCTGAACAGCTCCGATACCCAGAGTGCTTGCAGAAGTCCAGCGTGCAAGATAATTTGTTGTGCCGGTTCCGGTAACCATGTCGGTATGTGTGTGGTTTCCTTCGGCTACTGTGCCTGCTGTTGTTCCGAAATTAGCAGCAATTGCAGGATTCCCGCTTACCCCGTTACCGTTGGTAACTGTTATTCCGGTCCCGGCAGTAATTGTTCTGGCTGCAACTGTAGCGGCTCCTGTTCTTACTATAATTCCGCTCGTAGCAAGATTGTGCAGAGCCAGAGCCTGACCGGTAAGGCCGATTGTTCCTGTTGTAGTTATTGTACCGCCGGTTATTCCGTTGTTAGTAGCTATTGAAGTAACTGTTCCTCCTGCGTTGTTGTCCGTAGCCCAGACAGGATTGGCACCAGTTCCCTGAGTTTTCAGAACCTGTCCGCTTGTTCCTGCCCCGAGTCTTGCCCAGTCTGTACCGTTGTAATACATAATGTCTCCCTGTGCATCTGATCCCAGAGCAATATCTGTCCCGTCAACAGAATTGTCGGCAATAGTTGTTGTAATTGCTGTCGTTCCCGAACCGGTTACATCTCCCGAAAGAGTAATTGTCTGATTCCCTGTTAAATAAGAACCGGCAGGCTGAATTCCTGCTTCGGCCAGGGTGTTGTTTACCCATGCCGATCCGTTCCATTTAAGAATTTCTCCTGCTGTATTGCCGGTAATTGTAACATTTGAATGTGAGTCCAGAGTATGGGCAGCAGGAGTAACACCTGATATTGTAACATTCCCGGCCGAAGTCAGACGACCCTGTGCATCAACTGTAAATGTTCCTACCTGTGTGGCACTTCCGTAAGATCCGGGTGTTACAGCAGTATTGGCAAGACTTATAGTGCCGGTTGTTGTTATTGTGCCTCCGGTTAGTCCGGTACCTGTTGCTACAGAAGTAACACTACCTCCGGAATTGTTATCTGCTGCCGGGGCCCACGAAGTACCGTTCCACTTCAATATTTGTCCGCTTGCCGGTGCTGTGGCAGAAATCGCTCTTCCCTGTATAGCAGTTACGGTTAATAGTCCGGCATTGGTCAATGATGCATCACCTGTCATTGCTACTCCGGTTGCTATATTGGAACTGTTCCCGACAAAAATTCTTCCGCTGTTTAATGCAGTCCCAAGTTTATTGTTAAAAGTATTCCAGTCTGTTGAACTTAAATATCCGTTTGTTGTTGAACCGGCCGAAGCAATAGAAATTACAGGAGTAGTACCGCCGGTTGAAGACAGAGGGGAATTAAATGTCATGCTTTCAATATTTCCCGTTCCCAGCCTTTGCCATATGGAACCGTTGTAGTAATAATATCCCGGGGTATTGTCGGTCTGAAAAATTATTAATCCTGTTGCCGGAGAAGAGATCAGGTTTCGTTGCGATTGATTCATTCTGGGAATAAGCAAACCCGCGGTTGTAGATTTAATATCCAGCATTGCAGAACCATCTGCAGATGTTCCGTCGTTATTGATTGCTACGCCTTGTGAAAATGATGAATTTGCTAAAATTAATGCAAAAGAAACCGCAATCGCGATTTTTAAAAAATTTTTCATAGTTCAAATATTGTTAATCCTCTGTGACAAAGATAATTAAATGAAAGAATGAACCGGATTATTATTTAATATTTTTTTATGATATATCCTGATTATTATACAGTTTTATACAGCGAGCTTACAAAGAGTTGGATAATAGTGATTAAGACAAATATTTCGGTGATTAATGCCGTTGTTATGTAATTCTTCATAATTTGTTTATTAATATTGATTCGCTATTTTTGTCACGAATTATTTAGTTTATGGAAATTGTTTCAATCATTTTAATCGCTGTGGGCTTGTCAATGGATAGCCTGACTGTTTCTCTGGCAGCAGCTTCTACCTGTAAAAATAAAAGCACTTTTGTTTTTTTAAGATTTGCATTTACTCTCGGTTTTATTCAGGCTGTATGTACAATTGCAGGCTGGGCAGCAGGAGCCGAACTTGGAAAATATTTTGAGCAATATGATCATTGGATAGCATTTTCTTTACTTTTGATTATTGGAGGTAAAATGCTTTACGAGGGAATTAAGCATAAGGATTCCGAAGAAAAACCTGAAATAAACATGAATAACTTTTTTGTAGTTACTGGTTTAGGTATAGCTACAAGTATTGATGCAGCCGTTGTTGGTGTTAGTTTGTCTTTTGTAGGATTAAATATTTGGGTGTCGTCGGTTATAATAATGACTGTTACATTTGCTTTTTCTTATTTCGGATTGTTTAGTGGCGATTTTATTAAAAGAAAGCTAAAACATTTGCCTGTTGAAATTATAGGCGGATTGTTTTTAGTAGGAATAGGGGTTAAAGTCCTTGTTGAACATTTGCTGCAATAGCAGTACTTTTTTTACTAATTTGTAAAAAAGCGGTAATTTTTACCTTAACAGATATTTCAATTTTTGTTTTATGAAAAAATCGTATTTGGATTTCTTAAATTCTGTATTACCATCTCAGTATTTTGATTTGATGGACAAAGAAGATTATGAATCGCATTTTCATTTGATAGAGAAAATTATTAAACCTGAAAATAAAGAAAAAGTATATAATTTCAGAGGAGATATTGAAAATTTTTATGTCCACCGGAATAGTATTGATAGACTTAAAAGTTGTTTGTTAAAGGCTGCTGCTGCCAACAGGAGTAAATTTGTTCTGTATCGTATATTTGCAAATAAGAATAAGGATTTTATCCTGTCGGCAGTTTACAGAGATATCAGGAAATCCGGCAGACTAAAAGATTTCGATGTTCCAGAGGTTTCGGATCTTAGGGATGTGTTTTTAAATGATGACGGAAAAGTAATTACATCGGTAAATACAGGGTATGATCCGGAATCAAATAAAATAACGCTTAATTGCGTAAATGTAGCGTTTAATACTTTGCTGTCGAATTTATACGAAACACTGGAAAAGCATAAGCTTGATTTTTGTTTTATTTCAATCTGGCAAATAAGAAAACCGTTTAAAAAAACAAATAAGTTTTATAAGGTCGATATATATACAGTTGAGCCGGTTGATAAGAGTGAATACTTGTCTTTGTCCGAGGATTTTGAAAGATATATTCAGACCAGGATAAAACCGATGAGTATTTTTGACATGGTAGGGCCATCAATGGTAGGTCCTTCGAGTTCGCACACTGCCGGGGCAAACCGTATCGGTCAGATTGCGCGTCAGATTATTCTGGCTGTTTTATCCCGTGGTGAAAAAATTTCGGAACTGGAAGTTAATTTTCTGGGATCGTTTCGTGACACAGGAGTAGGGCATAAAACTCCTTCTGCACTTGGTGGCGGGTTATGCGGTTTTGGAACCGATCACCCCGAAATGATAGAAAACGGGGATCCTGAGCGTTTGCAAAAAAACGGCATTAAATTCGGAAATCAGACCGCATTATTCATCGGGTATAAAAAGGGAAATCAGTCAGATGATCTTAAATATGTATCACAGCGTAATAACAATATAGCCGAAATTATTTTTAAGACAGACAGAAATACTTATTTAATAACAGGGTTCTCAATAGGAGCAGGAAATGTGGAAATCCGTTTTTTAAATAAGGAACTGAATGTTGCAATAACCGGAAAAACCGATATGTTTCTTGATGGGGATGAAGTTATTGGTTTTGCCGGGAATAACCGCAAGTTGCCGGTAATAAAAAAAATATATGATGAAGAAGGATCTTCAGAAATTCCGTCATTGCCGTTTAATACTTTCGAGGAGCTGGATGAATATCTGGGAAAAAGCGGAAAAAATCTGATAAAGATAATTTGTGAAACGGAATATCGTCTCCAGAGGTTGTCAGAAAGTCAGATTTATGAAAAAATGTATTCTTATTGGCAAATAATGAAATCATCTGTTTACTCAGGAATAAAAAGTACGGAGAAATCGCTTTTAAAACTTAGTGGCGGAGATGCCAAAATGATGAATGATTACCTGAAGAAACAGCCTTTGTTTGATAATATTTATGGCAGAGCAGCAGCATATTCTACGGCGGTTAATGAACTTAATGCCAGGAGTGGTGTGATAATAGCCTGTCCAACTGCGGGAAGCTGCGGAATTGTTCCGGGAGTTTTAGCAGCATATTGTGAATTGGAAGAAATCTCTGAGAAGAAAATTTTAGAGTCTCTTATGATTGCAGGATTTTTCGGGATGATTCTGTTTACTGATGTTTCTACAGCAGGAGCCGATTATGGTTGTCAGGCTGAAATTGGTGCAGCAGCAGCTATGGCAGCTTCTGCTCTGGTTTATCTCGAAGACGGAGATCACCGGCAGATGATTCAGGCTTTTACGCTGGCACTTAAAAATTCCCTCGGATTAATATGCGATCCGGTTGCAGGTCTGGTAGAAGTCCCTTGCATAAAACGTAACGGGATTTATTCTTCGCTTGCTGTTTCGTCTGCATTTATGGCACTTAGCGGAGTAAAATCATTTGTGTCTCCCGATGAGGTTGTACTTACAATGCGTGAAGTAGGTGAACGTTTGCATATTGACTATAAAGAAACAGGACGTGCCGGACTTGCTAAAACACGCGACGGAAAGCGGGTAGAAAAAGATTTTGAGGCAGAAGTAAAAAGATTTTTCGGATAATATTTTGAGATTTATTTTTGGGGAGTTTCTTTATCTTTATTATTTGTTAATCCATAATCAGATTTAAGATCCCCGATATATTCGTACTTCGGTTTTACAACAATACTACCATCTGTCGCGATAAAACCATAAAGACCATTTTTCATTACTAATGCCCAATTCTGATCATATTCTCCGAATGGGTTAATTAAATCAAATTGAGGCTTAACAACTTCGATTCCACGTAAATCAATAAATCCGAATAACCCATCTTTCACTACCATTGCCCAGTCTGTTTGATATTCTCCGAAAGGCTCAATTAAGCTGTACTTTGGTTTTACAATTTCTTTGCCGTCAGGACCAATAAAGCCATAATAACCGTTTTTTATAATAAGTTTCCATTCCGGAGGATAATTCTTGGTTGTATTTTTTGTTTCTTCTGAATTTTGACCAAAGACTATTGTTGAGAAAAGAAAAATGACTAAAAAAGCTGTTGTGGTTTTCATGGTTTAATTTTTAAGATGTTTAAATTTATGTGTTACTTTATTTAAAAATTTCTATAGTAGTTTGTTTATTATGCTATATTTTTTACTTTCATTATATTATACAAATATAGTGAAATGAATTAAATATACTAAGTTGTAGATTTAAAAAAATAATCGATATATTCGTGGTCTTATTTTAAGCTGTAACCAAATGATAAAATCAGCATTGTTTTTAACACTTACATTGATTGCTGCGAACTTATTATTCGCCCAAAATTACAGGACAATACAGTTTGTTGATGCGGTTTACAATAAGCCTGTATATGGAGTAATGGTTTTTATAAATGGAGATTTTGTTTCTGTGTCCGATGATAACGGGAATTGCCGTGTTAATGATACCATAAATGAAATTTATTGTAAATATCTTGGATTTAGAGACACTTTGGTAAATATTGAATCTTTTAAGAGGCGTGTAATAAAATTAGAAACAAATTTTAATTTACTTGGTGAAGTAGAAGTTGATGCAAAATACGATGCAAAAAAACATTTGCTTAAACTTTTAAACGAATCACAACAAACTACTTATGGTTTAGATACTGTTATATATTACAAATTTAAAGAAATTAATACGATTCAGGAACTGGGTCAAACCGAAATATTTACCGGTATCCTGAAGGTTGAAAATACCGGGCATTCTGGAGGCGGATGTATTGTATTTGTTTCGGAAATATTCAATTATTATAATTCAACAGAACAGGAAATATATCAATTAATGCAAACAAAACTAATGAACATAAATAGTATCGTCATGACGCTTAATTCAAATGTATTATATCCCATAATTATAAAAAGAATCAAAAAAAAGAATAGTGTAGAAAGACCGAACCTTTCCAGCGGGGATTCAATAAGTTTTTCAGTTTTGACTAAAAAAAATAATGTTGACATTGAATTTTCTTATATTAATTTTGTTAAGGACAGAATTAAAACCAGAGCATTTGCCGGTACAAATAATAGAAGCGACGAATATTGTAAATACTATTTTGATATGGACTATTCTTTACTTTCAAGATCTATCCCGGAACACATTGTTTTTAGCAGAGAGTATGGTCTTAAAAACGATTTGGTTTTTAATAATTATATTGAGTTGGAGAAAATAGATAATCCAAACAATGAATCGGAATTAAATATTTTATTTTTTAATTTGAACAATAAAGAACTGGTGGAAAAAGCAAAAATGAAATTCCCTGATATTGAAATTCCTGCTGAATTAATAGAGAATTAATTTTTAGAGAAGATTTTCGACCCGGCAGAATTTCATGTTTGGAGAACGTCAGTTTGTTTATCTTTTTAAAATGTCTGTTAGCTTGGCTTTTACCCAAAGTAGGCTTTTATTCCTTTTTCTGTTAAACTGTCAATAAGTTTGTTAAGAAAATGCAGTATGTCGTTTGTAGCATTGCTGCCCGAAACATAGTTTATTGTAAAGCCAATCATTGCAAATCCTGGTCTTTCTCCGGCAACCAGGTATTTCCCGAAAAAGCCTCCCAGCCCTTTTAACTGTCCGGGTTCGGGTGCAATATTTACCCATATCTGGAACAAATCTCCCTGCATGTGACCTGTTCCCGGTGCAGATGTTGCATATACATTTACATCGTAACCTCTGACTGTGCCGCGATAGCCGTGTTCGGTTCTGTTAAAACCGGAGAAGCTCAAATCCTGAACGGACTCCGCCATTTTCGCAGTTTTTTGAGGAATTACCTTGTTAACTAAACGATAACGTATAATAAAAATGAGGCCTAAAAAAATTACAGGTAAAGCTAAAACGACTAAATATTCCATAATTGTAAAGATTGATGTTAAATGTTATGCAAATTAAAAGAATACTGTTTTATATCGCAATTGATACTTTGTAAATGGCAGAATTGATTTAGTTTCCGGTTAATATAGCTGTGTAAGAAATCTTTCAGCTTCTTTTTTGTCCGGGGATTTACCATGCCAGCGATAATCTCCTTCTATTTCGGGCACGCCTTTGCCCATTACAGTATTTGCCAGAATTACATTGGGTTTGTTTTTTCCACGGTTTTCCAAAACGAATAATAAATCTTCAATATTATTTCCGTCGCATTCCAGAACGTTCCATCCAAAAGCAGCCCATTTTTCACGCAAAGGATTTATTTCCATAACATCGGCAGTTTTGCCGTCAATCTGAACGTTGTTGCGGTCAACAATAACTGTAATATTGTTCAGGCTATGATGGGCTGCACTCATTGCTGCTTCCCATACTTGTCCTTCCTGAAGTTCTCCGTCTCCGCAAATACAAAAAAGCTCTCTGTCTTTTTTATCCAGCCTGTCAGCGAGAGCCATCCCTACAGTTACAGACAGACCTTGCCCGAGTGAGCCTGATGCTGTTTCAAGTCCCGGAATACCTGCGGTAAAAGACGGGTGTCCCTGAAGTCTGCTGTTGAGTTTTCTTAATGTTTTTAATTCACTTACAGGAAAATATCCTGCCAAAGCGAGGCTTGAGTAAAGAACCGGGGCAACATGTCCTATTGATAAAACAAGTTTGTCCCTGTTTTTCATTTCCGGATTTTGCGGGTCGTGATTCATTATCCCGAAGTATAAAACAGCAAAAACATCGGCAAGTCCCAACGATCCTCCTATATGACCGGAACCGGCTTCAGCAAGAGATGTAATTACCAGTTCTCTTATTTTGAAGGCTTTTTCTCTTAGTTGTACAATGTTATTGTCAACCATTGTTTACAGATTAATCGTGTTTTGGATAACTGACAATAGTCTTAATCGTGTATGCCTCAGGGTACTTTGATTGAATTTTATTTAATAAAGCTATAGCCTCAAAACGTTTTGTGTAATCTCCCACATGTACTTCAAAATTAGGTTCCACGTAAGTTACATACGCCTGTTGCCCGTCCTGGTTAAAACCTATTTTTAGCGCGTTAGCCTGAGACCTTGCATTTTGATGGTTCTGTGCATAAATTTTTACCCGGTATCCGTAAAATCCGCGACGTTTCTTGTTTAACCCAACATGTGTTTCAACAAGATTTTCTATCTGAGGGTCCTGAGATATAACAATTTTACCGTTATAATGTGATGGATCAAAATATTTTACTTCTTCGGCAGTTATGTTCTGAGCACTTGCCGCAACTGTAAAACAGAATATTATGCTTGTTAATGCTAAAATTTTTCTCATGGCATTTATTTTTTTGTAAAAGTACTCATTTTTTAAATCCGTCAAAATTTTGTTCATGTTCAACCTTTATTCTTTTCGGAATTCCTAGTTTTGACACTGTGACTGTTCCTGTTACTTTAAGTTCAGGATTACGCTTTTGTAATTCCCCGACTAAAAATAAAATATTTGCAAGAGCATCTTTTGTGGTTAATTCAAATGAAACAGGATATGTGTCTTTTGAATTAGCCGGTATCTTTACCTTGTCCATTTTCTTTACTTTTCCAACATTCCGGTCGTTTATTATTAAATCGAGATTTATATTTCTGATTTTAAAAGAAAAGTTATTAGGATTTTCAATCGGAATCATTATTTGTAATTTAACAGCCTTCATGCTTAACTCCTCAACTTCAACGCCTTCGGGATTCCCGATGTTTATCTGTTGAACGGAGCATGAAAAAGAAATTACAGAAATTAAAACAAGTATCAGAAAATTTTTTGTCATATGTTTTTTGTATGTGTTTTAAGAATCGGTGTAAATTCTGATTCTGTAAATATTTATATGTTATTGATTATTTAACTGTTTCATCCGCAAACTTTACAAAATCTATTCCATTAAAATTACCGCTGCTCATCATTAATAAGTTTGCATTGCCGAAATCCTGCGATTTGAGAAAACTCTTAAGCTTATCGGTGTTTGTAAATACAGTAACATTTCCGCCGAACGATTCTTTTACAAAATCTTCGTCAAGTTCCGGCAACTGTTTGTGTTTAAGAACTTCGTGACTGTAATAAACTATTGCAGTATCGGCTTTTTGCATGCAGTTATGGTATTGCGGGATAAAATTTCTTTGTAAACTGCTGAAAGTGTGCAATTCTATGCAGGCAACCAGTTTTCTGTGCGGAAATTTCTGTTTGAGCGCATTTATTGTTGCTTTAAGCTTTGACGGGGCATGAGCAAAATCAATATAGAAAGCTGTTGACATGGATTCTTTTACCAGTTGCAGGCGTTTTGCGGCACCCTCAAAACTTTCTATTGCCGACCAGAAATCTTTCTCCTCAACTCCGGCTTCAAGACATGCATATCTTGCGGCGTTTATATTTTGCATGTTGTGATCGCCAAATACGCTCATATGATAGGTCTTACCATCAAAATCAACACAAACATTTCCTTCGGTATCAATATAATAATCACATCCTGAATACGGGACTGATTGTATTTCTTTGTTTGAATCACTAATATTTTCAAGATTTACATCTTCTTCAAACCAAAAAAGTTTTCCGCCCG
Organism: Bacteroidales bacterium; assembly: GCA_003249955.1. Classification (GTDB taxonomy): domain Bacteria; phylum Bacteroidota; class Bacteroidia; order Bacteroidales; family ML635J-15; genus Bact-19. The sequence goes on along the minus strand of QKHS01000042.1, from coordinate 132,563 downwards.
GTTGTATAGATTTAACAAATATTTCAAATTGTTCTACATAAAAGTCAAATGTGGGGAATACATTTATATGATCCCAGGCAATGCCTGTTAATATTGCAACATGCGGTTTGTACCAGTGAAACTTTGGGGTTAAATCAACAGGAGAAGATAAATATTCGTCGCCTTCAAAAACCGCGATTTTATTTTTTTCTTCAAGATTAACCATTGTGTCAAAGCCTTTTATGTTCGCCCCTACCATATAGTCGTATCCTGTTCCGGTAGTTTTAAGAACATGCATAATCATTGAGGTAATGGTGGTTTTTCCGTGGCTACCTCCTATCACAATACGCTTTTTGTCTTTTGTCTGTTCATACAAATACTCGGGGTATGAGTATATTTTGAGTCCGGATTCTTTTGCTTTTATTAATTCGGGATTGTCAATTCTGGCATGCATTCCCAGAATTATAATGTCGATTCCGTCATTTATTCTGTCGGGAAACCATCCGTATTTTTTTGGCAAAAGTCCGTGTTTCTCAAGACGTGAACGGGAAGGTTCGAAAATTTCATCATCCGAACCGGTTACCTCATATCCTTTTTTATGAAGGGCTATTGCCAGATTGTGCATTGCCGCTCCGCCTATTGCTATAAAATGTATTCTCATGTTTTAAATTCCGGAATAATTAAAGTTGTTTTGTAATGTAAATTAAATTCTATTCACAGATTTTATTCTCAATATAATCAATTAAGCTGTGAATTATCTTAATATGAATTTCCTGAATTCTGTCTGAATACCCAAAATGTGAAACTCTGATCTCAATATCACAAATGTCTTTTATTTTGCCACCGTCTTTTCCGGTGAGGGCAATTACTATCATTCCCTTTTGCTTTGCAGCATGTATGGCATGAATAATATTTTCTGAGTTTCCGCTGGTGCTGATTGCAAAAAGCACATCGTTTTTATTTCCCAATGCTTCAACATATCTTGAAAAAATATATTGAAATCCAAAATCATTCGCGGTGCATGTAATATGTGCCGGATCGCTTATTGCAATTGCCGGAATAGCTTTCCTTTTTTCACGGAAACTTCCGGTAAGTTCTTCGGCAAAGTGCATGGCATCGCTCATAGAACCGCCGTTGCCGCACGAAAGAACTTTCCCTCCGTTGTTTATACACTCAACAATTGCTTTGCCGGCAATCTCAATCTGTTCTATATTCTTTTTATCTGCTGCAAAATTTCTCAAAACCTCAGCAGCTTCCTCAAAATGATCTGTGATATTCATTTTTTATAAATTATTTTTCAAAAATACATTATTGGAGATTAGTATCAAAAAAAACATTTGTTTTTGGGATTAATAAAAAAGAAAATGTTCATTATAATCACAATTATAACTTTAATTTATGCCGGATAATCATTATCTTTATAAAATCTTTATGTTAATAAGGGTAAAACTTATAAAGTCTTTATGAATAGTTGGATTATTTTGTGCTTTTAATGTATTGAATTTAATTGACCGGAGATGTTAGATTTACGAAGACTTATAAGTCTGTTAAAAACATCTTTTGTTGTTTTGTAAGTTTAAGTTTAACATGTATAAAGGTATAATTAATTTTAAACTTTTTTTCAAGCTTATTGGCAATGTTTTGTTGATAATAACTGCCGGATTTCTGGTTTGCCTTGTCGTAGCCACGATTTATCATGAGGACTTAAGCCCGTTTTTATATTCTGCTGCAATAACAGGTGGTATAGGAGCAGCATTTAAGTTTTTCACAAGGGGGAGAATAATAAGCGGAAATATAACAAGAAGGGATGCGTATTTTGCAGTTGCTCTTGCATGGATTTTTCTGGGGCTGGCCGGGAGTCTTCCTTATTTGTTTTCTTATTCCATGAGTAATTTTACAGATGCATTTTTTGAATCGGTATCCGGCTTTACAACGACAGGGAGTAGTATTTTGACGGATATTGAGGTGCTGACCAAGTCTGTTCTTTTCTGGAGAAGCCTTACGCACTGGATAGGAGGTATCGGCATAATTGTTTTGGTAATTATTATAATGCCGGGACTTATGTCGGGCGGGTATCAGTTATTTTCAATGGAGTCTTCTCTGCAGGAAAAATTTAGTCCGAGAACCCGTACTGTAGGGAAGCGATTGCTTTTAATTTATCTTGGGTTAACATTTGCCGAAGTTATTTTTCTTTTGCTTGGGAGGATGAACCTGTTCGACAGTCTTTGTCACTCATTTGGTACTGTTGCAACAGGAGGTTTCTCTCCTAAAAATTCGAGTATAGCAGAATATTCTCCGTATATTCAATATGTAATTATGATTTTCATGTTACTTGCCGGAGTTAATTTTGTTGTTCACTATTATATTATAAAAGGTAGTTTTAAAAAAGTAGTTGCAAATGAAGAGCTCAGGCTTTATCTCTTACTTGTATTTTTAATCGGAACTTTTATCGGTGTGATGTTATTCCTGAAAACAGACAGGTCGTTTGAAGAATCTTTACGGGAATCCTTTTTTCAGGTGATTTCGATAATTACATGTACCGGATTTGCAAGTGCCGATTATCTTTTGTGGCCAAGAGCTTTGTGGATGATTATATTCTTTGCCATGTTTCTGGGAGGTAGTACTGGTTCTACTGCCGGAGGAATAAAAATAGTAAGGCATCTGATTGTTTTCAAGAATGTGAGAAGACAGTTTTTGCATATGATAAATCCCAAAGCAGTATTACCTGTCATATTAAATAAAAAAGCAATAAGTGAAAGTACCAATGCCTCGGTTTTGAATTTCGTGGGACTTTACTTTATTGTTTTTATTGCCGGTTCAATCGCATTGGTTTTTTCCGGAGTAGATTTACAGTCGTCTCTTGGTTCCGCAGCAACATGTATGGCCGGAATAGGACCAGGGTTGGGAACTGTTGGCCCGGCATCAAATTTTGCGCATCTTCCGGAGTTATCGAAACACATTCTTATTTTGCTTATGATATTGGGAAGGCTTGAGATTTATACAGTATTAATCCTCTTTTCAAGACAGTTCTGGCGTAGGTATTAAACGACACACAATACCATAAAAATGATTTTATTTTTTTAATTTTGTAAAAATAAAATCTTGTGAGGCCAATCGTTGTCAAATCAACAAGAGTACGGAGTTTCTTTAAATCAGGAGTCCGGGACTATTTAATTGCAGTACTTATTGTTGCGGTCACAGGATTTTTGTGTATTCCGTTGTCCGGGGCTTCAGGCTATCATGTCGTTTCTTTTATCTTGCTTTTTATCGTTACCATTCTTGCTACGTTTATGGGAACAGGAGCAGTTCTTATGGCATCGACGCTAAGTGCTGTTGTCTGGAATTTCTTTTTTATCCCGCCGCAATTTACATTCCACATTGATAAAACAGAAGACATCCTTATTTTCGGTTTGTTTTTTATTATTGCTTTGCTCAACGGGGTATTAACAACCCGCGTAAGACGGCAGGAAAAACTGGCAGTTGAAAGAGAGGAGCGCACCAACTCGTTGTTCGGGCTTACAAAAGAATTGTCAAAAGCCGGAAATCTTAACGAAGTTCTGAGTGTTTCTGTTAAGCAAATTGAAATGAATTTTAATTCAGAATCGTTTTTTGTTTTACAGGACGGAAATAAAGCATTAAGCAGGTCCAGCAGGTTACAGTTGAATAAGGTTCTTTCTCCCGAAGATTATCAGATTGCTGAATGGGTTTTTGTGAATAATTTGTGTGCAGGCAAATACACTGATAATTATTCCGGCAATCCAATGACTTTTTATCCTATGTCGGGAAGTATCTTATCCTCCGGGGTACTTGTTGTCAGGCATGATTTTTATTTGGAATCTGATTTTATTTCATTCTGGAATACATTTATTACACTTATTTCAAATGCTCTGGAAAGAGAATTCCTGCGGGAACTTGCCAATAAAGCTCGTTTCCTGGACGAATCTGATAAACTTTATAAAACATTGTTTAATTCTATATCCCACGAATTCCGTATTCCGGTTGCGACAATTATGGGGGCAGCAGATAGTCTTATCAGTTCCCCCGGAGACGAAAAAATGAGCAGGGAACTGTATGCCGAAATATTTACGGCTTCTTTACGCTTAAACAGACTTATAGAAAATTTGCTTAATATGTCGAGGCTGGAAACCGGGCGAATTTCTCCGAGACCGGACTGGCACGATGTAAACGATTTGTTAAATAAAGTTTCGGCAGATTTAAAAGAAGAATTAAAGTTTTACAATCTGAGGATAAAAATATCAAAAAATATTCCGCTTGTACGGATTGATTTCGGGCTTATTGAGCAGGCTGTTTATAATGTTGTTTACAACTCGTTACAATATTCTCCTCACGGGTCCGAAATACTGGTTAAAGCAAATTACAGGAATAATTTTCTTGTATTGTCGGTAGAAGATAACGGTCCTGGGTTTAATGAAGCGTCATTGAAAAATATTTTCAATAAATTTTACAGAACAGATGTGACCAAAACCGGCGGGCTGGGGCTTGGTTTGTCAATCGTAAAAGGCTTTGTAGAAGCTCACAACGGAACAGTAAGTGCCGAAAACCGAAAAACAGGAGGAGCAAAAATAAAGATATCAATACCTTCAGAAAATCCGAATATTAATCCAAAATTTATCAGTAATGAATAATCAGGAATCAGTTTTAATTATTGATGACGAACTTCCGATAAGGAGGCTGCTCGAAATAAATCTGACTGCTAACGGATTTGGTGTAATCCAGTCTTCATGCGGTAAAGACGGGATTACTGATGCCGCTTCACACAATCCTTCATTAATTATTCTTGACCTTGGCTTGCCGGATATGGACGGAATTACTGTTCTTAAGAATCTCCGGGAATGGTTTTTTAAGCCGGTAATTGTTTTATCAGTACGCAATTCCGAAGAAGATATAATAGAAGCTTTGGATTCGGGAGCAAATGATTATCTTACCAAACCTTTTCGTAGCGGAGAATTGTTAGCCAGAATAAGAGCAGCAATCAGGGCGGGGGAAAAAAGCGAAAACGAACCTGTAATAAATATCAGGAATCTCGAAATAGATTTTATTAACCATACACTTAAAAAGAACCGTAAAATAGTAAAACTTACAAGTACAGAATTTTCTTTAATAAGTCTTTTGGCAAAAAATCAGGGCAGGGTGTTGACACATCAGTATCTCCTTAAAAGTGTATGGGGCTACAGCTATATAGAGCATACCCAATATCTGAGGGTTTTTATTGCACAACTTCGTAAAAAAATTGAAGACGACCCCGCAGTTCCTGAATTATTAATTACAGAATCGGGAATTGGTTACCGTTTTGCAGAATAATCCGTTGTCAGCCTTTAAATCCGGCAGTCATATGTGAGCCGTCGCAAAAAGGTTTGTTCTTTGAATGTCCGCAGCGGCACAGATATTTATTCTCATTAACTTTAAGAATCTTTCCGCTTGCATCTTTTACATTTACACCAGCAGGTACATGTATAGGCCCGTTTTCAGATATCAGAATTTCGGGTTTTGCTGTTTTATTTTCTTCCATAATTTTTACTTTCTTATCCCCGTTGTTATATCTCCATGTAAGAGCATCTGTGGGGCAGGCTTCAACAGTTTCAATTATTTTTTCGGTAGACTCTTCATTGATTTTTACCCAAGGTCTTTCATTTGGTTTAAATACTTTGGGTAATTTTCTGAAACATACAGAACTGTGAATACATTCATCAGGTTGCCATACAACTGTTATTTCACCGTTTGTGTATTCTTTTACAATTTTTCTGTCCATAGTTCATGTTTTTGGTATTTAACAAATATAATAATTTTTTGTTTAGACAGTTTTTGTAAATTAACAAATGTGTATTTTTTATCAGACAATGTTGTACAAGAAGGGCTGTAATTAATTTCACCTATAATATTAAATAAAAATTGAAGTATTGAATTTGTTTTTTATTTTTGCAAACTATAAATAATTATAATTACGAATGTTTGAATATATTAAGGGACTTCTTGCTGAATTGACCCCGACTTATGCTGTAGTTGAAAACAATGGTCTTGCATATTTTATTCATGTTAGTGTAAATACGTACACCGGATTGAAGCAGGGACAGGAGTGTAAGTTGTTTTTGCACGAAATTATCCGGGAAGATGCCCATTTACTTTACGGTTTTTTAAATAAGCAGGAAAGAGAACTGTTCCGGCTTCTTATTTCAGTTAACGGAGTAGGCTCCAATACTGCCAGACTAATACTTTCGTCTGTAAATACAAAAGATCTTGTTGAAGCAATTGCCGGAAATAATGTTAATTTGCTGCAAAGCGTTAAGGGAATAGGCACAAAAACAGCCCAAAGAATTATAATAGAACTTAAAGACAAAATTTCTGATTCGGATATAGAAATTAATGAAATATTCGGACATATAAACAATACTTTGCATAAAGATGCGTTAACTGCATTAACGATGTTAGGTTTTTCAAAACCTGCCGTCGAAAAGGTATTAAGTAAATTATTGAAAGAAAACAATAATCTTTCTCTTGAGGAGGTTATTAAACTTGCGTTAAATTATTTGTAAATATTAAGACATTGGTAGGAAAGATTTTTAAATATATGTTTTTTGGCGGATTGGTCATAAGCCTTATAGCTGTTATGTTTCCGTCAAATGCAGGTATAAACGACTATATGGGCGGATATGCCATCCCACGCGATAATGATGTACATCTTGATGATACTATTAAGGACCCAAAATTGCCTTATCCGTTGCCGGAAGATAATATAAACCCTACCCAAAACAATGATAACTCTCCTTTATACGGTACTAATCCTTCAAATGTAACCACCGAAGTTGTTTATGATGAAGAAACAAACGAATATATTTTTATAAAGAAAGTAGGCGATGACGAAATTGAAACTCCGTTTTCTGTAGGTTTTGATGAGTATCTTGAATATGATTTTGATAAAGCTATGAAATCATACTGGCGTCAACGCTCAAAAAGTGATATCTCCGAAAGCCGTGATGCACTTATTCCTAAACTTCAGGTCGGAGGCGAAATATTTGACAGAATTTTCGGTAGTAATGATGTTAAAATTAATCCTCAGGGATCGGCAGAATTAAGTTTCGGACTTAATATCTCAAAGGTTGATAACCCTTCACTTCCTGTTAAAATGCAACGTACAACGACATTCGATTTTAACGAAAAAATTCAGATGAACGTTGTTGGTCAGATCGGAGATAAAATGAAGATTAATGTACAATACGATACTGAGGCCGCATTTGATTTTGAGAATTCAGTAAAACTGGAGTACACAGGACACGAAGACGAAATTATTCAAAAGATAGAAGCAGGTAACGTCTCTCTTCCGTTAACAGGAACCCTTATTTCGGGAAGCCAGAGCTTGTTCGGTTTTAAAACCGAAGCAAAATTTGGTAAAATGACGGTTACTACAATATTCTCACAGCAAAAAGGAGAATCATCAACCATCGAAGTTGAGGGAGGTGCCCAGACAAAAGAGTTTGAGTTAAAGGCAGATCAGTACGAAGCTAACAAACACTTTTTCCTGTCACACTATTTCAAAGAAAATTACGACAGGGCACTGGCCGGATTACCGGTTATAAACAGCGGTGTAAACATTACCCGTATAGAGGTCTGGGTAACTAACAAAACCGGGAACTTTAACGATTCCCGTAATATTGTTGCTTTTGCCGACCTTGGCGAAAGTAACGATAACAACATTCAGTCCTCTTATGTTCGTGATGCGAACGGGGTTTTTCAAACGGTTTATCCTCAGAATGACATAAACAATCTGGGCGAAATTTCAACCAATTTGCCGGACGTAAGAGATATTAACCTTGTAAGCAATGCCTTGCTGGGAATAAATATGACCGGAGGAATTGATTATGAAAAAATAGAGTCTGCCAGACTTTTACAGTCGTCAGAATATACCGTTAACCTGAAACTCGGTTATATTTCGCTAAACTCATCCCTAAGTTCTGATCAGGTTCTTGCTGTAGCATATGAATATACAGTAGGAGGGAATGTGTTTAAAGTCGGGGAATTTTCTAATTCCGCTATTGCAGCTCCAAGTGCCCTGGTTGTAAAACTTATTAAAGGAACATCATTTACCCCGCAATTAAAGGCATGGGATCTTATGATGAAAAATATTTATAATATCGGAGCATATCAGCTTAGCAGTGATGATTTCTGGTTCGATATTATGTACAACAATGACAAAACAGGAACAGAAATTAACTTTTTGCCTGTAGGAGCAATTGACAGTACGAGATTACTTGAGGTAATGAATCTTGATAATCTTAATTCTCAGTTAGACCCTTATGCTGACGGATTGTTCGACTTTATCGAATCTGTAACGGTAAATGCAAGTAACGGCCGTATTATTTTCCCGGTACGTGAACCTTTCGGGAGTCATCTTAAGAGCCAGATTACCGGAGGTGATATAAGTCTTAATGAAATTGCAGATCAGTATGTTTTCCAGGAGTTATATGACAGTACACAAAGTACTGCACGTCAGATAGCGGAGAAAAACAAATTCAAGTTAGAGGGGAAATATAAATCTACCGGAGGAAGTGATATATCGCTTAATGCAATTAACATTCCTGAAGGTAGCGTCTCTGTCACTGCCGGTGCGGTAAAACTTACTGAGAATGTTGACTATACTGTTGATTACAATCTTGGCAGGGTTAAAATTATTAATGCAGGTATTCTTGAATCAGGTACTCCGATAAAAATTTCCTTAGAGAGTAACTCGATGTTTAATATTCAGACAAAAACCCTTATCGGTTCACATTTCAACTACGAATTTTCTAAAGATTTTAATATCGGGGCTACAATATTAAACCTGACCGAAAAACCACTTACTCAGAAAGTAAGTATAGGCGATGAGCCGATATCCAATACTATCTGGGGTGTAAATACATCTTATCGTGCAGATGTTCCGTTTCTGACAAAAGCAATCGATTACCTTCCATTCCTTGAAACAAAGGAGATGTCAACTATTACAGTTACGGGTGAATTTGCTCATCTTATTCCGGGGCATTCAAAAGCTATTGACAAAGAAGGAAATGCATATATAGATGATTTCGAAGGGACTAAAACCAGTATAGATCTCAAATCTCAGATAGCATGGACTTTATCCAGCACACCCAGAGATTCTGTTATGTTTCCTGAGAGCGGATTGGTAAATGATCTTGAATACGGGATGAACAGAGCAAAATTAGCATGGTATGTAATTGATCCTTACCTGCTTCGCAGTACCTCGCCGGTATCAGTTGAAGATCAGTCCAGCCATTATGTACGTGAAATTTACGAAAAGGAATTGTTCCCCAACCGTGAAAGTACTACAGGTATTCCTACCAATATGGTGGCTCTCAACCTTGCTTATTACCCCAGAGAAAGAGGCCCGTACAATTATGATGTTTACGGTTTGGACGAAAACGGCTTCCTGCTTAATCCACAGGACAGATGGGGTGGTATAATGCGTCAGTTGCAGACTACAGATTTTGAAGAAGCAAATATTGAATATATCGAATTCTGGCTGATGGATCCGTTTGTGGAAGATTCTTTGAATGACGGAGGGGATCTTTATTTTAATCTTGGAGATGTTTCCGAGGATATTCTTAAAGACGGTCGTAAATCATTTGAACATGGTTTGCCTACACCACAAACAGATAATCCTACCGATACAACAGCATGGGGTGTTGTTCCTCTGATGCAGTCTCTGGTAAGTGCTTTTGATAATGATCCTGATTCAAGAGTAGCTCAGGATGTTGGTCTTGACGGGTTGAGTGATGATAACGAAAGAACATTCTTTAGCGCCGGTGGTAGTTATGCATATCTCGAAAATATTGCTGCTGCTTTTGGAACTACTTCTGAAGCATACCAAAAAGCATATGAAGATCCTTCAGGCGACGATTATCATCATTACAGGGGACAGGATTATGATGATGAAAATAAAAATATCCTTGACAGATATAAAAAATTCAACGGACTTGAAGGGAATTCTCCACCTGCAGAATATTCTGAGGAGTCTTACTCTACAAGCGCTCAGACAACCCCTAACCTGGAAGATATAAATAAGGATAATACTCTGAGTGAAAGTGAAAATTATTTTCAGTATCGTATAAGTATCCGTAAAGAAGACTTTGAAGTAGGCCGTAATTATATTACAGATAAAGTTGAAACATCTGCAAGCTTTGCTAATGATGAGGAGTCAAAAGTTACATGGTACCAGTTTAAAATTCCGGTCTATGATTACGATAAGAAAATAGGGACAATACAGGACTTTAAATCTGTACGGTTTATGAGGATGTTTATGACCAGTTTTGCAGATCCGACAATTCTTCGTTTTGCAACACTGGATCTTGTTCGCGGCGAATGGCGAAAATATAACGCTTCGTTTATGCAGCCGGGAGAATATATTGTTGACGAACTTGCAGAAACTCCATTCGATGTAAGTGCTGTAAATATTGAAGAAAATTCATCCAAGACCCCGGTTAATTACATATTACCTCCTGATATTAACCGTCAGATAGACCCGATGAATCCACAATTGCGTCAGTTGAACGAGCAGTCTATGTCACTTAAAGTCTGTGGCTTGCAGGATGGTGATGCACGTGCAGTTTATAAAAATGTAGGTCTTGATGTAAGAAAATATCTGAGACTTAAAATGTTTATTCATGCAGAATCTCTTCCTGACGAGGTTGCTGTTGAAGACGGAGATGTAACTCTTTTTGTACGTTTGGGAACTGATTATAAAAACAACTATTACGAATACGAGATTCCGCTGTCGGTAACTCCTGCCGGTAATTATGACGGGACTCTTGATGAGCAGGCTCCGGACAGATATATAGTCTGGCCCGAAGATAATAATCTGGATCTTGAGTTTGAACTTTTACAGGATGTCAAACAAAACCGTAACGATAAAATACGTGCAGGGGACATAAATGTAAGTTTGACCAGACTTTACACTATGATGGACGGAGACAGAAAAGTAAGCGTGATGGGTAACCCTAACCTTTCTAATGTACAGACTGTTATGATAGGGGTAAGAAATCCTAAAAAAGTTTCATCTTCCGATGGCGATGACGGTGAACCGAAGTGTGCTGAAATCTGGGTTAATGAGCTTCGTTTAACAGATTTTGATGAGAAAGGCGGTTGGGCTGCAAATGCCAGAATCACAGCCAAACTTGCTGATTTTGGTTCTGTTACAATGGCAGGAAGCACAAGCAAACCGGGATTCGGAGCAATCAATGAGAAAGTAAGTGAAAGACAAAAAGAAGAAATAAACAGATATGACATTTCATCTAATTTTGAATTAGGAAAGTTCTTCCCCGAAAAGTTAAATGTCAGAATACCTTTATATGTAGGTTATTCCGAGAATGTTTCAAATCCGGAGTATAACCCGCTGGATCCTGATATCCCTTTGAAAGTAACGCTTTCAGATCCTACTTTAACCAAGGAGTATAAAGATAGTGTAAGATTTATTTCTCAGGATTATACTATGCGTAAAAGTATGAACCTTACCAATGTTAAGGTAAATAAAACCAAGGGTAAACCTATGATTTACGATCTTGCAAACTGGTCTGTAAGCTATGGCTATAACGAGACATACAGCCGGGATGTAAATACTATTTATAATACAAATAAAACTTATACCGGAGCGGTATTCTATAATTATAACGCTACTCCCAAGATTGTAGAGCCGTTTAAAAAGGTTAAGCTATTTAATAAGAAAGCATTCCAGATTATTAAAGACTTTAATTTTTACTATCTCCCTTCCCAGTTGTCGTTCCGTACAAATTTAAACAGGCAGTATGGCGAAATTCAGTTAAGGAATGTTTATAATTCATCACTTGCATTGCCGGTAAGTGTTAACAAGGACTTTACGTGGGTACGCCAATACGATTTTAAATATAATCTTTCCAAGAACCTCAAGTTTGACTTTTCTGCAACAAACAATGCAAGAATTGACGAACCTCAGGGGAGGCTTTACAAAGAAGATCCGTTGTATGATCAAAAACGCGATACAATATGGAATAATCTGAGAGACTTCGGAAGAAATACACAATACCACCATCAGTGGGATGTTACTTATAATTTACCTATTAATAAAATACCTATACTTAACTGGGTTACATCCAATGCCCGTTATTCAGGAACATATGACTGGACAGCAGGGCCTATAACTGCCGATACTATAAATCTTGGAAATACATTGCAGAATGGTAACTCTATGTCATTGAACACCCAGTTTAATCTGCTGAGTTTGTACAATAAGGTTAAATACTTTGACAGTGTAAACAAAAAGTATCGCGGAAGACAAACAGGAAAGCCAAAGAAGAAGGAAATGGAAACCGTTACTTTCGAATCCACTGCGGCTAAATTAAAAGCAGAAAAAGGTAAAACAATTTCTCATAAACTTAAAACTGAAGATGTTACCGTTAAAGCGACAGATGCCGGTGGTAATGAAGTAAAAGGTGAGACTAAGATTATAGATGAGAACAGAGTTGAATTTATTCCTTCGTCAGATGCTGAGGATGTTCAGTTTGTTGTTACCGGTAAACGTGAAAAAACCGAATCAATAGCAAAGATTATTTTCGATAATACTCTTGTTGTTCTTATGAGTGTTAAGAACATTTCTGTCGGATTCACCGAAACAAACGGAACATTACTGCCTGGTTATATGCCATCAACTTATATTCTGGGGATGTCTAATTATGTTGCAGATCCGGAAATGTTCGGACCATCTGCAGCAATCCGAACCCCTACTATCCCGTTTGTTTTAGGCTGGCAGGACGGAGATTTTGGTGATTGGGCAGCAAACAACAATATTATTACACAGGACACAACCAATATTCAGGCATTTATGCAGACTCACAACCGTAACTGGAATGTGAGAGCATCAGTTGAACCTGTTCGTGACCTGAGAATAGACCTTACCATGACCCATTCGTTTAGCGAGAACAGCAGCATGTATTACAGGTATGGTTATGACGAAACAACAGGAACAGATGGATTTATGAAAATGAATCCTGTTCAGAGCGGAAGTTTCTCAATGTCAACAATTACCTGGGGTACAGCGTTTGAACCGTTTAAGAATAAAGGCGACTATTCTTCCGAAACATTTACAACATTCGACGAAAACAGAATTATTATAGCTACCAGACTTGCATCACAGCGTCCTGATTATGACCCGTCTCTTGTTGATACTTACGGGTTCCCGGACGGTTATGGAAAAACATCTCAGGAGGTTCTTATTCCGGCTTTCCTTGCAGCATATACCAACAAGAGCGCTGAAACTGTAAGCCTCGAAACTTTCCCGTCTATATTAAGTGCTTTGCCAAACTGGAGGATAACTTATGACGGACTCGGGAAAATTCCTAAACTTAAAAAGATTTTCAGAACAGTTAATCTGAATCATGTTTATCGTTCCACATTTAATATTGGTTCCTACCAGACCAGATTATCAAATGAATACGACGAGGTTGACGGATTTAACACTATTCGTGATGAACTCGAAAACTATTATTCGAAATACCAGATTAACGGTATCAGTATTACTGAGCAATTCTCGCCGCTTATTTCTATTGACATGACAATGATCAATAGTTTTATTGCGAAAGTTGAGGTAAAGAAAAACAGAAATCTGAATATGAGTTTTAGTAATAATCAGCTTACAGAACTCAGAAATGACGAATACATTGTAGGTACAGGATATAGGTTTAAAGATGTTGAAATAACAATTAAAACCAATGGCCGCCAGAAAGACTTTAAGTCTGACCTTAATATAAGACTCGATTTCTCAATCCGTAATACTCTTACTGTTATCCGTAAACTTGAAGAAGGTTTCAATCAACCGACAGCCGGGCAGTTGACATATACGATAAAAACATCTGCTGATTATGTTCTCAGTAACAGGTTTAACCTTCGTCTGTTCTACGATCAGGTAATTAACAGACCTACTCTTAACGTAACTTACCCTACATCCAATACAAATTTTGGTGTAAGTCTGAGATTTACTCTTGCAACTTAGAAAAAAATATATTTATTTTGAAAGTTTTAATTATTAACCTTATAAATTAATTAATAAATTTTGATGCAATGAATATTCCGAACAATTTGAAGTACACAGAATCACACGAATGGTTACGTATTGAAGGCGATGAAGCTTATGTTGGCATTACTGAATTTGCTGCAACACACCTTGGTGATATCGTGTTTATCGAAATCGAAACAGAAGGTGAAAACCTTGACAAAGGCGAATCATTCGGTACAATTGAAGCTGTAAAAACAGTTTCTGATTCTTATATGCCTGTAGGTGGTGAAGTAATCGAAGTAAATCAGGCAATTATTGATGACCCTGCTTTAGTAAATAAAGATTGTTTCGGAGACGGATGGTTAATCAAAATCAAAATGAACAACCCGGCTGATGCAGATGCTTTATTAGATGCAACTGCTTATGCAGAAATCGCTAAAGATTAATTTTTCTATATAGCCCGTTTTTACGGGCTTTTTTTATTTAATTAGATGTTGAGATGTCTGATATGATTGTTTATGCTCTTATACTCTCCGGTGGTTCGGGTAGCAGATTCGGGAATGACATGCCTAAACAGTTTGCCGATGTTTACGGTAAAACTATTCTGGATTATTGCCTGACGAACTTTAATAACCATCCGGCAGTTGATAAGATTATTGTTGTAAGCAATCCTGAGCATATACAGCGAACCAAACAAATATCACTTGGAGGTAAATTCAGTAAAGTGATTTCCGTAGTTGAAGGTGGGGCTACCCGCGGAGAATCTTCATTTATCGGATTAAAAGAAATCGGGCGTCTCGAAAATAATACTTCAAATGTAAAAGTTCTTATTCAGGATGCTGTACGCCCTAACACAGATAAGGCAATTATATCATCTGTGCTGCAGGAGCTTAAAACAAACAGGGCAGTGTCTGTAGCCGTTCCTACCACAGATACAATATACATATCAGCTTCAGACGGAACCCTGGATTCAATTCCCGACCGTTCCAGATTATTTAAGGCCCAGACACCTCAGGGATTTGATTTTGATGTTATTTACGGGGCTTATGACAAGCTCGAAAAAGTTAACAGGTTTAAGCATACTGATGATTGTAGCATAGTTAATCTTGTGTTTCCTGACGAGCAAATAAAAATAATTGAAGGGGATATAGGTAATATTAAAGTAACGTTTTTTGAAGATCTCGAATATTTCAGACAATTGCTGAAGAATAAACGCTGATACTGATTACTTTCTGTCTCTGAGACTTAAGAATGGTCTCTCCCAAAAACTATAGACTATTGCTGATACTGATATTGTAATTATCAGGTAAAACAGCATGAGAAGAATTTTTTCATGCCTGTATGTATATTCAAATCCCGTAAATTTTATAAGGTATAATACAGGCAAATGCACAAGATACATAGAATATGAAATCAGACTAATAAAAGCAGTCCCCCCTTTTACAAGCTTTCCCGGATTTCCGGTTTTGAAAAACAGCGGGATTAAGCAAGCTATAAACAGTGACTGAAGACTGAAGTAAACAGTATTATTAAACATGAAGTTGTCAAAGCATAAAACATTATTCATAAGTGTTATTCCGCTTACCCCGATTACAAACAATAATAATGAATGTTTTAAAATTATTTTTTGTTGTGTGGAGAAAAGAAAGGCTGTGAGCAGTCCCCATGCGATAGTGTCCAGCCTGTAAATTACTATTTTTCTTATGAAAAGATCTGCATTTATGCTTGCAGCCTGACTTGAACAGAATGAGATTCTTAATACCAGGGGAATTATGATGAATAAAATTACAGAGCAGAGGAATAAATTTATTTTTACTTTAAACAGCCTTCCTATACAATACATTACCATCAACAGTACCGGAAAAATAAGATAAAACCATTCTTCTACAGCCAGACTCCATGATTCCCAGAACATGAGGTCGAGAGGGATTTTAAAATTTTGGAGGAAAGCGAAATATGCCAGAGTGTTTATGTTTAAAATCCCGTCATAAATTCCGGCGCAGAGCATCAGTATGTTAAAAATAAGGAATAAAAAGTAATTGGGTAATGTCCTTAACCATCTCCTTTTCAGGAACGTTAAAATCTCTTTAAAGGCTTGTTTATATGAATCAAATTTTATTTTTATAAGTATTCTTCCAATCAGAAAGCCACTTAAAACAAAAAATAAATCGACTCCGTCAACAGAAATATACGAAATGTAGTTTTTTAATCCGAAAAAATGAAATCCATGACCCAGAACCACTATTAAAATTGCAGATAGTCTGAACAAGTCAAGGCCAAAGTTTCTTTTTTCAATATCGGGTAATATGTTCAGCAAGTTATTGGACCGATTCTTTCAGCAGTTCGTTTATATCTATAGGAACCACGCCCGTTTTTTCGCAAACAAGGCCTCCGGCAATATTTGATATTTGTGCAATCTCACTTAATGAAGCTCCGCAAGATAACAATAAGCCTGCTACACTTATAACAGTATCTCCGGCACCTGAGACATCAGAAATATCCCTGATAATGGCAGGAAAATGGTGAGTTTGTTTTCCGTCAGCTATCAAAATTCCCTTTTCGGACAAAGTCAGAAGCAATATTTTAATATCGGTTTTTTCAATATATGAGTTTGCCAGTAACTTTAATTTGTCAATATCATTTTTGTCAATATCGGTTTTAAGTCCCTCTCCGAATTCTTTAAGATTTGGTTTAAACAGGGTTGTATGATTGTAAAAGTGGAAATTTCTTTTTTTCGGATCTACAGTAGTAATTATTCCTTTTTGATTGGCTTTGGTTGTAATTTCCCTGATTAATTTTTCCGAAATAACTCCTTTATCATAATCCTCAAAAACAATCAGATCTATTGATCTGTTGTCGATTATAGAAAAAACTTTTCTGATCAACGCTGTTTCAACAATTTCCGCGAGCATGAAAGAATCTTCTTCATCAACCCTAAGCAGATGTTGTCCGCTGCTTATTATTCTGGTTTTTACAGTTGTACGGCGGGAATTATCTTTAATTATTCCTTCTTTACTCAGGTTTTCCTTTTCCAGCAGTTTTTCAAAAACCAGTCCCGATTCGTCATCTCCGGTAACCGAACATAAAATTGCTTCTGCGCCAAGCGCGGCAATGTTTAAAGCTACATTTGCAGCTCCGCCCAATCTGTAGTCGCGTCCTGTTACAGACACTACCGGAATAGGAGCCTCGGGGGAAATACGGTTTACTTTTCCCAACATATAGGAATCAACCATTACGTCACCGATAATAAGAACTTTTTTTTGAGAAAAAGACTTAAAATAATTTTGTATATTTTTTTTGTCCAGGTCCATGTCGTTTAAATCAATCGCAAAAATAATTATTAATCGCTACTTTTTCTTTAAAACAATCTTTAACTTTAAATATTGTGAAAACTGTACGGCAGGCTCTACCATATCTCCGTTTATGACAATGTCATAATTATTATATGGTAATTTGTTGTAAAAAATATTAATATGCTCATTCGGGTTAACCAAAGTTATCTCGGAATCGTTACCTGTCAAAGGCTGATAGTTTGCCGGCATATATGAAGAAAAAGAAGAATAGTTTGAAATAGGATATGTACAGGAATTTGATTCTTCCAGAGACTTGTAGTCTGCCTCAAAACTATATCCTAATTTTGTGAAATCAGCCATATATTTATTCAGAAGATTTACACACTCCTGCCTGAGAGAATCATAAATTGCTTTGTGATCGCTTACAATATAGTCAACCCGGATGATGTCGTAAATCTCGTTTTTTGCCGCAAGTTTTAAATATTTATCCGCCAACTTACGGTCGGTGTAACGAATGTGGATATTTTTCTTTATTTCAAATCCTTTGGGAACCTCTACAAATTTTTTACTGAAAATTTTCTTTTCTCTTTCTCTTGCGAATATCGGCGTTTGCGAAATAAAATCAACATATGCATCTTCCTCTTTAATTCCTGCTTCACTCAAAAATGCAGCAATACGCTGATCCGTTAAATCGAAACAATTTTCAAGATTTTCCGAAATTTGCGATAAGCCCAGAATCATTATATAGGTGTCTGCTTTTACATTCATCAGAGCTTTTACATCTATGTAGATTACTGTGTCATTTGAAACTGTGTAATATGGTTGCTGGTAATACCCGTTGTTTTGCGAAAAGACATCGCCATATAATTCATCATTTAACATTTCTTTATATGACGACAGATTTCCGTCAGATTTACTTTGATATGCCCAGTTGCCTGCTCCCTGCGCAAAAATAAAGAGGGAAGACGAAAATAATAACGATAGTAAGATTGCTTTTTTCATAGTTTTCAGATTTTAGTTTCGCCAAAGTTACTAATAATTGTTATTTTAATAAACATGCATCCGGCACAAAATTGTTTTTACATAATCTGGCTAGCCGCATAAATAATTATTTTTAAAATTGTGATCAATAAAATATTCCGGTTATTTAAAACAAAAAAGCCGCTAAGTAGCGGCTGTAATAATTATTTTAGCATCCAATTACCGGATTACAGACAGCTTCTGAATGAAATTTATCCTTCCTGAGTTGCGAAAAACTACCAGATAACTTCCGTTTGGAAAAGAAGAAATGTCTATTTGTTCTTCAGTGGATTTTACATTTTCTTCAAATACTATTCTGCCGGTAAGGTCTGTTATGGTAATAAATGTATTGTTGTCTCCGGAAAAACTGTTTCTGATTGTGATAAAATCATTTGCAGGGTTAGGCGAAACTGTGAAAAATGCAGAATGCAGTTCTGTAAAATCCGGGTTGTAATTTGGATCCCAAACGGCATCGGCCCAGTTTGGATTATCAACATAAGGATTACGGTTATGCTGATATCCGAATACAGCATTGTTTCTGTCAATTTCCTTTTGAGAAACAGGGTCGTCGTGATGCCATTGCAGCATCATTTCTCTTGTCCAGTTTGACAAATTGTTTCCTGAAAATGCAATCTGGGATTCTGATGGCCAATTGTCAATTACATCCATATATCTTGTTGCCATATAAAAGTAAATTCTGGCCATATCACCTTTGTATTCATCTGCAGGTTCAAATACGGTTCCGCTGTAACCAGGGAAAGTACATGACCCAAGTTTTCCCAAACCATAGGTTGTTCCGGAATTACATTCGCCAAAAGGATAATTAGAACGATATCCGTTTACTTTTCCATCAGTGGGGATAACATGAAACGCATCCGATTTCATAGGGCTTGCCTCATTAAACCAGCTTTGCGGAACAGTATGCTCTCTGTTGTAACAGTCGCAAATGGAACTGTAACTGCCACATTGGTCAGAACTAAAAGTAAAATCGCAGTTTGAGTAAGTATCCCAGACTTTTCCGTCCGGCCTTTTATCAGTGTCCGCATATACATCCCATAAATCATCATAAGAAACAGAAGTGTGATCATCAATAATGTTGTGTAAAGCCTGTCTTAAAGCCTCTCCCTGCAATCCTTCCGCAGAATCATAATATCCGGCAGGGATTTGCCCGAAACCTGACATACTTATTAATAATAAGAAAGCAGGTAAAAATAAATTTTTAAAAAAACGTGTCATGATAATATAATTTTATACAATTGGGTTGTAATAACAGCATTTACAAACCAATTATTGTGAATAATCAAAATTCGTTAAGCAAATTTACTGCTATTTTTTCAATTATGGTAGGATAATACTTGTATTCTAACTCATGAACTTTGCAGGCAATAGAATCAGGAGTGTCATTACTGTCTATTTTTACAGATTTTTGGAAAATAATGTGTCCCTCGTCATATTTATCATTTACCATATGAACAGTAATTCCTGTTTCTGTTTCATGATTTTCGAAAACTGCTTTATGAACATTATCGCCATACATACCTTTGCCACCGTATTTAGGTAATAAAGCAGGGTGAATATTAATAATTCTGCCGGGAAATTTAGCCGTTAACCAGCCGGGAATAAGCCATAAAAATCCGGCGAGCACAATAAAGTTGACGTTTTTGGACTCAAGATATGTTAAAATAGTGTCAGAATTACTGAAATCTTCCCTGTTAAACACCAAAAAATCAATGGATAATCCGGCTGCTCTCTTCAATACATATGCATCCGGCTTGTTGCAAAGAATACATGATATTTTTATTTGATTATTTCCTTTGAAATAATTGTAGATATTTTCTACGTTAGTGCCTGATCCTGAGGCTAATAGGGCTATTTTTACTGTTCTATCCATCGTTGATACAAAAAAAGAATGCTTATGTTTTTGATAATCAGCGCATTAGCATAATTGTTAATAAAAAACTATCTAAAATATTTGACTGTACAGAATCATTTTCGTTAATTTGCACCGCAAAAGTAATTAATTTATTAATCTTAAATTATTAATTATGTCAGACATTACATCAAGAGTAAAAAGTATTATCGTTGATAAACTAGGTGTTGACGAATCAGAAGTAACATTCGAAGCCAGTTTCACTAATGACCTTGGAGCAGACTCTTTGGACACTGTTGAACTTATCATGGAATTCGAAAAAGAATTTGAAATTTCAATTTCTGATCAGGATGCTGAGAAAATCGGCACAGTAGGTGATGCGATAACTTACATGGAAGCACACGCGAAATAATTTGTGTTTTATTTAAAAATTCTGGTATGACGTTAAAGAGAGTTGTTGTTACCGGCATCGGTACTATTTCACCCGTAGGTTCGACTGCGAAAGAGACTTGGGAAAATGTTGTTAATGGTGTTAGTGGCAGTGACCTGATCACTCTATATGATACTACGAATTTTAAAACAAAATTTGCTTGCGAAGTAAAAAATTACGATTCTGCACAATACTTCGACAGGAAAGAAGTACGAAAAATCGACAGGTTTACGCAGTTTGCTTTAATTGCTGCCGAACAGGCTGTTGCAGACAGCGGCGTTAATCTTGATGCTATAGACAGATCAAGAGCCGGTGTTATATGGTCTTCAGGTATTGGTGGAGTTGAAACATTTTATCAGGAAGTAAAGGGCTATGTCGAGGGCAATTATGTTCCCCGATTTAGTCCTTTTTTCATTCCGAAAATTATTTCTGATATTGCCGCAGGCCATATCTCGATGAAACACGGACTGATGGGGCCTAACTATTGTACAGTCTCAGCATGTGCATCTTCATCAAATGCTGTAATTGATTCTTATAATCTTATAAGATTGGGGATGGCTGATTATATGGTTACCGGAGGTAGCGAAGCTTCTATTAACGAAATCGGTATGGGAGGCTTTCAGTCTATGATGGCAATATCAACAAACAATGAAGAGTATAAAACTGCTTCACGTCCTTTCTGTGCAACCCGTGATGGTTTTGTAATGGGAGAAGGCGGATGCGGACTTATCCTCGAAGAATATGAACATGCAAAAGCACGTGGTGCTAAAATTTATGCCGAAGTAGTAGGTGCCGGTTTGTCTGCTGATGCTTACCATTTAACTGCTCCTCATCCGGAAGGCTTAGGTGCTGCTTTGGTTATGAAAAATGCACTTAAAGATGCAGGAATAAATAAAGAAGAAGTCGATTATATAAACGTTCACGGAACGGCTACACCACTTGGTGATATAGCAGAATTAAAAGCTATTAAGGATATTTTCGGCGATCATGCATACAATTTGAATATCAGTTCGACCAAATCAATGGTTGGACATTTGCTTGGTGCTGCCGGCGCAATGGAAGCTTCATTTGCAATTATGTCAATAGTTGACGGTGTCGTTCCTCCGACAATCAATCACAAGCAACAGGACGAGAATATCGACCCTAAACTTAATCTCACATTACACAAAGCTCAGAAACGTGATGTTAAATATGCAATGAGTAACACTTTCGGCTTTGGAGGTCATAATACCTGCGTTATATTTAAAAAGGCAGAATAAACTAAATGAAATTTTTTCTTTTTAAGGCCAGGAGCCGGGAAGACAAAAATTTATCAAACAGCCTTAAAACAATTTTGGGGTTCAGACCTATTAATCTTGAATTATATAAAAATGCTTTGCGTCATTCTTCTGCCGGAGTTTTACGTAGTGGTGAAATATATAATAACGAAAGACTTGAGTTTATCGGAGATTCCATTATAAGTGCTGTCGTCAGCGATATTCTTTATCTAAGGTTTCCACGTGCCAATGAAGGAAAACTTTCCATTTTGCGCTCAACTATTGTTAACAGGAGAAGTCTTAATGAAATAGCCGCGGAGCTTAAAATCGACAGCCTGATGACATACCGCAACTCTGCCAAATCATCAATGAAAAATATGGCGGGCAATTCTTTTGAGGCTCTTACCGGTGCTGTTTACTACGACAGAGGATACAAATATTGCCGTATATTTATTGACAAAATATTATCCGCACATTTTGATCTTAATAATCTGATGAAACAAAATTCCGATTATAAGTCAAAACTGCTACAGATAATGCAAAAGCACAAACTGGATATCAGTATAAACACTTTCGAAAACTGCGAGTCAAACGAAAAGGTACACCATTTCCATTGTGAAATCTGCTTCAATGACTTATATCTTGCAGAAGGTAAAGGCTGGTCAAAGAAAGAAGCGGAACAAAAAGCTTCGCAGATTGCAATCAGAAAACTGAAGGCACTCAATTACAGTAATCATTAGAGGTTTCGGCTCTTATTTATATCTTAAAACAAGATTATTTCCACAATTCATGGTCATCTGAAACTGTTAATCTTCAGTTGCTTTCAATACGGTAAAGCATCCGGTATCTCTGATCGCTTTTTTTCGGAAAACAGATAATAAAAATCTTATTTAATTGTTTACTTTTGTAATAATGAAAACTAAAAAGCTTAAATACACTCCTGATTATAATTTCGGGCTTCTCGGAATCTCGTCGGCAGATGATGATTACCAGTTGTCATGGCATTTAAGCAAATTGTTAAATTCTGAATTTATCCGAGCAGCAGACCTTGAGATTATTGATCCGAGGTTTCCGGATTTTCAGATGTTCAGCGTTTATGAGAACTTTGATATAGAAGGGAATAGCAGCGTTAAAATAGTAGCCAACAAAGGCAATGTCGGTTTTTTGATTGAAGAGTTGAAAAATATAGATTTTTTTATTCTTATTTTCGGTGGCGAAAGTTCCGGCTTTACCGGAGAATTGTTTACGAAGCTAAAAACCGTCGAAAGCATATCGGCTGTGTTTAAATTAAAGCCTGAGAATTTAAAATCCAAAGAAAAACTTTTGTTTTAAGACATACAAAATGGGAATAATTGCAAGACAGACAATAAAAGGTTCGGTTTATTCCTACCTCGGAGCAGCTATTGGTTTTATTAATGTTGGCCTTATAATGCCGCAGATTTTTTCGACGGAGCAGATAGGTCTTACAAATCTTCTTATTGCCGTTGCTGCAATATTTGGTCAGTTCGGCAGCCTGGGTATGGTGAATGTCACACTGCGTCAGTTTCCATATTTTCGTGATGAGAAAAATAATCACAACGGATTTTTATTTTTCCTGCTCGCTGTGGGAACATTGGGCTTTTTAATCTGTTCCATTGTTTACTATATCTCAAAGCCATGGCTGATTGCTGAAAATATTGATAAGTCTCCGCTTTTTGCAGAGTATATTTATCTCTTAATCCCTTTGATTTTTATCATTATATTTAACTTTTTGCTGGATACTTACAACAGGATGCTTTTTAACGCCTCATTCGGACTGTTTGTAAGAGAATTTCTTCTAAGGATTATTAATCTTATTACAATAGGCCTTTTCTGGCTGGGGGTACTTGATTTCAACGGCTTTATTATAGTGTATTCGTTCTCATACGGAATTCCTGTTTTGCTAATAGCTTTATTACTGATGTATAAACACCAGTTTCTTATAAAGCCTTCCTTTAAAATATTTAAGCCTGCATTTGTACGTGAGATTGTAAGTGTGGCCGGATTCGGTTTAATATCCGGGTTTAGCGGAGTAATTGTTATGCAACTGGACAGGTATCTTATTAATCATTATTGTGATCTGGGAGCAACAGGAGTTTATTCAACTCTTTTCTACTTCGGATCGATAATTTTATTGCCGGGACGCTCTCTTATAAGAATATCCGGGAGCCTTATTGCCGAAGCATTAAAAGCCGGGGATCTCGAAAAAGTTAACAGTATTTATAAAAAAAGTACAACAAACCTGATGATATCAGGGATTATGCTTTTCCTTATAATCTGGGGGAATGCAAATAATATCTTAAGTTTTTTGCCGGCAAGTTTTGAAAGCGGTAAGTACATAATTCTTTTTGTTTCAATTGCTCATCTTATACAAATGATAGGGAGTGTAAGCGGGGAAATTATACAGTTTAGCAAGTACTACAGACAGCATGTATTAATTATGGTGATATTACTGCTTTCAATAGTAATTCTTAACGTTATTTTATTGCCACGGATAGGCGTAAACGGTGCCGGTATAGCATCTGCAATCTCTTTCCTTATTTATTTTCTGGTTCGTTTCGCGTATGTAAAAATAAAATTCGGATTTCAACCGTTTGAAAAGAAACATTTTGTGATTCTGGCTTTTGGTGCTGCTGCGTATTTTATTTCAATATTAATTCCGCAGTTGGGAGGCGTGATAACTGATACTGTAATAAGAACTGCTTTATTGGGAGTCCTTTTTAGTGTTCCGGTTTATCTTTCAGGTTATTCCGGGGAACTAAACATAATGGTAAATAAAGTTGTTAAGATTGTTAAGAGACAATCTTAAAATACGGTTAAGAAAGCCATCATAATTATAATGTTTTGTTAAGAAAATACTTAAGTTAAAAAAATATCATAATTTTGTAAAAAAAATATCATGGGAGTAAGAAGTTTTTTCAGATTACCACAATATAACGTTTTTGATTTTAAACCAAGGTATTACGATCCTGAAAAAGAAGAACGAAGAGAAAAACTTAACGAAATGCGTCAGGCAGCAGGAAAACCTGTGCTGGACGAAAATGGTCAGGTTAAACCGGGAAGCACAATAAAAGGCAGTTTCAGGCCAAAAATGACACGTAAAGCTTATCGTAACCGGAATTCAACCATAAGACTTTTGGTTATTGCATTTATCCTGTTTTTTGTAGCATATTTAATTTTAGCTGCAGACCTTAGTTCTGTTATTAAATTTTTCAGCAAGTAATGTCAGACATTATTAAACTATTATCAGATTCGGTTGCTAACCAGATTGCTGCCGGAGAAGTTATACAACGTCCTGCTTCTGTTGTTAAAGAACTGGTAGAGAACGCTCTTGATGCAGGAGCTACCGATATTCAGATAATAATAAAAGATGCCGGGCGAACCCTTATCCAGATTATAGACAATGGTAAAGGAATGTCTACGACAGATGCCAGAATGGCATTTGAACGTCATGCAACCTCAAAGATAGCAAAAGCAGATGATCTTTTTGCAATTACAACAATGGGCTTTCGTGGTGAAGCATTAGCCTCAGTTGCTGCAGTTGCAACAGTAGAACTCAAAACCAGACGGCCGGAAGACAGTGTTGGAACAAACATAGTTATATCTGCCTCTGATGTAGTTAGTCAGGAACCTGTCGCTTGCTCCGCCGGATCAAATTTTATGATCAAGAATCTGTTTTTTAATGTGCCGGCAAGACGCAAATTCCTGAAAAGCGATAATGTGGAGAATAAGCATATAATAACAGAAGTTTACCGTATTGTGCTTGCGAATCCGTCTGTTTCTTTTCATTTGGTTTTTGGCAACGAAACCCAGCTTAAACTTGCCCCCGAAAATCTAAGGCAGAGAATTGTAAGTGTTTTCGGGAAACCGTTAAATCAGCATCTGGTTAGTGTAAGCAGTGAAACATCAATTGTAAGCATTAAAGGATTTGTAGCCAAACCTGAGCGGTCAAAGAAAACTACGGCAGAACAATATTTCTTTGTCAACAACAGATATATGATTCACCCTTATTACCGCAAATCTGTTGCATTGGCTTATGATAAGCTTATTCCCGAAGGGGAGTATCCTTCGTTTTTTCTGTATTTTGAAATAAACCCTGCAAATATTGATATTAATATCCATCCGACAAAGACCGAAATAAAATTTGAGGATGAACAGGCAATATTCCAGATTTTAAATGCTTCGGTAAAAGAAGCTCTTGGTAAGTTTAATATTGTTCCGGGCCTTGATTTTGAAGAAAATATCACCCGCGATTTACATATGACATCAACAACCAGTTTCAGGCCTCCTGTAATCAGTGTAAATCCGGATTATAATCCTTTCGAGACAAAATCAAAATCTTCGGGATATAATTCAGCATCCTCAAATCCTCCGCGAAACTGGCAAAGCCTGTATCAGGAAAATACCCAGAAAACACCTGACGATTTTTTCCTGCCGGAAACAGATAAGGCTCCGCAACCGGAACTTATACCGGAATCTGATGTTATGCCAGAAATAGCAAGGAAAGTTTATTTTCAGCTTAAAAATAAATATATACTTACTTCAGGAAAATCGGGAATGATTATTTTTGACCAAAGACGTGCTCACGAAAGAATATTGTTCGAGAAGTTTATGGGTTTGCTCGAAACCCGCCGGGGAGTGGTGCAGAAATCTCTTTTTCCGCTTATTTACGAACCTGATCCAAATGACAGGGCTGTGCTTTTACAGGTAATGCAGGAACTAAACAATATCGGGTTTGAAATTGTTATGATGGGAAAAGAAAAATTTGAAATACGTGGAGTGCCTGGAGATTTAACAGATATAGATCCGCTTAAAACTATTGAACAGATGGTTTATGTGCTTGGTGAAGTTTCGGGCTCTGCCGAAATGGTACTTAATGAGAAAATAGCTCTTTCACTTGCAAAAACAGCCGCTTTTAAAGTCGGGAAAGTGTTGCGTGAAGAGGAAATGCAGGATTTGTTTTTTAAACTTATGTCCTGTTCTAATCATAATTATACAGTCGAAGGCAAAAAAATACTTGAGATTATAAGCCTTGACGAAATTGAAAAGAAATTAAACTGATAAGATATGAATTACGAACGTCGGGGATTGTTTGATTTGCCTCCGGTTGTCAAAGTACTTTTGATAATAAACATTGCAATGTATGGCTTAACAATGCTTATGCCTGATTTGGGAACAAAACTGGCGGTTTACAGTTTTAAATCGGAGTTGTTTCGTCCATATCAGCTTATTACCCACATGTTTATGCATGGAAGTTTCTGGCATTTGTTTTTTAATATGTTTGCTTTGTATATGTTTGGAAAGGTGCTGGAAGAATACTGGGGACAGAAAAGATTCTTTATTTATTACTTCTTTACCGGTCTTGGAGCCGCTTTACTGCATTTACTTGTAATGCAGATCGAAATAAGTTCCCTTATGTCACACATGAGTCCCGAGCATATTAGTCTGGTAATGAAAGACGGGGCGGAAGCAATTTCGCAGGGAAAAAACTTTGTTGATCCACAGATGGGAAACCTTAATCTGATGATTAACACAGCAACTGTCGGAGCTTCCGGGGCTATATACGGACTTTTACTCGCCTTCGGGGTGTTGTTCCCAAATGTAATTATCTACGTTTATTTTGCAATTCCGATGAAAGCCAAATATCTTATTATGATATTTACTGCAATTGAATTATATCTTGGCTTTTTGAACCGTAGCGGTGACAATGTTGCACACTTCGCGCATCTGGGAGGTATGCTTTTCGGTTTGATTTTTATTTTAATATGGAAGAAAAACCGGTTTAACCGCTGGAAGTAAAATGAGCTTTATTGACGAGATAAAATACAGCCTTAAGGGTAAAAATAATTTTAATACCCTTATTTACATTAACCTTATTGTTTTTGTACTCATACAACTTGCCAAAATTATTTTGTTTTTTACAGGTAACGAAACATATAATTTTATTAAGTGGCTTGCTGTTCCTGCCGATCCCGGGAATCTGATTCATTATCCGTGGACGGTAATAACTTATATGTTCACTCAGGAAAACTTTCTGCATATTTTATTTAACCTTCTGGCTTTCTTTTGGTTCGGGCGGTTATTTCTGCAGTTTTTATCACAGAGACAATTACTGGGCGTTTATATTCTTGGCGGAATAGCCGGAGCAATATTCTATATTGCCGCATATAATTTAATTCCTCCGTTTACAGAAGTTAAATCTGTATCTTTAGCTCTTGGAGCTTCGGCATCTGTTATGGCAGTTGTAATAACCGTGGCAACTCTTGTTCCCAACCAGGAAGTTTATATGATGTTTTTCGGCAAGGTAAAGTTTAAATATCTGGCCATGGGTGTTGTTGCCATAGACCTTATAAGTATTCCTCTTGGAAATGCCGGAGGACATATTGCTCATCTCGGCGGAGCCTTGCTCGGGTTTGTTTTTGTAAGCTTTTATCGCAAGGGTACAGATATTACAATCTGGGTTTCGAGACTTTTATATGGTATTAAAGGCATTTTTAAACCTGACCGTAAAATGAAAGTCAGTTACCGTAACAAAAAACAAAAGCCTAAACGCCCAGAAACTGATATGGAATATAATGCCCGCAAAAAGGCGGAGCAGGATCAGATAGATAAGATTCTGGATAAAATTGCCCAGTCAGGTTATACAAGCCTTTCGGCTGCCGAAAAAGAAAAATTGTTTAAGGTGAGTGATAAAAAATAATTGTGAAAGCACTTAAGAAAACAGCATTTATTTTAAATATTCTGGCAGCAATATTATTGTTTGCCTGCTATTTTTCTGTTTATGTATCTCCCGAAAAAACAGTAGCTGTTGCATTATTACCGTTTATTTATATCGGACTGCTTATTGCCAATTTATTTTTTGTTTTGTTATGGCTTTTTATAAGCTGGAAATATTCACTTATTTCTGCTATAACCATTTTAATCGGGATTAAATTTCTGGGACTTATTTTTCCTGTATTATCTTATTTCGGAGGCGAAAATAAAAGCGGCGAAATAAAGATTATGACCTATAATGTAATGGTTTTTGGGTTGTACGACTGGAAAGAAAACAATACTATCAAATCTGATATTTTAAGTCTGATAAAAAATGAAAACCCAGATATTGTCTGTCTTCAGGAAGCATACTGGAATGGAAGTAACCGGAATTTTGTAACGATAGACTCAGTAAAAAAAGTGACAGGTGCAGAATACGAATTCCGTTCCGCGATGGCAACCGCAGTAGGAGGCCAGAATTTCGGACTTGCCACTGTTTCACGTTATCCTGTGGTAAACACATATTCTCACAAGTTCGACGATTCATATAACGGGTTTATTTACACCGATCTTATAATAAAAGAAGATACAGTAAGTATAATAAAAGAAGATACAGTAAGGGTTTACAACTGCCATCTGCAATCAATACAACTTAACCAGAACGATTACACAATTATTGAAGAAATTTCCGATTCGGACGACAATACAAAAGTAAAAATTGTACTTAAAAAATATCTTAAATCTCTGACCAAAAGAGCAAAGCAGGCAGAGTTGATAAGGGCCTCGATAGATTCATGCAATTATCCAGTGTTTGTTTGCGGTGACTTTAACGACGGGCCGTTAACCTACACTTATTTTAAAATTGCCAAAGGTCTGCGCGACTCTTTCTGCTCAAAAGGAAAATATCCCGGCTATACATGGGAGAACTTTAAAATCAAACAACGTATAGATTATATTTTGTTCGATAAAAGCTTTACCTGTGCTTCCCATAAAATTATTAAGGAAGAACTCTCAGACCATTATGCTGTCGTGGGGGAGTTTGATATGGGGGAGTAAACACAGTTGTTATCACGGAATTATTCGATTTGGCTAAAGATAACTTATAAAACAAGAAAATCTGTAATTATCCGGCAAATTCAGTCCCAAAGATTAACAAATTAAGAATGCATGTCCGGGTTATTAATAATAAGCGGACATGCATCTTTAACACATCATTAATCTTCATCATCCTCACTCTTACTTTCTGATTCTTTTTTTACGATTTTACCTGTTAAATCAACTGATACTTCAAATCTATCTCCGTCCTTATTAAGCTCAAATTCATAAAATTTCCCATCTTTAGTTTCAGAAATTTCCGATTCTTTGATTTTGAAACCGGCAAATTCATTGTTAATACTTGTTCTAACGGATTCTGGAATGTCACTTTCATTTATTTCATATTCTGTTTCTAACCAATTGCCATCGGTGTCAAAGTTGGCAGAATATTCTTTCCCGTCCAGCTTAAATTCGGCTTCCCATTCTTCATCGTTTTCTTTACTCCATTTTACATTCTTTGCATCTGCAAATTTTCCAGCAAAGGCTGTTTTAATGTTTGCAGGAACCTCATTTTTCGATTGGGCACATGCTAACAAACTAAACATTGCTCCGATGGCAATGACCAAAAACAAATTTTTCATATCTGATATTTTAAGTGAATAATATCACAAATCTAAAAATTGAATCTAAAGGAATTTTAAAGATTAAAGTAATTGTTCGTGTATTAATGCAAATTGTTTTTGAGTCTGAAAACCGTATATGAGTTGAAAGCTTTGTCCGCTTTCGCTCCAATTAATTCACATAAGCTAAATAGCGGATTAAACTATTTAGATTTGGACCACATAATTTTTAATAAGCCAGGCAAAACCAACAAAAGCAATGGTAAGGCAATTACTAAGCCTCCAATAACAGCAATTGCGAGTGGTTGGTGCATCTGAGCTCCGGTTCCTATTCCTAATGCTAAAGGTAACAAAGCAACTATTGCACCTGTAGCGGTCATTAACTTAGGACGCAAGCGAACAGAGATTGCAAAAGACAATGCATTATCAATGGAAAGATTTTTAAACTCAGACAAAAACTGCTGGATAGTAAAAATGGAATTCTCCCCAATTATTCCGATAATCATAATTAAACCAGTGTAGCTGCCTACATTTAAAGGTGTTTTTGTAATAAATAAAGCAATAAGACTGCCGGAAATCCCTAAAATACTGATAAGTAGTACAGCACCAGATATCTTTACACTTTTGAACATAAATAAAACAACTGCAAAAACCAACAGGCAACCGGCAATAAGAATTTTTAGCAATTCCTCAAAAGAATTTTGCTGCTCTTCGTAGTAGCCACCATAAACTATCTGATATGATGGTGGTAAATTTATTTTATCAAGTTTTGCTTTAATATCTTTGATAACACTGCCCAAATCCCTGTTGTCTAACCGTGCGGTTACCACGCCGATTGTTTGAAGATTTTCTCTCTGAATCTCTGCAACTCCGCTCACAATTTTAAAATCTGCAAAAACGATTAAGGGCAAATATTCTCCTGATGATGTGCAGATATTTACTTGCTTTAATTTTTCAACAGGCGTTTTGTTATTAAGCGGGTATATCATCCGTATGTCTGTAAATTGTTCTTTTTCAGGTATTGTTCCTGCAATAACGCCGGACAGATAAGTGTTTATCTGAGCTTGCAAATCAATAGTGCTAAGTCCATACTGTTTTAATTTGTCTTCTCTTGGAATAATTTTAAGCATTGGCCCTGCAATCACAATACCGTCAAAAACATCTGCAACACCTTTAACAGTGTTAACACTATCTGCAACCTGGGTTGATAATTCTTCAAGTTTCTCGTTATTATCTCCGAATATTTTAATTTCAATAGGCTGCACACTGCTCATAAGATCTCCAAGCATATCAGTAATTACCTGTCCGAAATCAACAGTTAGTGCCGGTAAAACTTTTTCGATTTTTTGGCGAATTTCATCTGCCACTTCCTCTGTTGACCTGTTCCTGTCTTTATTCAATTCTATCAGGTAATCTCCGCTGTTTGGTTCTGTTATAAAGAATCCCATTTGAGTTCCTGTTCGTCGTGAATAGGTTTTAACTTCAGGAATTGTTTCGATAATCTTATCAACTTCGCAAAGCATTCTGTCTGTCTCTTCAAGAGATGTTCCCGGTGGTGAGTTATAATCCAATACTATAGAACCTTCATCCATTTCAGGCAGAAACCCTGTTTCCAGTCTTGGCATAATTAAAATAATACTCAAAATCAGGAACACAACAATTATGACACTCAGATATGGTTTCCGTATAAATAATTCAATAACCCTATTTTTTTTAACTTTTTGTATTTTGTAAATTTTAACATGCTTACGGTCTTTTGAAAAAAGCAGATATAATACAGGCAAGCCAAGCCATGTAATGAAAAATGAACAAAGCAATGTCACAATCATTGTTTCTGTAAGAATTTTAAAATATGCTCCTGCAACACCGGTCATTAGTTCAAACGGAATCAGAATAACTATTGTACTTAATGAGGAACCAAGCATTGCAGGGAATAAGAACTTTAAGGCTTTCCCCACTAATTCCTGTGGTTTTCTGTCAGGGTACTCCTCGTGTGTTCTGTGAATCTGTTCAACTACAATTATGGCATCGTCAATAATCAGCCCGATTGCAGCAGCAATTGCACCAATTGTCATGATATTAAAATCAAAACCAATCAGGTTAAGGGTGATAAATGTCAGTGCCAGGGTAAGCGGGATAGTTAAAAGCAGAACAATACTGGCTTTAAAGGAACGTAAAAAAATCATTACAACTACAATTGCCATTAGTAATCCTATCCAAAGAACATCAAAAATGCTGCTTATGCTATTGCTTACAAATTCGGCCTGATTGTAATATGGTTTTAATACAACTCCTTTTGGAAGTATTTTATTTAGCTCAGTAACATTACTTATAATCTGCACCGATACATCTATCAGATTACTTTCCGGTTGTTTCAGTACGGCTATTAAAGGGACATCATTACCATCTGCTTTGATTTTTATATATTCATCAGCCTCCGAAATTTCAACTTTTGCAATATCCGAAATGCTTATTTTTCGTATCGAATCATTGAATAAAACCAGATTTTCTAATTCTTGTTTATCTTTAATTGTTGCATCAGTTACAGTTAAGTACAATCTGTCATAATCAACAGTATAACCGTTTGATTCAATAAAATCTGTTTGTTGCAAAGCATCGAGAACTTTTTGAGAACTGATTTTTAGAAATCTTAACTTCTGCTCATCAAGAATTATCCGGTACTCTTTCTTTTTGCCTCCTATAACTTCAACAGATGAAACCCCGTTTACACGTGAAAGATAAGGTTTTACAGTGTACTCAGCTATCATTTTAAGTTCGGTTGCACTTTTTGAGGAAGATTGTAATGAGTAACCCATTACCGGCAAAATAGAAGGGTTCATTTTCTCAACAGTAATTTGCACATCTGACGGCAAACTGTTTTTTATCTCTGTAATTTGAGCCTCTACCTGCTGCTTGTCCAGATTTATGTCCGAACCCCATTCCATAAATGCGGAAATTTCACAACTACCCATACTTGTGACACTTCTGATAAGACTTAGATTTTCTACTTTTTTTATGGCGTTTTCAAGCGGTATGGTTACAGTAGTCATCATTTTAGCAACAGGTTGTTCTCCATTGTCTGCAATAATCTTTATTTTGGGAAAAGTAACATTCGGGAAAAGCGATGTCTTCATGTTTCTATATGACATAACACCGCCTGTTAAAACAATCAGCAAAACTATTGCAATCGGACTCTTAAATTTTGAAAAGATGTTTTCCATTTTATCTGACTATTTTTACCAAACTACTATCAGGTAATCCATAAGCTCCTTCGGTAATTATCAAGTCGCCTTTTTTTAACCCGGATGAAAGTATTTCGACGATGCTGTCGTTTGTTATCCCTTTTACAATCGGAGTCTTAATTGCAATACTGTCATCAGATATTTTCATAACCCAAAATTCACTTTGTGTTTCATCTGTCATTACAGCATTTTTAGAAACCAGGCAGGAATTTTTATGATTTGAATCAACAAATTGAACTATCAGATTTAAATTTTCTGGTAATTGTCTTTCTGAGCAGGATTTTATTAAAACATCCTGAGTTTGATTTAATTCATTGATATTTGACAGAATTTTATAAACATATCCCTCAAATGAAGTATTGTCAATTAAAAGAACTTTACATTTTGCATTTAATTTTATTTTCTGATTATACTCAAACGGCATATTTACTTTTATTATTAAATCTTTGTTTTCAACTATACTGCAAAGTGTGCCTCCTTCGATAATATATCCTCCGACGTTGCTGACAGGTAGATTATAGATTAGTCCTTCGGAAGAAGCTAACACTTTTACGACACCAACATTTCCGGAAAATAAATCCGAATTCTCCAGAGCTTTGCTTTCTTTATTTTTTATCTCAAACAGAACATCATCTTTATGCACATAATCGCCAAAACGGACATTTACTTTAATAACATAACCGGCAATTGGGGACACAATTTCATTTTTTGTAAGGTAAACAGTTTGTCCGTTAAGATTAATTAAACTCTCAATATCTCCCTGTATAACTTTCTCTGTTTTTACTGAAACTACAGGATTTATTCCTTTTTCAGTCTTTTGGTTATTGCATGATAATAAAGCCATGATAATAACAGAAACATAAAGCGGCAATTTTATTTTTTTCATTGCAATTGTTTTAATAGTTCCAATAGTTGTATGAATTAATTAAAACCAGAGTTTCCATTTTAAGCAGATTGTATTCCTGCTTCTTCGAAGAAATGTCTATAAGCAGATTTTTATAATCCATAACAGAAATTTCTCCTTGTGAAAGCTGAATGGAATAGTCCTTAAGAAGATCCTCATAATTATTGATTTGTTCTTCCATTAAGTTTAAAATTTGATTAGTTGAATTTATCCGGCTTAATAATTTATTTTTATAAATATCGTGTTGTGTTAAGAACTGAGTTTTTTCGAATTCCGAAGTTTTTAAATTAATAACTGATTTCTCTCTTTGAATATCCATTTGATTACCATCATAAATATTCCAGCTAAAAGAAAGGCCTACACTAAAACCTAACCGGTTGATGGCAGGAATATACACTGCATTTAATCCGGCATTAGCAAAAGCATGAATTTGCGGCTTATATTTTAATCCGGAAATTTCCTGATCTGCCAGTATCAATAAGCTGTCAAGTTTGTAAGAGCTCAGGAAATGAGATGCTTCGGTAATTTCAGGTTTTATTCGTAACTCTGTTTGTTGAATATCAATTAAAGTGGTATCGCTAATTCCGCAAATCAGGTTTAAATCATATAAATTATCGCGGAATTCTGCCTTGTTTTTTTGATATTCTATGGTGAAATTTTGTTGCTCTAACTGTAAAAGCATTAAATCTGTCTGCTTGTAAACTGCATTTTCAACCAATTTTTGCAATATCAGTACTTGCTGTTTTATTTCATCAATTACAAACAAACTGTTTTCGATCTGAATTTCTGACTTTAGACAAAGAATGTACTGGTAAGTAACTAGTTGTTCAATTTCGTGAATAGTCAGAGAAATATTATTTTCATTTATTTGTTTGGTAATTCCTGACCAGTCGCCATATGCCATAAGCTGTGATTTCGTAAACAACGGTTGCTCTATGCTTACTAAGGCCTGGTACTGTCCGCCATCTGTTGCAGCTAAATCATAGCCGGTATAATTATCTGCACCATTAGAAATAAAATTAAAACGATACAGATTATTATCATGAGAAAGTATTGGAGCAAACAAAACTTCTGAATTAATACCAATGTCCGGCTTGGTTAACACAGCTTTTATTTGTTGCAAATCAAGATCAGCAATAATACCCGCGTTTTTATCTGCATTTATTAACGGGCTGTTTGCTTTTGCAGAATTCAGGAAATAATTTAAATCGCGTTCCTGAGCAATTAGAACATTAAACAGTAACAAAAAGAATATTGAAATATTAACAACTTTCATTATCAGAGCCTTAACTTTTTTGCTGTATTATAAAGCAATGCAAATCATTCTTACGATATTCAATCTCAAGCTTGTGAGTATCACATATTTTTTTTACGAGTGCCAAACCCAGACCGAAAGATCTGGAGTTTCCTTTAACAAAACGGTTGAAGATGTTTGCAGTATTAAACGAATTAGCCTCTCCTGTATTGCAAATCATTAATTCTTTTTCACGAATCGAAATCTGAATGTTTCCACCTTTAAAATTATGATTTACAGCATTTGAAAGCAAGTTGCCAATCATCACGTCAGCAAGTTGTTCATTCATTTTTATTTTAAAAATCTGATCACAAACAAATTCCACCTTAATGCTTTTTGATTCAAAAAGACTTTCGTATTCGAGTATTTTCGATTTGACTATTTCGTTGATTGCCAATGTTTTATCAGCGTTAAACTGTTCGTTTTCAATTTTTGTAAGCATTATTAAACTCTGGTTTAAGTTTGATAACCGCTTAATAGCATTTATTGACGATACAATTTTCCTGAATGCTTCTTCAGTCAAATCGTGTTGAAGTAATTCTTCAAGGTTTAATAAAACGATAGAAATCGGCGTTTGAATTTCATGAGAAGCATTTTCTGTGAATTCTCTAAGTGAAATATAATCTGTTTCCAACTTTTCTGTAAGATTTTTTACTACAGCATTTAACCTGTCAAATTCTTCGATGTCAGATTTTATAAGTTGTAGCTTTTGGTTTCCGGTAAAGCTGAAATTCTCAATTTCCCTCAAATTATTTTCAAATTCTGCCCAAATGGTTTTGTTAATTTTTTTTGTAATAAAAAATGAAATCCCGAATGCTGCAAAAAGCAAAACGAAAAGGCCCAATGACAACATTAAAATTAGATCCTCGCTTTCGTAAGAGGCTTGTCTCAATTTTATGGAATAGCAGGAATCTTTAATTTTTAGCTGATTTGAATATTCAAGAAAAAGTACTTGTTCATCTTCCAGCTCATCATTAACATAGATTTTAGTAAAAGCAGGGCTTTTAAGACTTAAACTGTCGATTTCCTTAACTTCAATTATTGGAGGAATATTTATAGGTTTTCCGCTTTCTTCAATTTGTTTTATGATAAAATATTCTTTCTCCAACAGGCTTTCTTTTGTCTCATCCAGAATTACTATCTGTAAAACAAAATATCCTGCAATTGAAACCATAAATAAAATCGTAGTCAGGGATATCAGAAACGGGCGGTTTATTTTTGTTAAGAATTTCATTTTTCTGAGAATTTATAGCCCATACCATAAAGAGTTTTAATATAATCGTTCCCGTTTGCAGCTTTTATTTTTCTTCGGATATTGTTTAGGTGAGTGTAAATAAAATCAAAGCTGTTTGCCAGATCAATATTGTCTTCCCAAATATGTTCTGCGATTGCCTCTTTTGTTAAAACCCTGTTTTTATTGACCATAAAAAAAAGCAACAAATCATATTCTTTTTTCGTGAACGTAATATCTGTGCCATTAATAGAAACTGTTTTACTTTCGGTATTAATGCTGATTTCATTAAATTTTAAAACATTAGTCCCGTCAAATTTTCTTCTCCTTAAAACTGCTCTTATCCTCGAGTTTAATTCAGATAATTGAAAAGGTTTTGTCAAATAATCGTCAGCGCCCAAATCAAGCCCGCCAATTTTATCGTCTAAAGAATTTTTGGCAGAAATAATAATTACTCCTGTGTTTAACTGCCGCTTTTTTATGTTTTTCAGGAGCTCCAAACCGTTGCCATCCGGCAAACCGATATCTAATAATATTAAATCATATTCGTAAATGGAAATTTTCTCGTCAGCTTTGGCAAAACTTTCTGCCAATTCACAAACATAAGCTCCTTTGATCAGAAAATTACTAATCGCAATTAACAGTTCAATTTCATCTTCAATGATTAGGATCTTCATTCTGCAAAATAACAAAATAAATCTAAAGACAATCTAAAGACGATTAAAATTTGTCATAGTATGTGTTGTTTGCCGAATGAAAGTTTGCGTTTCCTTTTTCCATGACACGGCATCGAACGTCTTCCTGACGATTGAATGTAAATTTGACGGCACAGACTTCTGACAGCTTGTGTTTTTCTATATTTTCAGAATTCTGTAATCCTTCTTTGTGTTAAGATAAGTCCTTATAATTTGCCTTACATCCTTATTTTCGGGATATTTCTCAATTATGTCAATAAGATCATCCGGTCTTATCCCTGATTCTTTGTCTGTAAAGCCAAAACCGGCATATTTGCTTTGTCTGATTGCTACAACTCCGATTCTGTTATCATCGCAGTTTTCAAGTAAAATGAAGACATTTTTCAGGTTTAGTGAAATTTCTGCAATAAATTGTTCTGCACGCAGGTTATATTCTTCGGCCGGTTCTGCTCCGCAGCAAGCTCCGCGGCACTCCCCCAATCCATAATAAAAACAGGCTCCGGCACTTTGATATAACCCGCATAGCTTTTGGCAAAGATTATATTTGGTACAATAAAACTGTAGAGACTCAATTGCAGCATTTTTTGACGAATATACATTTATACAGGCATCTTCACTGTCGTTTACGTTTCTGATACCGAAACGTATGTATCCGTTTTTATCTTCATAAGAAAAAATGCCCCAGTTATTCATAGTCCGCCTCTGGGCTTTATTGTATCTGGGCTTGTTCTGTTTTATCTCGTGCGATTCTTTTAATAATGCAATCAGCTCACAACCTGTGAGTTCAAAGTCAACATCGGCAATGTCACCGCGCATATTAAGCCCTTTGTTTGTTTTGTCATTACGCAGGTGAGAAAGCACTCTGGTGTAAATATTTTTACTTTTACCAATGTATATCAATTCTTTTTCGCTATTGTAAAAATAGTAAACCCCGCATTTCTCCGGGAGGTTTTTAACTTTTGCAATATTGAGTTCACTGTGTAATCCGTTTATTGAAAAACCATTTATATTTATTCCTTCGTTAACTTTGAAATCGTACTCAAACAGCTTATGGAATAATATAGTTGTCGCTTTTGCATCACCTGTAGCACGGTGCCGGTCTTCGATATTAATTCCCAGATCTCTGCAGATGTTTCCCAAACTATAAGATTTATAACCCGGGAAAAGTTTTCGGCTGAGCTGAACAGTGCACAAAGTATTTAATCTGTAATTATAGCCTAGTTGTGCG
Organism: Bacteroidales bacterium; assembly: GCA_003249955.1. Taxonomy (GTDB): domain Bacteria; phylum Bacteroidota; class Bacteroidia; order Bacteroidales; family ML635J-15; genus Bact-19. Next base: position 93,666 of record QKHS01000042.1, on the reverse strand, counting down.
AATTCCTGCTTTACAAATCCGTAGTCGAAATTCACATTGTGTCCTACGAAAACAGTATCACGTGTTATTTCAACAATTTTTGACGCAATTTCATAGAATTTCGGGGCATCTTCGAGCATTTCGTTTGTTATTCCGGTAAGTGAGGTTATAAAAGGAGGGACTCTGCGTTCAGGATTGATTAAAGTAGAAAATTCGTCAACAATTTTTTGCCCGTCAGTTACGTAAACTGCAATCTCGGTTATTTTCTCCGAACGGTTAAGACCTCCGGTTGTTTCAATATCAATTACAGAAAATAACTGAGGCATTCTATTTACGCGATTTCTTTTTTTGTTTCGGAACAAGTTCAATTTCGACAAAAGGAGGCCGGCGCATATAAATTGCCAGTACTGCTCCTGCAATTCCGCCTGCAAAACCACCTGTGATTCCCGGCCAGCCTATCATTTGCAGTACAATGTTTAATACAATTAAAACTACTACCAGTAATAAAGCAAGCAGAAATATTTTCATCCATTTGTAATTAACTCTTACCTCTGCATTGCAATAAATGCAGAATCTTGTGCCGGTTTTGCTGCGTCGTGTAAACAAACGCTGGAAAACGTTTCCTGTTTTGTGACAATGTGGACATTCCATAACACAAAAGTAAAAAAAAGACCTGAATATCAGATTTTTTTTCTGTCTTCCGTTTTCTGTCTTCTGTCTTTTTTTACTTTTGTGTTATGGACGAAAATGAAGTAAAATTTTTAATAATACGTTTCAGCAGTATCGGGGATATTGTTCTTACAACACCGGTGGTTCGTTGCCTTAAACAGCAGGTCGAAGGAGCTGTTGTTCATTATCTTACAAAACCGCAGTATGCTTCAATCCTTGAAAATAATCCTTATGTTGATAAAGTACATGTTCTAAAAGAATATGAGGAAACAATAAAAGAATTAAAGGCCGAAGGTTTCGACTATATTATCGATTTACATAAAAGTTTGCGTTCGTGGCGATTTAAAAACCGTTTGAAAGTAATGGACTTTAGCTTTCCTAAGCTGAATCGCGAAAAATGGTTGCTGGTTCATTTAAAAAAGAACAAACTTCCCGATATTCATATTGTTGACAGATATTTTGAAGCTGTAAAACTTTTTGATGTCAGCAACGATAATAAAGGTCTTGACTTTTTTATACCTGAAGCCGATATGGTAAATGTTCAGGATTTTACAAATACAGAACCCGGGAAATTTGTTGCTTTTGCAATAGGCGGCCAGCACGGGACAAAAAAACTGCCGGTAGAAAAAATAATTGAGATTTGCAGTAAAATAGATATGCCTGTAATCCTGCTCGGCGGGAAAGAAGATTTTGAAAACGGAGAAAAAATCAGTAACTCGTGCAATAATTCAGTTAACCTTTGCTACAAACTCAGACTTAACCAATCGGCTTCGGTAGCAAAACAATCTGCTGTTGTAATTTCGCACGACACAGGATTGATGCATATTGCCGCTGCTCTGAAGAAAAATATTGTTTCGGTTTGGGGAAATACAATACCTCAGTTTGGAATGTATCCCTATTTGCCGGGAGAAAAATCAAAAATATTCGAAGTTTTAGATCTTAAATGTCGTCCATGTTCTAAAATTGGCTATTCAAAATGCCCTGAAAAACATTTTGATTGCATGCTAAAGCAGAATTCAGGTGCAATTTCGGAATATGTTATGAAGATTAAGTGAGCAGCAACAATAACTGTAGTTCATAGAAATTTGGGGTCCCATTTATAATTAAAAAACTTAAAATGATATCATTGTAAGTTTTTTGCAACTGGTTCACTTTAATTCATAAATTAAGACTATATCTGTTTGTTCTGTTATAGGATACATCAGAAACCCTTAAATCCGTTTGTAGCGCCCATTATCCCCATAACAATCAACGACCCCAGAATCATAAGAACATATAAACCTATAATTATCAGAGTCATAATTCCCATAAATTTAAAGACTGACTTTAAATTCTCAAACCCGGATTTAACTGCTTCCTGATTGTTGGTGAGAATACCTGCTTTTAAATGTGTGGCTGATTTATACAGGTAGCTGGTAGGGAAATAATAAATTAATGCCATCACAAGGTAAATTACTCCGTAAATTATTCCGAAGAACCCCAAAGGCATCATCTGGTTAAAATTAAGTATTGTACTGAAACCTGAAAAAAACATAAAAGCAATAGCCCCCAGCACCATAAGGCCAATCCCGACAAAACCTATTATTGCAAGCATTTTTGCCCACTTTGCATATTCCGAAAGATAAGACTTTGACTTTTCATCAATGTAAAGATTCTGAATGGTAGGTTGATCTGTGTAATTTGTTTCCATAGTTGTAGGTTTTTAATTTGCTGATCAGGATGTCATTTACAAATATAATATAATTGTGCAGAACCCCGGTAAAATATTTTATCCGGAACAATTTTAACTTTAAACAGTTTCTAATTTAGAAACATTATAAATAAAAAAATATGAAAGCAATACTATTAATTTTTACCTCGTTGCTATTATTTGCATTTACTTCATGTGAAGATGACTCTTCAAACACAGTTATCGGGACAACTGACGATGTGACCAATACCGTTCAAGCCGGAGAATGGGTAATAACATATTACTATGATTCGGATCACGAAGAAACATCTGATTATTCCGGTTATAGTTTCACATTTGCAGATGACGGGATTCTGACAGCAGTGAAAGATAATGCGACTGCAACTGGTACCTGGTCAACTGTTTCAGATGACAGCACTATAAAACTGGTTATAAGTTTTGCATCTCCCGGTTTGCTCGAAGAGCTTAGTGATGATTGGCATGTGATTGAGAGAACATCAGTTAAAATAAGGCTTGAAGATGTAAGTGGCGGAAATGGCGGAACGGATTATCTGACTTTTGAAAGAGACTAATCCGCTGTTAAAAAAAGTGTCGGGGAAACCCGGGTTTTTTACATCATCTGCATTCCTCCGCCCTGTTCGTTTTGCCCGGAATTATCTTTGCGTGGTTTGTAATCATTAATTCTGTATGTAAGGCTTAATTTTAACCGGAATCCGCTTATAAGATATTTTGAGTCGGAGCTAAATCCATCGTAAGTTGTATTGCTTACCCAGTATTTGGAATTAATCATATTATCACAACCGAAAATTACGGTCATTTTGTTTTTCAGCAGGTTTTGTTTTAATGCAGCACTTATCGTAAAGAAATGGTCAGATGTTGTGTTTAACTCAATTCTGGGACCTGAAAAATATCCGGAAACCTGAAAAGTAGTTGCCGTTTTTTGTAAAGTATATGATGTGTTAAGCCATGCGTTATAGTTGAAAGTCTTTTTGCTTATCCCGTCACCTTCGAAATTCCCTGACAATTCGTAATAATATACACTTCCCCCTGTCGAGAAACTTATTGCCTTAAATAATTTCACGTTTATCATTGATTCCAAACCGGTTGAGAAATCTTTGTCAATATTCCCGAAAGTATTAATTGTTACGACATCTGAAGTGTCGGCGAGATAAAGAACAGAGGTAATCTTGTTATTTGTCTGTCGGTAGAATGCCTCCAGAGAAAAATAATTCATGCCTTTTAATAAAGAGTAACCCAGTTCGTAAGAGTCGGTGAACTCTGATTTTAATTCAGGATTCCCCTGTCTTAAATTGTATAACCCGGTAGAGGTTGTCTGCGGATCTAAAAACCACGGTTGCGGGCGTTGAATTCTTCTGCTGTAGCTTGCAAACATTTGATTCTTTTCGTTAAGACTTTTAGAAATGTGAACAGTCGGGAATAATGACAGTTCTTCGTTCCCGAATTGGTAACCTGTCAGTGTTTTTGTAAACTGACGATCCGTGGACTCCATTCTTAGTCCTAATTTATAGCCGAATTTTAAAAAATTGCCACTGTATGTTGAGTAAAGAGACTGAATGTTTTCATTCATCTTCAAAGGATTAGATCTGCCTGAATCTATCAGCATTGTCTCTCCTTCAGGATCTGTCAGATTATAAAAATCATAAGTGGCATCTGAGCCTGATATATCAGCTTTATAGCCGGCTTCAAGCATTCCGCCGAAAAGAGGATTGGCATAATTTATTTCAAATGATGAGCTTAATGGTTTCTCAACTTCATCGGTTAGATTTCCGAAATTGGAGATATTGTTTGCAATTATATATTCATCGGAATACTTAACCAGATAATGGGAAATACGGGTGTAAGAACCGGAGTTGTAATTTGCTGCCAGATTAAGTTCATGTCCTTCTTTTGCAAATTTGTGTGTGTAATTAATGTTGCCGGTATAAAAATTATTCCGGAAATCCATCAGGCTTTTCTGGTCAAAACTATACTCTTTAATTACTGATGATCCTGTGCTGTATTTAAAAGAATTGTACGAATCAAAATTATAACCGTAATACCATGAACCAATACTTCCCGAAATTGTAAGCAGATCTTTTGGAGTAATATCTATGTCGGCTCCGGTTCTTATATTGTAATTGTTATTTTTCCACAGACTGTTAAAGTCTGTATTTATTTCCGTCCGGGAATCAGAACCACTTATCTGCGTTGAGTTTCCTGATCCGGGATGATTGTAATACCTGCAATCGGCCCCGATAAAAAAGTTTATTTTGTTTCTTCTTATATTGAACATAAAATTATCAGAGGTATTATATGTTTTAAGAATTTTACCGCCTGAAAGTGTCAGCAGACCGTTTATCCCATCACGCTTTTCGGCCTTCATTATTACATTTATTATTCCGGCAACACCACTGGCATCATATCTTGCAGACGGATTTGTGATTATTTCTATCCTTTCAATTGCTTCGGCAGGAATTTGCTTAAGTCCGTCACTCCCCTGAATTACCGACGGCTTGCCATCAATCAGAAGTTTAAACTCAGAATTCCCTCTTATACTTACATTCCCGTCAAGGTCTGTTTGTACGGACGGAACATTTTTTAAAACATCCGCAGCAGTTCCTCCGGCAGCAAGAATATCTTTTGAAGGATTAATAACTTTCTTATCTATCTGATATTCAACATGTTTTACTTCTGCCTCAATATTAACTTCTCCAAGTACATTGACTGACGGATTTATTACGATGTTCCCAAATTCTTTGTATGGCATTTTAATGTCCGGAGTAAAAACTTCAGAGATGAATTTCTCAAATCCTACAAATTCAACTTCTATCCACATTGATTCCAGTGGTAAGCCTTGTAATAAAAATCTGCCGTCGGCATCACTTATTGTTCCTGTAATTAATGAGGAATCTTTTGCTGAATAAGCAGTTATGTTGGCATATTCAACAGCTTGTCCGGCTCCTGATTCTGTTACTAACCCGTAGCAACCACCCTGGTTTTTATTTTCGGGCTGTGCAAAAGCAAATAAACTGAGTAAAACTAATCCTGATATAAGTAAAATGCTTTTCATAATGTGTGTTTTTATGCAAATATCAAAATATTTTTATCCCGAAAACTGTGTTTAACATTGTTTAACAAATGTTTAACCAGATGTTAATAGGTTTATCATCACTCATAACAGAATAAAAATTTGCTGTATTTAAAAACTTCGGTTACCTTTGTGGCGAAATTCTTCACCTAAAAGTCAGGGATTTTAATTATACAGAAGGAGCGAGAGACTGGGCTCATTGACCTCCTGGCAACCATCAGTTTACAAGTTGAAAGGTGCCAAACCCGCCGAAAGGAATTATAATTAAAAATTGAAAAAATGAAAAAACACACTGATTATTCGCGTATTTACATCACAATTAAACCTGTTTATTACAGTTTTAACCTGATTGATGGTTTGGCCGTCAGCATTTCTGCTATTATGTGTATGTAGTTTTACTGTGAAAAAATTTCCCGTATTTAATTTAAAATTGAGAAAATGAAAAAGAAATATCTTATTGAAAATATTCTGCAAAAACGTGTATTGGTTCTTGACGGAGCCATGGGGACAATGATTCAGAGATATAAATTGTCCGAGGAAGATTTCCGGGGGACACGGTTTGCCGGTTATCACCTGCCGTTAAAAGGTAATAATGATTTGCTTGTTCTTACTCAGCCGCAAATAATCAGAGAAATTCACGAAGAATATCTTGCTGCAGGTGCCGACATTATTGAAACAAATACATTTAATGCTCAGGCCATATCTCTTGCTGATTACGATATGGAAAACTTGGCCTTCGGGATAAATTTTGAAGCAGCAAAAATTGCAAGACAGGCGGCAGAGAAATTCAGTACTGATGAAAAACCGCGTTTTGTGGCCGGTAGTATAGGCCCGACAAACAAATCATTAAGCTTGCCGTCCGATCTTAATAACACATCTTTGCGCAGCATAAGTTTTACGGAAATGGCAAAAGCTTTTGAAGTTCAGATAAACGGACTGATTGATGGTGGTGTTGACCTTCTTCTTGTTGAGACAGTTTTTGATACCCTTAATGCAAAATCATGCCTTTATACTATCAATAAAGTATTTATGGAAAGGCAAAAATCATTACCGGTAATGATCTCTGTTACAATCAGCGATAATACAGGGCGTACGCTCTCAGGGCAAACCATTGAAGCTTTTGTAAACTCAGTTTCTCATTTCCCCTACCTTTCAATAGGATTAAACTGTGCTTTGGGAGCGGAGAAAATAAGGCCTTATCTCAGAGAACTTTCAAATCTGAGTAATAATTTTGTCAGCGTTTACCCCAATGCCGGCTTGCCCGATCAGTATGGAAATTATCTGGAAACTCCGGCAGAAATGTCAGTAATTGTTAAATCGTTTGTTGACGAAGAACTGGTAAATATTATCGGAGGATGTTGCGGAACCGGCCCGGAGCATATCAGGCTCTTTTCGGATATTGCTGCATCCGGTAAACCAAAGCAAATAAACAGCATTCGCAAACAAACAGTTTTAAGTGGCACAGACTGTGTCAGGATAAGCAAAGTCAGCAATTTTATTAATATCGGCGAGCGTACAAATGTTGCAGGTTCTGCAAAGTTCGCAAGACTTATCCGTGAAAAAAAATATGAAGAAGCTTTAAGTGTTGCAGCAAATCAGATTGAAAACGGGGCAAATATTATTGACATAAGTTTCGATGATGGTCTGCTTGATGCAAAATCAGAAACAGAAACTTTTCTCAGAATGATTGCTGCCGAACCGGAGATAGCTAAAGTGCCTGTAATGATTGATTCTTCTGATTTTGAGGTAATTGAAACTGCATTGCAGAACTGTCAGGGCAAGGCCATTGTGAATTCTATAAGTTTGAAAAACGGAGAAGAAGAATTTAAGCGTCAGGCTGTTAAGATCAGGCAATATGGAGCTGCAATGGTTGTTATGGCTTTTGATGAAAAGGGCCAGGCTACCGGTTTTGAAGCAAAAACAGAAATTTGTTCGCGTGCATATAAAATTCTCACAGAAGAACTTAATATTCCGGCTACGGACATTGTTTTCGATTGTAATATTCTGACTATAGGCACAGGAATGCCGGAACATTCAGATTATGCTCTTAATTTTATAAATGCTGTAAGATGGATAAAACAAAATCTGCGCGAAGCCAAAACTTCCGGAGGAATCAGTAATTTATCTTTTGCTTTTCGCGGGAATAATTTCATCAGGGAAGCCCTGCATTCGGTATTCTTGTTTCATGCAATTGAAGCCGGTCTTGATATGGGAATTGTTAATGCCGGCAACCTGTATGTGTATGATGAACTGGATGAAAAATTAGTGCACTTGTGTAATGATTTAATTCTTAACAAAGACAGGAACGCAACAGATAAATTACTTAAGTACGCGGAACCGGATAAAAGAAATACTTATTCTGAAATTAAGGATTCGTCACGAAAACTTATACCTGTTGACGAAAGACTTAAAACTTCGTTAATCCGCGGAAATTCCGGCTTTGTTGACGAAGATATTGAAGAAGCTCTTAAGTTTTATAAAAATCCTGTAGATATTATTGAAGGTCCGTTAATGTCGGCCATGAATCATGTAGGCGAACTTTTCGGCAGCGGAAGAATGTTTCTTCCTCAGGTTATGAAAGCAGCCAGAGTTATGAAGAAAATGACGGAACTGATTCAGCCTGCAATTAATACATTTAACGGACAGACTTCCGGTAAAGCCGGAAAAATACTTGTTGCTACAGTAAAAGGGGATGTTCATGATATCGGAAAAAATATTGCAGCAGTTGTACTTTCGTGTAACAACTATGATGTTGTTGACCTTGGAATAATGGTTAATAAAGAAAAAATTGCTGATGAAGCAGTTGCTCAGAATGCTCAGATTGTCGGACTAAGCGGACTGATCAGCCCCTCACTTTACGAAATGGAGCAGATTGCGGAAGAGTTTGAAAGAAGAGATCTTAAAATTCCTTTATTGTTGAGCGGGGCCACGACTTCAGGAATGCATACTGCCGTAAAAATTGCACCTTTATACTCTGGTCCGGTAGTTCATGTAAAGGATGCTTCAAAAGCTGCTTACATTTGTAATGAACTTCTTAATCCAAATACCTGTGAGGCATTTGTTCTTGATTTAAAAGCAGGGCAGGAGCAGGACAGAAATAAATTTTACGATAAAATTCTTGGCAATAAAACTTTAAACATTGAGGAAGCCAGGAGAAATGCATTTGTATGGGAAGAAGAAACTGCAAAAATAGTTTTGCCGGCGAAGTTAAATCAGTTGACAGAATTGGACGTCCCGGTTTCAGAACTTATTCCTTTTATTAATTGGGCCTCATTTTTTGCCCAATGGAGAATTGCCGGGAAATTTCCGCATATTTTTAATCATCAGGAAAAAGGACCGGAGGCAAAAAAACTATATGATGATGCGCAACTTTTGCTGAATAAAATTGCAGATCAGAATCTGCTGAAAGCAAAAGCCGTTGCCGGAATATTCAGGGCCGTTTCAAAAGATGAGTCAATTACGTTGCAAACAGGAGATAGTGATTATACGTTTGAGTTTCCGAGAAATCTTAGATATCAGTCCGGTTCCGGAAAGAATCTGTGTCTGGCAGATTATATAGCTCCGGAAACTGCAAATACTTCTGACTATGTAGGACTGTTTGCATTGACAGCAGGCCTTGGAACTGAAAAATTAGCCGCCGAATTTGAAGAAAACGGAGATAAATACAATTCTGTTATGATTAATATTATTGCAGATGCTCTTGCTGAAGCGTTTGCCGGGTATCTGCATTACAAGGTCAGAACTGAAATATGGGGGTATTCTCATGAAGTCAAAGCTATTCCCGAAGAATTGCTTAAAGGAAATTATCGTGGCATAAGGCCGGCACCAGGCTATGCTTTGTGTCCTGACCATGCTCAGAAATCAGTAATTTTTAAAATTCTCGATGCAAACGCAAAAACCGGAATAAGTTTAAGCGAAAATTATGCAATGTTACCTGCTGCATCGGTGTGTGGATTTTTCTTTTCACATCCGGAATTGAAATATTTTAGTGTTAACGATTGAAAATAGAAAACTCAAATTACAAAAACAGTGACTTCGGCTAAGTTCAGTCACGAGTTCACCGTTGACTGAGCGTAGCCGAAGGCAACAAATGAAAATAAAAAATGAAAGTATCACAGATTCTTAAGAATTCGTCCGCAACTCAGGTGTCATTCGAGATTCTGCCGCCATTGAAAGGGAATAATATTGAAGTAATATATTCTGCTTTGGACAGTCTTATGATTTTTAAACCGAATTATATAAATGTTACCTATCATCGCGAAGAAGTAGTTTACAGGCAGCATCCGTCAGGTTTGCTGGAAAAGAAGGTTGTTCACAAGCGACCGGGAACAATCGGCATATCGGCAGCACTAAAGTTTAAATATGGTGTTGTGGTTGTTCCGCATATTATTTGTGGTGGTTTTACTGCCGAAGAAACCGAAGAAGCACTGGTAGAATTAAATTATATAGGAGTTCGCAATGTTCTTGCAATTCGTGGCGATGCTGACAAAACCACAAACATGTTTATGCCCGAGAACGGAGGACACAAATATGCTGTCGATCTGGTGAAACAAATCGCCGGGCTTAATCAGGGAATTTATCTTGATGAAGATTTACAGGAAAAAACAGCTACTAATTTTTGTATTGGTGTAGCAGGCTATCCCGAAAAACATAACGAAGCTCCTAATTTTGCATCAGATCTGGATGTGCTGAAACAGAAGATTGATGCCGGAGCCGAATACATTGTTACTCAAATGTTTTATGACAATAAGCATTATTTTAATTTTGCCGACCGTTGCATTAAGGCTGGAATTTCGGTTCCTATAGTTGCCGGTATAAAACCGGTTTCGGTAATGAATCATCTTAATATTATTCCTAAAACTTTCAATGTCGAAATTCCAGGACAGCTCGAAAGACTTGTAAGAAACAGTAAATCAAATGAAGAAGTCCGTAATGCCGGAATTGACTGGGCTACCAAACAATCGGAAGAGCTTATAAAAGCAAAAGTGCCTGCAATTCACTATTACACAATGGGAAAACCGGATAATATTGTGAAGATTTGCAGTAATGTGGGGTTTTAGAAACATTATGTAAAAAATGAAGCAAGGTTTTGAATTATTTTCTTTTACTTGAAATGCATAGAATATCTTTTAATATTAAAATGTAAAATATGTCACAGGTATGATGTTTTGATAAAATTTAGTATATTTGTGAGGGTAAAATAACGCTGAAAACACACACTAATATTTAATACTTATGAATAATCATATTCGCATAATTAAATACCTGTCATTAACAATATTGTTGTCGTTTTTTTCTCACTTTGTTTCAGGACAAATTAATTCCAATGGTGCTTCAATGGCTTTGTTGACAAATTACCCTCCCGATTATCTGCAGTACGGACAACAGAATGATTCTATTTTTATTTTTTGCGGAGAAGTTGAAAATCAGGCAATAGGATCATTGATCGTATCAAATCCTGAAGATGGAACTGTCAGATGGTTTAAGTCCGGGAATTCTACTTTTATTGAATTAGCCGAAACAAGTGACACAATATCAGATTTGACAAGTGGTTATTACAAGGCTACTGTTGATAATGGGGTTGAAATAAATGAATATACAGCATGGGTTTGGGTAAATTTTGCCGGTAATGACGATTTTTTACATATAACATTTCCCGGAGAAAGTGAAAGTTTTACTATAGATGAAAACTCCTATATAAAGGTTTGTTTTTGGGCAGAGCACACTTATGTATCTGACCTGGGCTTTTATCTCAAAGCTCCTGGACATTCAGGTTCCAATCCGGGAGATCCGGGGGTTGTTCAACTGTGTCCTGCAGCTTCTGATTGGGGAACAGGAGCTTCTCAGGGTAGCTGGACAGGAATCCCGTGGTCTGCTTTAGGATGTAGCGATGCCGAAGATGAAAATACTGTCTGTAATTCGGGTAATAATGTTGAACAATTTTGCTTTAAAACGCATCTGGAACCAGGTGGAGAATTGTTGACTGCCGGAAATCCTGATTACACAGCATGTGTTTGCGATTTGGCAACCCCTCTTACAGGAGATTTTGCTTCCGTTGGATCATGGGAGTATATTTACTCGTATTCAGCAGAAAGTTCCGATTGGAGCGTGCAGATTTTTGATTGTGAAGGTGCTGATTACGGATCATTCAAGCGTGCAAATATGACTATCGTTACTACTGACGGAACCGAAATTCATACGTTTGAATATGATACCGGAGAATTAACTGTCCCGATAAACGACGGCTCGTGCGGAGGTCAGACTGCAACTTTGATAAATCTTCCTTTAGTTTCCGGTTCTGTTCATTACGAACTTAATAACATTGTTGAATTACCTGAAATATGTTATGTTAATATCAGTCAGGATTATAAAAATACCATATACTGGCAAAAACCGGAAGCCGATAATATTTTCTTTTTTGAAATTTTTAAGAAAGTAGCTGATACATGGGAACTTATAGGCACAGTAAATTATGAAGATAGTCCGGAATTTACAGATTCTGAAACTAATCCTGATAACGGCTGGACAATATATTCGGTACGTTCAGTGGGGCCTTGCTATGTGTTCTCGGAAAGATCACCGGAACACCACAATTCGTTTATAAGCTTGTTTAGTGATGTTAATAACAACCAGACTATTAATATTTCGCCATATTCAGGAATTGATGTCAGCGAGTATATAATTTACAGGGGAGATTCCCCGGAAAATATGGATTCAATTGCAACAATCGGATCAGGACAATACAGCTATACCGAATTATTTGACCCAGGAAATAATCCATTGTACTACAGAATCGGGTTTGTACATTCCGGTAATTGCAATGACGGTTCGGTTAACGAAGTAATTTACTCAAATCTGGTAAGTTTTAATAATACAGTTTTAATAGAAAATAAAAATGTTGATGACGAACTGACTTTGTTTCCAAACCCTACTAATGGCCTGTTGAAAATACAAACTGTTGAACCTATTAAAGAAATATATTTATACTCGACATCGGGGATCCAGCTTTTCAATAAGTCCTGGCAAAATAATGGAGTAATTGATTTAACAACTGATTTTCAGTTAAATATGAAAGGTCTTAAACCCGGAACATATTATATAGTTATAAAATGTGTGAGCAAAGAGTTTAATAAAAAGATTATTCTTGAGTAATTTATTTATTCCCCTGTAATTTTTGTAAGCGGGTTTAAATTCTTTGTGATAGAAAGTCTTTGAAGAAATAACGGCACTTCGTTTAAAACCTAACAACTGTAATGTTTTTTATCACTGAATTTACCGGTGTAATGTTAATGTGTTACTCCTCCGCAAATATTCAGATAAGATAAGGGATCAAGCAAAATTTCTGGGGGAAAGTATTGTGCGTTAAATAAAAAAAGCATAGCGAAGAATATTCAGAAAAGCGACGCGGGTAGGCCATGGAAAAACAGCGGGCCAGCTCCGGAGGTGAAAATCAAAACAACTAGAATTGAGGCAAGCTGACATTATTATGTCATTTTCTAAAACAAAGTTTTAAAGGGATGTGTAATGGGACTTTGTTTTAGGCCCGGTTGCCATACAATTCTGTTGTTTTGATTGAGGCGGGGAGAAGCATTGTTTTCCCTAGCCTTTTTGTTTCTTTTGTGGCAATGACAAAAGAAAAAGATAATAATATTTTCTTATTTTTTCTAAATGCAAATATTCTTACACTATGTTTTTTGTAATCCCCCAGAAATTTTGCTTGACCCAAGATAAGTAAGCAAACATCTGATAAAACAAAAAAAGGTTTGCAATTGCAAACCTTGTGGAGCATATCGGACTCGAACCGATCACCTCTAGACTGCCAGTCTAACGCTCTAGCCAGATGAGCTAATGCCCCGTATTTAATTCTTCAACAACTTCCCTCCGGCAACAGGAACTTTGTTTTTGTCAAGAATCTGGTATATATAAGTTCCTGACGCATAACTGCTTATGTCGATTCCGGTGTTGTTTGAATTCAGCTTTGCAGTTGTCATCAAACGTCCGTCAGCAGAGAATACAAATAAACTACATTCCTGAATATCTTCCAAATAAAAGTTGACAAAATCTTCAGAAGGATTTGGATATATTTTTATTTTTGAACTTATGGCAGTATTTACATAGCTTAAATATGCGTATCTGAATGTCATGCTGTAAACGGAATCATATGAAGTATTGTATTCTATCTCCAGTAACGGGCTTTTCCAGCCTTTAGCCCAATATGCATGTGTGTTTGTAGTGTCAACAATCGGAAGTTCCATTGGCAACTGGTCTCCTACACCCGGAATATCACTTAATGATGTGTATGCTCCTCCAAATTTGCTCCTTAACTGTACGTCCAGAGATGTTATCATTTTGCGGTTTTCGCGCAAATACTGAAATGTGCCGTTTTGATTCGAATCCCCCACAAACTGTATGTCAGCATACTCGTCAAAAGAAGTATTTATTTTGGCATTCATTAAAAACCTTACAGTGTCAAACCACATAGTCAGTTGTGAGTAAGTGTCAGCAGGAATTATTGATTCAAACATGGATATCGGTTGCTTGTCATAAGCTGCTCCCTGATCAAGAATCTGATTGTTATAATTACACGGGAATTCTTCCATTGTCAGATTATCAATAAATTCGAGATTCATAATGTCTCCTGTAAAAGGAAGTTGTCCCTGCATTCCTATAAGCTCAACACTTGCATCTGTAATTTTAAGATGCATTATAAATCCGTCACGTGTGCTAAAAGCACAGGTTGCTTCTGGGAAAAGTCCTTCCGTGTCTGTTTCCGAAGACGGAAAATATACTAAAGTATCATGAATTATTACGGGGAAAACAGGATCGTCAAAAACCATGTCTTCCGGCATAATACTGTCCGTTGGGAAACTGCTTCCTTCTTCTTCAAAAGAATAGTAAATTCTTGGAATAGAGTCGTTTACATCAACAAAATCCGTTCTTACAATTGAAATTTGTGCAATAAGATTAAAACCTGATATTGCTAACAGGCAGAAAAGTAAATATCTTTTCATGGTGTGGTTGGGTTTTGTTTTGTCAGGTTTAATTGAAGACCGTTTGTTCGTTTACTTCAATTTTAGATGTTACCTCTTTATCATTTTCAAGAATCAAAATGCCAACACCTCTTCTTGCAAAAGGATGAGTGCGGTCTGTTCCTTTGGTAACCTCAACTTTATAAATAGCTTCGTATTTAAAGTCATAATAAACTTTTCCTTCATCATCTGTGTACTGTGTATCTGCAACAGCTTTTGCTTCGTTTAACAAATAAACAACCGTATGTGCACTGTCAGAATTTGCGGCTTTTACGATTACCATTGCCTTTTCAACAGGTTCATTATCTTCATCAACAACCTCAACAACAGCCTTTGGTGGGTCTTCAGGTTTACAACTATAGTTAAAAACTACTACTCCTGCAAGGATTGCAACAATTATGGCAACATTAGTAAATCTCTTCATAATTTATAACAATTTGTTTTATTTTTGTAACTTACAATATTACTAATTTATTTTTTACAAATCAAATAATTTTTAATGAATAAAACTAATATTTTTTGCATACTAATTTTTATCATTTTTTCAGGCTTTTATTCTTGTTCCGTTATCAGAAATCCTGCAAAAATTAAAAATTATGCTCAGATTACAACTACCGAAGGCGATTTTGTAATTGGCCTGTATGAAGGAACTCCTTTACACAGAGATAATTTTATCAGCAATGTCAATAACGGAATCTATGATTCCTGCCTTGTTTACTCTGTTATACCTAACGGAATTATGAAATTAGGGTTGCCTGAAAATATAACAGAAGATGAATTTTTAGATAATAGTCTCAGAAAAAAGCATATAAATTCGGAAATGAATGAGAAATTACTTAATAAAACAGGTGCAGTAGGAATGCTTAGAGCGCCGAACGGCAAGAATCCTGATAAATTTTCAGATTCGGAGTTGTTTTATGTAGTAGAAGGAATAAAAACAGATGAAAAAATGCTGAGAACTCTCGAAGCTAAACGAAATGCGCCTCTTGTTGCTGACTATATGACAGTATTTCTTGATAAACCTGAAAACAAGGTATATAAAGACAGTCTGGATTATTACAGAACTGAAATGAAAAACAGTGAATGGAGCCGGTTATATGCAGAATTGACGAAATTTGTTATTCCTGAAATAGAAAAAGACGGGAATAAACTTTTTAAGATGAATGATTATCAGATGGATATTTATTCTGAGTATGGCGGGGCTCCGGTTTACGACGGACAATATACTGTTTTTGGCGAAATTGTATATGGAACCGGGATTTTAACAAAACTTTCAAAACTCAGAACAAATCTGTATAACCAACCTAAGGAAAATATTTATATCTTGTCGGCCCGAATTTTAACAAAAAAAGAATTTAAGAACTTAAAATAGCAAACATTATGAAAATCAAATTATTATTATTTGCATTTGCATTGTCATTATCTTTCGTCGTTCTGGCGCAGCCTAAGGAGAAGGATCTCAATCTTAAAGTCAGGAGTTTTAAACTCGATAACGGATTAAGTGTTTATCTTAATGAAGATCACAGTGTGCCTAATGTTTTGGGTGCGGTTATTATTAAAACCGGAGGGAAATACGACCCTGCAGATCATACCGGGACTTCTCATTATCTGGAACATATGATGTTTAAAGGAACTGATGAGTTGGGAACTGTCGATTATGAAAAAGAGAAAGTGGTTCTGGATAAAATTGCAGATAAATATGAAGAACTGGCTAAGACAACTGATGAAGACCAGCGTAAAGAAATTCAGAAAAGCATAAATGAACTGTCTCTTGAGGCCGGGAAGTATGCAATCCCCAATGAACTTGACAGATTGCTCGACCAGATTGGTTCCAGCGGAGTTAATGCCTTTACATCGGAAGAAATTGTAGCATATTTTAACATTTTCCCTAAAAACCAAATGGAAAAATGGATGGAATTATACAGTCACAGGTTCAAAAATCCTGTTTTCAGATTATTTCAATCCGAGCTTGAAACAGTTTTTGAGGAAAAAAACATGTACATGGATGACTTCGGGACAAGCCTTATCGAAACGTTCTATAGTAATTTCTATAAAAACCATCCTTACGGAACCCAGACAGTTATCGGAACTGCCGATCACATAAAAAATCCTTCTCTTAACAACATGAGGAATATGTACAAAACATATTATGTTGCTAACAATATGGCTTTGGTGTTGACCGGAAACTTCAAAACAGAAGAAATAATGCCAATGATTAAAAAATACTTCGGAGAATGGGAAAAAGGCGAAGTTCCTGAATATCCCGAATATAAAGAAGAGGCATTTAACGGTGTTGAGAAAGTTGAAGCACGTATAACCCCTGTTAAAGTTGGCCTTATGGGGTTCAGAACAGTTAAAGCAAATGACAAAGACGAGGTTGCACTTAATGTTTGTCAGTCACTGCTCAGCAATTCATCTTCTACCGGTTATCTCGACAAACTGAGTCTTGACGGAGAGTTGATGGAAGTTGTCTGCTTTAATGATATAAGAAACGATCATGGCGCTTTAATGGTACTTTATGTTCCTAAAATTGTAGGACAATCGTTTAAAAAAGCAGAAAAACTTGTTCATGATGAAATTATCAGATTGCAAAGCGGAGATATTGATGAAGAATTTTTTGAAGCAGTTAAGTTAAACCTGATTAAAGAACATCAGCAATCGCTCGAAAATTCTACCGAAAGGGCATTTCTTATTGCACAATTATTTACATCAAACAAAACATGGGACGAAATTCTTAAATATCCCGATGAAATTGCCGCTATAACGATAGACGATATAAGACGCGTGTCCGGTCAATATCTCAGCAATGATTATCTTTCATTCCAGTCTAAAATGGGCTTCCCGAAAAAGGATAAGCTTGAAAAACCCGGATTTGATCCTGTAATTCCGGAGAATACAGAAGCAAAATCAGAATTTGCAAAGAAATTTGAGAAGATGCCTGAACAAAAATCTGAACCGGAATTTATCAATTTCGATAAAGATTTAAATACTGCGGATCTTAAGAACGGAGTTCAAATATATGCCGTAAACAATACTGTTAATGAGATTTTTAATCTTTCTCTCAAATTTAAGACAGGAATTATTAACGATAACCGTTATGAGCAACTTGCCGAATATTTGCAGCTTATCGGAACCCAGGATGCAGAACTAAATGAATTTAACAATAAACTTCAGCAGTACGGCTGTTCGTTTTCTGTAAGTGCAGAGGATAATTATTTTATCATAAACATTGATGGCTTTGATAAATACTTTAAAGAATCTATGGATCTTATTCTGTCATTGTTGAAAAAACCTGCTAAGGACGACTCCAAACTTAAAAATCTCACTCAAAATGCTGCTTTTATGAGAAAATTTGAAAGCAGTTCTCCGGATGAACTTGCCGGAGCTTTATTTAAATACGGTGTTTATGGTGAAAATTCCCCTTATCTCAGAAGGACAACACAAAAGGAAGTAGAGAAACTTAAATCTGAGGATTTGCTGTCTCTTCTGGAAGCAATACTTAAAGAAAATGTCAGCGTGCATTATTCCGGAACTCTCAATGTTGAAGATATTGCAGGTTATTTTAAAGAGAATTTTAATCATTCACTTAAAGAGTCTGCTGAAAGTTTCCCGGTTGTATTGCCAAGAACAGAATATAAAGAAAATACAATTATCATTCTGGATGATCCCAAATCTTTACAGAGCAGAATATATTTCTATGTTCAGGGAGAAAAAAACGATCCGAAAGAAAGGGCAGTGGCTGCTGCATTTAATCAATATTTCGGGACAGGAATGTCTGCACTCGTGTTTCAGGAAATACGTGAGTTCCGCTCAATGGCTTATTCAGCTTATGCTGTTTACAGAAATGGCCAGGTGATGAGTGAAAACGGATACCTTCAGGCTTTTGTAGGTACACAAAGCGATAAAACTATTGATGCAATAAGCGTAATGGATAGCCTTATTAACCAAATGCCTTGCAAAAAGAATCGTATGGCAGACATTAAATCAGCATTAATACAATCGGTTAACAGCACAAAACCTGAATGGAGAGATTTAAGCGAAACTGTTGAATCCTGGAAATTACAGGGGTATAAAGAAGATCCAAAAACAATTCAATACAAAGTATTCTCCGGTCTTGATTTTGACGGAATTATGGCTTTCTACAAAGCAAATATTGCTGGTCGTCCTATGCTGATTACCATTGTAGGCAATAAAAAGTCTATTGACATGGAGAAACTTGCAAAATACGGGAAAATTATCGAAGTAGAAAAAAAGCAGATTCTGAATTAAAAAATTAATTACACACTTGCGTTGCAGTCTCCGCTCAAATGGGGACTGCAATGTTTTTTAAATATTATAAAATGAAAAATTTCTTATTTACAGGATTATTCCTTATTACAGGAATAGTTTCCTTTTCTCAGGAGACAATAAAACTCATGACTTACAATTTGCTGAACTTTAACAATTATACCAGTTATTGTACCGAAGCAAACAATTCGCACGTCGCTAAAGCTGCATATCTTAATACTATTGTTTCGAATCAACAGCCGGATATTCTGGCCGTTTGTGAAGTTGGAACCAATGTAAGTGCTTCATATACAACTAATTATATTCTTGGGAATTCTTTAAATACAGGTGGTGAAACCAGATGGCTGGCAGCATCTCCTACAGGATCGTATCTGGTAAATGGTTTATTTTATGACAAAAACAAATTTCAGCTTGTCTCTCAACCTGTTATTACAACAGATGTAAGAGACATTAATATTTATAAACTTAAATACCTTAATACCACAGAAACACTCTATTTTAATGTTGTAATCTCTCATCTTAAAGCAGGGAACACATCAGAGGATGCGGCCGACCGTGCAGCAATGGTACAGCAATTAATGAATTATCTCCAGAATCTGGGATCAAATGAAAATTATGTAATCGTCGGCGATTTTAATGTTTACACTTACGAAGAACAATGTTTTCAAAAACTTATAAACCCGTCTTATCCGAATCTGGCTTTTTATGATCCGGTTGATCAGCTTGGAGAATGGAATAATAATTACTCGTTTCGTAATTATCACACACAGTCAACACACTCGGCATCCGATTCTGATTGCCACAGCTACGGAGGGATGGATGACAGATTTGATTTTATTCTGATAAGTTCATCAGTAAAAGACGGAACAGCCGGTATTGAGTATAAGTCAGGTTCTTATTGGGCAGTAGGACAGGACGGACTGAGGTTTAACGGAAGCATCAACTCTCCGGCTAATTCAACTTTGCCGGCAAATGTTATAAGTGCACTTTATAATATGAGTGACCATCTTCCTGTTGTTGCCGAGTTTTATATGGGAAACCAGAACGGAGTTGCCAGCATGTCTTCCGATCCGATGTTTTATGCAAATATTGTTAATCCTGTTTCAGATGAATTGAAATATCAGTTAAAGACAAGCTATGAGAAGGATATTACCGTTTCGTTATATTCTGTTGCAGGCAGTAGGTTATTTGAAAGTACTATAACTTCAGAACCTAACAATATTTATACCCATGACATAAGCGGACTTGGTAGCGGAATGTATATTCTGAATTTTAGCGGTGAAGGGATCAATCAATCATTCAGAATAATAAAAAGCAAGTAAAACAAAATGGAAAAGGATTATTCTGAATTGCTGAAAAAACTCAGAAAAATTAATCCGAAGACATTGGATCAGACTTTTCTGGATTTACATAATTCTGAATTTGAAAAGATTGATTGCCTTGATTGCGGAAAATGTTGCAGCGGACTTGGCCCGCGCATTACAGACACGGATATAGAAAGACTTGCAGATCATTTGAAAATTAAAACCTCGGTATTTATACAGACTTATCTCAGAATTGACGAGGATAACGATTATGTTTTCAAATCTATGCCATGCCCTTTTCTGATGGATGATAATTTTTGTATCGTATATAAATCCAGGCCCAAAGCATGTCGTGAATATCCTCATACAAATCAGAAAAATATTAAGAGTATTCTTAATCTGAGCCTGAAAAACACAGAAACCTGTCCGGTAGTGGAAAATATTTTTATCAGGCTGGAAAAATTGCGTGCAGCAGGTAAGTTGTGAGTTTTAAACTTATTGCATGGTTTTGTGTTAAACAATATTAACGAAATTAAAGCGTTAGTGTAATATTATTTTATTTTTGCAAAAAATTGGTAAATGAAGAGAACAATTTTTACAATATTACTGGGCATAATCGTGTTGGTCAGTTTTGCGCAAAGCGGAGGTGATAATACGTACGAGTTTCTGAATTTACCATCAGGAGCCAGAATAGCTTCAATGGGTGGGAATAACGTATCTCATTATGACAACGACCTTAATTTTGTGCTTAATAATCCGGGATTATTGCGATCCGAAATGGACAACAAGATTGCTATTAACTACATTAATTACCTCAGCGACATAAATTTTGGATATCTTTCATATGCCAGGCATTTTGATAAAATAGGAACGTTTGCTGCAGGAATGCAGTACATTAATTACGGTAAATTTATTCATTCAGATGAAACCGGTGAAATATTGGGAGACTTTGTTCCGTCCGAATATTCATTTAATATTGCATATTCAGATCAAATCAGTCCAAAATTACACTATGGTGTTAATCTTAAAACCGTTTATTCATCATTTTTTCAGTATTATTCTTCAGGGCTTGCCCTTGATGCAGGCCTTTCCTACATAGATACTGCCAGATTATTATCTGCCGGACTTGTTGTTAAGAATCTTGGAATACAGCTAAAACCATACACCCCCGGTTTTCGGGAACCTTTGCCATTTGATGTTCAGATGGGAATTACAAAAAAACTTGCCCATGCTCCTTTCCGTTTCTCCATTACTGCTCAGGATTTGCTGAACTGGAATCTTACCTACACAAGTGTCTTTGATAATACATATGAAATAAATACTGCTGTTGCCGATTCAACTTTCGGACAAAAACTCTCTAAAACCATGAACAAAGTGGGAGAGTTTGGCGATGAGCTTATCAGCCATGTAATTGTGGGAGTTGAAATAGTACCTCATGATAATTTCTTTATTGCACTTGGGTATAATTATCGCAGACGTTCAGAACTTGCTTTACAGACTGCACCTAAACTGGTAGGGATGTCTATCGGATTCGGACTTAAACTGGCAAAGTTTAATATAAGTTACGGATATGCATCATATCATCTGGCCGGAGGATCAAACCATATTAGCGTGGGTGTAAACCTGAATGCATTTTACCGGAGACAGGTATAGTCTGATCTGAATTTAATCTTATTCTGCAATTATTTATTTACGGCTTTGATAAATAAAACCTCCGTGTACGGCTTATTTATTCCCGTTTTTTTTAAATTTGTAACTTAAAATCAATTAATGTGTTAACAAGACCCGTAAAAATAGCAGTTGACGGCTTTTCCTCCTGCGGTAAAAGCACTCTGGCAAGAGAACTTTCCCGTAAGCTGGGCTTTATTTATATTGACAGTGGGGCAATGTACAGAGCTGTTACTTTGTTTGCGATCAGGAATAAACTGATAGAAGGAGATGTTGTGGATGAAACAAAATTATTTTCACGCCTTGATGAAATAGAAATAAATTTTGAGCTGGATTCTGATAACAATCCTCTGACATTTCTTAACGGGGAAAATGTTGAGGACGAGATAAGGCACATAACAGTTTCTTCAAAAGTCAGTTTTATAAGTGCAATTCCCGAAGTAAGATTAAAAATGGTTTTACTACAGCGTGCCATGTCCGAAAACAAATCTGTCGTAATGGACGGGCGCGATATAGGAACGGTTGTTTTTCCTGATGCAGATCTTAAGATTTTTGTTACTGCCGCAATTGATGTGAGAGCTCAACGCAGGTATGATGAGCTTGCTGCAAAAAATCAAACAGTAAGCTTCGATACTATAAAAAACAATCTTGCCGAACGGGACTATATTGATCAGAACAGAGCTGACAGTCCGTTGAAAAAAGCAGAAGATGCTGTTTTAATTGATAATTCAGACCTTAACAGGGAACAACAGTTGGAACTTGCTTTAAGTCTTGTAAAAAAAGTTTTGAATGAGGGTTGAGATAGATAAATATGCAGGTTTCTGTTTTGGTGTTACCAATGCAATAAAAGAGGCAGAAGCTTATGTTTCTGAAGGGATTTACTGCCTTGGCGAAATTGTTCATAATGCTAAGGAAGAAGAAAGGCTTATCCAGTTGGGAATGAAAACAGCCGGACACCAGGATTTAACCAATCTGACAGGTAAAAAACTTCTTATAAGAGCACATGGTGAACCTCCCGAAACTTATTTAAAAGCATCTGATGCCGGGATAGATATTATAGATGCTACTTGCCCTGTTGTATTGCGTCTTCAAAAAAGAATCAAGGAAAAGTCCGAAGAAAACAACGAAAATCAGATTGTGATTTATGGTAAAAAAGGACATGCCGAAGTAAACGGTCTTGTAGGACAGACAGGAGGCAAAGCAATTGTGATAAGTAACATGGCAGAGGCCGAAAGTCTGGATATTTCAAAACCAACTTTTTTATTTTCACAAACGACATCGAATTATAGTGAATATGAAGAAATTGCAGAATATCTGAAAAAAAAATCAGCAGATGTTAATGGCAAAGACGATTTGTTTACTGTTTATCAAACAATTTGTCCCAGTGTTAAAAACAGAATCCCCAGACTTCGGGAATTTTGCTCAGAACATGATGTTATAATCTTTGTAAGTGACTATAACAGTTCTAACGGGAAAATGCTTTTTGGAGTATGTAAAGAGGCTAACACCAACAGTTATTTTATCACAGGCCCGGAAGATTTGAACCCGGAATGGCTGAATTCATGTTCCTCTGTCGGAATAAGCGGAGCAACATCAACACCGTTGTGGTTAATGGAGAATGTAAAAGCCTGGATAATTAATTTATTAACAAAATAAGAGAATCCTGTTTTTTAGTAAAGTTTCTTAGTATTTTTGCGGGAATTTTGATTGAAGAGATAGTTTATAAAACATCCGTATTGCTTTGATACAGACCTGAAAGCATAATGTTGGGGTTTGTTTTTTCTTTTGAGACGGACGTTTTTTGTAATTTGTAATTTAACCATTTATGGCACAGATAAATAAAATAGCAGTTTTAACATCAGGAGGAGATGCTCCGGGAATGAATGCTGCGCTTAGAGCAGTAGTAAGAAAAGCGATTAGCGAAGAACTTAAGGTTTATGGAGTTCTGAGAGGCTATGAAGGACTGATAAAAGGAGATTTCATCCCTATGAATTCAAAAAGTGTGGGAAACATAATTCAGCTTGGCGGAACAATTCTGAAAACTGCCAGAAGTGAAAGATTTCGTACAGCAGAAGGAAGAAAAGAAGCCTACGAGAATTTAAAAAATCATGATATTGATGCTTTGGTTGTAATCGGTGGTGACGGGACTTTTACCGGCGCAAGAATTTTTATAGAGGAGTATAATTTCCCTATTGTAGGAATTCCCGGAACAATTGATAACGACCTTTTTGGTACGGATATGACTATAGGTTTTGACACTGCTTTAAACACTGTTGTCGAAGCAGTTGACAAGATAAGAGATACTGCCGCTTCTCATGAAAGAATATTTTTTATCGAAGTAATGGGACGTGATGCCGGTTTTATTGCATTAAGATCCGGTATAGCAACCGGTGCAGAGGCTGTTCTCGTACCGGAAGTTGCAACAGACCTTGAAGCTCTTCATAAACAGTTGACCCAGTATATGGCCAAGAAGAAGACATCAAGCATTATTATTGTTGCCGAAGGTGACGATGCCGGTGGTGCTTTTGAGATTAAAGAGGCTATGGCAAAATTCGGCGGGGAATTCGATATGAAAGTAACAGTATTGGGACATATTCAACGTGGAGGCTCTCCTACCGCCTACGACCGTTATCTTGCCAGCCGTCTTGGAATAGCTTCAATTGATGCACTGCTTGACGACCAGAGAAGCGTTATGATAGGTATGATTAATCGTGAAATAGTTCATGTCCCGTTTAATAAGACTATAAAACATCATAAAACTATCGATCAAACCATGCTTGATGTGGTTGATGTGCTCAACTCATAACTGTATTAATGCATAAGCAATTATTTGCAGAAATATTACTTCCCCTTGCTCTCGAATATACATTTACTTACAGCATTCCTGATGATTTGTCTGAAATTGTAAAACCGGGTTTCAGGGTTGTTATTGTTTTAGGCAAACGAAAATTATATACAGGAATCGTTGCAAAAATTCATAACGAAAAACCGGAATTTGAAACCAAGCCAATATTGTCGGTGTTTGATGATTCTCCGGTTATAAGCAAGCAGCAGTCTGATCTTATTAATTGGATATCAACATATTATTGCTGCTCTCCGGGAGAGGTAATAAATGCTGCAATACCTTCAAAACTCATTCCTTCGGGAGAGACCAAAGTGTATTTCAATTCTGATTATAATCAGAATTACCAACCCGGGAAATCGGAGCAGAAAATACTTGACTATTTACAAAATTCACCGGAATCAGACATTTACGATATTATCCGTGCGACAGAAATAAAAAATCCGATTAAGCAACTCGACAATCTGGCTTCAAACGGGCTCGTATCTTTATGTCAGAACCTTGTAAAAGTATATAAGCCTGTTTACAGTACATTTTTGGTATTTCATTCCGGGGTGCTGTCTGAAAAAGCAGAGGATTGTGAGAAAATTCTTAAGCGAAACAATAAACAGAAAGAAGTCCTGAGTTTTCTTGCCGGAAAATGTGTTGAAGAGGAGCTTACAAAGTTTGAATGTAATGTTAAATGGCTTATGAACTTGCTGGGAGTCTCAAAATCCAGTTTAAACTCACTGGCCGAAAAAGGTTTGGTATCTTTTGAAGACAGAGAAGAAACCAGAATTAAGGCTCAAATTGTTGATTCAAATAATGAGTTTCAATTGACAGATAAACAGCTAATTGCATTTGATCAGATAAATAATAAATTTAATGACAATAAACCTGTTTTACTGCATGGAGTTACTTCAAGCGGTAAGACAGAAATCTATATCAAACTTATAGAGCAGACTATTGCTCAAAATAAGGAAGTGCTTTATCTGCTTCCCGAAATAGCGTTGACATCGCAAATAATTGAACGGCTTCAAAGCTATTTCGGAGATAAGATAGGTGTTTTTCATAGTAAGTATTCAGTAGATGTGAGGTCAGAAGTTTACAGACAAGTACTTGAACAAAAACTTCAGATAGTTTTGGGCGTCAGATCTGCAGTTTTTCTGCCTTTTTCAAATCTTGGACTTATTATAGTTGATGAAGAACATGAGACTTCTTACAAGCAGGTTGACCCGGACCCCAGATATAATGCCCGTGATGCGGCTATTGTCTTATCCGGAATACACAATGCAGGTATTATACTCGGTTCTGCAACACCTTCAGTTGAATCGTATCAAAATGCTTTAACCGGAAAATATTCGCTTGTTGAGCTTTTTGAAAGATATGGAAATGTTAAGATGCCGGAGATATTGATGGCGGACATGAAAGATGCATATAGGCGTAAAATTATGAATGCACATTTTCATCCGCTACTTATCAATCATGTTAATACGGCACTGGCAAATAATGAGCAGGTAATTTTATTCCAGAACCGCAGAGGTTACTCTCCTAACCTGGAGTGTAAGGACTGCGGAACAGTTCCTTATTGTAAGAGCTGTAATGTGAGCCTTACCTATCATAAGTGGGAAAATAAACTTGTTTGCCATTATTGCGGTGAAAAAACAGATGTAATTACAAAATGCGGGTCCTGCAATAGTACAAATCTTGTGGCAAAAGGTTTGGGTACAGAAAGAATAGAGGATGAGGCCGCACAGATCTTTCCTGCAGCACGTTTAGCCCGGCTTGATTACGATACAGCAAATTCAAGAAGAAAGTTTGAACGTATTATTAAAGATTTTGGGAATTACGAATATGATATTTTGATTGGTACCCAGATGGTAACCAAAGGACTTGACTTTGAAAAAGTCGGCCTGGTAGGCATACTAAATGCAGATAACATGTTGAATTTTCCGGACTTCAGGGCTTTTGAAAGAGCATTCCAGCTTATGTCTCAGGTTAGCGGACGTGCGGGAAGACGGCAAAAACAGGGAAAAGTTATTATTCAGACTTTTAATCCTGAACATCCTATAATTCAGTTTGTTGTATCAAACGATTTTAAGTCTATGTTTAATTCCCAGATTGAAGAAAGAAAATTGTTCAAATATCCGCCGTTCTGGAGTTTTATTGTAATTAAACTTAAACATAAAGATCGCGGAAGACTTCACCGTGCTGCGGCAATTCTTGCGGAATCTCTTAAATATGATCTGTCGGGGAGAGTGAAAGGCCCTGAAGAACCAATGATCAACAAAATCAGTAATTATTATATTCTGAATATTCATGTCAGATTTGAAAAAACAGCTTCCCCCTCTAAAATTAAGCAGGCTGTAATTAATAAAATCAGGCAGTTGAAATCAGAAAGTGAATTTGGCGGAGTCATTGCCGAAATAGATGTCGATCCTATGTAGTTCCGCCCGGAAAATGAAGGCGCTTGAGTTGAGGAGGATTTTCCGGCATGGCCCTGATTGCATAAATGCTTCATTTAAAATACTCAGGAAGATTTGTTATTAAATATTCAGATTCAAATACGATTTTATAGACTGTTTTTACAGGAATATGTCTGGAAACACAATATTAAAAGCCAGGGGTTATGGATATAAATTATAGTGTTGTATTAACCTGCGTTCTGATAATTTATATCCACTCTGACGAGTTAAAAAATATGTTCCTTTAATTTTTTTGTCACTGATTAGGATCTTTACAAATAAGATTTTTTAGAAAAACACTTTGATTTTTGAAACCCAACTAAGGATTTTCCGTAAAAAATATTAAACTTTATTTAAAAAATAGTTGAATTAATTTTAGGAACGGTTTTTGTAAAACACTATTCGATGAAAAAAATATTTTACATATCAGTTTTCGCACTTCTGTTTGCAAAAGCAGGATTTTCTTTTTGCCCGAATCCTGTTGATGTAAATTCATATTTTTATTCTCAGGATGGTTATCCGGAATTGTTAAAAATTTCTGCCCCTATTCCTAATCCGGTTATTGATTATGCTGAAGTATGGTATAATATTCCTGAGGGTAAAATTGCAGAGATTTGTGTTTATAACTTTGCCGGAGTTAAACTTAAATCAATTCCTGTTTCGGGCGGGCTTGGCAGAGTAGATCTGGAAGCATATGATTTACAAAGCGGAGTATATTTTGTTTGCCTTATATATGAAGGTAAGAATGTAGATTCAAAAAAGCTCGTAAAAAAGTAACTACCTCAACATTATTATAAATGTTCTTTCCCGATAGGTGTTCACCGTCGGGTTTTTTGTTTTATATAATTGCTGCATTGTTGTGAAAATATGACTTATGATAATCTGCAATATGATAAATATTTAAGAATAAATTAAGTAATCATGTCTGCATTTTTAAATGATAATGCTTATCTTTATGCTTTAATTTTTAAAATTTAAGACTATGTTTAAACCGGAAGTTTATAAATCGAGAAGAGAGAATTTAAAAAAGATGTTAGGACAAGGAGTATATCTGTTTTTAGGAAACAATGAGACTCCTATGAATTATCCTGCAAATGCTTATCATTTTCGTCAGGATTCTACGTTTTTATATTTCTACGGGCTCAATTTGCCGGGTATGGCTGCTGTAATAGATCCGGAAAACGACAAAGATATTATTTTTGCCAATGATGTTGATATAGATGATATAATATGGATGGGGCCGCAACCTTATGTTAAGGATCTTGCACAAAAATGTCTGGTTAATGAAACACATCCTTTTGCAAAACTTGCAGATTATCTGGCAGAAGCTGTTAAAAAAGGCAGAAAAATACATTTTTTACCGCCTTACAAGCATGATAATATGATTCTTCTTAATGAGCTCCTGGGGATTAAATTTGCAGATATGAAGTCTTCTGCTTCTTTGGATTTTATAAAAGCAGTTGTAAAACTTAGAAATGTAAAAGAACAGGTAGAAATTGAAGAAATTGAAAGAGCTTGCGAAATAGGGTATTTAATGCATACTGCCGCTATGAAAATGGTAAAACCTGGCATGGTCGAAAGAGAAATTGCCGGTATGATGGAAGGAATAAGTCTTTCATACGGAGCCGTTCCTTCTTTTCCTATAATACTTACCAAAAACGGACAGACTTTGCATAACCATGAACATGGTAATGTGTTAAAAACCGGAGATCTTATGTTACAGGATGCAGGTGCACAAACTCCGATGTTTTATGCTTCTGACAATACCAGAACTGTTCCTGTTGGCGGCAGATTCAGCCAGAAACAAAAAGAAATTTATAACTGTGTTCTTGGGGCTATAAATGGGTCAATCAAACTTATGAAGCCTGGTGTAACATATCTGGATGTTCATTTAAGTGCTTGTGAGATCCTTGCAAACGGGCTTAAAGATCTGGGACTTATGAAAGGAAATGTTAAAGAAGCGGTGCAACTGGGAGCACACGCACTGTTTATGCCTCACGGTCTGGGACATATGATGGGACTTGATGTTCATGATATGGAAGATCTGGGACAAATAAACGTAGGATATGATGAGAAAATACAGCCAAGTTCAATTTTCGGAACAGCCTTTTTAAGATTGGGCCGGGAACTGGAACCTGGGTTTGTGTTAACCAATGAGCCGGGTATTTATTTTATCCCCGAACTTATAGATATCTGGAAGAAAGAAAACAAATTTGCCGAATATATAAATTATGCAAAAGTGGAAGAATATCGTGATTTTGGCGGGATAAGACTGGAAGATGATATTCTTATAACAGAAACAGGTTCAAGAATTTTAGGAGAAAAACGTATCCCTATTTCGGTTGAAGAAGTAGAAAACATAATGAACTGAAACATGTTATGATTTAAAACAATTTTTATGCTTCTTATTTATACGCCAAAACTTAATTCCAGGATAGAATATGCGGTTGAAGTTTGTTTTAAGCATGCTTTTAAACTGGAGTATCGCATTACTACAGATTTGTTTGAGTTTGAAAAGTCTGATGATCCGTGTCTGTGGTATGCTCAGGAGAAAGTTTCAGGGAAACCTGGAATTATTGCAGATGCAATGATGACGGATGAAAAAATTATTATCAACTCTCCGGGAAGGACAATTATAAGTAATATGACTGTTTTATTTCCGACAGAGTCATTTATGTTGCCGAAATTCGATTTGTTTGCTGCTACTTTCTGGCATGTGACACGTATGGAAGAGTACGGTCATTTTGCTAAAGATGCATTAACAAGGTTTACCTCCGAAATGAGCATAGCAAGGAAGATCGGAATTTTACAGAAACCGGCGGTAAATATCTGGACTGAGATTTTTCTTGAAGAGCTTAAGTTACTATACCCCGACCTGATTTTTGATAAACCGGGTTTTAAATACATCCCTACTATTGATGTGGACAGTGTTTTTATGTATAAGTCAAAAGGCTTTTTCCGCGGAATGGGTGGTGCTGTAAGAGATCTGTTTAAAAAAGATTTTGATGCAGTAAAAAAACGCATCAGGGTAGTTACCGGAAAAGAAGAAGATCCGTGGTTTTGTTTTGACAAAATAAATGACTTGCATACTAAATACGAATTGTCTCCTTACTATTTTTTCTTAGTGGGACGATTCGGGAATCTTGACAGAAATATTTCTCCTTCAAGGACAACAGTGAAAAAGCTTATTGCAGAACTGGTTAAGAATTATACAATAGGTATTCATAACTCATACAGGGGGAATAATCATCCGAAGATATGGAATAAGGAGCTTAGAATTCTGAAAAAAATTACGGGACAGGAAATTTTTTCTTCCCGTCAGCATTATCTGTTTGTAAGATTTCCTTACACTTACGAAGATTTAATTGTTGAAGGTATAAAAAGAGATTTCTCAATGGTTTATCCTGATATGCCAGGTTTCAGAATGGGGATAACTGTTCCGGTTCCGTTTTTTAACCTTAAGACAAATGTAAAGACAGACTTTTGGCTTTATCCGACAATGATTATGGATGCAGGTCTGGCAAAATATCAGAATCTTACTAAAGAAGAAGCTACAACCCAATGCCTTGGGATTGTAAATTATACTCAGAAATATGGAGGAACTCTTATAACATTATGGCACAACGAATCATTATCAGGATACGGAAAATGGGATGGTTGGGAAAAAGTATATGAGACGATAATTAAATCGGCAGTTGAAGAATAAACAAAAGAGGGATTTGATTTGTCAAATCCCTCTTTTGTTTTATAAGTTTTCCGGTTCTATAGGTTTTCCAGCATTTTGGTGAAAATTTTAGTCATTTTTATTTCTGCTGCTGCTGCAACTTTTTGTACTTCTTCGTGGGTTACTTCAACAATTTTTCCGGGAACCCCCAAATCTGTTATTATAGACATGGCAAAACACGGAATTCCCATCTGACGTGCGGCTATTACTTCAGGAACTGTTGACATCCCTACCGTGTCGGACCCAATAATACGGAAATATTTATATTCTGAAGGTGTTTCGAAAGTAGGCCCTGTAGTGGCAGTATATACTCCTTCCCGGACTTTAATCCCCGATTCCTTTGCGATTTCTTTTGCTTTGGCAACCAGTTTTTTATCATAAGCATCACTCATATCGGGGAATCTGGCTCCAAACTCAGGATTATGTTTCCCGATTAAAGGATTAGGAACAAGGCAAATATGATCTGTAATAATCATAAGATCGCCGATTTCGAAATCAGGGTTAACTCCACCGCTTGCGTTTGATACGAATAAAGTATTAATTCCCAGATATTTCATAACTCTTACGGGAAAAATCACCTGAGACATGGGATATCCTTCATAATAATGAAATCTGCCCTGCATGGCAACAACATTTTTACCTCCAAGCTTACCAAATATAAGCTTTCCGCTGTGACCTTCGACAGTTGATACCGGAAAATTCGGAATCTCATTATACGGAATACTTACTTTAATGTCAATTTCACGAACCAATCCACCGAGTCCGGTTCCTAAAATTATCCCTACTTCAGGCTCATCCTGAATACGCGTTTTTATAAAGCTTACTGTATCTTTTATTATTTCTGACATAGCTAAATATTTGATTATCAAAATGTTTTCTTTCCTCGTCGCTACAAAGTAATTCAACCTCAATAGGGATGCAATATACATATTTTTTAAATTCGTCGTCGAATAAATTATCGCTTTTTAGACGCACAGCATCTTTTTCTGTAACAATAATTATTTTATTCCCGCTTGTTTCTGCGAAAATTTTCTGTATCCCGGCTATATCTTTCCGGTTAAAATTATAATGATCAGGGTATTTAAGATGGCTTACGGACTTGCAGTGTTTCTCAAGAAACTCTGTAAGATTGCCGGATCTGGCAATTCCTGTAAGAGCAACTACGTTAAATTCTTTTAAATTTTCAGTACTTATGCTCTCGTTTTTATTTTCGAAAACAGGTTTTAAATCAAGATACTTTAAGGTAGAAAAGAACAAATATTGATATGGCATTATATCAACTTCCTTACTTAATATTCTTCGTTCAATAGGTTTTAAGTTTTCCGGGCATTTGCTGTAAATAACAATATGTGCCCTGTGGCTTGCCGAACGTGGTTCGCGTAGTCTGCCCAAAGGTAAAAGATAATCGCTGGCAATGGGATGGTTATAGTTGTTGAGTAAAATTGAAAGTCCCGGGGTTATTTTTCTGTGTTGAAAAGCATCATCAAGAATAATAAGGTTTAAGTCGGGATAAAGATCCCTTAATTTTTCTACTCCTTCTGTTCTGCTTTCACAAACAGATACTATCACATCCGGAAATTTTTGCTTAATCTGTAAAGGTTCGTCTCCTGAGTCAAAATGCGAGTCGGTTGTTTCTACAATACGGAATCCTTTTGTTTTACGTTTGTAACCTCTGCTCAGGGTAGCAACCTTAAATTCATCTTTAAGCATCCTTAATATAAATTCAGTATGCGGAGTCTTTCCTGTTCCTCCGACACTTATATTCCCTATTGAAATAATAGGCATGTTATACTCTTTTGTCTTAAAAATATTGTTTTCATAAAGAAAATTACGCAATGAAACAACAATTCTGTACAAAAAAGTTGCCGGCCACAAAAACAAAAAACTCAAAATCCCAGGTTTATCTTTCATAAGCAAAAAAAATACGAACATAAAAGTACGTATTTATCCGCAATTTACAAAATACTGATATAAAATATTGCATTATTTTGAGTTATTATACTTTTTATTTTTGAAATAAGCTTTTATTTAAGTATTTTTGTGTGAGGATAAAAATTGGTTTGAGTAATTATCATTTATAAGTAAAAAAATTTCGGATATGTTATTGTCGGATTATGTAAAAAAAGTAAAGGTTTTTTTTGAAAAACATCATAATGCAGAAGATGCGGAAGCAATGTCTAAGTATATGAAGTATAATTTCCCGTTTTTGGGGATTACGGCTCCGCGAAGAAAAGATTTGTTTAAGATATTCTTTAACACTTTTCCTATTCCTGCATATGACGAGACTAAAATTCTGGTTAAAGAATTATTCAATCTGCCGGAAAGAGAATACCATTATTTTGCTGTTCAGATGCTTTTGAAGCACAAACGCAAATGGTCTCCTACCGATATTGTTTATTTTGAAAGTCTGATTCTCACAAAATCATGGTGGGACAGTGTTGATCTTATAAGCAGTAAGATTATTTCCCCGTTTTTCCTTAAATACCCGAATCTTGCTGTTGCTATGACTGATTCATGGAGTCAGTCACGTAATGTATGGCTTAAGAGAGTTTCGATTATATATCAGCTTTCTTACAAGAAGAATACCAACACGGAAATTCTTACCAGACACATACTTGAGAATGCCGCACAAAATGATTTCTTTATTCAGAAAGCAATAGGCTGGTCTCTCAGAGAATATTCAAAAACAGATTACAGATGGGTTTTAAATTTTATTATTCAAAATACTTCGCTTAAAACTTTAAGTAAACGTGAAGCTATTAAATGGATTGACGATAAAGGCTTAATTACCTAAAAACTGTACACATATGAAAAAGATTGCGATTCTGATTTTGTTATCAGTAGTGTGTTTATTATCTTATTCTCAGGAGTACGATTTTTTTAAACATTCATACAAATTCAGTAAAGCCGGGGATCAGGAGAATGACCCCAGACTGGATTATTATGATGTGGGTTTTTATTTCCTGAATATTACAATGGATAACGCTTCTGTAGATGTGTCAGGAAGTGTCATAATAGATCTCAATCTTTTGCCTGAGTATAGTAATGAACTGGTCTTCGATCTTAAATCAGATATGACTGTTGATTCTGTTAAGATAAACGGAGAAATCAAATCATTTACACATTCTTCCGATATTATAGTAGTGGATTATTCACATTTATCTGATTATAATGCTGATTATGATGTGTCGGCGCAGATTTTTTACCATGGTACACCTTCGGACGGAATGTTCAACGAATCTGAATGGTATGGCACCGGGAATTACGATTTTACATATTCGCTGTCAGAACCTTATGCTGCAAAGTACTGGTTTCCATGCAAGCAGGTGTTGTCCGATAAAGCGGACTCATCATATTGTTACGTAACTATTCCCGAAAACCTTAAAGCCGGATCAAACGGTCTTTTGGTAAACGAGATAAATGTTGGAGGCGGGGAAAAAAGGATGGAATGGCAATCTTCGTATCCTATAGATTTTTATCTTATTTCAGTAGCTATAGGTGAGTATCAGGATTATTCTTTTAATGCAGACATCCCGAATTTTTCAACTCAGGTTCTTGTTCAGAATTTCATTCCTGATAATTCAACTTATCTGGATACTTATATTGCAAATATTAACAGAACAGAAGACATGCTTGTAATGTATTCTGATCATTGGGGACTATTCCCTCACCATATGGAAAAATACGGGCATTGCATAGTACCTTTGGGTGGAGGAATGGAACACCAGACAATGACAACTTTGGGGAGTTTTGACTTTACTCTTGTTACTCACGAACTGGCACATTCATGGTTCGGAGATTATCTTACCTGTGCAAACTGGCAGGATATCTGGATTAATGAAGGTTTTGCAAGTTACGGGGAATATATGTCGGAAGATTATTTGCATCCGGATGGTTATGAACTTGGCTGGCTTAATGGTTGTCAGGCTTTGGCCAAAGAAGCACCTACAGGTTCCGTATATGTACCGTTTGAAGAATTAAGCAATGTAGGCAGGGTATTTAATTACAGATTAACATACAGAAAAGGAGCATGCCTGGTTCATATGATAAGATACATGATTGATAATGACGAATCGTTCTTTTCTGTTTTACGGGAATTTTTAAGTGAGTATGGCAACTCTACAGCTACCGCAGAAGATCTTAAAGCAGTTCTCGAAACTCAGACAGGTATTGATTTTGATCCGTTTTTTGAAGAATGGTATTACGGTGAAGGATTTCCTACTTATTCAGTTGTCTGGTGGCAGTCCGGAAATGAAGTCAGTATAGAAATGAATCAGACGACTTCTGCCGTAACAGAGTTGTTTACAATTCCTATGGAATTCAAAATTGTTTATGATGATGACACATATTTTGTGACAAGACAGCCGGTTAATGCAAATTACTGCACATATCATATCCCGGTTGAAGGTAACGTTGTTAATGTGATAGTAAATCCATCGTCGGCAGTATTAGCAGATATCTCCATCATTCAATCTTCGGATAAGGAGATATATACAGATCCCGCAAAGATATTTCCTAATCCTTCTGATGGCAGATTTAATATTATGACTGAAAAATCCGGCTCTTATTATGTTGAGATTTTTAATGCAGAAGGTAAAAAATCCGGGGAATTTTATTTTGACGGAAATACATATCCGGCAGATTTATCAGATTTTGCCAAAGGAATTTACACGTTAAAACTAACGGGAGAGGGGAAAACTACTTTTGAGAAGATTGTGATCACTGAGTAATTTCAGAAATTATTTTCGCATTTTAATCACTCTGAAGAACAGATCGCTGAATTATATTTATTTAATCACGGTTATATCCAGAATTTCATATCTGCTCATTTTAAGCCAGTATTCTGATATTGATATTTCTCTTAGCTTTTTCCAGTATAATTCGCTTTCAAGTCCGTAGGTTTTGATAAGTTCACCTACATCTTTACGTATTTTTGCAATAAGCTCAGGCTTTAGAGAAAATAAAATTTCACGCCCGTTATACTTTACCAAAACAGCAGGTTTAATACCTTGGGTAGTATCGACCGATATGGTTCCGTATCCTATTGTAGAACCTGTTCCTACCTGTAACCCGTCATTAAAACAACTAACAGGAGGATCAAATCCGGCATATGAAATAATCTCGATTTCATCGAGTCCGGCATGAAGGTATTCCATTATCCGTAATCCGGTTTTTGCTCCCAAAATTGAATAAATTCCCATGTGAGAATGTATTTCTGAGGCCAAAGATGTAATTTTGAATTCTGTATAACCGTGATTTGCAATTAGTTCAGCAGCTACATCATTTACATCGTTAATTAACATATAACCTGAGCTGGGGATTTCATTAAACACAACTCCGGGCTCTGGCTTGTCGCTGTTAAGGATTCCTGTAATTAATATGTCAAAATAACTGTCGGCTTTTGGAGTTACTTTTCTGCAATATTCTGCAACCGGTTCTTCATCAAATAATGTAGGATAAAGCAGGTATAAGGACAGCATTTCGTCCCAGAGCCATATTTTATCATTATTCTGAGATGAAAGAAACCTGAACATGGTTTGTGAATAGACAGAATTTATTTCTTTACAGATCCCAAGAAAATCATCGGGATAACTCATCCCGTTTCCTGAAATTATTTTCAGCGGAACCTTGCTTTCAATTATTTTATCGTATGCGTCTTTATTCTGTTCATAATTGTATCCCTCCGGTTTTGTTGACCATTCTGAATACCATAAAATCATTTCTGTTTTTGCGGCATTTTCGGGATGTTTTTCGAGCATTTCTGCAATGTTTGATAATGGTCCTGCTGCAATGATAATTGTTCTCTTTTTTTCGTTTTTTATCGAAAAATCAAGTAATTCCACAGCATCTCTGAAATCTTTTTTATCACTTTCAGGAAATAAATTTTTCCAATAAAGGCTTGCATGTTTTGCATATTTCTTAGAGGATTTATAATCTGATCCGGCGCCTACCGGAATTCCTTCGTGGTGATAAATTTGAAGGGTTTTGCTTATGTATTCTGCTCCGGTCTCAGGATCGAGAACCCCGTCAACAGTGGTTATGCAATTTATATTAAAATCTTTTGATGCCGCAAAACAGGTAATTGCTTTAAAGTCATCAACTCCGCCGTCAGTGTCTATTACTATATTATATTTTGCCCGTTTGTGAGCAGATAATTCGTTAGCATTAGCGATTGTCAGCGAAATTAACAGAATTAAAATGAAGATTCTCATTTTGACAACTTACTTTATTTTAAAATAGAAATCGCCGGCATAGGAATTTATTGTGTCCTGATCAGCTTCGGTTATTTCATTGTTTTTTAAGATATACACTTTGTAGTCAATTGATTTTAACAGGTTAATTACTGCATTTCTGTTTTCTGATCCGCTAAGTTCGCTTTGAATAAATGGCTTGTGCTTTTTTAACAGCTCTGTCATATTTTCAAAAACAATACTTTCGTAGCCTTCTACGTCAACTTTTATAAAATCAATTTTTTCAATTCCAGAGAAAAGGATGTCGGGATTTTTCATTTCAACCCTGAACTTTTTTTCATATCCGGCAGATTCTTCTGTAACTACTTTTGTCATCCCATGGTGTACCACCCCGTTTATAAAAGGCATACCCATTTCTACGGTAGTTTCCTGTGCTCCGAGAGCGTAATTGAAAAGAATAAGATTTTTATTTTTACATCTGCGGACATTTTTTTTCCATATCCCGGCAAAGAGCGGAACCGGTTCAACAGCATAAACTTTTCCCGCGGCGCCTGCGTATTTTGACATAAATACAGAATAATATCCCATGTTTGCACCTATATCAATGCAGTTGTAACCAGGTTTTATAATTGATTTAAGATAGTATAGTTCAGGATATTTTTTTTTGCCAAATCCAGCTTTTACCGACATAATATAAACCCGTGAGACAATTCTGAGATAGGCTTTAAGCCCGAATATTTTATAAATTATGAGTCTTATTGTTTTCATTTATTTTATTTCTTCAAAATCGACATATTCTCCGTCAACATTCTTTTGGTTTTCATTGGTGTTATTTTCGGGTACATAATCAATGTTGATTTCTCCCGTTTTTTTCTTTTTTGGCGGTTCTTCGAATGGGACATTCATTTTTTTTGCAATTTTTCTTACAAATCTTTTTAATATCCATGGCAGGGCAAACCTGAAGAAAAGGTAACCAACGACATAAATAATTACAATAAACAGCAGAAATTTAAGAAACCACATAATTAAAAAATAAGCATTGAAATATAAACGGCAATAAATCCTGAAAAGTATCCTGTATATACCTGTGCCGGACTATGTCTCTTAAGATATAAACGTGCAGTGCCTACTAATCCGGCGGCCAGAATTATTATAAACCCGATGAATAATACAGATAAATCTTTAATATTGGCTAAATAAACAACAAATCCCAGTAATCCGCCTATGCCCATACTATGGAGGCTTATTTTCCAGAAAATTGTTATGAAGAAAGCCAGAATTACAGTTACCAGAGAAGCCAGAATTATATTAAGCAGAATAGGAGGCATTGAAATCCGGCTCATAAAATACCATCCCAGCGCATACATTATTGAAACTGTTAAAAGTGGCAGTAGTCTTTCTTTGCGAATATCTATTTCAAGTTTCGAAATCATTCCGAAAAAGTATAAAACGGGAACAAACAGTGCCGGGATAATAAAAGTAAGAATAAAATAAATTGAGTATATGGTATTTCTTACGCCATGATTTACAACACTCAGATAGTGTCCTGAATTGAAAACGGCGATAACAGCATAAACAGACATTAACAGCGGGTGGAATATGTAGCTGATGCCTTTTGCCAGATAAGTGTAAATGCGCTCTTTTTGCATTATAATTCCTTTCTTAGTCTGGCAACCGGGATTTCCAGTTGTTCGCGATATTTTGCTACTGTGCGCCTTGCTATGTGATAACCTTTTGACTTAAGTATTTCTGCAAGCTTATCATCTGTAAGGGGCTTTGTTTTGTTCTCAGCTTCGATACAATCTTTTAGAATTTGTTTTATTTCCCTTGTCGAGACTTCTTCTCCCGATTCTGTTTGCATACCTTCGCTGAAAAAGTATTTAAGGGAATAATTACCATATGGGGTTGCAACATATTTGGAATTAGCAACTCTCGATACCGTTGATATATCAAGACCCGTAACTTCTGCAATATCCTTCAGAATCATAGGTTTAAGATCTGTTTCGTCTCCGCTCAGGAAGAATGCTTTTTGAAATTCGGCAATTGCATTCATTGTAAAAAGTAATGTGTTTTGTCTTTGAACAATTGCATCAATAAACCATTTTGCAGAGTCCAGTTTTTGCTTGATAAATACCAAAGCTTCTTTATCTCCGCGTCCGCTGTTTTTATTTGCCGCATATTCTTCCATCATCTGCGAAAAGCTTTTGCTTATTCTAAGATCCGGTGCATTTCTGGAATTTAAGGAAATTTCAATTTTCCCGTCCTGGGTATCAAGAATGAAATCAGGTATTATGGCGTGTATAGATCTGGTCTGAGGTTCTCCGAAAGAACTGCCTGGTTTCGGATTTAGCTTTAAGATAACATCTACAGCAGACTTTAAAGTGCCTTCGTCAATGCTGCATTTAGACATAATTTTAGGGTAGTGTTTTTTTGTAAACTCATCAAAACACTCAAGAAGTATTTTTTTTGCCAGTCTTACCGTATCTGTCTGGTTTTCTTTTCTTTCAAGCTGCAATACAAGGCATTCCTGAAGGTTTTGTGCTCCGACTCCTGCAGGGTCCAGTTCCTGAATAATTTCCAGCGTGGTTTGAAGTTCTTCTTCGGTTACAGTAATGTTTTGAGAAAAAGCAATATCGTCAACAATAGCTTCAAGTTCACGTCTGAGGTAACCGTCGTCATCAATATTTCCGATAAGGAAAACTGCCAGAAGCTTTTCACGTTCTGTTACTTCTTTCATCACAAGCTGCTCTGACAGATGTTCATGAAAAGATTTTGAAGCAGAATACGGAATTTCTTTATGTTCGTCGTCTTTAGATGTGTTGTTGGTGTTCAGCTTATAAGAAGGGATTTCGTCATCGTCGCCGATATAATCTTCGAATGAAAACTCATCGTCATCGTTGTTATTATCGTCGTCATTGTCATTGTTGTCCTCAGAATATACATCATCTTCATCATCCTGACATTCGTCCAGAGCAGGATTTTCTTCAAGTTCTTTTTTTATCCTTTGCTCCAGTTGGAGAGTAGGCAACTCCAGCAGCTTAATCATCTGTATTTGCTGCGGTGAAAGTTTCTGTAACAGTTTTTGCTGTAAATTCTGTTTTAACATAGTCTAATTAGCTGATTCTCAAAAATACAAAAAATTTTAATTCAAAAGCATTAATTAAAATTCTGCATTTTTAGGAGTTCTCGGGAATGGAATAACGTCTCTGATATTACCCATTCCTGTAACAAAAAGCATAAGTCTTTCGAAGCCTAACCCAAAACCGCTGTGAGGTACAGTTCCGAATTTACGGGTTTCGAGATACCACCACATATCTTTTTCTGGAATGTGCATTTCGTTTATCCTGTTCAAAAGCTTTTCATAATCTTCTTCACGCTGAGAGCCTCCGATAATTTCGCCAATCTGCGGGAAAAGGACATCCATTGCTCTTACAGTCTTTCCATCTTCATTTTGCTTCATATAGAAGGCCTTAATTTCTTTTGGATAGTCAATGAGAATAACTGGTTTTTTGTAATGTTTTTCCACAAGATATCTTTCGTGTTCGCTTTGTAAATCTGTTCCCCACGATTCAACAGGATATGCAAACTGGCCTTTTTTATTGGCATTGGAATTTTTCAGAATGTCAATAGCTTCGGTATAAGTTACTCTTGCAAACTCGTTTGCCACAACAAATTCGAGCCTGTCAATAAGTCCCATGCTGTCTCTTTCGTTCTGAGGTTTTTGTTTTTGCTCTTCTTCACGACGTTTGTGAAGGAATTCCAGATCTTCGCGACAGTTTTCGAGAGCATATTTTACAAGATACTGCAACATTTCCTCGGCAAGATCCATGTCGTCGTTAATATCGTAGAAAGCCATTTCAGGTTCAATCATCCAGAATTCAGCAAGATGGCGTGCAGTGTTTGAGTTCTCGGCACGGAAAGTAGGGCCGAAAGTGTAAACCTCTGATAGCCCCATAGCTGCAAGTTCTGCTTCGAGCTGACCCGACACTGTGAGGTTTGTCATTTTGCCAAAGAAATCCTGAGTGTAATCAATTTTGCCATCTTCGGTTCTCGGCATTTTTTCAATGTCCAGGGTTGTAACCTGAAACATTTCACCGGCACCTTCTGCATCCGACCCTGTAATAATCGGCGTATGTATATTGCTGAATCCTTTGTCGTTAAAGAATTTATGGATAGCAAATGTCATTGCATGTCTTATTCTGAAAACAGCAGAAAATGTATTTGTCCTGAAGCGCAAATGTGCTATTTCGCGTAAAAACTCAAGACTGTGACGTTTTGGCTGTAAAGGATATTCATCAGGATTTGCCTGTCCGAGAATTTCAGGATTTATGCATTGTAATTCGACTTTTTGTCCACTGCCGGCCGATTCAACTGTTTTTCCCAAAACGGAAAGCGATGCTCCTGTATGGATTTTTGCAAGTAACTCTTCCATCTCTGGTGTTACGTCAATTACTATCTGCAGATTATTGATTGTGGAACCGTCGTTTAATGCAATAAAACATACGTTTTTACTTACTCTTTTGGTTCTAACCCAGCCTTTAACCAGAATTTCATTTCCAAAACTTTCTGATTTAAGAACATCTGCAATCTTTATCCTTTTCATTTTTAATTAATTTAGGCAGCAAAAATAAGAAATTTCTGATAATTTTAAAAAGGGAATCCGTAAAATCATCACAGGTTGTTATGCTATTGAAATCCATGATAGAATTGGTGTTAAATACTATCGTGACATTAGCCTGGGAAAGGGAAATAAATGTACCGTCAGTTTGTGACAGAAAAGTGGAAAATATACCGTCAGTTTGTAACAAATATTGTTGTTGGTATGCCTTAAATCAACACATCCCTAACAATAAAATAAATAAAAATCCATGGGATGGTAAATATGTAACTGTCCAGTCTGTCGAGAAGTCCGCCGTGTCCTGGTAAAAATTCGCCGGAATCCTTTACGTTTATACTTCGTTTGAACAATGATTCTATAAGATCTCCTATAGTCCCGAAGACTACCGCCAGTACAGCAATGGCAACCCAATCATAATTGTTTATTACAGGGATAAAATGATGCATAAAGAATCCTGCTGCAATAGTAAAAACAGCTCCACCTATAGTTCCTTCCCACGATTTTTTAGGAGACACCCTTACAAACATTTTGTGTTTTCCCAGAGGTACTCCGGTGAGATAAGCCATACTGTCGAATATCCAGATAAGAACCATAACACCTATAAGCAATTCCGGCTGAAAGTTTTTTTCTGCAATCTGAAAATAAAATAAGTTGCCGGTAACTAACTGCATTGACAATATAAGGGGAAGTGTAATGTAGAACAGAGACATAATTGCAAATGAAATATTGCGTATAGGATTTTTCTTGTCCTGAAAAAGCTCTTCGATAAAAATGAATAGTGCCGGTACAAGTATCAGCCAGTACAAAGCTGTATTAAGGTTGTAATAGTATCCTGCAAATGCAAGAATTATGGCAAAACATCCTGTAATAATTGTAGAAAATGATGAGGGGCTGGAGTCGTCGGATTTTACAATGCGTAAAAACTCAATGTTAAGCCAGACGTTTGATATTAAGAGAAATGCAAGAAAAGTCCACTGATTTATCAGAATCAATGCTGTTGTTGCAGAGACAAACAGGATACCGGTAAGCGTTCTTTTAAATAAATTATTCAAAATTTCATTTTGTTTAAGAGTTCTTTTGATTAATCCTCTTTTATAATATCAGTGTCAGCAATTATTTCAGTATCCGTTGCTACAGATTTATCTCCGCAACGTTTTCCAAATATCTTTTCAAGATCTTCTCCGAAAATTACTTCTTTTTCGAGAAGAGTTTCTGCAAGTTGTGTAAGGCCGGCAGTGTTGTCTCTCAAAACTTTCAATGCACGAAGATATTGCTCTTCCACCATTGTTTTTACCTCGTTATCAAGCAATTCTGCCGTTTTTTCGCTGTAAGGTTTGGTAAAACCATATTCGTTCTGTCCTGAAGAATCGTAGTAAGACAGATTTCCTACTTTATCGCTCATTCCGAAAAATCCAACCATAGCAAATGCCTGTTTGGTTACTCTTTCCAGATCATTCAGTGCTCCGGTAGATACTTTACCGAAATTTAACTCTTCACTGGCGCGTCCGCCAAGGGCAGAGCACATTTCGTCAAGCAGTTGTTCCTTTGTTGTAATTGATCTTTCTTCGGGAAGATACCACGCTGCACCCAAAGCTCTGCCACGTGGAATAATAGTAACTTTAAGCAATGGATTGGCATGTTCGAGAAGCCAGCTAACAGTTGCATGGCCTGCTTCGTGGAATGCTATGGTTTTCTTCTCCAACTGAGAAATTATTTTACTTTTGCGTTCAAGTCCGCCTATAATCCTGTCAACAGCATCAAGGAAATCTTGTCTTTCGATATGTTTTTTGTCGCTTCTGGCTGCAATAAGAGCTGCTTCGTTGCAAACGTTTGCAATGTCTGCCCCGCTGAATCCCGGAGTTTGTTTTGCCATAAATTCAACTTCAACATCGGGAGACATTTTAAGCGTACGGGTATGAACTTTAAAAATTGCTTCACGTTCAACTATATCCGGTAATTCCAGATGAATCTGTCTGTCAAAACGTCCTGCTCTCATTAATGCTTTATCAAGTATGTCGGCACGGTTTGTTGCGGCTAAAATTATAACCCCGCTGTTGGTGTCGAATCCGTCCATCTCGGTTAAAAGCTGATTGAGAGTGTTTTCTCTTTCGTCATTTGATCCGAAATTAGGATTTTTCCCTCTTGCACGGCCAATTGCATCAATTTCATCAATAAAAATTATACAAGGAGCTTTTGACTTTGCCTGTTTAAATAAATCTCTTACTCTTGATGCACCAACACCTACGAACATCTCAACGAAGTCGCTTCCGCTTAATGAGAAAAACGGCACATTTGCTTCTCCTGCAACGGCTTTTGCCAGTAAAGTTTTTCCTGTTCCGGGAGGGCCAACCAGTAACGCTCCTTTA
Source organism: Bacteroidales bacterium (assembly GCA_003249955.1). Lineage (GTDB taxonomy): Bacteria > Bacteroidota > Bacteroidia > Bacteroidales > ML635J-15 > Bact-19. Next base: position 49,767 of record QKHS01000042.1, on the reverse strand, counting down.
GGTATTTTACCACCGAGTTTTGTGTATTTCGCTGAATTTTTAAGGAAATCTACAATTTCCATAATTTCAACTTTTGCTTCTTCAAGTCCGGCAACATCGTTAAAATTAACCTGAACTCTGCGTTCTTTATCAAATACCTGTGCTTTCGATTTGCCGATATTGAAAATCTGGTTCCCGCCTGCACCGCCACTACTCATTTTACGGAAAATAAGGAACCATAATCCTACAAGAAGTGCTATAGGCAAAATCCAGCTCAGAATATCGCCCATATAATTGTGCTGAGTATCATATTCAGCTATTAGTCTTTTTGACGGATCAACGTCTGCCTGAGCTTCCTTAAGCTGATCTTCAAATGCTTTTGAGTCTCCGATTTCAAAAGTATAATGAGGTCCTGAGCTTCCGCCAAGCCCGAAAGGTCCGGATTTGGCAACATCTTTATATTTATCTTTGCTTAATTTGTCTGCTTTGATATAGATGTCAACTCTTTCTTTGTTGACAATTACAATCTTATCAACATCACCGGACTTTAGAATTTCTTTTTCAAACTGATTCCGGGTTATCGTTTTTGATGAACCTCCAAAATCCATGAAAGAGAAAATCAAAAAAACGGCAAACATTATGATGTATATCCACATCCTGTTTTTTGAGTTCTGAGGTGTGCCACCGGGGAGATTCGGTTTCTGGTTTCTATTGTCTCCAAATCCTTTGTTTTCTTCCATTTCGTTTTATATAAATCAAATACTTAAACTAAAATAATCTGTAATTGTTTTGTAAGGCTTGTTAAATTTTTGTTATAAAGGGTTCTGCATCTGCCCATAATTGTTCGAGCCTGTAAAATTCGCGTGCCTGAGGTTGAAAAACATGAACAACAACATTTACATAATCAAGCAAGACCCACTCTGCATTTTCGAATCCTTCTTTCTTCCATGGTCTGTCTTTGAGCTTTGCTCTTACGTTGTACTCTATGTATTGTGCGATTGTATTTACATGTGTTTGAGAATTCCCGGTACATATTACAAAATATTGTGTTATCGCATTTTCAATTTTACCGAGATCCAGAATTAAAATATCTTCTGCTTTTTTTTCAAGCATTGATTCGTTTATAGCTAATAGTAAATCTGTTACCTCTGAAGTTATTTTCTTTTTGACCATAAAATATTTTTTTGCAAAGATATAAAAAATGTGGTTCTTACAACTGTTGTTAAATCGTGGTGTAATTTTTTTTATTATCTTGGCAGGCATTATGGATAGTGGTATTTTATTAGATTTGGTCAAAGTTAAAATGCCTTTCGGGAAGTATGCCGGAAAGCTGATTTGTGACCTGCCTGAACATTATCTGGTTTGGTACCATTCCAAAGGTTTTCCGGCCGGTAAACTGGGAATGCTGATGAACACGATGTACGAAATCAGGTTAAACGGATTGGAGTACTTGTTAAAACCTTTGAGAAACAGTAATGGAAGATGAAATAATTAAAACCGGAACGCTGGATGCGGAACTTGATTTCAGTTTTGTACGTAGCAGTGGCCCGGGAGGGCAAAATGTAAACAAAGTTAATTCAAAAGCAGAACTAAGGTTCAGTATTATTAATTCAGTAATTCTTAGTGAATCACAAAAATCAATAATTTCAGAAAAGCTGAAATCTAAAATTTCGGATGATTCTGTTCTTATTCTGACCTGTCAGACATCAAGAAGCCAGCTTGAAAACAAAGAGCTGGTACGCGAAAAGTTCTATGCTTTGATTAACAAGGTTCTTAAACCAAAAAAAATAAGAACGGGAACAAAACCTACAGTGGCTTCAAAAGAAAAAAGATTACAGCAAAAACGTGAGAATGCCGAAAAGAAAGAGAGACGCAGGGAGTTTTAGAATTATTGTTGTTTATTCAGCACAAGTTCTATAAGTTTTTCGTTGAATAATTCGACTCCGTCCTGATTTAAATGATGCGCGTCATAAAAATGAAGGGAATCGTCAACTTCCATTATGTTGTTAAAGTTGTAATATTCTGCTGAAGACATCATCTTTTTGTCAAAAACATCTTTGTTGCGGTATGCTTTGTAAAATTCTTTGCCAACCGGAGCTTCGACTAAAATCAGACGAATCCCGCGATCTTTCAGTTCTTTACAGATTTTGTCAAACGACCTTAACTGTAAGTCTTTATATTCAAGATTTTTCACAGGTTGTTTTTCATGCTTATAAAATTTAACATTGCATTCTACATATCCTCCGGATACATATCTGTTGGTTCCTGCAGTGGCTGTGTCCTGAAAGTTTTCATTCAGTCCCGTAATATCCCTGAAAAAACCATATATTAGCGTGTTGTAAACTTTTAAATGATTTATTTTTAAAGCCATTTTTATTGACTCTATGTCATTTTTATCATTTGCAATAATGTCAAGAGCCGATTCTACTCCGTCACCGGTAAAAGACCCGGGATATATTTCATAAATAACCATTTCAGGATCAAGAACATCTATATACCTCCTTACCAGGGCAAGAGTCTGAACCGGCGTTTGGGAACTTGACCCCAGATTAAATGATGAATATCCGTGTTTTTTGAAAATCCTTGGATCGAAGCCCCGGTAAGTGTGTGATGAGCCAAGAAAAACAATATCCGTTTTTCCAAAAGTTTTTGCTTCCTGAAATCGTGAAAAAGTATTCCCGCCTGATCCGATTTTGTAATTCAGGTTTTTTCTGAATTGTTCCGGCATAAACTCTCCCCATATGCAAATAAGGATTATATAACAGAAAAATGCTGCTACTGCAAAAATTAAAATCGATTTTATAAATTTAATAATCTCTTTATGCATAAATCAGAATTGAAAGTAAATAAAAGGTGTTTCCTCTGTTTGCATAAACATACCGATAAGGAATATTATAAAAATATATAAGCCCCATCTTATAACTTTTTTTTGCTTAAATGCTGTAAATTCAATTGCGTATTTATTTCTTCGTCCCAACCATTCTGTAATTATGAAAAATAAAATAATCAACAGAATGACAAATGCTTTTTTAGGTTCGTCAAATTCCGGTGCTGTGAATAATGATTTTGAAAAAATCTTTTTAAAGACAGCAAATGCTTGTTTAATATTTTCGGCTCTGAAAAATATCCATGCCAGGCACGTGATGATAAATGTAAAAATCATGCCGGCGAATTCTTTTAATGGCGGAAATCGTCGGTCTTTACCAATTATGTCAATATTCTTTCTGTTATTTTTTGTAAGCAAAAGAGGAATAAAGTATATTGCGTTTAATAGACCCCAGGCGATAAATGTCCAGTTTGCACCATGCCAGAACCCGCTTACGACAAAGACAATAAATGTATTGCGGACTACCTGAAGCGTGGGTCCCCGGCTTCCGCCCAACGGAAAATATAGATAGTCTCTGAACCATGTGGACAGCGAGATGTGCCAGCGCCGCCAGAATTCTGCAATGTCTCTTGAAAAATAGGGGAATGCAAAGTTTTGCATCAGATCAAATCCGAATAGCTTTGCCGTTCCTATTGCAATGTCAGAGTATCCTGAAAAGTCTCCGTAAATCTGGAAAGCAAAAAACACTGCCCCCAGCATTAGTGTACTGCCCGGCATGTTGTCAGAATTGTTAAAAATCATGTTTGCATATTCCGCACAATTATCGGCAATTACTACTTTTTTAAAGAATCCCCATAATATCTGCCTTAATCCGTCAACAGCAACAGGATAGCTGAAATGTCGTTTTTTATAAAACTGGGGTAAAAGGTTGGACGCTCTTTCTATAGGCCCGGCAACCAGTTGCGGGAAAAAGCTTACAAATGCTGCAAATGAGATTAAGTCTTTTGTAGGTTCAAGTTTTCTCCTGTACACATCAATTGAATAACTGAGCGTCTGAAAAGTGTAAAAGCTTATTCCTACAGGTAAAACAATTTTAAGGCTGCTTACACTCACAGGTTTTCCGAAAAGAGTAAAAGCTGCTGCAAAATTTTCTGCAAAGAAGTTATAGTATTTGAAAAATCCGAGAAGGCCCAGATTAACACTTAAACTTAAAATAAGCAACAGCTTTCTGTTTTTGTCTGAAGTTCCTGAAGCCAGACCAATTCCTACAAGATAATCAACAATTGTACTGAAAAAAACGAGTGAAAGAAAACGCACATCCCACCATCCGTAAAATACATAGCTTGCAACAACAATAAGCAGATTCTGCAGCTTCAGATTTTTAAAGCACACAAACCAATACAGGATAAATACTATTGGCAGAAAAATCGCAAAATCAATTGAGTTGAAAAGCATTTTTAAAATTTGCACAAAAGTAATTTTAATAGGAATATTGAGCAAATCAATTTTGAGTTTGGCAAATTTTGATTAGTTTCGTGTATATTTAATTTAATAAAAGATGAGTATTCTGATTAAAAATGCGCTCGTAATAAATGAAGGAAAGAGAACTGTTCAAAGTTTATTAATTAAAGATAAATTTATTTCTGCAATTTACGGGGAATCTGATTCATTACCTGTTGCAGATACTGTAATAAATGCAGAAGGACTATGGCTTTTGCCGGGAGTTATTGACGATCAGGTACATTTCCGGGAGCCGGGTCTTACCCATAAGGCAGATATTTGCTCTGAATCCCGTGCTGCCGCTGCAGGTGGAGTTACCTCATTTATGGATATGCCCAATACAAATCCGTCAACAATAACAAATGAGCTGTTGAATCAGAAAATTGAAATCGCATCAAAAAACTCACTGGTCAACTATGCTTTTTTTCTTGGAGCCACAAATGACAATATTGATGAGATTGTTTCACTTGATAAAACCGTTGTTGCAGGAGTAAAAATGTTTCTGGGATCATCTACAGGAAATTTATTGGTTGATAAAAAAGAAGTAATAGAAAAAATTCTGTCAGAATCCCCTGTTATTGCAGCGGCACATTGTGAGGATGACGGGATTATAAGTAAAAACTTAAAAAACTGTAAAGAAATTTACGGGGAGGATATTCCGGCATCATGTCATCCGGAAATCAGATCGGCAGAGGCGTGTTTTGCATCGTCATCGTCTGCTGTAGAGATTGCAAAAAAAACCGGTGGAAAATTACATGTGTTTCATCTGAGTACGGCTGAAGAAACTGCTCTTTTTTCAAATGCTGCTTTATCCGGTAAAAAAATTACTGCTGAGGTTTGTGTACACCATCTCTGGTTTAACGATTCGTATTATGAAAAACTGGGAAATAAACTTAAGTGGAATCCTGCCGTAAAAAAAGAATCAGACAGACTGGCATTGATACAGGCTTTAAAAGACGGTAGAATAGATGTTGTTGCAACAGATCATGCTCCGCATACTGAGGAAGAAAAAATGCAGGTATATACCAAAGCCCCTTCCGGTGGCCCGATGGTGCAACATTCTCTTTTGGTAATGCTTGAATTGGCATCACAGGGATATTTTGAAGCGGAAGATGTCGTGAAATGGATGTGTCATAACCCTGCAGAGTTGTTTGAAATAGATTCGAGAGGATTTGTGCGTGAAAATTATTATGCAGATCTTGTATTGGTCAACCCTGAAATTAAAACAAAAGTGACCAAAGACAGTTTATTGTCAAAATGCGGATGGTCGCCGCTTGAAGGAACAGAGTTCGGTACTTCTGTAAACCGCACGTTTGTGAACGGAAAGATCGTATTTGAAAATGGCAAAATTATTGATAATGCTGCGTCTATGCAATTAAAATTTAACAGATAATAATTATGAAAAGTTTATTTATTTTTTTAGTGTTTATGACACCTGTATTATTAAGTGCTCAGATTAATAAAACAGGTTATGACGAGGTTAAAGATCAGGAGATTTTAATAGGTGAATGTAATCAGGAAGGTCTCAGATCACCGGGATTTAGTGAATGGTTTGATACCGAATACGCTTCTTACGAAGTAAATGATGTGCAGTTTAATCCGAATTATAAAATTCCTTTTGACTCTGTTTATGTATTTTTAGGGACATGGTGCAGTGATTCACAGCGGGAAGTTCCGAGATTTTGCAAAATTATGGATAATGAATATTTTGCCGGAACTTATGTGAGGTATTTTGCTCTGGACGGGAATAAGCATACTGACGCAATTGATACTAAGGAATTTTATGTTGATTATGTCCCTACATTTATTTTTTATTATAAAGGAAATGAGCTTTGCAGAATAATTGAAGCTCCGAAATTGAGTCTTGAAGAGGACATTATGGATTTATTGAGCAGAATTCAGCCATAATCTTTCCGGGATAAGGTTCTGTTAATCAGTATGTTATTTGAAAAACACAGTTTTTTTTCAAAAATTTTACGATTATGATGCCACGTTTTTAGTAATAAAGGTGTCTTAAATGTGGTACTATAATTGATAAGTAAGATTAAATTCTGAAAAAGAAATGAAAAAACTGGTTTACAATACTACCCATGGGCAGCTTACTGTTAACAGCAACGGAAATGTTGTACTGGAATTTCAGAATTTGTACATGCAGTTGAGTATTAGTCAGTTTGCTGAATTTGTAAATTTTGTAAATATTAATATTCGCCAACTGGCAGGTAAAGCGGTCGAAAAGCCTGAAGATAGTTTTTATCATACTGTTTTGAGAAATATGAATACCGGATTTTCCGAAGAGTTCAGAAAATTAGTAAATGCTCCGGTTTTTTCTCCCGACGATAAATATGATGTGTTTGACTATCTTAAAGAAATGAAAACAAAGCAGTCAGGAATATTTACATCTGAAATTACGGGGGAAAGAGTAAAACTTGATACTGATGCTATTTGCCTTAACTAATCATTGAATACTTCGTGCAAAACTTTCATGGAATTTATTTCTCCGAATCCCGGGATATGAAATTTATAATAAAGCAGTATCTTCTCGATTAACATTTTTCTTGTTTTGTAATTGCTGAATGGATTATGTTTGTTAAATGAAGTTTCTGCAAACTGAGCCATTATTTTACTCTCATTCATGTCTAATGATTCGCTGTCACTTGTAAACATGGGAATAAACAAGCCTTCTCTGAGATTAAAAAAAGGTGTTTCATTGCAATAGTTTCCGCTAATTCCGAATCCGGCAGCTTTTGCAAAATTTTTAAGGAAAAACAAATGGTTATCAGATGTATTTTGCCCGGATTCGTTCAGTTCTAAAACTGTATTTCGGATAAAATTGTACATCTGAGGATTAGGTTCTTCTTCTTTAATTGTCTTTGTCAGTACTTCTGCAATGAATTGGGCCATGCATGTTTTGTAAATATCATCGCAAATGTTACTCAGATTGAACTTCCTGTTGCAATAAGTAATTGTTTGTATGTTTCGGGCGTCTTTTAGTTTAACCTCAGTTTCGATTATATTGAGAGGGAAAAAGAGCGAAGGCTTTATTCCGCTTTTTACCGTTTTAGGTATCCTGACAATTGCAGCAAACCGTCCGAATTCCAGACTGTAAAAATTAACGATATATGAATTGTCGCCGTATTTTACTTTGCTTAAAACAATTGCCTCGGTCTTTCCTGTCATTCTTTACCGTTGATAAACAAAATTTTGGTGATGTCGGTTTTTGAGCCTGTCTCATTTGAAGAAAAAACAAGATATACTCCTGAACTTACCCTGTTACCATTGAGATCTTCACCATACCATATTGCCTGGCCTCCTTCGGAACGTGTTTCAAAGACCATATTTCCCGAAATATCTGTTATTTTAACATATGATCCTGCGACAAGACCTGTAACAGTAATAGGGCCTCTGTAATCAGGACGAACAGGATTCGGGAATGCATAAACGCCTATGTAATCATCAGAGCCTTCTGTTGCGGTATTTCTGTATGAAATTATTCCGGCAGAGGTGCCAAAAAACACTTCACCTGTATTAGGGATAATTGCGGAGCAGATAATATTATCAGAGAGCAATGGGTATTTATCTTTTGTGAAATGGTAGATTTCCTCCAGACCGTCAGAACTTGTATAATATACTCCCCCTGTTTGTGTTCCGAACCATTTTTTGTCAGCACCATCAACTTTTATAGAAGTAACAATTTCATTACCTAAGAGTATGTCTGCATTATCTGTTCCGTCGTTACGTGGTATTTTAACCTGTCTTCCTCTTAAAGTTCCGGCTTCAAAAACATCTTCAGGATTGTAATATACTACAACTCCTTTACTGGTGCCAACCCAGATATAGCCGTTTTTATCTTCAGCTATCGAGAACACATCGTTGCTTATGTTTTCGCCATCTTCATCAAGTATCGTAAGTTTTTTGTACCTGTCATCGCTTTTGTCTCCGGGAGTGTTGTTGTCATCAAAAACAAATAATCCTACACTTTGCGGTAAAATCACCCACTTAATATCGTCTTTGGTAATTATGATATGTCCTATATTTATTAATCCGAGAACAGATGAGTAGTCAATGGCAGTCCATTTCCCGTCAGGAGTCATTACGTGAAACTGTGGTGAAGTAAGAGAATTGGTTACCCACAGGTTTCCATCAGCATCAAAAGCCATACCTCCTATTCTAAGGTACTCAATTCCAGGAACATAGGCTAAAGTGCTGTTAGTTGTATTATGGATTTTATACAAGGAATTGTTTCTGAATTCTAAGAGTCCCTGAACCCACGAGCCACAAAAATATCTTGTGGGATCTGCCGGATCATAAATTGTTCTTACCAGATCTTTTACCGAGGCCATTTCCGGAACGTTTTTATAATTGTAGCTACTCCATTGGTTTTCTGAGAACTTATAGAATAAAGCGTTTTTCCACTGAGGGCTCCAGGAAAGATTCATTCCTCCCGCAACTGCAATTAACCCGGAATTTGTTGCAGACATATCAAAAACTGAGTAATCAGAAGGTCCGTTTACAGAAATATAACTGTATTTCCATGATGTGGGATTATATACAAGACCAAATCTTGTGTCAGCAATCCATACCTCGTTGTTGTCTGCAATTGTTGCAGAGGAAGGAAGCGGAGATTGTCCGCCGGATTCAAAGCTGTATTGCCATATGTGTCTTGTTTCAACCAGATTTGAATCAAAAAACTTTATCCAGTATTTATCACAAAGAATTAGTTGCTCTGAGTTTCCGCATAAAGACATTGTATAGTTAAATGATGTGTCGAAAACAGACCAGTCTGTTCCGTCAAAAACAAGTATAGTATCTGCATCTGATTGGTCATAATTGTGGTAATTAACAACCAGCTTCCCATTTATTTGTTTAAGTGTATTATATGACTTTCCGGACATCCAGCTTAAAGAAGGCGTTGTATTGTCTGATATTATTTCCCATTTTGAGAAGTCAACCAAAGATAATGACAAATCTCCGCGAAATACACCTTCGTCTGTTGCTGCATATATGTATGTGTCATCTGTATCAAGGGCGTTTACTTTAATATTTGTTCCGTTATTTCCGATAAACCATGTTTCACTTATTTCCTTTCTTTCCAGATTCAGAACAACAATTCCGAATCCGCATCCGATATATGCATTATTACCGGAAAAGCAAATGCTGTAAACAGACTTGTCTCCGTTCATTGTTTTTCGTTTTATATCTCCGATATTTATTATGTCGTTGTCTTTAATCAGGTCTATATTCCCGTTACTGTAACCAATAACTACATAATTAAGGCCGGAATGGTAAGCAACACTTTTTACTCCGGAATCACTAAGCCCGTTAATTTTTGACATTTTTTCGGTTTCGCCTGAATTTTTTGAATATTTTAACAAACCTACATTGGTAACCATATAGATATCATTACCCGCTGCAACAACCTTTTCTCCATAAGAATACGGCAAATGATCTCGCCATTGTCCGACGGCAACTTGTCCGAATGAAAAGAGTGAGAGTATCAACAGCAGTAAAAAGCTGCCTAAAAAATTAATCTTGTTCATTATTTATTGTTTTACTAATAATAATTAACTCAAAAATGCTTATTTTATTTTATTCCTGATGATGTCTCAGAAAATAAAAAAGCTTTTCCATTGCCATTGCTCTGTGGCTGATCTTATTTTTTATTTCTGCCGGAAGTTCTGCGAAGGTTTCATCAAAACTGTTGGGAACGAAAACCGGGTCATATCCGAATCCGTTTTCTCCTCTTAAGGTCTCGGTTATTTTACCTTCTACAATTCCTTCAAAAAAATATTCTTTATCGTCCAGAATAAGAGCTACAACTGTTCTGAATCTTGCATTCCTGTTTGGACAATCTTTAAGTTCCAGAAGTAGTTTGTTGATATTATCCTTAGCACTTCTTCCTTCTCCGGCATATCTGGCTGAATAAACGCCGGGTTCTCCGTTAAGAGCCTCTACTTCAAGTCCTGTGTCATCAGCAAAACAGTTAATCCCAAACTTTTCGGAAATAAATCTGGCTTTTTGCAGAGCGTTTCCTTCCAGTGTTGTTTGTTCTTCGGGAAGTTCTCCTTCGTGTCCTATATCAGCAGGACAGATAATCTTAAATTTTCCGCTCGCAATCTCCCAAACTTCCTTTAGTTTATTTGTGTTGTTTGTTGCAAAAACAAATTCGTTTGTCATGTTTAATTAAAAATCAATGTTATGAATAATCTGCCGGATAATTTCAGGAAAGTAAAGATTTGCAATTTCCTGTTTATCATCCAGGTTAAAAGGAATTTTTGCTTCCCCGAAACTCCCGTGGATAAGCTCTCCTTTTGTGTTATATAAACTGAAATGAACTTTGATTGTTCTTTCGGCTTTTGAATTTCCTGATAAGTAAGGATCTCCGTAATTCCCTTTTATTTCGAAATGATTTATAAAAAGGAAATAATTTATGTCTCTGCGTTTTGCAATTTCTGCCAAAACTTCGGGTTGGTGGAAAACAATATTAAGATACATGTCTTCGGTAGATTGTCTTTTACCAACCAATTCTCCGTTTTCAATATGAGTTTTATAATTTGCAGCTTCTTCGCGTCTTTGTTGTTCGGCTTTTTCTTCACGTTTACGTGCTATAAATCCTTTCTTTTCTGTATCTTCAGGATTCTCAGGATTGTTTTTCATCGCCAGAACCAGTTCATAGCTTATTATTGAGTATAATTGATCAATATCATCCTGATCCTGACGTGTATTGTCGGTAAAAAGACTAATAATAGTGCACGAGTCCATCATTGCATTATAAAGCTGCAGGTTTAGCTGATATCTGAAAAATTGCATTATTTCGTCGTGTGTATCACCATCTTTTGCTGCCATGATTGCTGTGGCATCGTTAAGATAAATTCTGGGATCGAAAGGAACCAAAAGCACTTTTTTCGTGTTGCTGTTTCCGGAGTTAAAATCCAGATAATCCTGAGCATAGATGCCGGTTATCAATAAAATGGAGGCAACAATAAACGAAGCTGTTTTTTTCATAATTCTGTAATTAAAATTTACTTATATGTTTATTGCTGATATAATATTGTTTCGGTTATCAAAACAGATTTATAATATCATTTCCAATAACAAGAAGCATTAATCCCAGCAACAGAATCATTCCTATAATCTGAACAACTTCCATAAACTTATCCGACAACTTCCTGCGTGTGATAACCTCGATGATAAGGAAGAGTGAATGTCCTCCGTCGAGAGCCGGAATAGGCAGAATGTTTACAAATGCCAAAATCATTGAAATAATCCCGGTTAATTTCCAAAATTTGTACCAATCCCAGACTTTACCGAATACTTTGGCTATCCCGATAGGCCCCTGAAGATTGTCTTTGGCTTTTTCTTTTCCGCTGAATATAAGTCCGTATCCTTTTATATTTGAGTTAACAACTTCAAATGCATCGACCCATCCATATCTAAGGGCAGTAAAAAGCGAGTAGGCTTTTCTGTCAAATTCAGGCAAGGATGTGTAAATTCCGATTTTTCCAAGTGTGTCAATTGGCAACATAATTGTGTCGATACTTCCTGCATTGTCAAAAACAAACTGAAGTTCTTTTCCTTTGTTAAAGCTGAGAATTTCGCGCATTTTACCAAAAGATGTTATTTTACTGTTGTCAATTGATAAAACTTTTGCTCCGGGTTTAAGTCCGGCTTTTGAAATTGGCATGTCGGAGACAACGCTGTCTATGGAAAACGGATGGTTATCCAGGCTTATAAACTGACCTCCGTTTTTGAGATATGAATACAGAGTGTCTGTCATTTCAAGCTCGATAGTTTTTCCGTTACGGTCAACGGTTACAGTTTTTGCAAAAAACAACTTCGTGGAAAAAACATCTTCATAACGGGCAGTTTCTTTTCCGTTTATTGCAATAACTTTATCTCCGTTCTCAAATCCCAGAAACCTGGCGTAAGGATAAGCGTAAATACCTTCTTTTACATTTTCAACAGGCAGATAATCTTTTGTAAATACAAGGTGTATCATTGTAAGAATTACTATCCCTGCAATTACATTCATTACAACTCCAGCAATCATTACAATTAATCTCTGCCATGCGGGTTTACTTCTGAATTCCCATTCTTTTGGTTCTTCTTTAAGTTGCTTGGTATCCAGAGATTCATCAATCATCCCGGCAATTTTTACATATCCTCCAAACGGCAACCACCCAAAACCAAATTCGGTTTCACCTATTTTTTTGCTCCATATTTTAAACCACGGGTCGAAGAAAATAAAGAATTTTGAAACCCTTATGCCAAACAGCCTTGCTGCAAGATAGTGGCCCAATTCGTGAATAACAACCAAAAGTGTAAGAGCCAGAACTAATTGTCCGGCCATTACCAATATGTCTAATACGTGTTGTCCCATTATTTAATATTTTTAGATATTTCAAACGATTTTATTCTTGTAATATTATCTGTTTCCAGACAATCTTTAAGGTTTGGGTTGCTGATAAACTCAATTTTACCTAAAGTTTCTTCTATGAGGTCGGATATCCCTGTGAAACTGATTTCTTTTTTCAGGAATAATTCTACTGCAATTTCGTTTGCAGCATTCATTACGCATGATGCATTCCCGCCTTTTTTCAGACAATCATAAGCAATTTTAAGGTTACGAAATGTGTCATAGTCCGGTTTCTCAAATGTAAATGTACTTACTTCTGAAAAAGAGAACCTGTTTTTTGTTGAAACAGAACGGTTTGGGAAATCGAGTGCATATTGAATCGGGATTCTCATATCGGGTACTCCCAGTTGCGCTTTTATTGATCCGTCGTTAAACTCTACCATAGAGTGAATAACAGATTGAGGGTGAACGACAACATCTATTTTTTCTGCCGGAATTCCGAATAACCAGCGTGCCTCAATAACTTCGAGTCCCTTGTTCATCAGGCTTGCAGAGTCAATAGTAACTTTGTTCCCCATGCTCCAGTTCGGATGTCTGAGCGCCTGTTCGGGAGTGACATTTGAAAGAAAATTTTTGTCTTTCCCGCGGAAAGGCCCGCCTGATGCGGTAAGAATAAGTTTATCAACGTTTGCAGGATTCTCACCTGCAAGGCATTGAAAAATTGCAGAATGTTCAGAATCGACGGGAATAATACGGGATTTACTCTTTTTTAGTAAATCTGTTATTATATGTCCGCCAACAACCAGGGTTTCTTTATTTGCCAGAGCAATAATTTTACCGGCTTCTATAGCACGAATAGTGGGCATTAATCCCGAAAACCCAACCATTGCCGTAAGTACAATATCTACAATGTCGAGTGAGGCTACCTGCTCTATAGATTTAGCTCCTGCATAAACTTTTACAGGCAGGTCTGAAACAGCTTCTTTAAGTGCTGTATATTTCGATTCGTCTGCAATTACAATAAAATTAGGCTCAAATTCGCGAGCCTGTTTAATGAGCAAATCAATATTGTTGTTTGCCACAAGAACTTCGGCCTGAAATAAATCAGGATAATCTCTGATTATATCAAGTGCCTGAGTCCCTATTGAGCCGGTTGAGCCCAAAATTGCTATTTTCTTTTGATTTTTCACTGAAATTGAATATAGTCTTCAGGGTTTAAAGATACGCCTTTTCTCCATAATTCGAAATGAAGATGAGGTCCTGTGGTATTTTCTCCACTGTTGCCATATACGGCTATTGCTTGTCCGGTTTCAATAAGATCTCCGGCTTTTACAAATGAGGACTTATTGTGTTTATAAACAGATATGAGTTCAGATTTATGCTGAATTATTATTGTATAACCTGTTTCAATTGTATAATCGGACGAAATAACCGTGCCACTTAAAACTGCAGAAATTATTGTTTCTCCTGATGAGGCTATATCTGTTCCGTAATGCTTTTTTGCCGGATTATACGGAGAGATTACAACCCCTTTGACCGGAGGGAATAAATCTGGCATTGCATCGTTCTTTGAAAGAGTATAAGTTGTGTTGTCTTCGATTTTTTTCCTTTGTATGGTAGGATTATTGAATTCTTTTATTTGTTCTTTTGTGAGGTTTTGAACCGGAACTACAAAGTCATTATCAATAGGTACGTCGTCAAAAATCATATCTGATATCATTTTTAGATATTGGTCTCTGATTTCCATTTCTTTGAGTAAACTATCGGCCAGTATCGAGTTCTCGTAAATGAGCCTTCTGGTTTCTCTGTCAGGATATCCGGGAATAAGTTGTTTTATCGGAGTGTAAACAACGAATACTGAAAGTATCGCGAATAAAATGAAGGTTATTCCGAAGGTAATTAAAAAAAATCCAAGCCTGTTAAATCTGAATTTGCGGATGACATCATAGCTGTTTCCATGGTATATGACCAACTGGAATTTTTTTTGCATCCATTTTATTATTTTGTGTCTCTTCTTTGACATCACAGAATTTTTTGCAAAGATAATTATTTACTGTAAAAATAGGGCCTATTGATAAAGATGTTCTGCATAAGGGAATATAAAATCGAATACCTGAACAAAACGATCGAACAGAAATGATTTTTGTGTGGCAGATGGTTCAAAGATATTGAGTCTTTCATTAAACCTGCAAATCATAAAAAACAAACCTCCTAAAATTATTATGGTTTTAAGTATGGAAAAAGCAGTTCCGGCTATTTTATTCAGCCATTGTATTTTAATCAGCTTCATAAACTGATTAAGTAATTTTGAAAATATAAGGACAACGACCACAACGGCAATAAATACTATTGCAAAAGATATTACGGGGAGATATTCGGAGCTGAATCCTGATTTTTCCGAAATTAATGATCCCGTAAACTCAGAAAACCTTATTGCCATAAAGATTCCGGCAACGAGAGCAATAAGGCTCCCTAATTCTTTAACTAACCCGTTTTTATACCCTTTGTATCCGAAAAAACAAATGATGACTAAAATAATTATGTCAATTACACCCATATTATGATAATTTTTTTGCTAAAATTAAATTATTTTTTGTTAATTCGCTTTATATGACACTAATAAATTCATTGGTCGGATTAATAAACTACAACAGGCTTTCGCAAATAGATTATTTTCGTAAGAATCCTGTTGAAGTGCAGGAGAATGTTTTCAGTAAGCTTGTTGAGACTGCCGTTTCTACAGAATTCGGGTTGAAATATAATTTTGCCGGCATCAGATCCCAACATGATTTTATGAAAAATGTACCGCTTCACGATTATGATAGTTTAAAACCATATATTGAGCGGGTCATGAACGGGGAGCAGAATGTTCTCTGGCCAAATGAGATTAAATGGTTTGCAAAATCAAGCGGAACGACTTCGGACAGAAGTAAGTTTATACCTATAAGCCGGGAGTCGTTGGAGGAGTGCCATTTTAAGAGCGGAAAAGATATTTTTATGCTTTATGCCGACAGGTATCCGGAAACCGGGGTGTTTATGGGAAAGTCGCTGGCAATAGGCGGCAGTACAAATATAAATCTGAACAGCGAGAATTCATATTACGGGGATTTATCGGCAGTATTAATAAAGAATTTGCCTTTCTGGACATATTTTCACAGATTGCCTAAGGAAGAAATTGCTCTTATTGAGGATTGGGAGGAGAAGCTTGACAGGATTGTCGAAAACACATATAATAAAAATGTCACCAATATTGTCGGGGTTCCTACCTGGCTTTTGGTGCTGCTTAAAAAGATACTCGTTTATACAGGAAAAGATAATATTCTGGAGGTTTGGCCTAATATTGAGTTGTTTGTACATGGAGGGGTAAGTTTTTTGCCATACAAAAACTCATATCAAAAGCTTATTCCGTCGTCAGCAATGACTTATCTTGAAACATATAATGCATCTGAAGGGTTTTTCGGCATTCAGGATGATACATCATACGGAGATCCTGCAAATAGAGACGGTATGTTGCTGATGCTGGATTACGGGATTTATTATGAATTTATTAAACTGGCAGATTATCTGGATGGTAAAGATAATGCCGTTCCGTTGTCTGAAGTTGAAACCGGGGTGAATTATGCTATGGTGATTTCGACTAATGGCGGCTTGTGGAGATATGTTATAGGAGACACTGTAAGTTTTGTTTCACGAAATCCGTATAAAATAAAAATCACAGGCAGAACCAGACATTACATTAATGCATTTGGAGAAGAAGTTATTATTGATAATGCTCAGACGGCCTTAAACTATGCATGTGAACACACCGGGGCTCAAATAAGAGAATATACGGCGGCTCCGGTTTTTCACACTTCGGGTTCAGAGGGGGCACACGAGTGGTTGTTTGAATTTATTGCAGCACCGGAAGACATGGATTTATTTATGGAACTGACTGATACAAAGCTACGCGAGGTTAATTCGGACTATGATGCAAAACGGTTTAAAGATATTACACTCGGATTTCCTGAATATACGGTGCTAAAGGACGGTGTTTTTTACACATGGCTCAGAGATAAAGGAAAACTTGGCGGTCAGCATAAGGTTCCGCGTTTGTCAAACACCCGGGAATATATTGATCAGTTGCTCCAGATAAATAAATTGATGTAAAATATTTGCAGGACCCGGATCGGACAATATTGTCCTTAATTTTAACAAAAGCAGTTTTTCAGGAAACAAGTTAAAAAATAATGTTGCGAATTACAGCAAAAATTATCCCTAAAAAGAACTGTGGTTTTTGAAAGAAAAAGAACTATTCCGAAAATTGCTCCCAAAGGACAGTGTCACATTTTCTCTCGGTTTTTTTCTCTATAAAGTAAGGCAGACCAGGGAAAAAGTCAATACCTGTTTTTCTTTCAAGATCATCTATGCATATTGCATATTCATAAACAGAACCGTTGTTCAGTTTTTTATTCGGCAGAATAAAAGCTATTCCTGTAATGAGAGTATCACTGACGAATAAAACTGCTTTGTAAAATTCTTCCGGAACTCTGACTTCATTCTTTCCTATTGTCTGTAAGCCCGGTTTTAACAGTGGGCCTGTTACAATATATATGTTTCCGAGATTTTTTGCATAATTACGTACTTCAGACTCGAGCGTTTTCCACATGCCACGGTTAAAACCGGGTAACTGTGGGCTTATATTGCTGAAATAAAAAGACTCTTTCATGGATTCTTCGGTTAAAGACATGTCGGCTGCCGGCGCAAGATGTCCACGATCGTAACCGCTTGATTTATAGTCTTCTATGTCTGCAGTTCCTGTTACGACCTCAGGGTCCGGTTTAAAGCTGTCATCACGAGGTTCTTCTCCGTTCACCATTTCTGAAGTCAGGTGGTAGGCAACCCATTTTGATTGTTCATAATCTTCGTCATATACGAAGCAATACGAAGAGTGACATATTATTTTTTCGCCACGTTTTGTTTCGGGTATTTGCAAAGGCAGTTTTACTTTCTGGGCATTCAGTAAAGGGATTTGCAGAAAAATGACTGCTATAACTGAAAATATTGCTGTTTTATTCATTATCATTAGTTTCAGTATTGTTTTCTGAAGTAAATGCATTTTGTACAGTTTGTTCAGGAGTCCCGTATTTTCGGATTGCTCCGCCTATAATATCTTCAAAAGCAATGTATTGCATGCATAGGGTGGCAGGAATTGTAAAAATAATTCCTACTCCGCAAGCTAAGAATCCTCCTATATTTATAAGCGCCAACACAAAGAAAAACCCAAAAAATTCCCACCATTTATGAGTAATTATTTTCCGGCTTAATTCCATTGCCGGCCAGAAATCATAACCCAGAAAAATTACAAACATGTGAGCAAAAGAATAGGCAACGCCAAGATAAATTCCCGGAACAATTAAAAATAATAACCCTATAATTGTCAGAACACTTGAAACAATGCTTAGAAGCAGAAGTACAATAAAAAATTTAAATCCGTCAAAGAATTTTGCAAAATCAGGAGATTTTCCCTTAAACACTTCATTGGCAACGAGAAGAGCTCCTGCAGTGACAGATGGTTGTATCAGATTTGTAATAAAGCTTCCGTAGTCCTTAAGAAAGTATCCGGCAGCAAAGTACACAGGCATAACGATTGCAAAAAATCCCACAAACCCGCCAAGGTGTTTTTTGAAAAGCCCGAATCCTTCTTTAATATAGTGGTTGAATCTGAATTCATAGCCTTCGTTCAGAAGTCTTTGAAAAACTATATCGTAATTTACCATATATGATTTTTCTGCAAATTTAAAAAAAGATTTGACAAGAATTGTATATGTGCCGGAACCGGATTTTGGCTTTGCGTTTTGCAATGTAATGGTGTTAGTCAGAATAACACCTTTTTGACATTAGCAGAATAAGTTTTAAATTTTCACGAATCTTGCTTTGTAAGTGAGATTATCAGTAGAGATAACAATTACATAAAATCCGCTTTTAAGTTCCCTGAATGATATTTCGTTGTTAAGGCCTGAAGTTTGGATTTCATTGACAGTGTTTCCTGAGATGTCAATAATTTTTATATTGTAATTGTTTTCTTTTAAGAATGAAATGTTAATGATGTCGCTGACAGGATTGGGATATATTAAAATGTTGTCAGAAACTGATGAATTCACACTTGTATTGTTTAATACATTGATGTCGAATTCAAGGTTTGTGCTCAATAATCCGTCAGATACAGAAACTTCAACATGATTAGTCCCTGAATTTACAGCAGAAGGGGTGCCGCTTATGATATTGGTTCCGGAGTTGTAGTTAAGCCAGGTTGGTAATTCTAATGGTTCAAAACTTAAAATATTCCAGTAGTTAACATCCGATGCTGTCAGCATGAGGCTGTATTCTTCCCCGGTTTCAATCTCTGTTTCAGGAATACAGGTAAACACAGGAGCGAAATTATTAATTTCTGTTATAAAACCGGTAATTGACTGTGGTGTGATCTCTACGTGCTCTTCGTTTTCATAAGGAAAATACAGGGTGTCAAAAGGTGTCATCAGATTTTCGTAATTTTCACTTATGTTATATTCAGGGTCATTGGTGTTTTCTATGCACAGGGCACTTATTGTAGGAATAAAGCAGTGGCTGTCGTGTAATGCGATTATTGTACCGTAGCCAGGATCATCCTCAGCAACTTCTGCAAATGTAGGGGTGTCTCCTCCCGGAGCGTTGTCGTACGATAATGTGTTGTTAACATAAATATCTTCTGTAACTTCATCAAGTGGCAATGCTGTGTCGTAGAGTCCTTCAAAAATTCTTGTGTTAACCTGTTGCGGAACGGCCCATATGTTTCCGGTTAAGCTGGCAAGAAAGCCTGAATATTCATACTCAACTACCTTTTCGCCTGCTTCGTAAGGTTGTTTAACGGAATAACCGCTGCCGTTGGCAAAAGCGACTATTCTAGGTTGTTGAGGAAAGCCAAGGGCATTAATCTCGTTTACGAAGTCGTTTCTTAATCCGTTTGGTCCTGCAATTCCGTTCGAAGTTGCGGAATAATGATATAACAGCATTTGTTTTGCTGCAACCGAATTCATTTTAGACAAGCCGTAAATTGCTCCTTCCGATTCTGCAACTTCGGCAAAAAATCTCAACCAGTGCTGAAGCCCAAGCGGAATGTTGGCTCCTTTGTGTGGCGAGTCAAAACTAATCCAGTTCCGGACATGATGGTCCATGTTGTTCTGCTCCATATAGCAGAGAGCATGTCTGGTGATAAGACCGCCCATGCTTGGCCCTACCAATACTATCTGAGGAGTTTCCGACAAATTCCCGTTATTGTACATTATTGTTTGTATGGTATCCAGCAAGCTGACAATTAACATTGAGTTTCTCTGAATGTAGTCGGCTCCTGAATTAAAATTTACAAGGATAAAATCATTTCCTAATGCACGCAAAGTATCAATCATGTTTTGCTGGTTTCCTATTTCGTAGAGACCTTCAATTGGCCTTATGTCTCCCGGGTCAAAACCGTCAGTAATTATTACAGGATTTACCAGACTTGTATGTCCAGCCCCGTAAAAAACAGCAATGTCGGCAGTTACTGTAGTGTCAAGATAAGGAATATCTGATTGAAAAACCGGCCAATATTCTGATGGCTCCGGCATTTCTCTTGTGCCCTTATATTCATTGCTTAGACTAAACATGCCAACATTTTTATCGTTTCCGGAATTTGTTTTTTGAGCAAAAAGTCTAAGTGATGGCGAAAATGTAAAACAAATAATTATAGAAATAAAAAAATACAAGATAGTGTGCTTCTTCATGTCAGAGTTTGTAAATAATACGGAAATTGAAAATCTCAAACAAAAATAGTTTTTAATTTTAAATAATCATGATGCATTAAAATGATTTTGATAGTGACAGGGAAAAATTATTGATAAAATCAACAGAATAGCAGATTTGTTTTGAGATTATCCGTTTATGTCAAAATTTTTATTTATTGTAAACGGCAGAATCTCCTTTGGAAATGTTGATTAATTTTAATGAAGGAGATTCTATAAAAGCCATGCCGGTTAACTTTTTCCATTTTTTATCGATAGCTTCAATAGTTTCTTTGTTCATACAAACTACATTGGGCCATTCGCGTGTAAATCCGTCTTTTGACTGTGTTTTTATTCCGGCATCAATAATAAGTATGTTATCTTCAATAATACAATCGTGAGCAGGATCTGTATTGTTTAAAACATACCACGCCAGTAAGTAGGGAGAACCGGTAAAATCTATGTCATCAATTACTACTATTATTCTGAGTTCAGGATGCTTATTGTTTTTTATCAGCTTTCGGGCAGCTTCTTTGAAACTGATATTGTTACTGTCGGGTTGTTTCAGAACAAGTATTTTGTTTTCGCCGATAATAATTTCGCCGGTCTTATGGTCATATGTTGGTTTTATTTTATTATCAGAATGGCTTAAAATGTCTCCGGCATCAATTAAAAGTTTGCCGCCATAAGTGAATTTGTAGGATGAATGATCCAGAACATCTGAAGGTCCTTTGCTGATGATAATTTTATCCTGCAAATCTGTAATTTTTGTAAGCGTGGTTAAAATTTCGTTATCGTCATGTATGTTTACAGACTCGTTAAAGCAGATTATAACTTTTGAGAACATCATTTGTCCTGCCCCGAGAAGGGCATTCATTATTTTAATGTTTTGTCCCTGATAGTGTGTCCTGGTTTTTATCAGTACCAGATTGTGGGCCACACCATAGGACGGAAGTCTTATATCAATAATTTCGGGAGCTATTGCAATTTGTATGGGTTTAAGAAATATTCTTTCTGTTGCTTTGCCGAGGTGAAAATCTTCCATCGGAGGGACTCCTACTATTGTTGCAGGAAATACAGCATCTTTACGGTGTGTTATGCAGGTAATATGAAATACCGGGTATTTGTCAGCAAGAGAGTAAAATCCGGTGTGATCTCCAAAAGGTCCTTCGGTAACAAAATCTTCGGCAGGGTCAATATAGCCTTCAATTACAAAGTCTGCTGTTTCGGGAACGTAAATGTTGCTGGTGATGCTTTTTACAAGCTTTACGCTTTTATTACGCAGAAATCCGGCCAGCATAAATTCGTCGATATTTTCAGGAAGCGGAGCTGTTGCACAGTATGTTAAAACAGGATCGCCGCCTAATACAACAGAAACCGGCATTTTTTTCCCTTCCGATTTATATTTGTTAAAATGTGCTGCTCCTCCTTTGTGCAGATGCCAGTGCATTCCGGTACTTGTTTTATCGAAGATCTGCATTCTGTACATCCCGGTATTTCTTACCCCGGTTTCGGGATCTTCTGTTATTACAAGTGGTAATGTGAAAAATTTGCCTCCGTCGAAAGGCCAGCATTTTAGAACAGGTAATGTGTACAGATCGGGATTGTTTATTATTATTTCCTGGCATTTACCTTTTCCTTTCTTTTTTTCAGGAATCCAGCCGGAAGCAGATTTTAGTTCAGGAAGTAAGGAAAGTTTGGAAAAGGTTCCTGGCTTGACTTTAACAAGCAGATTAAATAATTCTTCTATTCTTTTGCCCGGGTCGTCATAGTCTTTTATCCCGAGAGCCATGAAAAGCCTGGTATCTGAGCCATAATGGTTTATGAGTACAGGAAATGCAGTACCTGTGTTTTCAAATAAAATTGCTTTGCCTCCGCCGGGTTGTTTCATGAACCTGTCGGCCATCTCACTTATTTCAAGATCGGGATTTACATATTCTTTAACCCGGAGTAATTCTCCGGACTCTTCAAGAATCCGGCTGAATTTTAATAATGAATCGATCTGCATTTCAGTATAATTAAAATTAAAAAAATAATGAGCCGGTTCCGGCTCATTATTTTAATATAAATCAGATATTATTTTCTAAGGAAATCTACTACCATTTTGTAAAGTGCTGAAATAAGATACATTGCTACAAGGTTGATGAATGCTGCAAAAATGCTTAAAATAAGCACAACTAATCCGGTTCCGAATAATTGCTTGATGTATTCTTCAAATCCGTCAACTCCAAAACCGGAAAGTATTGACGGCATATCAATTATTGTAAGACCGGCCATTATTCCGTTTAATTCTTCCATAGGGAAGAAAGGGGTTGCAGCAAGTAGTGTTGATAAAAATCCTATCAGCCCGACAGCAAAAGGGATAATTGCCGTGATTATACCAATTGTTTTAAAAACGCCTGGCATAATATCAACAATATTAATTGCTGTGTCTCCAAGAATAAGTTTTGCTCTGTGATAAAGAGCTCCGGTTATCAGTACGTAAGTCAAAACTGAAATTACAAGACATAAAAGGAATAATAACAAGTGGCGGATAATCTGGAATGCCTCCAGATCGAAAACCATTTTAAAGTAGTCGATTGCTACAGCAACAAGACTGTAAATACCATAAGCGGCAATAACTATTGCTGCAAATAAAAACATAAACCTGAATGATTTTTTAAAGAATCCATCTGACTCGATTGTGTCAGCAGGCTTTGACGTAAATAATGCGATTAACTTTTCCATAATAAATTAAGTTTAGGTTTTAATTATTCACCAAAGTTATTAAAATTCAGACAAAATGCAAAATTTTGAGTTTTATATGTCCTTTGCAGCAATACGGGAAATTAATGTATCGTGTAATGAATTTAACAAATAGAATTTATGTGTTTAATGAACAGAAAATTATTAAAACAATTGAAATTTTAAATAAGGTTTCTGTTTTTAATAAGGAACTTGTGCAGGATAATCAACAGCCACAACCTGTTGTATAAATAATCGTGACCTGACTTAAATTTTCTCACAAGTTTCTGAACTTCTTTAAATTCTATATAATTGAATTCGTTTATAACTCCTTCGTTAAGGTATTCATTTATCAGGAAAGATAAATCGGTGTAGAGCCATCTTTTTAGCGGAATTGAGAATCCCCATTTTGGTCTGTCGAAGTATTCTTTCGGGATATAGTCGTAAAGGACTTCTTTAAGAAGGTATTTCTGAATATTTCCGGATATTTTTAGTTTCGGGTCAACGTTTAACGCAAATTCAACGATTCTGTGGTCAAGTAACGGAACCCTTGTTTCCAAAGCATATCTCATTGATGCACGGTCAACTTTTACAAGTAAATCGTCTTTTAGATAATATCTGAGGTCAAATACAGCCTGAGCTTCTTCGGGAGTAAGTTTTCTTACGAAATTTGAGTAATCCTGCTCAAGACTATTGTCAAAGATGAGTTCAGGATTAAGGACTTTGTCAAGTTCTCTTTCGCTGAAAAGGTATTGCTCCTGTGAAAAGATATGGCTTTTAATATTTGCTTTGTCTTTGTACTTGTATAGATATGAAGCTCTTTTATACCGGTTCGATGGTGTAATACCAAGAATGATCCCCATAATTACACGCATGCGGTTTCCAGGAAATGTAGCCAGCCTTTTTGCCCATTTATATGCTCCGTAACCGTGGAAAAGTTCGTCGCCACCATCACCTGAAAGTACCATTGATACTTTTTCTTTTGCAAGTTTCGACAGCATCATTGTCGGAATTGCTGATGAGTCGGCAAAAGGTTCGTCGTAGAAATCGAGCATATCCAGTATTATGTCTCTGGCATCGGATTCTGTAACAATATATTCGTGGTGATTTGTCCCAAGATAGGATGCGACTTTGGATGCAAATTTTGATTCGTCATGTTTGCTGTCACTAAACCCGATAGAGAAAGTGTTGAGTTTTTGATTGAGTTCTTTTGCCGCAATAGCAGTCACCAGACTGGAGTCTATCCCCCCGCTTAAAAAAGTGCCGAACGGAACATCGCTGACCAGTCGCATTTTTACAGAAGATGTAATTAGCTCATTAAGTCTTTCTTTTGCTTCAACCGGATCATTTATGATATTTCTCCTGATTGTACCTTCTATATCCCAGTATGACTCCATACGAAAGCCATTTTCGGAAACAATGCCTGTTTGTCCGTTAGGAAATTTACGGATGTTTGAAAATATAGTGTTTGGTTCCGGAATATAACCTAAATGCAGGAACTCGTTAATTGCAGAATTATTAATCTGACGGCGTTCCCGGATGTATTTTATTTGTAAAAGTGACTTTAGTTCTGAAGAAAAAGCGAAATTGTTGCCGTCCCAATAATAGAACATTGGTTTTATTCCTATCCTGTCACGGAAAAGGTAAAGGATTTGTTCCTGTTTGTCATAAATACATATGGAGAACATCCCGTTTAGTTTATTTATAAACGTGACGCCCCATTCTGCAAATGCTTCGACTATCACTTCGGTGTCGCAGCTTGTTTTAAGTTCAATGTTAAGATCTTCTGCAACTTCCATAAAGTTGTACACCTCGCCGTTGTAAACGCAAACATATCTCATGGAATGTGATTCCATAGGCTGATTTGCATCATTTGACAAGTCCAGAATACTTAATCTTTGATGACCGAGTCCGATCAACCCGGAATAATAGCTGCCAACAGCATCAGGGCCACGGTGCACCAGGCAGGATGTCATTTTGTCAAGTTCTTCCTTGCTTACAAAATCAGGATTATTTTTTGTGTAAAAACCGGTTATTCCGCACATTATAATTAAAGAATCAAAATATTTACAAAATTAGTGTAATAAATTAAGTTTCGATAAACTATTTATGAATTTTATATCATCTTTTGAGGGTCAACGACAATGTCAAAATCTTTTTCTGATATGAAGCCTGTTTCCAAAGCTGCTTCTTTAAGGCTAATTCCTTTTTTATGTGCAGTTTTTGCTATTATTGCAGCTTTTTCGTACCCGATTTTGGAGTTTAATGCGGTCACAGTCATAAGAGATTGGTTAAGATAATAATCAAGTCTTGATTGGTTTATGGTAATGCCGGCAACACAATTGTTGTAAAATGATTCACAGGCTTCTGCAATAAGATTTGCAGACTCTGTGAAATTTTTGATTATCAGTGGTTTAAAAACATTTAGCTCAAAATGTCCGTTCATGCCGCCTATACTTATTGCGGTGTCATTGCCGATAACCTGAGCACAGACCATCGTCATAGCTTCAATTTGTGTGGGATTAACTTTTCCGGGCATAATTGATGATCCGGGTTCGTTTTCAGGAATAAATATTTCGTTTAATCCGCAGCGTGGTCCGCTTGACATAAATCTAAGGTCGTTTGCAATTTTATTGAGGCTGACAGCGATTTGTTTCAGAGCTCCGTGGGTTTCAACCATTGCATCATTTGCAGCAAGAGCTTCGAATTTATTTGGTGCCGGAATAAAACTAAGGTTGGTATATGTTGAAACCAGCGAACAAACCTTTTCGTCAAATCCTTTCGGAGCATTTAAGCCGGTTCCTACTGCAGTCCCGCCTATAGCAAGTTCTGACAAATGTGGTAAAGTGTTTTCCAATGCTTTTATGCCATGATCAAGCTGAGCGACATACCCGGAAAATTCCTGTCCGACGCTTATTGGTGTTGCATCCATAAAATGGGTACGGCCGGTTTTGATTATGTCGCTGTATTTTTTTGAGATTTCGTTCAGCCCGTTTCTCAATATTTTTACAGCCGGTAATGTTTTGGTCTCAATTACAATTTTTGCTGCAATATTCATTGCCGAGGGAAAAGTGTCATTTGAAGACTGGCTTTTGTTTACGTCATCGTTGGGATGGAGAATTTTTATTTTATCATCCAGTTGCCCGCCGGAAATAACGTGTGCCCTATTGGCAATAACCTCGTTAAGGTTCATGTTGGTCTGGGTTCCGGAACCCGTCTGCCACACTACTAACGGAAACTGATCATCCAGTTGGCCTGAGCATATTTCATCACACACCTGAGAGATCTGTTGACTTTTTTCGGCACTTAACACTCCGGTCGAACAGTTTGCTTCAGCACAGGCTTTTTTTAATAAAGCCATTGCATAAATTATTTCGGCGGGCATTTTTTTTCCTATCTTGAAATTTTCAAATGATCTTTGTGTTTGAGCTCCCCAGTATTTGTCGGCAGGAACTTCCACGTTGCCCATTGTGTCTTTTTCGGTACGGAATTTTGTCATATTATTTTTAATCTAAAAATTCTTTTATTGCAGCAGCGACCTTTTCGGGTTGTTCGTAATGAAGCCAATGTCCTGCATTTTCTATGATTTTTGTTCTGACATCGGTAAAAATAAACTCTGTCAGTTTTTTATCGTTGCTGGTTATGTAAACAGAGTTTGCAGCTTTTAAAAACAATGTCGGGGTATTTATTTTATTATCAATGAAATCGTCAGGATTTAACCCGCTCATAATTTCGGGAAGATTTTCAAAAATTGCATTTATGTTTATTTTCCAGGTTAATCTTTCATTATCTTTTTTAAGATTTTTGAGGATTACATTCCTTACAGTTTCATCATAGCCTTTTAGATATTCGCTCGCCTGCCTGAAAGTTGACATGCCTGTTACAGGCATGTTTTTCATAAGTGATATAAGATTGAGATGGAATTTTACAGAATCATCCTGCTCCATAAGGGAAGAGTAACTTCTCGGGGATATGTCTGCTACAATAAGCTTTTTTACCATTTCAGGATATAATGATGCAAAAAACATAGCAGTTTTTCCACCCATCGAGTGTCCTGCAAGATAAAATTCTTTAAGCCCGTGAAATTCTGCCCAGGATTTTAAATCTTCGCATAAATCGGAGTAATTATGAGACGGGTTATGAAAAGATTTTCCGTGATTTCTCTGATCAATCAGGTGAACGGTAAATTCATCACCTAAAAGATTCGCGACTCTTGACCAGCTTTCGCTGCTACCGTAAAGCCCGTGTAGAATTACAAGTTGCTTGTGTCCGGTTCCCGCGATATCTGAATTTAGAATCATCAAAGCATATATCTAAATTGCAGCGGTAAACTGATTTAAGAATCTTATGTCGTTCTCAAAGAAAAGTCTTAGGTCACGGATTCCGTATTTAAGCATTGTTATTCTTTCTATTCCCATTCCGAATGCAAAACCTGTGTATATTTCAGGATCAATTCCGGCAGCTTCAAAAACGTTAGGGTCAACCATTCCGCAACCAAGAATTTCGAGCCAGCCGGTTCCCTTACAAACGTTACATCCTTTACCTCCGCACAGGGTACAACTTACGTCAACTTCGGCAGATGGTTCTGTAAACGGGAAATAGGAGGGACGCATGCGTATTTTTGTGTGTTCTCCGAACATTTCTTTTGCAAAATAGTCAAGGGTTTGTTTAAGGTCGGCGAAAGAAACATTTTTATCAACGTATAACCCTTCTATTTGATGAAATAAGCAATGTGCTCTTGCCGAGATTGCTTCGTTACGGTAAACACGACCCGGTGAAAGGCTTCTTATAGGTGGTTTAAGTTCTGACATTTCGTGAGCCTGAACAGATGAGGTATGTGTTCTAAGAAGTACATTCATGTCGGGCGAGATAAAAAATGTATCCTGCATGTCGCGTGCAGGATGATCCTGCGGGAAATTAAGTTTCCCGAAGTTATGATTGTCGTCTTCAATCTCCGGTCCGTCAGCTACGATAAAACCTAACCTGGTAAAAATTGAAATAATTTCGTTTCGTACAATTGACAGCGGGTGACGTGATCCGATTTTAAAAGGATCGCCGGGGCGGGTTAGATCGAGTTCGATTTTACCTTCGGCATTTACAGTTAAAGCATCTTTAAGTTCGTTAAGCTTATCGGTGGCTTTTTGTTTCAGAATATTTATTTCGGCTCCTACTTCTTTTTTCTGTTCGGCCGGAACATTGCGAAAATCATCGAATAATGCCGGAATTAATCCTTTTTTTGATAAATATTTAAGTCTGAATTCTTCGACTTCTTCGATAGACTTTGGTTGAAAAGATTCAACGGCTGCAAGTATTTCCTTAATTCTGTCAATCATTGTTGAAAATTTTATTTTTGCAAAGTTAAGATATTTGGAGAAAATTGCAATTAATATGAGATTTGAAAATTAAAATCTGTTTAAGTGTA
This sequence comes from Bacteroidales bacterium, assembly GCA_003249955.1. GTDB lineage: Bacteria > Bacteroidota > Bacteroidia > Bacteroidales > ML635J-15 > Bact-19. Next base: position 21,190 of record QKHS01000042.1, on the reverse strand, counting down.
TAATATGTGTTGGTAAGGATCTGATTTGCCGGTTTTGAAACTTTGCAAACAGATGTGTTTTGTTTTTACCGTGAACCGGATTCTAAACAATTACAACAATTTATTACCCCTTGTCTCTGAATACTAGGGTGATAGGAACTCCGGTAAAATCGTAGGCTTCCCGCAGTTTGTTTTCGAGATATCTTTTATACGGGTCTTTAATATATTGCGGCAGGTTTGCAAAGAATGCGAAAACAGGTGTTGGCGTAGGGAGTTGTGTAACGTACTTAATTTTTACAAACTTACCTTTATGTGCCGGAGGTGCATAGGCTTCTATTGCTTCAAGCATTACCTCGTTGAGTTTTCCTGTGGGTATGCGTTGAATTCTGTTTTGATAAACCTGCATGGCTGTTTCGATTACGTTATGAACTCTTTGTTTGGTAAGAGCAGATATAAACAGAACCGGGATATCATTGAAAGGGGCAATTTTGTCCATTATAACTTTTTTGTAATCTCTTACAGAATTTGTTGTTTTCTCGATCAAATCCCATTTGTTTACCAAAATTACAATCCCTTTTTTATTTTTACGGATAAGATTTAATATATTCTGATCCTGAGCTTCGAAGCCAAGAGTTGCATCAATCATTAAAAGACATACATCAGCGTTTTCTATTGCACGGATGGCTCTCATTACTGAATAAAATTCCAGATCTTCGCTAACTTTTGTTTTTCTTCGTACTCCGGCAGTATCAACCAGCATAAAGTCGAATCCGAATTTGTTGTAACGTGTATTGATAGCATCTCTTGTTGTGCCGGCTATATCTGTTACAATATTTCTTTCTTCTCCTATCAAAACATTTGTAAGTGATGATTTGCCCACATTCGGACGACCTACAATAGTTACTCTTGGCAGGGCATCTTCAATACGGTCTTCGTCGTTTTCGAGTACTTCGGTCAGAGCGTCCAGAACATCGCCTGTTCCAAGCCCGTTTACTGCTGAAATGCAATACACTTCTCCCAATCCAAGATTGTAAAATTCGTAACTATCTGTTATTCTGGAGTTTACGTCAACCTTGTTTGCAATAAGGAAAACAGGTTTTTTTGATCTGCGTAACAGTTCGGCAACAGATATATCCAGATCTGTGAGCCCGGATTGCACATCTACCAGAAACATTATTGCATCGGCTTCTTCTACTGCAATCATGACTTGTTTCGCAATTTCCTGTTCAAATACATCGTCGGAATTGTTTATATATCCACCGGTATCTACAACAGAGAAAGTTTTTCCGTTCCAGAAACAATGTCCGTACAGCCTGTCACGTGTAACACCGCTTGTATCGTCAACAATCGCTTCGCGACGTTCGATAAGACGGTTGAAGAATGTAGATTTACCGACATTAGGACGGCCAACTATTGCAACAATGTTTCCCATAACTGAAAATTTTTGCAAAGGTAGTAAAAAAGACCAAAATCGGAAGATGGAAGCCGGAAGATTTTTTTGGAAGCAGATGTATCTGTTATTTCAAACCAAGTGCAGTAACAATAAGGTAAACCAAAGCCGCTAAAAGCCCACTGATCGGGATAGTTAAAAGCCATGCGTACAGAAGATTTATGGTAACTTTCCACCTCACTGCAGAAAAACGTTTTACAGCCCCAACACCCATGATTGAACCGGTGATAGTATGAGTTGTACTAACAGGAATTTTTAGCATTTCAGTTAAAAACAATGTTAAGGCTCCGGCAGTTTCTGCACACACACCTTCTAGCGCAGTAACCTTAGTAATCTTGTTTCCCATTGTTTTGACAATTCTCCATCCGCCTGACATTGTTCCGATCGCTATTGCCGAGAAACATGCCAACGGTATCCAGTCGGGCATATTGTTTACAGAATCAATTTGTCCGGCAGCAATCATTGCTGTTGCAATAATACCCATTACTTTTTGAGAATCATTAAGACCATGCCCTAAACTAAACAAGCCTGACGATACGAGTTGCAGATGACGAAATGCTTTTTCTGCTCTCTGAGCCCGAACCTTTTTAAATGCCCACAAAACCGCAATTGTAATTAACGATGATGTCAGTAAGCCAATAACCGGGGCAAGAACTATAAACGATGCGATTTTAATAATTACTCCGGTATGAATTGTTGAAAATCCGCTTGCACAAACGGCAGCTCCGGCAAAACCTCCAATTAGCGTATGCGATGAAGAAGACGGAATGCCAAACCACCATGTAAGAAGATTCCAGAAAATTGCTGCTACTAATCCGGAAAAAATTATCGGAAGTGTTATGAATTCATGCAAGACAACCTTTGAAACGGTATTTGCAATTCCAAATTCTCCGATTATAAATTTAGCCACAAAAAATGCCAGAAAATTAAAAGCGGCAGCCCACAATACTGCCTGAAACGGAGTAAGAACTCTTGTTGTTACAATGGTTGCTATCGAATTTGCAGCATCATGAAAACCATTGATAAAATCGAAAATCAAACCCAGTGCTATTACAATAATAAGTAAGGTCATATCCGTTTTTTAAGAATATTTAACAAGCAGTAATTTCATCACTTTTGATGTAGAATAAACACTATTTGCAGTTTCTTCCAACTCCTGAATAATTTCTTTCAACTTTATTATTTCGACAGCATTCCTACCTGAGTTAATAATTGAAATAATTGCTGTTTGGTATTCCTGGTCAGCCTCCTGTTCAAGTTTTTTAATTGCCTTACAACGAGATTTTATAGGCATTGCATTCTTCTTCAGATTTTTAAGATTCTTAACAGATTCTTCAAGTTCAATAACTTCTGAATTTATGATTACTGCTATATTCTTTGTGCATTCCGGTAAATCTTCAGGAGAATACAAAAGAAATTTATGTGCACAATAATTTAAATGATCTATAACGTTTTCGATTTCTTCTGTAATTTTTTGAATGTCTTCTCGGTCAAATGGGGTAATAAATGTGCGCTCAAGCTTTTTAAATATTTTGCCAGTTACTTTATCTCCCTGAACTTCAATAGCTTTGATAAGACTTATAAGTTCTGCTTTGTCCGTTTCGTTTTCCTTATCAAACAATTGAATAAGATACCCCGAAGCAACAGTCGCTAAAGCTACTGTTTCATTAAGCATCGGAAAAAAATCATCATTTTTCGGTGCGAAAAAATTAAATAAATTGTTGATGTTCATAAATGTAATATTTTTAAAAGTTCAGATCACAAATCATAAAATTCAAATTATAATTTACGGATCGCAGTTTTAAAGCTGCAATGGCTTCTGCCCTCAGTAAATCAAAATCACAGGCTTCAAAATTCAAAAAACAAATTAATCAGATTTTTAGTTTCTTTATAATGCTGTTTTGGCTAGTTTAAACGTATCCGAAATCTCTCAGGTTTATATCGCTGTCACGCCAGTCTTTTTTGACTTTTACAAAGAATTCGACAAATACTTTTTTGCCGAAAAATGTTTCCATGTCTAACCGTGCGGCAGTAGCGGTCTTTTTTAATGCTGCTCCTTTGTGCCCGATGATAATTCCTTTCTGAGTCTGTCGTTCAACAATTATCGCGACTTTTATTCTTATAATTTTTTCTTCTTCTTTAAACTCTTCGACAACAACTTCACTGGCATATGGAATTTCTTTCTGGTAGTACAAAAGAATTTTTTCACGCACTATTTCCGAAACTATAAATCTTTCGGTTTTGTCGGTAAGCTGGTCTTTCGGGTACCATGCTTCGCCTTCGGGAAGGAGTTCCAGTAACCGGTCGAAAATTCCCGAGATGTTAAATTTTTGTAATGCAGAAATTGCATAAATTTCTGCATCAGGAAGATTTTCTTTCCAGTAATTTTGAAGTTCTGCAATTTTTTCGGGATTTGAAAGGTCTATTTTGTTTATCAGACAAATTACGGGAACTTTAACATTGCGTAATCTCTCTATGTATTCCATGTTTTTGTCAGGACTTTCCACAACGTCGGTAACGTAAAGGAAAACATCAGCATCTTCGAATGAACTGCCGACAAAATCCATCATTCTTTCCTGTAACTTATATTGGGGCTTTATTATCCCGGGAGTGTCGCTGTAAACGATTTGAAAATCGTCTCCGCTTACTATTCCGAATATACGGTGGCGTGTAGTCTGTGATTTTGCAGTAATTATGGATATACGTTCTCCTACGAGTTCGTTCATCAGAGTTGATTTCCCTACATTCGGGTTTCCGATGATATTTACAAAGCCGGATTTGTGCATGATAAAATATTTTTGCAAAAATGAGAATATTTATTGAATTTTGATAAAAATATCTTTGATAAATGAATGTAGAAGAAATAAGGGAGTATTGTCTGGGTAAGAAGGCCGTTACAGAATGCTTCCCGTTTGATGAAGATACCCTTGTTTTTAAGGTTGCCGGTAAGATGTTTGCTTTGTCTGCATTGGAAAAACCTGCGAATATAGTTTTGAAATGTGATCCTGACCGTGCTGTTGAACTTAGGGAGCATTACTCTTCAATTACAGGGGCTTATCATATGAATAAAACTATGTGGAATCAGATTGACATTGATGGAAGTGTCCCTCACGAATTGATTTTAGAACTTATAGATCATTCCTATGATCTGGTTGTTGCAAAATTAAGCAGAAAGGAGAGAGACTTGCTTTAGCCGTTGCCGGGTGGTTAATGTAAAAAACAAAAAAGCAGTTGATCAACATTAAGCTGTTCAACCGCTTTATACTACTATCAACTATATCACAGGAGAAATTAAATCATTTTCTCGATATTCCAGACAAATGCTCTGATACCGACTTCTTTGTTTATCTCATCAATTTTCTTTACTTTCTCAAGAATAATGTCAACCATGTCATCTTCTACAATTGCTATTGTGGCAATATTAATTTCAGGCCATGTGTGATTACCGTAATGAGGATCGCCGTCAACACTGCCACGTCCCTGAATCCCTTCCCACTGAGAAAATCCTCTGACATTTAATTTGTCAAGCATGTATTCTACTTTTTCGGTAAGTGCCTGGTTAAATACTATAAAAACTGCTTTCATATTTTTATTTTTTTTACCGGAGGCAGCGGGCAGAAGACGGAAGAAAAATTTTATTTTCTACGGTCTCCGGCCTTTTGTCTCCCGTTTGTTTTAATTCATAAATTCAAAATTCTTTTGGTGCGCCAGTTTTTTTCTTCTTCTGGCTCCCGGACGTTCCAGTATTGCATAAATTACAGGAATAACAACCAGAGTAAGAACAGTAGAGAATAAAAGCCCTCCGATAACTGCAATACCCATTGGAGTCCACATTTCGGAACCTTCACCACTACTTAATGCAAGTGGCAACATTCCCAAACCTGTTGTGAGGGCTGTCATAAGTACCGGTCTCAGCCTTGATTTTCCGCTCAAAGCAATTGCTTCTGTAAGATCGTAGCCTCTGTCTCTCATAAGGTTAATGTAGTCAACAAGGACAATAGCGTTCTTGACAACGATACCAATCAGCAATACCGCACCGAGAGCAGCAATAATACTTAGGTTTGTTCCTGTCATCCACAATGCCAGAACAACACCTGAGAACGAGAACGGTATAGAGAACATTATGATAAGAGGTATTTTAAATGACTCGAACTGTGATGCCATCACAATATAAACAAGTATAAGTGAAATCAGCATAAGGAAGCCAAGATCCATAAAAGATTCCTGCTGATCTTCGTAAGCTCCGCCGATGTCAACCAGAACTCCGTTCGGGACTTCTGTTTCGTTAATAATCTTATCAATTTCTTTGGCAAGATTACCCATAGAGGTTTTATACGGTGACACCGAGATTGTAACGATCCTTTCGCGACGTTTGTGCTCAATTGTAGGAGGTACCCATGTTTCAACAACTTCGCCGATATCTCCCAATCTTACCTGAGTACCCTGGGAGTTGGTTACAACTATGTCTTCTATATTACTTATTGAGTTACGCACATCTTCGTTAAGTCTTACAACAATATCAAACTCGTCTCCGTCTTCACGGAAGTAAGATGCTGTAAGACCCAGTACCCGGTTTCGCAATGCCATGGAAACAGTGGCCGTATTTAATCCGAAGAGAGACATTTTTTCACGATTAATTTTATACTCAAGTTCAGGTTTCATTTCATCACGGCTCAACTGTACATCGCGTGCAGTTTCCAGACTTTTTATTTTTTCCGAGATTTCGTATGCAACTCTGTTTGTTGAGTCAAAATCATAACCGTATATCTCAACTTTGATTGAATTGTCTCCACCCATCTGCATCCCGCTCGAATAGGTAATTTTATAATCATTTATTTCAGGAATTTTATCTAATTCCGTTCTTAAATCATTACCTATATCCCAGCATGATCTGTCTCTGTCTTCAAAAGAGTTTAATCTTATGGATAGTGTTATGATATTTGAGCCAGAGGTGCCGAAAATTGAGGAAATACCTCCGGTATCATCAGCTCCTGATGATGTGGATATCAACTCTGCTTCCGGATATTTTGCCTTTGCAACTTCTTCAATCTGTCTTGCAATTTTTGAAGTTTCTTCCACTCTTACCCCGGTTTGAAGTTCAATGGTAGCAGTTACCCTGCCCTGATCAGCTTCGGGCATAAATTCTGTCCCGATTGACGGAATAAGGAACATTGTGGAAATAAATATTAACAATGCAACAATCAGTGATTTTATTTTATGTTTAAGTACGAATCTTATTATTCTTTCGTAAAGGTTATCCAGTTTGTCGAGAACTTTTTTAATAGTATTGTCGTAGCTGAACTTTTTCTTGCTCGGAGGTGTAAGTCTGAGCAATTTTGAGCTTAACATAGGAGTAAGCGTAATAGCGGCGAGGGTTGATGTAACAATTGTAATTGTAACGATCCAGCCTAATTGTTTGAACAATACTCCGGTAATACCACTTACAAGTGTTAACGGCATAAAAACGGCAACAACAACAAGAGTTGTAACGATTACAGCCAGCCATACTTCGTTTGTTGCATAAATAGCTGCTTCGCGCGGACTTGATCCTCTGTCGATGTGTTTTGCGATATTTTCCAGAACGACAATTGCATCATCCACGACCATCCCTATCGCTATAGATAGTGAGGTTAGCGAAATAATGTTTATGGAGCTTCCCGAAACGCTCAGGAAGATAAATGCAACAATAAGTGATATCGGGATTGTAAGTACGATTATAAATGTTGCACGCCAACGCCCGAGGAAAACAAGGACAACAAGAACAACAAAGATAAAAGCATACATTAACGTCTCGGTAAGGTTATTGATGGAATTACTGACAAACTCTGACGAGTCGAAAATAGGAACTATATGGATGTCAGGAGGAAGTGTTTTCTGAATTTTGGCGATTTCTTCTTTTACCAGTTTTGCCACTTCTACGGTGTTTCCTCCGGATTGTTTCTGAACAAACATTCTGATACCTCTTTCGCCGTTTATTCTTTCGTCAACAGACATGTCTTTAACAGAGTCTCTTACCGTTGCCACATCACGTATCCGGATTGTTTGTCCGTTAAAGTTGCCGAGAACAATATTTGCAATTTCTTCACTTTCAACAAATTCACCTTCCACTTTAAGCTGGTAATCCATTTTTCCCATTTTTACATTACCGGCGGGAACGTTAATGTTTTCAGCCTGAATTATTCCGCCAATCATTTCGACGGAAATCTTCATAGATTCAAGTTTTACAGGATCGACTTCAACGTATATTTTTCTTTCCGGAATACCTGATAAACCTACAGATCCGATACCTTCAATACGATTCAGAGGATTAATAACTTTTTCCTCCATAATTTTGTCAATTCCTTCGTAACTTTCATCTGCCGTTATAGCATAGAACAAAATCGGCATCAGACTCGAATTGAATTTGTAAATTATAGGAGACTCTGCTTCGTCAGGCAGGCTTTTCTTAACAAATTCCAGGGAGTTTCTTATGTCATTGGCAGCTTCGTCCAGATTTGACCCCCACTCAAATTCAACAGTTACAATTGATAAGTTGTCTTTCGAGGTAGATGTTACTTCTTTAAGGTTGTCAAGAGAGTTAAGGGAGTTTTCAATTGGTTTTGTAATATTTGTTTCTATATCGCTGGAGTTTGCACCGGTGTAAATGGTCATTACCGTAATTGCCGGCAGTTCCATTTCCGGATACAGATCCACTGGGAGTTTGCTCAGTGAGTAAACTCCGAAAACCATTATTGCCACAAAAATCATCAATGTGGTAATCGGGTTTTTAACAGCACTTTTATATATACTCATTTTCGTGTTTTTTAAAATTAGTTTTCAGCTATAGTCACTTTTGCACCATCAACCAGGTTGTTGTGTCCGGCTATAATTAATTGGTCGTTTAATTTAATCTGGTCGGAAACTATTTCGATTTTGTCGTCAAATCTTTTTCCAATCTGAACATCAATTTTCTTTGCGATACCATTGTCGTAAACAAAAATATACCGGTTGTTTGTTCCTCTTTGCTGTAATACTGCAACTGCAGGCACTACTAAAGCGTCTTCTTTTGCAAATTCCATGTTTACACGGGCAAACATTCCGGGGCGTAAAAGTTCTTCACGGTTCTGAACTTCAATTTCGACATCGAAAGTTTTGGTTGCCGAGTTAATGGTCGGGTGAATTAAAGAAACTGTTCCTTCAAATACTTTGTCGGGATATATATCTGATTTAAGATTAACCTTTAAACCTTTTTTTACTACCGGGAAGTATTTTTCCGAAACGCTTATTGTTGCTTTTATCGGAGATATTTGTTGTAATACTACAATAGCCGCTTTCCCTGCCTGTGTGTTTGGAGCACCTGAATAAACTTCTCCGTTTTCGAAATATTTGGCAGTAATAATACCGGAAAACGGGGCAGCAAGAGTAATATTTGTCTGTAAAAGCTCTACATTTGCTTTCGTTACATCATATTGGGTTTTTATCTGGTCGTATTGTTGTTTGGAGATACCGCCGTATTGAATAAGTGTGTCGAAGCGTTGTAAGTCTTTTTCCAGACTTGCCAACTGAAGAACAGAGTTGTTTAATTGTGTGGGGTCCATCTGAACCAAAGTTTGTCCTGCCGAAACGCGTGTCCCTATTTCAGGATATATTTTTATGATTCTTCCCGGAGTTGAAGGAGCCAGATATACTTCTTCAAAAGGAGATAAATTTGCTGAATAATCAACATCTCTGGAAACTTTTTCTTCGCTTAAAGTCATTACTTTAACACTTTTTACTTTTTCTTCAGAGCTGCTTTCGGTTTCATTTCCCGGTTTGGCTTTTGATCCGCTTCCGCAAGATATTGCAACCACACCTGCTGTGAAAATCAGGATTACTGATAATAAATTTCTTGTTTTCATAATATTGTAACTGTATTTTATTTTTAAATTTTACTCATTAATTTGTCTAATTTTAATTTTGCCTGCAATAATTCCATTGCAGATGATATGTAATTGTTTTCTGCCTGTAGCAGATTACTGTTTGCCTGTATCAGATCGAAACTTGATGCAATTCCCTGTTGGAATCTTAACTCTGTATTATTGTATATTTTCTGAGCCAGCTTGATATTCTCCTTTTGGCTTTGGTATTGTTCAAGTGCCGAAGTAAGATTGTATCTCAACTGTTTTTCCTGCATAATCAGCTGATCTGTAACAATTTCTTTAGAGTTCTGCAATTGGTATAATTCCAGTTTTTTCTGTTCTACTTTTGCGTTTCTAAGTCCGCTTGAGAATATAGGAATAGACATGTTAAGGCTGACCAGATTTTTAGGATTCATGTCAAAATCGGTGGTAACAAGCTTTTCGTTGTGACTATATACTCCGACTATACTCGGAGCATAAGTCCATTTTTCCATTTCCAGTAATTTTGCAGTCATCTCTTCCTGTTTTTCCATCATTTGAATTGTTATGTTATCTGATGGTGAGAACTTATTAACAAGTAAGTCTGCCACGTTTACGTTTGCAAGAACATTGTCGAAGTCTTCTGTAAGCTCAATTTCCACATCGCTGTCCAGACCTAGCTGGAACTTCATAATATTATTGTTTAATTCAATATTACGTAGCAAAGCTCTTCTTGTGTTTTCAAGCATTGTTACAGACATAACAATCTGGTCAACATCTGTTTCTTCAGCAATTCCAACCTCAAGCATAGCCTTTGTTTTTATGAGTGTCTGGTTAAGATTCTCCAGATTTGCATCTATTATTTCAAGTGATTTTGCAGTAAGCAAACCTGTATAATATGTACTTATTACAGACTCCCGAATGTCAATTTCTGATTTTACTACATTAAGATCTGCCAATAACTGACCGATTTTTGCCAGATTTATTCCGGTAAAGTATTGCCCGTTGAATATAAGTTGTGAGACCTGTAATTTTGCACTTGATGAGTTCTTCATTGTTATCGTGGTAGAACCACTGCCCATTGATTGCTGCAGAAAACTCAGAATCTGCAAATCTCCGGCATCAAGAAGAGTGTAATCAATTGTCGGGGTTTCGCTATCTCCGCCTAATCCAAACTCTATCTGATAATTAAAGTAGTTTGTGTAATCGATGGTGGCCGATGCCTGAGGTAATCCCTGTGAAACTGTTTGCCATAGCTTTTGTTTTGCTATTGCAACGTCTGTACGTACATTTTTTAAACTTTTGTTGTGTTCAACAGCATAGTCCTGAGCTTCCTGCATATTTAACTTCAGTACCGAAGTCTCCTGTGCAAATCCCGGAATGGCAGCTATTAAAAATCCTAATAAAAAAAATCTTCTTCTCATGTTTATTAAATTAAAATGTCTGTAAATACTTATCAATCAACTCTTTTCCCTTATCTGTAGATATGCCTGAGAAAAATGGCAAAAGAACAGATTTGGCTATGTCATCATTGCTGAATCCCTCCATTTCAGGGGTGTGAATTATATCTATTGTTCTGTGAACAAAAATGTTAACTATTTCAATGTTTATTTTATCTGAAAAAACACCTTCTTTTATTCCTTTTTCAAAAAGCGATTTGGTTAACATGTAATCGCGGAATTCTCCTTTTTGATGTATATTGTTAAAAATTGCAGAATGGAATTTTTTAAGATCCTCGAAGAAAAGAGGATTCATTTTCCCAAACATTTCACTGTTTAGTTTCCCAATTTTAAAAATAGCTTCAATAACATTATTACTTTCATCCACAATTTTGTAGCAGAATTTTTTGTGAGCTTTGGCACCTTCTTCTATTGCTTGTGCAACCAAATCGTCCTTGTCTTTAAATGTTTCGTACAGGGTGCGCTTTGAAATACCAAGCTCATTTGCTATGTTATCCATTGTGACACTTCTTATGCCATATCTGGAAAACATTATGCCGGCTTCTTTCAATATTCTTAATCTTGTGTCCATTTTTTAAATTTCCCGCAAAACTAGAAAACTTTTTTAGTTTTTAAAGTTTTCTGTCATTATTTAACAAATAATTAATATTTGTGTCCTGATACCGAAAAAACTTTTACAGCATCAAAAGTATCCTAAAGGCAAAAACATCAAAATATCGTTTCGGTAAACGGGATAAATAGGGGGGTGAATGACGAATGGAAAGTTTGAAGTCCGGAGCGTAAAATTATCGAAAAAAACAATAACCCGGCTTTTCATTTTATTCCCTATGAATATTATCCCGGAATTATTTAACCCGGTTTATGTTTTTTGCGGATACAGGTTAAATAAAAGATATGATTAATGTTAATAAAGAAACAATAACTCAAAAATCATGTTTGAAACCTCGTCCAGGATTCTGTTCAGATTGTTTATCCCGAGATAATATCAGACTAAAAAAATAATAAGATAAAGTTTAATAACCAAAACCGGTCTTTTGACTCCTGATAATTATCTGATCAGAGTTTGCAGATAAGTTTCTTTAGCCTTTTCAGAGTTTCTTCTTTACCAATAATTTCAGTTATATCGAAAACGTGAGGACCTTTGCCGGCTCCAACCAAAGCTAAACGGAAAGGAGACATTACTCTTCCAAAGCCGATTTCGGCAGCTTCTAGCCATGATTTTACAGCAGCTTCGGTATTAGCGGAACTAAAATCATCAAGCGGAGTCAATATGTCAACTAATTTCTTCATTAATTCAGCAGTATCTTCTTTGCAGGCTTTTTTCAGAAATTTCTCATCGTATTCTGCAGGTTCTTCAAAGAAGAAACATGATTCGTCCCATAATTCGCTTATGAAACGTACTCTCTCTTTAAGCATTTCGCAGATTCTCTCAACCAGAGATTCTTCTGCGTTAATTCCTTTTTCTTTTAGAACAGGTATATACAGTTCAGCCAGTTCTTTCCCGGTTTTCTTTACCAGATACTGGTGATTGAACCATTTTGTCTTGTCAGGATCGAAGCGGCTTCCGCTTTTGCCGACTCTTTCGAGAGAGAATGCAGCAATGAGTTCGTCCATAGAGAATATCTCCTGCTCGGTTCCCGGATTCCAACCCAACATTGCCAGCATGTTTATAAATGCTTCCGGGAAATATCCGTCTTCGCGATAGCCACGGAATACTTCTTCGCCTGAGTGCCATTCGGTAGGGAATACCGGAAATCCTAACTGGTCGCCGTCGCGTTTACTAAGTTTGCCTTTACCGCTTGGCTTTAAAATAAGCGGCAGGTGGGCAAATTTGGGAGCTGTCCAGCCAAACGCTTCGTAAAGTAATGCATGAAGCGGGAGAGACGGCAGCCATTCTTCGCCACGAATTACGTGGGTTATTTCCATCAAATGATCATCAACAATATTGGCCATGTGGTATGTCGGCAGACCGTCAGTTTTCATTAATACTTTATCGTCCAGCTCGTTAGTGTTAAATTTTATATTGCCACGAATTTCATCATAAAGTTCAACTACGCGGTTTTCCGGCATTTTAAACCGTAAAACATATGGGGTGCCGTTGTCAATAAGAGACTGTATTTCTTCTTTTGACAGATTCAGGCTGTTTTTTAGATTTTGTCTTGTTGCATAATTATAAGTGAAGGTCTGTCCTTTTGATTCGGCATCTGCTCTAAGGGCATCAAGCTCCTCTGCAGTATCGAAAGCCATGTAAACACTTTCTTTCTCAATCAGGATTTTTGCATATTCTGCATAAATTTCACGACGGTTACTTTGGCGGTATGGTCCGAAGTTTCCTCCTTCGCGGATACCTTCGTCGAAATTAATCCCGCACCATGCGAGAGAGTTCATTATGTATTCTTCGGCACCTTCAACAAAGCGTGTCTGGTCTGTATCTTCGATACGGAGAATCATTGTGCCGCCGTGATGACGTGCAAATAAATAATTAAACAAAGCTGTTCTTACTCCGCCGATATGCAGAGGACCTGTAGGACTTGGTGCAAAACGTACTCTTACCATTTTTCTAATTTTTTGAGATTGCAAAGTTAATATTTGAATTTTAATCAACCTAAAATTTAATTTTTCTTATTTAAGATATTAGCTATTTTTGTATTAAAAATATTTGTATGAGAAAGTTGTTTACAGGTCTTTTGTTTTTATTTGTTCAAATTACATTGTTTGCTCAGAATTATGAGGATATTATAATCATGAAAACAGGAGATACTATTTTTTGTAACATCACAAAAGTAAATTCAATGTATTTATATTACGATACAAAAAATGGTGATTTAACTGATTTGTCTTATGTTAAGACAAGTGATGTCGAGAGATTTTTTCAATCCGGGATTATAGTTGAATCCCCTGAAAGCACAAGTCTTAATACATTGTTTTCTGATAAAAGACTTCGTATTGGAATTACCGGAGGCTATAGTAACAGACTGGCCCAAATCCCTTCCGGCGTAGATGAAAGTCTGGTTAGTTATTATAAGGATATGAAAAGCGGATTTAATTACGGGTTGGATTTTGCATATTATTTTAATTACAAAAACGGGGTAGGGATTAAATTTAATAAGTATCGTTCTGTTGTGCCTCCTATAGATATATTTATGGAATTGCCTGACGGTACAATTATAACCGGGAAAATGTCTGATGATGTAGCTATAAAATATTTTGGACTTGCATATTCTTTTAAATCAAATGCAGTTCAAAACAATGGTTGGTTTTTTGGGAATATAGGCTTTGGATTTGTGGGCTATAAAGATAATACTGTATTGATTGATGACATGATTTTTGAAGGAAGCACAATAGGATACAATATGGATCTTGGATATGATTTCAGATTAAGTGAAGGTATTGCGCTCGGGCTTCAGGTTTCTTTGTTTTCCGGAATTCTTACCAGTGTGGATGTTACAATGGGAGGAGTAAAAGAAACGATTGATCTGGATGAAAATTCATACGAGGGTCTGGGTCGCATTGACATAGGTGTTGCATTAAGGTTTTTAAAGTAAATTCAGATTATTTTGGAAAAGTCCTTTAGATTTATTTTTTTATTTGTGTTATGTCTTTGCTACATTGGTTGTGATAACATATAAAAATCTTAACCCTGAATTTGTATTATGAAGAAAATAATTATAGGGATTTTATTTGCGATAGTGTCAGCAACCATGTTTGCTCAGGACTATAGTGATTTTTTGGTTACCTATGAGGGAGACACTGTATATTGTAATATTACCAAAGTTGAGGGCAGGTATGTTTATTATGATGTTGTAAAAGAGGGGGAATTAAGAAATCTGATAGCACATAAAAAGATGCTTAAAAATTACTATTGTTCAGAAAAAGTCGTTTCGCCGGAAATTACCGAAGACAAATCTTCGCTTATAAATTATGAGAAATTTAAGTACGGGATGTTTTTCGGTTATAGCGAACGTCTGGGAAAAATTCCTTCCGATTATTCTCCGATAATGGTTGAATATTATAAAGACTTAAAAACCGGCTTCTCTTTTGGACTGGATTTTACATATTATAAAAATAAAAACAATGGTTTTGGAATAAAAGCATCCATGCATAAATCTATTATCAGACCCATTGCTGTTGCTTTTGAGATAAATGACAGTACAACGATAAACGGTTATATTAGCGATAATATTTCTATTCCTAATATTGAGGTTTTTTATTCATTCAAAACTGTTTCGAAGCATGATAAAGGATGTTTTTTTGTAAATCCGGGCTTAGGTTATCAGTTTTTCATAGATGATATGTGGTATCTGGAGCATTTTATTATTCACGGGAAGAGTTTTTGTGGCGGTTTTGATGCGGGATATGATTTTAAACTGAGTGAAACTACAAGCCTTGGAATACAATTTTCTTTTGTTGCAGGGTATCTGAGTAAAGCCGAATTTAGTCAGGATGGCATAACGTCGGCATTTATATTGGAGCCTGATAATTACGAAAGCCTGACCAGATTTGATATTGGATTGACTTTAAGGTTTATGTGACAGATAATCTTTTCCAGAATGATAAAATTGTAAAGATTTCGGAATCCTGTTTTAATAATACAGGATATTTATTTTACTTTTGCTGAAGACAAAACGATTTTAGTACTTAAACTATATTTTATGGCAGGAGCAGTTACAGATGTTTCAACATCTAAAGTAAGCAGTACGGGACAGCCTACAAATTATTCGGCATTAACAATTTTAGTTACCGTATTTTTCTTTTGGGGATTTATTGCAGCCGGGAATTCGGTTTTTATTCCTTTCTGCAAACATTATTTCCATCTTGATCAGTTTCAGAGTCAGTTAATAGATTTTGCATTTTATCTGGCTTACTATCTGGGAGCATTGGGTTTGTTTGCTTACGGAGCGTTCGGAGGTAACGATCCGGTAGCAAAAATGGGGTATAAAAAATCCATTGTATTTGGCTTGCTGTTTTCGGCTATCGGTGCCGGGGTAATGATAATTGCTGTCAGCAATAATGCATTTATAGGAATGTTATTGGGTTTGTTCGTTGTTGCTTTGGGATTTTCGTTGCAGCAAACTGCGGCCAATCCTTTTGCAATTACTCTTGGAGATCCGGCAACAGGTGCCGGACGTATTAATCTTGGAGGTGGAATAAATTCATTCGGGACTGCAATAGGACCTATTGTGGTTGCTATTGCATTGTTTGGCTCTACAGCAGCGATTACAGATGATAAGATTGCGTCGCTAGGATTGGATAAGGTTATGATTTTATATTCTGCTGTAGGATTATTGTTTCTTTCGGCAGCAGCATTGTTTTGGTTTTCAAAAAAAGTCCCTTCAGGAGTTTCAACTGAGAAAACGGAAAAGTCAAACAAGGCATTTTTTGCTCTTGTTATTATGACAGTATTACTTATTGTTATGTTTGCGCCTGTATTTCAGTCATACACAACAGATGTTGAAACTCTTACCAAAGAGGCATTAAATTCTCTTGAAACATATCGTCTTGGTTGGCTGTTCGGAGCACTGTCGGTAGTCGTTATTTCGTTAATGATAATTAAGTCGCGTGCATCAAAGAAGCCGGAAGGTTGGGGAGCAATGCAATATCCTCAACTGGTTTTGGGAATGCTTGCAATATTTGTTTATGTAGGTGTTGAGGTTGCTATAGTCAGTAATTTCGGGGAACTGCTTCATAAACCGGCATTTGGTGGTTACAAGGCAAGCGAAGTAGCTCCTTTTATCTCTATGTACTGGGGCAGTTTGATGATTGGCCGTTGGACAGGATCTCTGGCAGCTTTTAATCTTAAACCCGGAATCCGTAAGGTGCTGATGTTTGTTGTGCCTTTGATTGCTTTTGGGGTTGTTTTGGGTGTAAACGCCGTTTCGCAATATGATATCAGACCTTTGTTGTTTTATGTATTGCTTGTACTGGTTCAGATCGCGGCATTTGTTTTTACTAAAAACAAACCTGTGAAAACACTGTTGGTTTTTGGAGTTCTGGGGATAATTATGATGCTTATAGGTATTTTTACAACCGGAAATGTTGCAGTTTATGCATTTATGAGCGGGGGATTATTTTGTTCTATTATGTGGCCAGCAATTTTTAACCTTTCATTAGCCGGTCTGGGAAAATACACAACTCAAGGTTCTGCTTTTTTGGTTATGATGATTTTAGGCGGTGCTGTTTTACCTCCTATGCAGGGAAAAATTGCAGATTATCTTCAATCAGGGTCAACTGTTGAGGGATTCGGGATTCATATGTCATACTGGTTGCCTGTAGCAGCATTTGCATATATTACCTTCTTTGCTTTTTATGTAAACAAATTGTTGAAGAAGCAGGGAATTGACTACGATGCGGCGGTATAAAATTCTGAGTTATAAAAAAGCCCTGTAAAAATATGCAGGGCTTTTTTGTTTTATAAGGACTTTCAGGCAGAGAAGGAAGAAATTCGAAGATGATATTTTTCAAAAAAAATAAGAATATATTCCGGGTGATATTCCGGAGTTAAGCATAAAATTTCAGATGTCCGGATTTTTAGTTTAAGCCCGTTGTTTTGGCCCATTATGCCGAACTAATGGCTTGATGATTACTGTTTATTTTCAGAAATTAATACTTAAGAGGCTGTCTAAAATTCAATAGACAGCCTCTGATTTTAAGTTTTGTTTGATTTTAATACACAACATTAACTGTTCCGGTTCTTACCTTAGAACCATCGAACAAGTCAATTATGTATATGTAGGTTCCTGTTGGAACAAATTTTCCGTTATATTTACCATCCCATGGATCGTCAAGACCCTTACCTTCGAATAATGTTTGTCCCCATCTGTTATAAACATTGATGTATGCACTTGGGAACAGGTAAATGTTTTCTATAATCCATGTGTCATTTATTCCGTCACCGTTTGGTGTGAAAGCATTAGGAATTACAATACAATCAACATCTGTATCTTCCAGACTAACACCTGGCAATTCATATTCACACTCATTAAAGTCTGTGATAGTAATTACATAAGTTCCCTGAATTAATCCTGAAATATGTTCAACAGGAGATACTCCTCCATTCCATGAGAATAAGTATGGATTTGTCCCTCCGGTTACAGCAATATCAATGTAACCGTCTCTGTTACCGATACACGATGGATTTCCGAATGAGTAATTTGCTTCTAAAGGATAAGGTTCTGTAATTACAAATGTAGTGTCAAAAGAGCAGTCATTACCATCAGAAAGATGAACAATATATTCACCTGCAAAAATATTTGTAAGATCCGGCTCAGAGGACGTATATACATCATATTGCCATAACCATTCATATGGCGGAACGCCTCCGGTTGCCGCGGTGTTTATAGATGCATCACTTTCTCCGGAACATTTTACATTAGAAAGAGTGTAATTTAATTCCAGTCTGCCGGCCGGTTGATTAATCATTACAGAATCTTCAACAGAACAGTTGTGACTATCTGTAACAACAACTACATAATTACCTGCAGTAAGGTTACTGATAGTGTCATTCTGGGAAGGTAATGTCCAGTTGAATGTATAAGGAGGTATTCCTCCCCATGGTGTTACTACAGCGCTTCCTTCGTTACCTCCGTAACATTTAATATCAACAGTACTGAATGACAAAAGAATCTGGTCCGGCTGATAAACATTGTGTCCTGTATTTCCGGTACATCCCCATGAATCGGTTGCTGTAACAAAATAATAACCAGCTCCTATACTGTCAACAATTTGAGAAGATTCATTGTTTGACCAGAGTATTTCCATAGGGCAGACTCCATCAGGAGTGCTTACAGATAAAACAGCATCACTTAACCCGTAACAGGAAATCGCGTTCATTTCGGAAATAACAAGTTCTATATTTCCCTGCATTCCGACATATGTGGTTCCTGAAGCAGAGCAACCTAAAGCATCTGTAACAACAACATCATAATAACCACTGATAAGATTGTTTATTTGAATTGTATTACCATCGTTTGACCAATCATATGAGTATCCACCGTTACCGCCACTTGTTACAGCTATTGCAACACCCATTTCAGATCCGCAAATTACCGGATTTGATGCACAAATAACGGAAAGGACATCAGGCTGATTAATAACAGCCGTATTTGTAATCTGGCAATTATGGTTGTCGGATACTGTTACAACATATGTTCCGGCAGGAAGATTATCTGCCATGTGGGTAGTACTGTGCGAAGGATCATTCCAGTTGTAATTATATCCTCCTGGTCCTGGTGTTCCGCCTGTAACGTTTACAACAGCATATCCGTTATTTTCACCGAAACATCTGACATCATTTGCAGAAATGTTTGAAGATAGAGCTGTTGGCTCGGTAATTACAACAGATTTTGATGTTGTACATGAATTTAAGTCTGTTACAACAACAGTCCAGGTACCTGCCGGTAACTGGGTGGCAAATCTTGTGTCTGTCATTGCAGGATCGTCCCACTCGTATGAATAAGTGGGAGTTCCTCCTATAGCAGTTGCTGTAACATTTCCGTCTGAAAGTCCGTTACAACTTACATGATTATTTATTACCGTTGAAATTTCAAGTTCATCAGGTTCATCAAGGGAAATTGAAGCAACAACAGAACAACTGTTAGCATCTGTCACAGTAACATAATGCATTCCGGCATTAAGGTTAAAAGCTTCCTGAGTCTCTTGTGATGATGCCGATGTGCTCCAGAGGTAGATATAGCCAGGCGTCCCTCCGTTAGCATTTACAATGGCAGAACCGTCAGAATCGGAATAGCAGGAAATATTTTGCCCGTTAAAATCAGAAGTAATCTGAATTCCGGCTGTGAGTTCGTCTGGTTCTGTAAGAGTAATGTCGTTATAATATGAACATGAATTTGCATCTGTAACTACTACATGATAATTTCCATCTGCCAGACCTGAGATGGTATAATTTTGCAGTGATGAATTTGCTGATGAAGAGCCCCAATCAATGTTATAATCAGGAGTTCCGGCTGTAACAGAAACAAGAATCTCTCCATCTGAGCTTCCGTGACATAGAGGATTATTAATCAATGATAGATTAAAATCAGGCAATTCATTAACGGTAATATTAAAATTGCAAACAGATTGATAGCCGTTTATATTTGTCCATGTATAAGTTATCGGGTGTGGTCCTGATGATAAAGACGGATCAAAATAGTAAAGGCCTCCGGTTAAGCTTACTCCTGTTCCAGTAAATACTCCTCCGGCAGGATCTTCACCTGTTCCTGAGAGTAATTGCATGCCGGCATCAATGCAAACCACCAGCGGGTCAGGACATATTGCAACAGGCATAATAATTTCAACCTGAGTGTTGCAGTTGTGGATATTTCCGCAATTGTCGGTTACAGTCCATGCTATATCTGAAATACCCACATTAAAAATTCCGCTTGCGTCAGATCCGTTACCTGTTCTTACTGTTGCGCCTGTTATTGACCATGTTATATTAAAGCCTCCGCTACAGTTGTCGCTTGTTACTAATTGCGGTATTGAATAAATATCTCCCGGTGTTGCATCGAAACTCTGATCAGGCGGACAATTTACTGTAATTACAGGATCGCTGATAGTGTAAATATAATTCCAGTTAGTCACATTACCACTACAGTCAGTATATGTGTAATTATATGTTCTGGTTCCGGAGCATATTATAGGATCAGGACTGTTTATAACACTTGCCAGTACTGCTGTAATATTGTTTCCGCAAACATCTGTAACAACTGGCGTGACAGGAGCTACAGCATCTGCAACACAAGCTGCAATTGAACTACCTGCAGCAGGAACAACCGGGAATACTGTTATGTCAATAGTGTAAGTATATGTCCAATAAACAATATTTCCGGCACAATCTGTATAGCTGTAAGTATAAATTCTGTTCCCCTCGCAACTGAAAGGGTTGGGGTTGTCAACCACAGAAACAAGAACTGCAATAATGTTATTCCCGCAAGCATCTGTTACTGCAGGCGTAACAGGTGCGACAGCATCTGAAATACATTCAACAACAGAGTTCCCGTTTGCAGGAAGAACCGGTAATGTGTTTAAATCTATTGTGTAGGTATAAGTCCAGTTTGTTGAATTACCTCCGCAATCTGTATAAGAGTAAGTGTAAGTTCTTGAACCTTCGCATGTTAACGGGTTTGGATTGTCAACAGTACTTACCAAAACAGGAATAATACTATTCCCACAGAAGTCAGTTACGACCGGAGTTACCGGTGCAATAGCATCTGCCGGACAAGTCACCGTTGCCGACCCGTCTGCCGGTAAAACCGGAGCCGTGCTTATATCAACCGTGTAAGTGTAAGACCAGTTTGTGACATTACCGGCACAATCAGTATAAGAATAAGTATAAACCCTTGATCCTTCACAAGTTAACGGATCAGGATTATCCACAGCAGAAACCAGTACCGCCGGGACATTATTACCACAGGCATCAACCACATTTGGAGTCACCGGAGCAA
>QKHS01000083.1 GCA_003249955.1 Bacteroidales bacterium | reverse complement strand
AAAGTGTCGCAGATGCTAAGGCTTATCCTGTAAAATTATATCCTAATCCCGCAAGGGATATTATTTATATTGATATTCCTCCTTACATAAATCCGGTTAGTGCAGAAATTTACAATTCTGTTGGCCAGCTTGTTGACAATCCTGGCATTCATTCAGGCCTAAATGTTGTAAATGTTACTAACCTACCGGCAGGAGTTTATGTCCTGAAAATATTTTCAAACAATAAAAACTACAGTCTGAGTTTTGAAAAAGAATAATCTGAGTGTTTTTCATTTGGGTAATATTACCGAAATCCCCCAATACCACACAGATTACAGATTACAGATCACAGATCACAGATTACAGATCACAGATTACAGATCACAGATCACAGATCACAAACATCCCAACTACTAACATACAATTTTAGTTCTGGCATAATACCTGAATAATTACTATATTTGTTTTATGAAACGAAGCCTGATCATATTTACTTTAGTTTTTAGTACACTCATTGCTAACTCACAAATTGTTTTTAATAAAATTATTGAAGATACTGTTGCCCATATTACAAGTAGTGTTATTGCATTAGATACAGGATATGTTATCTTGACAGGAACAAATAATGAAAATCTGACTAGATGTTTTGCTTTGACTTATATAGATGAGAATGGAAATAAAATCTGGAAGAGAATCAAAGGCGACAGTGAGTTCGAATTGTGGGAAGGTCGCAATAATTCCTTTAAAGAAACGTCAAACGGGTATGACATGACAGGTTTAGCAAGAAGTATGTTTAATGATACAACCTTCATTTACATATTTAGTTATAATAACTTATTTGAAATACAGGATTCAATTAAAATAAAATATGACTCTTTATTTAAAAGAGCTTTTAACCAAGTAAAATCTGTTGATAATTCTTATTATGTTGTAGGGCAAAATTACAATTATAATGTTGAAAACTATGAATTACTTATCCTTAAAATAGATTCAAACAAAAATGTTGTTTGGGAGAAATCTTATGGTAGTATATATGAAGCAGGATTTCAAATAATTGAAACTACGGATAAAAACATTTTAATTGGAGGACTAACATTTAGTTTCCCGGTAAGTAATAATGACGAAGACTGGTATTTAATTAAAGTTGATACTGCCGGAACTGTAATCTGGGAAAAAGGATTTGGAAATGGGAGTTTGTACGATGGTGGCGTTTCCGGGATTATTGAGGCACAGGATTCCAATTATATTGCTTGTGGTGGATACCCCGTTTTTGAAGTTGCAGGAAACAGTTTTTTTGATGGCTGTTTAAGAAAAGTTTCAAGAGACGTGGCATTAATGTGGACTAAGTATTACAGGTCATATTCAAAAATATCAAATCCCGAAACTGATTGGACTGAGAATTTCGCATCTTCTATTATTTATAAAGATGTTGATTTATTTATTTTAGGAAATTGCAGAACAAATATAGGAGCATCAAGAGGCTATTTGCAAAAAATCACAGAAACCGGAGATATATGCTGGAACAGGGAGTATTTTGCAATTGATACTACGAGCACATACCAATGGTTAACATCAATAAAAAACACAAATGACGGAGGTTTTATCATAGCAGGTTATGGTAATGAATATGACAGACAAGGTTACTCCCCTCCCCAGCAAGCATGGCTTATAAAAACCGATAGTTTGGGAATTGATGGTTTATGTTACACTGCCCCGCCGGAACTTAATATTGATTTGGTTTTGCCCGAAACGGTAAACTGTAACGATACAATTACTGTTTATGCTTATATTGCCGGCAAATCGGCTCCTTATACTATTGAAACAAGCATCGGACAGGTAATTGACAGCATTTATTATCCCCCGGTATTTGTTCCTGTTGAGATCGGCTTATCACAAACAAGCGTGGAAATAGGCGGAATAGAGTATTATTCAGAACTCATTACCGAAGCGACTCTTAGCAATCACGAATGGGGACAATGCATTGCAAAACCTGTTTCGTTTTACACACCTCACACATCCGGTAATCAACAAATAAATATTACGGTTACCGATGCTTACGGCGAAAGCAAAACTATTACCAAAGAGGTTTTTGTTAATGATTGCGGTCAAAGTGTCGCAGATAAAGTGTCGCAGATGCTAAGGCTTATCCTGTAAAATTATATCCTAATCCCGCAAGGGATATTATTTATATTGATATTCCTCCTTACATAAATCCGGTTAGTGCAGAAATTTACAATTCTGTTGGCCAGCTTGTTGACAATCCTGACATTCATTCAGGCCTAAATGTCGTCAATATTCCTGACTTACCGGCAGGAGTTTATGTCCTGAAAATAATTTCAAACAATAAAAACTACAGCCTGAGTTTTGAAAAAGAATAATCTGAGTGTTTTTTCATTTTGGTAATATTACCGAAATCCCTCAATACCACACAGATTACAGATCACAGATTACAGATTACAGATTACAGATTACAGATTACAGATTACAGATTACAGATTACAGATTACAGATTACAGATCACAGCTCACAAACATCCCAACTACTAACATGCAGATTACCGGTTTGACGGTGTCTGAATTACCACATTTTCGACCTGCAAGCCCTGCTGCTAAATCAAAAATTATGCTTCTGTAAACTGTAAATCAGAGTTTTCAGGGATTTCATCAATTTTAACACCTGACAACTTTTTTTCCAATTTATCTTTAACAAAAAATGTTGCTCCTGCAGCAATTATCATGCAAACTCCGGCAAAATAAATTGAGTTTATAGGCTCATCATTAAACCAGTATTTTAAAATTATACCGCCAAAAATACCATTTACAATTTGCGGAATTGTAATTGACATATTAAATAAGCCCATAAAAACGCCCATCTTTTTTGCAGGGATAGAACTGGCAAGCATAGCATAAGGCATGGCCAAAATACTGCCCCAGGCAACACCAATGCCTATCATTGGAATCCACAACATTTGTGCAGTTGGAATTATTGCAAAAGACAGAAAAGACAAGCCTCCTATACTTAATGCAATTGCATGAGTAGCACGGCGGCCGACTTTTGATGCAAGAAGTGGTAGAGTAAGTGCTAAAATCGCCGAAACTCCGTTGTAAATTCCGAATAAAATACCTACCCAGTCTCCTGCTTCCTGATAGGCTGCAGAACCGGCATCGGCAGTGCCGTAAAAATGCTTTGCAATTGCCGGAGTTGTATAAACCCACATTGAAAATAATGCAAACCATGAAAAGAACTGGACAATAAGTAATTGCCACATTGTTTTGGGAATTTTAAAACCTTTTTTCTCCGTTTTTTCTTCCGGTTCCTCCGACTCGTAAAACTCAGGAGGATATTCTTTTGTTGTAGATACTGTCCATACAATTGCAGAAACCAAAACTACAGCTCCGATATAAAATGACCATATAACATTGGTAGGAACTATGCCTGTATCTGCCTGATTTGGTACGTTAAATACATTTGTCAGAATATACGGCAGCCAGGAACCGACTACAGCTCCTACACCAATCAAAAGTGTCTGCATAGAAAAACCAAGCGTATGCTGCTCATCCGGCAGCTTATCGCCTACCAGTGCCCTGAACGGCTCCATCGAAATATTTATCGAAGCATCCATAATCATCAGCAATCCTCCTCCGATAAACATCGGGGCAATATAACCTGCAAAATGAGGAGCGTTAGGCATCAATACCAAGGCTGTGGCCGTTAAAAGTGCCCCAACCAGAAAATAAGGACGGCGACGGCCAAACCTGTTCCATGTATTATCACTTAAATGTCCGATTATCGGTTGGATTATCATTCCTGTAATCGGTGCTACCAGCCAAAACCATGACAAATGATGTACATCTGCACCAAAAGTCTGCAATATTCTGGAAGCATTAGCATTTTGTAAGGCAAATCCGAACTGAATTCCCAGA
This sequence comes from Bacteroidales bacterium, assembly GCA_003249955.1. GTDB lineage: Bacteria > Bacteroidota > Bacteroidia > Bacteroidales > ML635J-15 > Bact-19. Next base: position 42,488 of record QKHS01000083.1, on the reverse strand, counting down.
AATCCGAAACTCATATTCCATATCTGCCAGAAAGTTAAACGTGGTTTAGTTTTCATTTTCTTGTTATTTTTCTGAAATTCAGATTATGGTAAAGTGTGAGAATAAGGAAGAAATTCCTTACCCCCGCTTCTTTACTTAACCTCTTTTTACTGATTCTTTATTATTTTACCTGACAATAGTGTTTCTCCTGCCCGTATCCTGTAAAAATACACTCCGGTTTTTTGTGATCCGAGGTCAACAACAAATTTATTCCTGCCTGCAGATGCTTTCATTTCTTCCGACAAAACCATCTGACCTGAAATGCTGTAAACCTCAAAAATAACATTCTCGTTTTCCAAAAGACTGTACTCTACATTTACGTTATCGCTAAAAGGATTAGGGAATACGACAGTATTGTAAATTTCGCCTGTAATTCCGGGAATAAATTCGTTATGCGAAGTCGTATCTATGTACATATCCGGGGTATCAAGTTTCATATCTGTATAAATATGATATTCTCCCGGCAGATAATTAAATGTATAATTCTGGTTTTCGGTCTGGGAAGTTTCTATAAACACACTATCTCCGGTAAAATAATCGTACCAGTAGCCACTGTGTGCAAATTCCGGCCATACAGATTGTTCTGCAACATTAAAATTCCCGAGAACAACAACCTGCATCTCGCCGTTAACAATACCATCGTCCCAGAGTCTGATTCTCTTATCATAAGCGGCTGTACTCATCTCATAATTAGAGGTTCTGAAAATATTGTATGATGTTCTTAATTTAATAAGTGCAGAATATACTTTATACAGATATTCTCTTTCGTAAACACCCATATAATCCCACCTGGGGGGTTTTTTATCTGTTCTGGTTGCTCCGGGTTCTTCTATTGCAGGCCAGTTTATAGAGTAATCATATCCTCTTTCTCCGAATTCCCACATCATTTTTGGTCCGGGAACGGTAAAGAAAAACGTTGCAAGCATCTCCATTCTTTCGAGAGCAGTATTTTTATCCCGTGTATTGTACAATGTGTCCTCTCCCACTATGTTCATATTTCCGTAAGTATAGCATTTGTACATCAGGCGTTCTTCATCATGACTTTCCATGTACCCGACAAGATTGTGTCTTCCAAGACTGTTTCCCTGATAATGCTGGTAAGAAACTCCGTATTTAAAATCCGAATTATCCGGCCAGCCCATTCCGGCCTGAGAATATTGTTCATTTGCCGTCATTCCGCACCACAGCATAAATCCATGGTCAGACAAAGCTTTTTCTTCATTAAATGACGCAAGATGTTCAAGAATCATATAAGTTCCCGGGTGCTTGCTCCATAATCTGCTGCCCATAGCTTTAATATTTTCCACACGGGTATTATCATAACTTCCCCATGCTCCTACATCTGTCCAGATTATATCCCCGTTTTCATCATATCCTACGGTCACATTATTGGTAAAACCTTTGGACAAGTCGAGACGATATCCATCAATATTATACTCGCTTACCCAATACGACAATACAGAATCGACAAAACGTTTTGTGTATTCACTTTCATGGTTGAAGTCATTGTGATACCCGTAAGGATGCGGAATACGTTCATTAAACCATGGATTCTGCCATGTGGGGCGCAATTTCTCTTTATTATAATACAGCCTGGCCATAGGATTTTGTCCTGAAGCATGGTTTAAAACCATATCAAGAATAACCGCGATTCCGTTCTCGTGACATACATCAATAAATTCTTTCAACATGTCAGAAGTCCCGTAACACTTGTCGGGAGCAAAAAAGAATGCCGGCATATATCCCCAGCTATCGTTTCCGTCGTACTCGTTAACAGGCATTAATTCTATTGCATTAATTCCAAGATCAGCAAGGTATTGAATTGAATCCATAACTGTCTGATAGCTATGCCATATGTGCCAGTCGCGAACCAGCATCTCGTAAATAACAAGATCTCTGTTATCCGGTTTTTCAAAATCTGTAACCTGCCACTGGTACTCATCCTGAGATGTTGAAAAAACACCGACCATCTCACTTGTCTTTCCGGTAGGATAAGGCTTTAAATCGGGATAAATAACCGGGTGTATCTGAACATCATTGTATTGATCCAAAAGTTTCTTTGAATATGGGTCTGCAATATTAATATCAAAATCGACCAGATACTGAAAACCGTATTCCACATCAGGGTCAAGGTTTTCGAGGCGGTACCACCACCTTTGCCCGTCAGGAGTTCTGTTGCACTGATATTCAGGTTCTATCTGCCAGTCATTAAAATCTCCTATCATATAAACCCTGTTTTTCCACGGAGCATTAAGACAAAAAACTACAGTATTTTCGTCAATAATATTAATGCCGTCAACCACTCCGGCGGGTAAGTCTGCAATATTTACCGCATCCTGAACAAGATAAAATATGCTGTCTGTTGTACTTGCATTGCCGGACTGACAAATGAATTTTATCCAGTGTTTCCCTGTCCCTGCTGCTACCACAGATGTTGTAAATTCACTACCATAAGATTGTGCAATAAGATTACCATCATGAAAAACATTTATCATGCTTTCTGATTTAGCTTTTATTGTCACATCAAAACTCTCTGCCTGATCCGGTGTCAACGGGAATCCGGCAGGAGCTACAAACCTTGCCTGCATATCTGTTGTCCACAACGGCACGTAAATATCCGATCCATCTGCATTTTTACCTGCAAGTGTTCCGTCTTCGTTTCTGAAAACAAAACACATATCAGTAACTGTCTCGCTCTGATGAATAGCATAAAAACTTTTGGGGTAAAATCTGAATTTGTGAATATTGTTCCCAAGATTTTCCATCTCAAGAATTGAATCTCCGTCTGCCCATGCTGCAATTTTATGATCCCAGTCATTATTGTTGGTACTAAGAGAGGTCAAAACCCCTGTGTGAGCATAAACTGTTTCTGTTCCGGCAAGCACGCCGTTGCCCTGAGAGGCATCATAATAAATTGTAACAGTATCGTAAATCGTCGGAAATTCCGGTTCCCATGTTACAACCTGAGACTTAACATAAAAGAAAGTCAACAATAATATGACGGAGAGTAATATTTTCTTTAATCTGAACATTTCTATTTTTTTTAGTTTTCAATTATCTTGAAATAACAATTCTTTCGGTATGTGCAACGTAATTATCCAAAGAAACCTGAACCATATAAATACCATCCTGTAATCCCTCTGTGCTAAACTGAGAATTGTACCAGCCTGTAACCTGAGCCCCCGGATTTTGCTGCAAAACGAGTTTCCCCTGAATATCATAAACAGAAATAGTTACATCTGCATTTGGTTTTACAAGCTTATAGCTTATGCTAAAAACGTCTTTTGCCGGATTTGGATAAACATTGGTATTATCACTCAAAGTCATAATTTCTTCAACAGAAGCAGAGTGAATATCAAGTGTAATTGCCGGGAAAAGCGGACCTTCAAGGTCAGTACTCTGAACCACCTGTGGTGTTCCGAGAATATCTACAAGGAAAAGATCATGACAACCATAATCACGGCCTGAAGAAGTTCCGTCTGCATTTCTGAAAACCATTCCCATAGTATATGGTTTGCCTCCCTGTGCAACATTCCATGGCATTGACGGAACAGGTGAGGTAACCCCCTGCTCTGTGCTTACATCTTCGCTGCTGAAATAATCTTCTATGATAAATTCTATTGAATATACCCCGTTTCCAAGAGTCTGCATAAGGCCTACTCCGTCATCTTCGGCAACGTCTCCCCAATTACCGACAACATGCTGCCATACTTCGGACTGAAATATTGTAATCTGTGAGAAACAGAAACTCTCATTTGCAGATGCATTGCTGCAATCACGTGCAGACCCGGTTACACTACAGGTGCATAACAACCCCAGGTGAGCATAAACTTTCGGCCATGTAGCTGCAAGGCCTATTCCGCCTCCAAGGCTGCATTCCGGCGCCTCCATAAGTTTGGTATCAAGCGTTATCTTACAATAAGTCCTGCCTGTCCATGGAGTCTGGGCATTAAGAAAATATGCGCTTAATATTATTGCCAGGGCAATCAGATAAATCTTTTTCATAGTATTTATTTTATAATTATTTTATGATTTGTTGTTTTTCCTTCAGTCAGAATTCTGACATTATACATACCCGGGGCAAAATTGCCAAGGTCAAACCGTACAGAAGATGATCCGCCGGATTGTGATTCAAGAACTGTTTGTCCTGAAATATCGGATATCACAATACTGTATTCTTTCGCATCTGTCAATTCAATTGTCAGTATGTCCGAAACAGGATTAGGATATATATTAAACTCTGGAACCTGATTTTCGTCAACGCTCAAAACATAAATTGTTTTGATTTCGGTATCTGAAGAGCAATCGTTGGACACCATAAGCTTAACAGAATACTGACCCAAAGCCGGATATGTGTATGAAACATTTCCGGCATCAGAATTATCCGTAACGTTGTCATTATTAAAGTCCCATTCATAATTTACCGCATTCAACGACAAATCTGTAAAATCCACCTGTGTTCCGCTTACTACGCTATAACTGAAATCAGCAACAGGATAATCAACCAGATTTACATTAACCACATCAAAACCTGTGCATCCGTTTGCATCTGTTACTGTTACCGAATAATTTCCTGATTCAGCAACAACTAATGTATCGGCATCACTGTTGTCATTCCAAATGTATGACTCAAATTCCCCTGCATCCAGAATAACTTCCACATCTGAACAAACTGTTCTGTCGAGGCCTAACTCTACATATGGCAATGAATGTAACCCGACATTTACAGTATCTGTGCCGATACAGCCATAGATGTTCATTGCTGTTAGCCAAACATCTCCTGCATTACTAACACTTATTGAAGGTGTTGTTGCTCCGGTACTCCATAAAATTGAGGTAATATCTCCTGTTTCAAGCTGTGGATTAACCAGATTGTGACTGGAAACAGGCGGATTTACTGACATATCAATATAAAAATCCTCATCTGTTTCAGGATTCTTAGCTGTAATTGTCCCGTCCTCATTTCTGAAAACAATACTGATGCCCAACAAATCACTGCCTGGATTGTATCCGTAATAGTCAAGCGGATTTATCTTTATCATCCACATGCCGCTTCCCATATCTGTCATAAGGCCAAGACCATCATCCTCACCCCAGTTGCCTGTTACATAATCCCAGGTTGTTCCTGCATTAATTTCAACACCTGAATGCATATAAACTTTGGTAACATCAGCAAAATCCTCATATGCCGAAGAATTGAAAATTATTGTCAATGTATCTGCATACGGAGAAATATTTAAACCCGGGTTTATTAAAACAGAACTTCCCCCACAGACATTTATGTCTTCGCCAAGTGACAAATCAAATGTACATCCTTCGGAATCATCTGTAGCAGCAGATGCTGAAATTCCGTCCGAATAGTAATTATTATTCAGAGTGTAGAGTTTATAATTATATGTTGTATTATTCTGCAACCCGCTATGAATAAAGCCTGTGGCAGTCCCTTTATAAATAACTTCGGCTCCGTCAATAATATTACCGGCAGAATATGCTGTCCCCTGAACCGGATTGCCGGTTACAGCATCTGTTGCTCTGGCAACAAGCATTACATTATCAAAGCCCGGATTTTTTTCCCAGGTAATATTGATTCTGGTTCCGTCGAGCATTGTTGCTTCTACCGTAACCGGAGCCGGCAATGTATTTATGGTAATTGTATATTCTGCATTTAAAACATTTGACTCTGTCCATTCTGAACTGTTGGCATAAAACCACTGTCCGGCTTCAGTATTACGGACTCGTCCGGCATAATACAATACTCCGGCTTCCTGAGGCAGAATAATTTGCGAATGCACTCTCTTGTTGGGAGCCTCTCCGTCTTCGTACCACTCTGCATTATGCCATGTAAACGAAGAAGGATCATCAGCAACCGTTCCCACTCCTATCTGGGCTCCGTTCCATTCTGTCTGACCTATTTCCATGTTTATCCAAAGATCCGGAGAATCTCCCTGATATCTTTCAAAGTTATCGGCTGTAAGCAAATGAGTATAGATGGTAATGCTTTCATCTATTGCCGTAATTGTCATACTGTTACTGGTAAGTCCGATGCCGGAAAACAATTCTGCTGCATTAACCGATATGCTGAAGTTTACAGAGTCTGCATCAAAATCTGTTCCGTCAAATGCAAGAGTCAGCACTGCCTGATCTGTACCGACAAAACTTACCATGCCTATTGTTACACCTGCAGGTACATTATTCAATCCAAAGTTTGATTCATCAAGAACAGCATCAACAAAAACATCTTCGTGTAAATCGAGTGTAATCTCCATGCCATCCAGATTTTCCTCAGTCATTGCCGATGCCGGAGTTGCAATCAGGACAGGATTGTCTGTATATGAAAATTCTGCTATATAATTCTGTCCGTCATTATTACTGTAATATGTTACGCTGTTTCCGTTGTCTGCCTCAAAATAAACCTCGATAAAATATGTTCCGGGATCAATACCGTCAAGCAGATTGATATTTGTTTCATCAGGAGAATCGTTCCACCACAATTGATCAGTATTAGCTCCCGATGCCCATTCCGAATAAAACGGCAAATCCTGCTGAACAAATGCTCCGGGAGTTTCACCATTCTTATAGATACGGTAATTCATTTTTGCAGATGCAATATTTCCCTCTGTACTTTTCCATGAGAATACCTGTCCTGACTTTAAATATAATGACATTGAAGAATTGAATGTTCCAAAATTATGATTGTTAAAATCTGCTTCGTTATACCATGTATCACTACCGGAACCTTCCCACATAGAAATTTTTGAAAGATAAATTCCTTCTGTTATTACATCAGCATATATTGTCATGTTATTTGATGTCAGTTCCACACCCCCTGACAGTTCAGCAGCATTAACAGTTACTGAAAAGTCATCAACCTGATTCAGGATACTCCCTCCTGCATAAGATAAAGTTAGTGTAGCTGAGCTCTCCGAAGATGTAACAACACTTAAACTGTTAATCCTGAAGGAGCATTATTTAACACAAAATTTGCCGGATCAAAATCCGTGTCAGCAAATGTTTCATTACTAAGCTCCAGACTTATTTCCATTCCGTCGAGTGAAGCTGAATTTAATTCTACAGACGGTGTAGCTGTTAAACCGGCAATATCTTCCCATGTAAATTCTGCTATATAGTTAAGCCCGCCGTTATTTCTGTAAAGTGTTGTTGAAGCCGTGGCAACCTCAAAATACACTTCAACAAAATATGTCCCGGCTGTCAATCCCTGCAATAAATCCAGATTTATTTCATCGGGAGAATCATTCCACCATAGTTGGTAAGTGGTATCATTTGAAGAGGTTTCGCTGTTCCAGTCAAGGTTTTTTTGATTAAATGTACCCGGAGTTTCTCCCTGTTTATATGTTCTGTAATTCATCGTTGCCGAAGTAATATCCCCGCCTGTTATCTTCCATGTAAAAGCCTGCCCTGATTTTAAATAAAGGCTGCTGCCGGAATTCATTATTCCAAAGTCATGTCCGTCAAACTCTGTATCATTATAAAATACATCTTCTGTACCTCCATCCCACAAAGCAATTTTGGCTTCAGTAAAATCTTCTTTAATCTGATAAGCATGTATTGTAAGGTTATTTGTGGTAACCGGATCAGATGTTGTAAGCTCGTCAGCCGATATTGTAAGTGAAAAATCTGTAATATCCGAAACGAAATCCGTTCCGTCAAACCCCAGAACGACGGTAATATTGCCCGGATCAACAAATGAAACACCCGCAACATCAAGACCAGCCGGAGCGTTGTTCAAAATTATATTAGCAGGGTCAATAACGGCATCTGCAAAAACATCATTGAATATTTCAATGTTTATTTCTGCGTTATTAAGAGTATTCTCCTCCAGCTCTGCCAATACAGAAGCAACAGCATAAACATCCATTGATGTTACCGTGTATGAATAATTTGCTCCGGCATTATTATTTGCATTTAAGGTAGAAAAATCAGGATATGTACTTACAAAACTCAGAACCATAGCCGATGTAAATGCATAATATTCCACTTCGGTACCGGCAATCATTCCCGGGATTTCGCACATGTATGTTGTTCCGCTCCCTGTGCAGGCAATAATGTCAGAACTTGCCCATGAGTCGCCTGTGTATCTGATATAAACGGTTTCCTGAGAAGACAAGCCTGCTGTAGTTTCGACACTTACCGTAACATTACCGGTTCCTGCAGTACTGCTGTTATCCGAAACATTTACAATACCTGCCGGCGCTGCGTCGGTCTCCATAATAACAAACTTTCGGTTCCACCAGGTATCTGTTCCTTCTAGCCTGAATGTGTAAAATTTACCTGCAGACAGTGTTTTTACAAAATTACCGGGAGAATCTCCTGAATTACTGCCTCTCATCTGTCCTTCAGATGTATTTACAACCGGGTTGTATGAATCGGTAGCATATCCCCACTGCAAACTCCAGTCCCCTGTTTGATCAACTTTAAACTCACCGTCTGTAATTTCGGTAACAGCTTCTATTGTTACTGAATAATAACTGAAGTATTCAGTCATAATATCATCGGTACTCCAGGAATTAAAAGTCCCGCGCAAGTATTGCGCATGAACAAATGTAAACAATAATGTGCTTAAGAATAATAATAAAATCTTCTTCATGTTTCCTCTGTTTAATGCAAAATACAATTATACTTAAAATAATCATACTAAACAATAAACGGGGATTATTTGTTTTTTTACGGTTACTGAAAAGCCTCCTGATAAGCTTTAAATTATTTATTTGCCAAAAGGGAAATTCCTTTTGAGTAAGATATCGGCGTATTCCCGCTGAATGCAACAGGAAATGCATCAGGAAAATCTTCTTTTACAAGATTAAGATAATAGGATGTTTGCGCAGCATCTTCATGTTTATAAACGAAGTATCTGTAGTATTGTCCGTTTTTTTGCTCAACAATATCACTATAACCCTTAAGCTCCGGGGAATTAAGGTCTATGCGTGTTGCCGCCGAACGTATCTGTATCATAAATATTACCGAACCATCCAGATAAGCACCATCATCACTATCTTCTTTTGATTCTTTCGACTCCCGTTTCTGCTCTTTATCGTAATTCTTTCTGGCTTCTTTCTCATCTTTTTCACGTTGTCTGGTAACGACTTTTTTATCACGTGTAGATAATTCTGTTTCATCTGTAACATTAACGGTTCTGCCAATGTTCATTAAGCTGAAATGAACATATTTCTTAGGATTATACTGGATATCAAACAAAAGTTTCTTTAAATTCTCTGCAGACTGTTCCAGTTGCACCGCAAGTTTATCATCCTGCACCAACTGTCCAAGTGACCCTTCTCCTTTGTTAACTTTGTCCATTACTGCATTAAAACTTTCTATTGCTTTGTTTGCTTCAATTACAGTTTTGGAAATATCAAGTGCGACAAGAGTATCGGAAAATGTCGAAAGGTTATCAAAAATATTTGATAAATGTTCGGAATTATCTTTTAAGGTTGATGTAAGGTACTCAACATTTGCAAGTATCCGTCCTATTTTACCTGATTCTTTTTTCAATAATGTATCCATGCTCCAGGCAGAACTCTCAATGTAAGTAAGTGTTGTTTTTATACTGGCAAAACTCTTCTCAAGATTATCTCTGGTTTCGTCATTAAAAATATAAGTTATAACAGCTATTGCTTTGGATATTTCCGCCATAAGCTCTTCTGCCTGTTGCTTTACCGGTAACATCTGCACACTTACCTGATCTTTCAGACTTTGTTCAACCTCGCCTATTAATATATCTCCGGGACTATGAAATGTTGATTTGGAGCCAAATATCAACTCAATGCCTTTAGACCCCATAAGATCTGTACTTACAATTCTGGCAATAGTAGAATCCGGCAACAGGAACTCATCAGTAATATCTATCTTTATCTTAAGCCTGCAATTTTCTTCCGGCAAAAAAATTATTTCGCCAACCTGGCCTACTTTATAACCATTAACGGTGACAGGACTTGACTCATTAAGTCCTTCAATTCTGTCATAATAAATATAATAGGAATTGGTTTTACTGAATAGCGAACTTCCTTTTAAAAAATTAAAACCCCAATAAGCAACAGCGAAAATTACAATTCCGATAAAACCGTATAATATGTAACGCTTGTTGCTTTTTTTCATTTGTTTTTAACTTCGCTCCTTGCCTCATTCAAAGGTATTCTTGTTCCGTTCTTAAAGGCAATGATAAAACTGTCCTGATAATCTTTTTTTACATCCTTATAAAGTTCATAAATTTTGTCATAATCAGCATCTGCGCCTACAGTATATTTATAAACTCCATCCTGCAAATATACATCAACATTTTGATATGATTTAAAATTTTGAGGAATAATTTCAATTTTTTTAGATGAAGTCTTTATCTGAATTTTAAAAATAATCCCTGTCTCCTTATTCGAAATCTGATTTGTTTGTGTAGCGGAATTATTTGCAGAACTGTTATTTTCAGTGTCTTTAACAGTAGTAGTTGTTGTATTGGTAGTATTCTCCGATGTGCCTGTATTTATTGTATTTGAAGAAGAGCCTGTCCCGTCATACTGACTCTTGAATTCTGCAAAAGCATTGAACAATCCTTTTGACAATTCTTCTTTTCCCTCAGCAGAATTAAGATATTTTTCCTCATCCGGATTACTTATAAAACCTAATTCTACCAAAACACTGGGCATTGTAGTTTTCCACAATACCAGGAAGCCGGCTTGCTTTACCCCTCTGTCGTGTCTTTTAAGTTTTTTCACCAGATTATCCTGTAAAGCCTGTGCGAAAAGCAAACTTTGAGTAAGATTTGCATTCTGGTATAAGCTGAAAATAATATGAGTTTCCGGATCATTGGGATCAAAACCATCATATTTGTCCAGATAATTATCCTCTTTAAGAACAACTGAATTTTCGAGTTTTGCAACCTGCAGATTTGCCCCGGTTTTGTCAATCCCCATTACAAATGTTTCGGCTCCGTAAGCAGATGTGCTTCCCGAAGCATTAATGTGAACACAAATAAATAAATCCGCATTATTTTTATTGGCAATTTCGGCCCTTTTGTACAATTCTACAAAACTGTCGTCGGTGCGGGTATATATTACTTTAACATCGGGGTACTGCTTTTTGATAAGTTCTCCCAACATCAGAGATATTGACAGGGTAAGATCTTTCTCCTTAGAGATTTTACCCACAGCGCCAGGGTCTGCACCTCCGTGCCCAGGATCTATGACTACCGTTTTGATTTTCATATTTCCGGAAGACTGCGCAAAACTGCTATGACTAAAAAAAACAGTCAAAACAAATACAATTATTAATGGAGCAATAAATTTTTGTTTCATAAACATACCAGTTTTACTTATTGAAACGTTTTTTTCATTAGTTTTGGCCAAATTTTCAATTTTGTACAAAGGTATAACTTTCATATCGTTAAAAAAATTTTTGTTTAAGCTGTTATTAACACTTGTAATAGTTTTTACAAACACAATTTTCGTTTATAGCAATCATCATACCAACACAAAAAACAATGTTGTTTTTCTTAAAAAACAACATTTTGCCTTAAATAAGAAACACTATGATGACACTATAAAGCCTGTCGGAGACACCGTAAGATTTGCTGATGACTCAATAAAGTTTGCCGGAGATACTATAAAAAAAGTTCCTAAGGTTGATTCTGTAAGTTATAAGAAATCGGACATGGCTTTTGATTATCCTGTTTATTATGATGCTGAGGATTCATTATTGTTTGATTTTCAAAAGAAAAAAGCTTATTTGTACGGCAAAGCTGTTGTAACTTACGAATCTGTTGTGCTTAATTCTGCTTTTATCGAGATGGATTTTGACAATAACGAAGTTTTTGCTTTCGGATTAACCGATTCTACAGGGGCATTAACCGGGAAACCCAGCTTTAAGGATGGAGAAGAAGAATTTGAAGCTGACACTATAAGATATAACTTCAGGACAAAAAAGGGGATTATCAAAGAGGTAATGACTGAGTTTGAAGGCAGTTATTTACATGGCAGTAAAACAAAAATGCAGCCTAACAAGGATGTTCATATGATTAACGGAAAATTTACGACCTGCGATCTTGATCATCCTCATTACTATTTCAGCATCAGTAAAGCAAAAGTAATTCCGAACGACAAAATTGTGTCAGGGCCGGCTTATCTTGTAATAGAAGATATTCCTACCCCTCTGGGAATTCCGTTCGGATTTTTCCCAAATACAAAAGGAGGTTCTTCGGGTTTGATTTTACCTGAATTCGGAAGTGAAGACAGCCGTGGATACTTTCTGAAAAACGGGGGATATTATTGGGCAATAAACGATAATATTGATCTTACCGTAATAGGCGACATTTTCAGTAAAGGTAGCTGGGGTATGGGAATACTCACAAATTACAAAGTCAGGTATAAATACAGTGGCAGTGTCAGTTTCAAATACGGATCAAACAAATACGGATACCGTAATATTAATCAGCAAAAAGAAAGCAACTATTCTTTGCAATGGAAATATACTCAGGACCCTAAAATGCGTCCTAATTCCACTTTCAGTGCTAATGTCAACATCAGCAGTTCCAAATTTGACAGATACAATAATTCATACAACATCGGCAATGCATTAACTACCAACAAACAATCGAGTATTGCCTACAGTAAGGTTTTCGCCAATTCTCCTTTCAGCATTACAGGAGCAATAAGGCATAATCAGAACAATTCGACAGGTGCAATAAATCTTACCCTGCCTGATATATCTTTCAATATGAGCCGTATTTATCCGTTTAAACGTAAAGTTAAAGTCGGGGAAAGCAAGATTTATGAAAAGATTGGCGTTTCGTACACCATGAATCTTACAAATCAGATAAGCACATCAGACAGTACTTTTTTTGACATCGGATTTAACAATATCACAAACGGGATTTCTCATAAAATTCCAATCAGCACTTCCGCAAAATTTCTAAAATTCACCACTATTACTCCAAGTTTCAATTATACAGAAAGATGGTATCTAAAATCATTTCAACAAAGCTGGGGATATGCAACTGCTGAAGATACTGTAGAAACTCTTAATTCACAGTATATTTCCCAATTTTCACGTGCATGGGATTACAACACGGGAGTTAACTGGTCAACACAGATTTACGGGACATTTAATTTCAAAAAAGGAAGTCTTAAAGCTATAAGACATGTTGTAACGCCATCTGTAAGTTTTAGCTATCTGCCCGATTTCGGAAAAGAAAAATACGGATATTACGATGATTATTCACGTATTCAATACAACAGCAATACCGGACAATATGATACAGTAAGTACAATTTATTCACGGTTTACAGGACTGCCATATGGTTCCCCGTCAAGAGGAGGTGCAGGTTCTCTGAATTTTAATATCGGGAACAATCTTGAAATGAAATTGAGAAACAAAGGAGATACTGTTACTACAGACAAAAAAATAAAATTGCTTGAAAGTTTAAGTTTCTCTACAAGTTACAACATAATGGCAGATAGCCTTAACTGGGCTCCTGTTGCTGTTAGCGGAAGGACAAAAATAAAGTTTCTGGACCTTAGTTTTAACGCAAATCTGGACCCTTATGCATATGCTATAAGTCCGTATGATTCAACTAAAGCGTACAGAATAAACACAACTTCTTTTTCTGAGAACGGGAAGTTGGTGAGATTGACAACTGCAAATATAACTGCAGGATTTTCGCTTAACTCAAAGAGTTTCCAGAGTCCCGAAAACAACAGCAATGCATCAGCCTATGAAACCCTTTACGGCAATCCGGCTATGTATGTTGATTTTAATGTCCCGTGGAATGTCAGGGTAAATTACTCTCTGGGTTATGCAAAACCTTATATGACCTCAACCATAAGGCAAACATTAAATGTATCGGGAGACTTTAACCTTACAAAGAAATGGAAAATAAGCTTTACCAGCGGTTATGACCTTGTAAAAAAAGCTGCAACACCTACCTCAATTGATGTTTACAGGGACTTGCATTGTTGGGAAGCCAGTCTGCATCTGGTTCCTTTCGGCACTTACAGATCTTATATGTTCCAGATAAACGTAAAAGCTTCTATGCTTAAAGATCTTAAACTTGTTAAGAGAGGCAGCTTCTACGACAATCTGTTTAACGGGTATTAGAAAATACTGCAAAAAAGCTTTGTTAATTAAGAGACAATGCCTGTTTCATTTTTCATACTACCATGGAGTTCTGTCTTTTTCAAAACCAATGGTATAAGATTAAATATATCCTCTTAAAATATATAATCAAAGCAATAAATACTAAACTTTTCCATACATCATATTTTTTATTATTTATCTCTAAAGACTTTAGCCCTCAGCGAAGCTAAAACACTAAAGGACATTATTTTTTTACTTTCGTGCTTTCGTGGCTATTTAATTTTATTTTTTTGCGCCACTAAGGCACTAAGACACTAAAGTTGATATTCCTTTTTTTGTACTTCCGTGCTTTTGTGGTTAATTAATTTTACTTTTAATTGTTGCCTTCGGCTACGCTCAGTCAAAGGATAGTCAGGTGACTGAGCGTAGCCGAAGGCACTGTAATCCATTATTTATTTTTTACTTTTCTTTGTGTCTTTGTGCTTTTGTGGCTATTTAATGTTATTTCCATTACCAGTTTTATATTTTTTGCCACTAAGGCGCTAAGACACTAAAGAGTTTTTCCTTTTTTGGTGATTTCGTAGCTATTAATTTATTTTTTTACAACTAAAACCTGATTTTTAGTATTGCCACTAAAACACCAAAACACTAAAGGTTTTTTCCTTTCTTTGTGATTTTGTACTTTCGTGGCTATTAATTTATCTTTTTACAACTAAAACCTGATTTTTAGTATTGCCACTAACGGCTTTAGCTATTGTAAAATCAATAATTTTTAAAGCCACTTATTATTTCTCTTTCTATTTCACTAAAGTATGAATTATTACATCCAAACATCTGCAATTCGCTTACAACCATTCATTTTACGATTTGATTATTATAATTTGGTACTTATAATTAAGCTCTTGTTATTTCTGCTTGTAATTTGTCGCTTTTTCTTTATTTTTACCGCGTTAATTTTTTTTGACATTTGAAAAAATACAGCGACATAAGACGGGAGTTAAATGTGTCTGATGCAACAATCAGCAACTGGATAAAAACAGGTGTTATCCCGGCTTATCCGGATGTATCAGGTTTCGACAACAATACTTACGAAAATATTGTAAAAGACATACGGCAACACCAGAACCGTTTGCAACAAAGAGCAAACCGGCAGGGTAATTACTCCGGTTCCGGCTATTCTACCATTGCATTTTCCGAAAAAAGCAAACTTATAATAAGCAAGCTGAGAGAATTTCTTTGTGAAAATGATTACAGTCTCAACCATCTTATATTTATTGTATCGGTAATTGTTCTGGAAAGAAAATTTTTGATAAACTGCCGGACCGGAAAAAAAAATCTGTACATAAGCTCCGGCAATCCTGTATTTACGGCTTTTATGAATTCGTGGATGCGTGAATTTGATAATTCTTCGGCAAATTTGTACAGACGTTTGAATATCTTCGATTTCCCCGACGGGGAATCTGACTTTATAGGGGCTTTATACGAGTCATTAAGAACAGTATCGGACAAATCTATTAATGGGGCATATTTTACCCCGGGTTTACTTACAGAAGGTATTTATTTACCTGAACAGTCAACTGTGATTGACCCTTGTGCCGGGACAGGAACAATGCTGTTGAATATCTTGTCCGAAAATCACAATCCGTCAAAAATTGTTTTACGTGACATTGACATAACGGCTTTAAGAATTGCAAAAGTAAATTTTGTCCTTTTCTTTAATTCAACCGCAAAACTTGTAAAAACTAAGGTCTGCGACATTCTTAATCCAATTGAGAAAATTGATAAAAAGTTTGATTTCGTAATAACTAATCCTCCTTACGGAGCAAAATTTTCATCTGAAAGAAAAAAACAGCTTATACGAAATTTCCCTGAATTATCAAGTTCCGAAAGTTTTAGCATTGCTTTACTTCAAAGCCTTAAAATGCTGAAAAAATCGGGTAAATTGTATTTTATTCTTCCCGAATCCATACTTTACGTAAGTTCTCATATAAATATAAGAAAGATATTTTTTGAGAAACATAATTCAGTAAAAATCAGACATTTCGGAAAAGTTTTTAAAGGCGTAATGTCTCCTGTAATCAGACTTGAAATTGAAAAAAACGGAGGGCAAAGCCTGATTGAAATAAACGGGAAAGAATTTGAATTTTCACGGATAAAAGCAAAAAGAAATCAATTCAGGCCCCCATATATTTCAAGTGCTGATGAAATAGAGAAACTGGAAAAAATAATGGCATGCCCGTCATTCACACTTGAGGGAAAATGTATTTTCGGGCTTGGAATTGTCACAGGAAACAATCACCGGCATCTTATATCCGATCTTAACCAGATTAAAAATAAAACCGAAGCTATCTACACCGGTAAAGAGCTACATAGATTTGCATTTTCCGAACCTAAATTTTGCATAGACTACAACCCGGACATACTTCAACAAACAGCTCCGCTTAAGCAATACCGCGCTCCTAAAATATGCTACCGTTTTATCTCCGAATCGCTGGTTACTTGTTATGATGAGTCCGGCAAACTTATTCTCAACAGCATTAATTTCTTTTACTCAAAGTCAGCAGATATTCCGCCAAAGGCTATTTGTGCTTTTCTTAATTCGTCTGTAGCCACATTTATTTACCGCAAAATGTTTAATTCCACAAAAGTTCTGCGTAGCCATATTGAAATGATTCCATTCCCGCTGTCTTTTTATGAAAATATGGCCGAACTTGAACTATTATATGACAGAGCCGTTAAAGGAGAGGATATTTTGTCCGAACTGGATAAGGTTTGTGACGGAATGTTCGGAATAAAATAGCGGATTGTTTATAATTATGCTATTCGTCATAATGTAGTAAATTATCGTTTACGTATCTTTGCAGCAGAAATTAAAATGATATATGCGTTCAGTATTATTTTTTGTTTTTCTTGTAACTGCGGTATTTTCTTTCTCTCAGACCTCAACTCTGATTGAAAATCTTAAAAGCACCCCAAGTGATTCTGTAAAACAAATTAATCTTATTAAGGATTTGCTTGTAAAGTCTGTCAGCATGGAGTTTGACGATTCGGCAGCATATGTGCAATTCAACAATATCGGAATGATTTTTTATTCCAAAAATTTTCCGGATTACACCGAAGAGTTTTTTGAACTGGCAAAAGAATCTGCCGATGCATACGGAGATAAAAATATGGCTGCGCAAATGATTACCAATATAGGAGTAGTAAAAGAGATGTCCGGGAATTATGTGGCAGCATTAAAAAATTACCAGCAATCTCTGGAGGCATTTATCCGTACCGGGAACATTAAATCGCAGTCGCTCGTTTACAATAATATTGCAATTGTTCATCAGGAATTGGGCAATAATGATCAGGCTTTTTATAATCTCAAAAAATCTTATGAGCTTAAGCTGGAAGTAAACGACAGCGTTTTAATTGCATCTGCTCTTAATAATCTTGGGGTATTTTACGAAGAAGCCAAAAACGACATGGACTCAGCACTGTATTTTTATTTCAGTGCCAAAGAAATTTACACAAGTCTGGGAGATTTACGCAACACGGCAATTTGTCAAAATAATCTGGCAAATGTTCTTTATAAAAAAAAGGATTACGAAAATGCCCGTAAAGGATTTGAAGCCTCTGTTAACAGATTCAGAAATCTTGATGATAAATTCTGGCTTAGCAGAGCTCTTATGTACTATGGGCAACTGGAAGCTGAAACCGGTAATTTTCTTAAAGCCGTAAGTTTATTGGAAGAATCGGCTGCTCTTACAGAAGATTCAGGTTACACCAGAAATCTGATGGAAGTTTCCGAAAATCTTGCAAAAGCATACCTTGGAGCAGGCGATTATAAACAAAGTGCCCTGACATTTGAAAAATATAATATTCTCAAAGACTCTCTGCTGAATATTGACAAACAAAACGAAATAAGTAAACTCGAAGTCCGCTATCAGACTGTTCAAAAAGAACTGGAAATACAAAAACTGCAGCAGGAAAAAGAAATTCAGCGCAGACGAATTGCCGGAATAACTTCAACGATTATTGCAATAGTAGTAATTTTCAGCTTTATCATTGTTTTCCTATACATGAAAGGCAGACATCGTAAACTTTATATGCAGAATAAAAACATGATGATAAAACAGGAAATCCTGCAAAACCAGATGAATCCGCATTTTTTATTTAATGTTCTCACATCTGTTCAAAGCTACATGGCCGAAAGTAACAGTGAAAAAGCATCATCATATCTTTCAAAATTCTCACGTTTAATCAGAATGGTTTTACAATCATCGGCCAACGATAAAATATTACTGAGCGAAGAAATAGAATTACTTACAAATTATATTCAACTGGAACAGTTAAGACTTGACAATTCGTTTGAGTTTAAACTTATAATTGATGACAATACGGAAACAGACGAAATAAATATTCCTCCCATGATGATTCAGCCATTTGTGGAAAATGCAATCAAGCATGGATTAAAAGGCATCGAAAACGGGATTCTGGAATTAAAAATAGAAGACAGAGATGAATATATTTATTTTTCTGTCAGTGATAACGGGAACGGATTTGTGGAAACGCCTGTAAATACTAAGACTCATAAATCAATGGCTCTCGGAATTATAAACGAAAGAGTAAAAATATTAAAACAAAAATTACGTAAAAACGTTTCTGTTAATTACGAACATGTTGAAAAGGGTACAAAAATTGTTATTGAACTGCCCGTAATTTAGATTTTATATGAAATTAGCAATAATTGACGATGATAAAAAGATAAGGGATTTGTACAAAAACGTTGTTACAAGCCATTATCCTGAACTAAACGACATATGTGAAGCTTCTTCAATGAAGGAAGGAATAGAGTTATTGCAATCGTGCAAACCGGACATTGTTATTCTGGATATTGATTTGGGAGACGGAACCGGATTTGACGTTCTGCAGGCAATTAAGCCTTACAACTTTTCACTGATCTTTTCAACCGCATTTAATGATTTTGCAATTAAGGCAATTAAATTCTCAGCTCTCGATTATATACTTAAACCGATAGATGAGAACGAACTTTGTCTGGCAATTGATAAAGCTCTCAGTGTTCGTGAGAAATCAAATCTGGAACGCCAGTTGAAAAACTTTTTTGATCATTTTGATAAAACTTCGCAATCGAAAAAACTTGTTTTAAAGACCGCCGGAGAATTTAATATTGTAGAAATTACGGATATAGTTTATTGCCAGAGTGACAACTCTTACACCACGTTCTTTTTTGCCAGCGGCGAAGAGATTATTGTGTCCAAAGGCATGAAGGAATATGAAGATATTCTGGTGGATTTTAATTTCTTCAGGCCACACACATCATATCTGGTTAATCTTAATTACGTAAAAAAGCTGGATAAATCCGACGGAGGCTTTCTTATTCTAAAAACAGGCAAAGAAATTCCTGTATCATACCGTAAAAAAGCACGACTGATACAAATTCTGGAAAGCTTGTAAGCTTAATGTATTTGCTGTCTGCTCTCATTCATAATCTCCTGCGCAACAATTTTTTTTCGCTGTAATTTCTTTTACAAAGCAAATTCGGGCAAAAAACCTTCTTTAAAAATCGCTTAATAAAACCTGTAAATTTCAAATTCCTGTTTTATACCACACTTTCAAATCCAAAATCCCCGCTTTCAAATTTGCCGTAAACATCAGGTTTAAGTCATATAAATTTACATAAATTTTAAATGTGTAATTATGACAAAAGCAAGTTTAAAAATCTTTATCCTCACAGGCTTTTTATGCCTTTTGGATATCGGGTTAAGTGCCCAGGTAAACATAGAACGTCAGGCAATATCATCCGGAGGAAATTCATTTGACATGGCCAATGAGAGCTATAAAATCTCTGCAACAATCGGACACCCGGTTGCTGCTACTATGGCAAACGATGACTACATTGTTACAGCCGGTTTCCAGCAATCAGGTCTTAATATGGTAAATATTTTTACTGCACAATCTGCAGATGTTTCTGTATATCCAAATCCTGGAACCGACTTTATTATGGTTAAGTCTGATCTTAAGAATTATTCTATCAGACTTTTCGATGTTAAAGGCTCTCTGGCTTTTTCGCAACAGAAAATAACGGGAAACAATGTAGTTGAAGTAGCCTGGCTAAATCCGGGAGAGTATATTATGCAAATTCTGAGTGCTACCGGAGAGTTATTATCAGTTCAAAAAATTATTAAAAATTAAGAATTATGAAATTAAAATTATCAGTTTTATTTTGTGCTTTTATATTAGCACTTACCGCAAATTTTGCGATATCTCAAACAAGGGAATATGACAACGGAATAAATTATCAGGCAGTTATAAGAGATGGAAATGGTAACATTCTCGCAAATCAGGAGTTTGACATCAGGTTTTCTTTTAAAACTTCCGGGGAGGGTGTAGAATTATATTCCGAAGAGCATACCGTGAATTCTGATGACTTCGGAATTGTGAATCTGGTTTTACTTCAGGGGGACGCACTTAACGGTACTCAGTTTTATCAGGTAGATTGGAAAAATGAGCGTATTACATTGACAACATTTATAAATGATGTAGAAATGGGAACAATCTTATTTACTGATGTGCCTTATGCAAAATATTCAGAGTATGCAGGGCAATTGTCAAACCCGGTTTTTGGGGAATCTTTTTGGGATGTGTATGTTAATTATGAAGACATTACTACCGGTTCTGTTCTGGTTTATGATGGCGAATATTGGACGGATGAACCTTCACTTATTGTCAGATCAAGTGGTATTGGTATCGGAGTTGAATTGCCCGAAGAAAAATTAGATGTTGATGGTAACGTAAAACTAAGTGGTAAAGTAAACAGACCATCAACAGACACAGCTAATCTTGTTCCTATTGCTTATGGAATGATAAATGCAGATGGCACTCTTTCTGCTTCAAATTCTACGGCGAATGTTAGCGTTAGCAAAGAAGGCACCGGGATATATCACGTTACTGTTGCAGATGAAACTTATACTTATTTCGGATACGTTCCGGTTTTAACAACTGTTACAGAAGGAACAGTTGCCTCAAGCGGTTCGGTATCAGGCAAAATGATTGTAAAAGTTACAAATATGGATGGTTCTGCAACTGATGGAAGAGTCTATTTTGTAGTTTATAAAATGTAAAACCTTTTAACCATTAAAAAGAGTATTTTCATTTTAGTCTGTGCTTTTTTAAACACTTTAGACTTCGCACAAAACATTACTCAGTTTATCAGATATGTATCATAATAGTATTTAAAACAGAAAAACAGGAACCTGAAAAACTCTATCAGTAATCGGGTTTCGATGCAATCAAAATTCAGGGTTATAATTTAAAATTAAACAGTGCGGAGTCAGCACGATAATCACTGACAAAAATAAAATGGAAAAGACATCTCTGCTATTTTTGGTATTTGCGTTATTCGCTTTTATCAGTAACGCACAAACGACAGTAAGTGATGCTGATGGTAATCAGTATAATATTGTTACTATCGGAACTCAGATGTGGACTAAAGAAAATCTGAAAACGACTAAATATAGTGATGGCACAGACATCGATTTAGTTGAAGAGAATAATGCATGGAGTAATTTAGTTACGGGTTCTTATTGTCAATACCCGGCTTACGGTGACACGTATGGTAATCTTTATAACTTTTATGCAGTTGCAGATTCCAGAAATATTTGCCCCACCGGTTGGCATGTTGCTACCTACGACGAGTGGAATACTCTTACAACATATTTAGGCGGACAAAGCGTAGCTGCAAGTAAACTAAAAGAAGCCGGTACCGGACATTGGGGTGAACCAAATACCGACGCAACAAATGAAAGCGGGTTTACGGCTTTTGGCGGAGGATACCGCAAATACGATGGCGTATTTTATAATATTTTAGATGAAGGGTATTTTTGGCAAGGAACCGAAACAGGCGATTCTTATGCATGGTACAGCAACATGGATCCATCTTCAGGATATTTGTACATTACAGACAACGATAAAAAAGACGGAATGTCTGTACGATGCATAAAAAATCCTGATACCGGAACAGGCAATTGTAACAATCAAACGTTTGAATTATACCCAAATCCGGCTCAGGAATTTATTATTCTTAAAAATATTGCAGGTAGCATTTCTGTTAATATTTACAATATTGCCGGACAATTGATTTATAAAGGGAATTACGATGGAGAATCTCCGGTAATAATTGATATTTCAAACTTTGAAAAAGGTTCATATATAGTTAAGTTTACAGACAAACAAAATAATATACACGAAGCCGATTTTATAAAAATTTAAAATATTATTTTCTAAAAGTTTAAGTCTTAATTTCTAAAAAAACAGATTCGCAAAAAATATGAATCTGTTTTTTGTTTTAATTTTTTTATAATTTAGCAGAAAATTATTAAACACAACTAAACCTACAAAAATGAAAACAAAAAACATTCTTATCATTGCAGCAGTGGCTATCACAGTATCATTTCTAATGACCTCTTGCAACAAATACGAAGAGGGTCCGGCTTTTTCATTGCTTAGTGCAAACAAAAGACTGGAAGGAACATGGGTTATGACTGAAACCAGGATTAACGACACGGTAATAAATCTTAACGATTTAATGTCCATGTTCGGCAACGTTGATACAGATTCATTATCTGATATGGAGATCGATTTTTCAGAGCTTTCTGTAAGTTCTGTTAAAGCAACATTTGAAAAAGAGGGAGCCGGTAATTTTACTATAACATTAAGTGTTATGGGACTTGCATATCCTTATACGCAAGCTTTCACATGGGCATTTGATGATAAAAAAGAAAATGTTAACCTTACAATCAGCGGAGAGGTTATGACATTTGAGATTATCAGACTTACAAACAAAGAGCTCTGGATCAGAAACACTATATCTGAGGGTAACACGGCTACTGTGACTGAAATGGAATTTGAAAAAGAGAAAGATTAATTCTTTAAATCAGATTTCTCCTGCAGATATTTATGTGTTTAACCAAAGTGCTACAGGAGGTCTGTTCATTAAGAATATTTAATTTCTGTTTAACAATCTGATTGAAGCAAAAGCTTACAAATCATTTTTTACTTCATAAATGCTGTAACGTTTAGACAAAACATTACAGCATTTATACTATACAAACAATAACAAATGAATTATTTTTTGCATAGAATTATTTTTTATATTACTTTGGTTGCAATATTTACATTAAAAATTTTTAAATCTTACTAATATGAAATTAAGAAACATCCTTATTATTGCGGCTATTCTGCTGGGAATATCTGTTGTTATGACATCGTGTAATAAATATGAAGACGGCCCTGCTTTTTCATTAAAAAGTGCTGCCAAAAGAATAACAGGAGAATGGGATCTGAGTGCGGCCAAAATAAACGGCAAGTTGGTTGATTTTAAAGATGTGGAATGGCTTCTCACAGAAGTTGATACTGCATACCTTGATGAGTGGGGTATTGATCCTGAAAGTCTGAAAATAAACAATGTAAATGCAACTTTTGAAGCAGACGGAGACGGAGTATTTATATTTTCCATGAGTGAAATGACATTTCCGGTATCTCAGAAAGAATACATTTCATGGGATCTTGATGCAGATGATAAAAATATAATAATGAATTATGATGGTACTAACATCGAATTGGAGATATTACGTCTTACAAAAGAAGAAATGAACCTTAGAAGAACCGTAACTATTGACGGGACAACTACAATATACGAATTGGAATTCGAAAAATAGTTAAAAATCCAGGTATATTTATTTACCGGAAAACCTTTTTTAAACTAATTAAATGAAAGTTAAAAATATTCTGATTGTTTTGATTCTGATATTTGGAATAACTTTCTTTTTAAGCTCCTGTGAAAAGTATGAAGAAGGTCCGGCATTTTCATTGCGAAGTCCTGAAAAACGCCTTACAGGAACATGGGGGTTATCAATGGTAAAAATGAATAATGTATTGGTCGATCCGACAAGTATTTCATGGTTATCTCCGGACGAAAATACTTCTTTATTCCCTTTATTTGAAATTCCTTTTTCCAAAAAAACTAATTCTATAATTGCAATCTTTGAAGATGACGGAGACGGGAAATTCTTTTTTCTTATAACAATCATGAATTATCCTTTACCTGCAACAGAATATTTTACATGGTATTTTGACGAGGATAAAAAGAATATAATACTTGATTATAATGAAGAAAAAATTACACTTGAGATAATACGTCTTACAAATGAAGAAATGACGCTTTCTAGAACTGAAACAGGTGATGGAACAATACATACAACGACATTGGAGTTTTTAAAAAATACTATATCTATTGAATAAAAACCATATCTGTGTTTTTTGTAAGTAAATTATTTTTGGTTCTCATACACTAGTAATTCATCGTTGTTTTTATTATTTTTGTTAAATTATAATTATACAACCATGAAAACTATTAATGCATTATTCTTTTTGTTCGCAACAATATCTGTTTTTTGCCAACCACGTCCTGACGACGCATATTTTGCCGAAGAGCAAGGTTATTTTATAAATGTAAGACCAGCTTTAAACGGTTATGTATTTACAAATAATTATTGCAATTCGCTTTATTATCTTGAAAACGGAGAATTGCAGACTCTTGTTTCATCTCCCGGTTGCGGAAGATATTTCACAGTTTCGCCTGATGGTAAATTTATCGGATATAAACATATCAGCGATGCCGGACAAATCCCGGCAGTTATTAGCATCGAAAACGGCAAAACAGAATTTCTTGATTCTCCTGTAAATCTTTGCGGCCAGCCTGCATTTTTTAATGGTGGAGTAACATTCACATCAGGTAAAACACTGATTATTTTAAGCCATGGAACCCGTAAAGAATATGATCTGGACTATTATTCAAATATTGTTGAAATATCTCCCGATGGCAGTAAAGCGGCATACTCATTTAACGACAGGATAAAGCTTATGGATCTGAATTCAGGCCAAACTTTACAGATATCCGAAGAAAACAAAATGAGTTCATACCCTCAGTTCTCACCTGATGGAGAAAAAGTCCTTTTCCAATCAGATAAAATCTATGTTTATGAGATATTGACTGATAAAATATTTGATCTTGGCTACGGGCTTGCACCTGAATGGTCTTTCGATTCGGAAAACATTATTTTTCACAACACAACAGTTGAAAACTACACCCTGACAAATTCAGAAATTTATACTTGTAATTACAAAAATCCTGTCCATGTAAATCTTACCAACACCAACGATGTGATTGAAATGCAGCCTGTTTTTGTTTCAGATTCACAGATAATTTACAATACATACAGCGGACGTGAAATTTATAAGCTAAACATAAACACGTCTGAATCAGAATTGATTTACAAACATAATGGAGGGCTTAACATTGCATTTTTTAACGTAAAATCAACAAAATCCGAAGTGCTGATTCCTGGCGAAGTTCCTTATACCCATCAGGTTTACGACACTCCCGATCCTCATTATGGCTATGGATCATGTGCTCCGACATGCGCAATTATGGCAATTTCTTATTATAATAAATTGCCAAAGTGGCCGACAGCAGTAACCAAACTTTTCCCGCATACAAGTTATTACGGATCTTATGTTTCCACACGATACAGGCTGAATGAGCATTATTTTACAGAATCTGAATATACTGACGGCGGAGACCTTGCTTATGGCGGTTATGGATATATGTGGGGACTGGGTTCTCCAAATTCTCAGATGCGCAATTATATGGAACTTCATTATTTTGAATCGTCCCAATTATGGAATAACTCAGTTACATTTGAAAGCGTTCTTACCGAGATTGACAATCAATATCCTTTGCCTATGTGCGTAATGCTAAGCAGTGCAGGCCATTTGATTCTCGCCAAAGGATATATTGAAGACCAGCACACTTTAATCTTCAGCGAACCTTACGGGGACAAGAACACCCCTTCATGGCCAAGCTACGACGGTCAAAAAGCTTATTATGACTGGCCAGGCTACAACAATGGCTACGAAAACCTTGATTACAACGGTTCTTATGGGGTAATCGCATGGACAGTAACAGCTCATAATCAGGAAGTCGCATACAATGACACCATAATTGATGATGTTTATTATCAACACGGTTTTGAAATGAACAACAGCGAAAACACATCTACTATGAGGTATTTCCGAGATCAGAATGCCGGGTACAACGATCATGCGTGGTGGACATTAACAGAAGCAACAGCAAACGACATTTGTTGGGTACACTGGATTCCGACACTTACTCATGAAGGACATTACAGAGTTTCTGCATATATTCCGTCGGCATGTGCCAATGCTCAGAATGCTCCTTATAAAGTTAAACACGGTGACGAAACTACTACTGTTTTGATAAACCAGAATGAATATAACGACGAATGGGCAGATCTCGGAGTTTACAATTTTGTTCCCGGACAGGATTTCCGGGTTTATCTGGGCGACTCTACAGGAATAAGCTCCGACTCAATAGCTTACGACGCAGTTAAATTTGAATATTTACCGGCTCCTGTTGCTGCTTTTGAAACCGCTGAGCATGTAGTTTGTGTTAATACTCCGGTAAACTTTACAAACCTCTCAACAAATGCACTAAGCTATTACTGGACATTCTCAGGAGAATCAGATTTTAGCAGCACAGACGAAAACCCGGTAGTAAATTTCCCCATAGGCGGATATTACAATGTTAAAATGGTTGCTTACGGCTTATTTGAAAATGACAGTGTTGAATATCAGGATTTTATCGAGGCGAAGTTTTTACCTGATGCTGACTTTGAAGTTAATTCACATGAATTATATCTCCCTGATGCAATAGCTTATTTTACAAACACATCGGAATATGCTGAAAGTTTTCAGTGGGACTTTGACAACTATGTTTATTCATGTGATGTAAATCCTTATGTTATTTACACCGATGAAGGAAGCTACACAGTAACGCTTACAGCTTATACCGAAGGATGTCCTGCTTCTGTAAAAACCGATAGCCAGAGTATTACAGTTCATGGTTCTACCATGATAAAAAACACAGATATGACAGAAACAGAATTATTCCCGAATCCGGCAAAAGATATTCTGGAAATAATTTCCGGCTCAGAAATATTATCATTAAAAATTATTGATTATTCGGGAAAGACTATTATTATGCTCAACGAAGGCAATTTAAATTCTGTCGATATTTCCGGACTGGCAACAGGAATATATTTGCTCGAAATACAATCGGCAAACGGAATAGTCCTTAAAAAAGTTGTAGTTGAGCGATAAGTTGCCACAAACAGGTTAGACACCCCGGGAGTACCCGTACACTACGACATAACAACAGTGATCCGGCTTATATATGTCTTACTGTTATATGCTTCAGCAATTTATTTTCCAATACATCGGCAATACGTCCTGCTATAGTTCTGCGTATCTCCAGATCAACCGGAACATTAGGGTCCTGATGGGCTTCATTTATCTTTGTACCGACAATGATATCAATATGATCACTCTCCAGAATAAGTTTCACAACCTGATCTGCAGGACCTTTTCCGGGTTTATAGTCAATGCCGATGTTGGTAAGAATCTTCCATACTTTATTTAATGTAAGTATCCCCTCGGTAACAAGGTCTATTCCATCCATGTACGATATGGGCGGCAATTCGTTATCGAAAAAATCAAGAGAATCTGTGACTCTGAGTTTTAGTTCCCGGGCTATCAGATCGGTAGTTGATCCCCCTGAAATAATTTTTTTTCCGTTATAATTTTTCACAATTGAGGCCAGTTCTTCATCACTGGATCTGTTAATAGGCGGGCCTGTAACCAAAAGCAGTTTACGTGGTTCGCGAAAGTAAACAGAAATACAACTGGTATCGTCCTTAGGAGAATATGCATCGTTTGCCACGGCTTTATTTACAACTTTTTCAGCCAGTCTGCCCGCCGAGATATCGTCGCCGCTTTCAAGAACCCCGCTTATATAGTTTTCAATATGTGATGTTTCCCAGCCAAAAGGAAATTTGTCTGTACCCATACCAGACTGAGCAACTCCGTCGGAACAGAAAACAATCCGGTCATACAACTTGGGATAAAAGCTTGTAAATGTAAGTTTTTTACCCTGATGCTGAGGATTTTTCATCTGTATGACTTCACGGTTAAGTGCAAGCGGTTTATTTTTCCTGAAAACCATTGCCGGGGGATTATCGTATTCCAGAATGTGAACTTTTCCGTCTATCTCCAGATCAACAACAGTAAAAGTTGCGTACGAAATCTGCCGCTCACTGCAAACCGGAAGTGTTTTCATAATTATTTCGGCAATGCGTTCCGGTTTACGGTGCTCAACAGTAAAATTAAGAGCCATGGTCGAAGTAAGAGTTGCCAGCACATTGGCTTTAACACCATGTCCCATACCATCAGACAAAACGGCAATAATACGTTTATCCTCTTTTATCCTTTTTTTGAGGAAAACATCTCCGCAAATTTTCTCTTCATTATGATTAATTTGACGGGCATCAATTTCTATATATAAATTGTCAGCCATTATTCTTTTTTCTGATTATCTTTTTCAAAAGAAGTTATTATACTGTTAAGCATTCTCTCGGTTTCGGATGCCCCCTCTCCCAACAGGAATCCTATCTGCTGAACCATTCCCAGATTTTTCTCAATTACATCATTTATTCTGGAAATAACTTCTTCCTTTCTTACTTCAGACTGGTACAGATTTTTAAATACAGCACCAACTATTTTTTCATTCTTTATAGGGAATACCGATAATGTGACAAACTTTTCGTTTATCTCTATGTCTTTATTGTCAATAGATTCGCCTTTGTTAAGTACGAAACTGAAAAAATTATAAATCTGGTTCGGGAGTAAGGTTTTTATATCTGCTCCTATTAAACCTGGAATAATCTCATCTATTTCTTTTGCATCGGGGCCAATAAGTTCTATAAATTTCTGATTTGACTGAATAATCTTCAGGTTGCTGTCAACAATTATAACGCTGGACGGAATTTTTTCCATAATAGCTTTAATCAAAGTCATGGACTCTTTAACATCCTCGTGTTCCCTGCGTAGTTTAGCTTCGGATTCTTCCAGTGCTTTTCTGGTTTCGGCCAGTTTTATGTTTGTTGCAGTAACTTTATTTACAAAATCCTGTCTGTTTTTCAGAGTAAAACTAACACACATTTCGGGTTTCATAAGCCCTTTGCTTACGTCGGCGGCAAAGTCATAGCAGTTTTCGTAACCACAACTTTTACAACCTGTTTCGGTGTATGTTTCTTTTCCCAAAAGTTTAAGAACTTCTTTAATCTTTTTCTCCGGCGGATGCGGAATGCGCTGATCGTCAACTTTAAAGCGACGCGAAAAATCAATATCAGAAAACATTTCCATGTTTTTCTTCCATATATTCTCATCAATCAGCCCCAGCCTCTTAATTGTATAGTCAACAACAAGTCCGTGATTATGCAAATAACTTACGTTGTTTTTTGAGCAAGGCCCCATATTACAACCATGGCAATAAAAAATATTGAGGTGATGCTTTATCTCGCTTATATTTGCAAAATCGCTTATGTTCCGTGTAAATACTTCCGGACCTTCTCGCGTAATCATACGTGTTTTGCCTGGAGTATAATCAAAATCAGCAGCATCAAGAATTCCTGTACTTATGGGATACAGCGATCCTTTACGGCCTATAGGCTGGTCAAATTCAGAAAATTCAACCGAGTTTTCGTAAATATTATTATTGTTGAACAGTATTCTTAATTCTTCAAAGCTTATTACATCATTAATAATATCGCTAAACCCTGATATTTCCTTTTTATGTGCAAGGCAAGGTGTAACAGCAACAACAATTGCCTCATCACCATGAATGCGTCTCATAACTTTAGCTGTTGCAATCATAGGTGAATCAAGAGGGATAAGGGAATCGACAATATGGGGTTGAAACTTACCTACATACTCATATACCGGCGGGCAGTTAGCACTTATAAAGTATTTACCTTTAAAATTTTCAAGTATGGACTTATACTTCTGTGCTATCAAATCTGCACCAAACGAAATTTCGTTTACAAAATCAAAGCCCAGAGCCCTTATCATTCCCACAAAATTACGATAATCAAGAATGTCCGGGAATTCGGATGCTATAGACGGATCTACTATTGCAACACATTTTCGGTCTGATTTCAGGAATTCAGAAACCTGAGTAATAGACTGCTTGTATTGTATGGCTTTGGGACCGCAACTAACATAACAGTTCCCGCAGCCGATACAGCGGTCGTGGTTTACCACCAGCTCATCGGATGTGGATTTTATCGAAATAGCTTTTACAGGACAGGCTCTCACGCATGCATAGCAAAAGGTACATTTGTTGTTATTTATACTTATCAGTTCCATCAGATTTCTATGATTTATTTAAGACAAAACTTTCTACTATTGCAACAGCTTTCATAGGAGTTATTTCTGTAAAGCACTGTTCATCAACAATCATTATCGGGCCCATACTGCATTTACCGAAACAATGTCCGCCTTTAAGATTAACCAGATTACCAAGATTTTTGGTAACAATAAGATCCTGTAAAGCCGTAACCACATCCCTGTTTTTACGACTGAAACAGGAAGAACCTAAACAAATTGTAACCTCTATTTTGCTATCCATATTTATTTATTTTCGTCCTATACTATAATAATCAAAGCCTTTGGCCCTAACCTCTTCCGGGTCATAAATATTTCTTCCGTCAAAGATTACCTTCTCTTTCATTTTCTCAAGTACCGGATAATTCAACACTCTGAATTCTGTCCATTCTGTAACCAGGAACATTGCATCAGCACCATCAACTGCCTTGTAAGGGTCTTCTGAATATTTAATTCTGTCACCTAATTTACGCTTTGCCTCTGCCATTGCAACAGGATCGTATGCCGTTACCTCTGCTCCTTCTGCCAATAGTTTTTCAATAAGTACAATTGCAGGAGCTTCACGCATATCATCTGTATTTGGTTTAAATGACAATCCCCATACGGCAAATTTCTTCCCTTTAAGATCAGAATTAAAATGCTTCATAGCTTTATGATAAAGGCTTTCTTTCTGACGGTCATTAACATTTTCGACAGACTTTAATATTTCAAGTGAATAATTGTTTTCGTCTGCTGTTTTAATAAGTGCTTTTACATCTTTTGGGAAACACGATCCGCCATAACCTGTACCTGCATAAATAAAGTACTGTCCTATGCGTCTGTCTGAGCCTATACCGCGACGAACAGAATTGATATCTGCACCTACTTTTTCGCAGAAATTTGCAATATCATTCATAAACGAAATTTTAGTTGCAAGCATAGCATTGGCAGTATATTTTGTCAGCTCAGCAGAAGGGATATCCATATAAATAATCGGATGTCCGTTTAAAACAAACGGTTTGTAAAGTCTGTCAATTATTTCTTTTGCCTGTTCTGAGTCTGTACCCACAACAATTCTGTCAGGATGCAGGCAATCTTCGATAGCATCTCCTTCTTTCAGAAATTCAGGATTTGAAGCAACATCAAATTTTAAATCCGAATTACGTTTTTTTAATTCCTCAGCAACGGCAGCTCTTACCTTTTCGGCAGTCCCGATCGGCACAGTACTCTTTGTAATCACAACCATATAATTCTGCATATTCCGGCCAATCTCGCGTGCAACAGACAGTACATACTGTAAATCTGCGCTTCCGTCTTCATCCGGAGGAGTTCCCACTGCGATAAAGCAAGCTTGTGCGTCTGCAATACTTTCGGCCATATCATTTGTAAAACTCAAACGGCCTTTTTCATAATTTCTCTTAACCATTTGTTCCAGGCCCGGTTCCCAAATAGGCATAATACCTTTTTTCAGGTTTTCAATTTTGCGGGAGTCAATATCCAGACATGAAGTAATAATCCCCATTTCGGAAAAACATGTCCCCGAAACCAAACCTACATAACCTGTCCCAATCATCGAAATTTTCATATTCTTAGTTTTTTGTTCTTTATTTTTTATATTTTATTATTCTCCTGTATTCTTAACAGCCAGATTTATTTCATCCGGCATCTTCAGTTTTCATTCCGGTTTCCTTCTTTAACAAAGTAAGCTACTTTTTCCATTGATGTGATCATATCATAATTTTCGAGATACACATCCTCCGGCACATGTAATGGTACCGAAGTAAAATTAAGAATGCCTTTTATACCCGAAAACACAAGCGTGTCTGCAACATCCTGAGCTCCCCCGGGAGACAAAGCCAGAATTGCTATTTTTGTGTTTGTTTCTTCCAAAATCATCTCCAGACTGTCGATATGATAGCTTTTTATTCCGGAAATAATTCTGTCAACTTTAGTTGAATCATTATCAAAAGCTGCAACTATATCAATTTTACTTCGCTTGGCATTAAAATAATTGGTAATTGCTTTCCCAAGATGTCCCATTCCTATTATTACAGCATTAATTCTTCCTTCGCCGTCAAGAATTGAACTTATTTTTTCGACCAGTTCATGCACAGAGTAACCTTTGCGCTGAGTTCCGGTGTATCCCATTAACATTATGTCTCTCCTTACCTGTACAGATGTAAGATGTAACATCCCTGCCAGTTCGTGAGAATAAATAAAATCTCCCCCGCCCTCCTGATGTGACAACAATACCCTGCGGTACATACTTAGTCTTTCTATTGTTTTTTCCGGTAACATATTTTTCTT
Organism: Bacteroidales bacterium; assembly: GCA_003249955.1. Classification (GTDB taxonomy): domain Bacteria; phylum Bacteroidota; class Bacteroidia; order Bacteroidales; family ML635J-15; genus Bact-19. The sequence goes on along the minus strand of QKHS01000083.1, from coordinate 9,719 downwards.
CTTCTTTTCGTTTTGACTTTTATTCAAATACACTATAACGTGTCTTTATTATTTATGCTGCCTGCGTAAATATACCCGGCAGTGTGTTTTTACAAAATTTTCTTTAGTGTCCGACACACTAAACTCCTTCTAAACCAGGTTTCTGTATATCTTTACGTTAAGAAAAGCTATTGTTTATTTTCATTTATTTATCTTTATTTTAATTGTTGTTCCTTTATTTAATTCGCTTTCCATACTTATTTCCGAATCGTAATTTTCAAGAATTCTCTTAACTATAGAAAGTCCAAGTCCGCTTCCGGGAATTTTTCGGGTTTCATCTGTTTTTATCCTGACAAATTCTTTAAACAGTTTTTGCTGGTCCTCCTCACTTATACCTATTCCTGTATCAGCAACCAGTATTTCCACATTCGATTCATTATCAGTAAAATTACAGTCAACACGTCCTCCGTCTTTATTGTATTTAACTGCATTTGAAAAAATATTATTTAAAATTATCTCCAGATCATCAGGATCAAAATCCATAACCACAGGTCCACTGCAATTAAGATAAATTTTTACATCTTTTTGTATTGCCATGGGTTGCAGAGTTGACATACAAATTTTTGCCACCTGACAAAAATCGACAGGCTGTACATTATTTTTTGCCTGACGCGATTCTATCTTGGTCAGATCCAGCATATCCATTATAATACTGCGCATTGCATTAAGCCTTTCGAGAGAACGGTCAATCATAGGCATATATTCTGCAATATTATCTCCGCAGTTATGCTCCTTAATAATATTGAGATAACCCTCAACGGCATTAACCGGAGCTTTAAGCTCGTGCGAAAGCATGGACAGAAACTGAAACCTGATTTGTTTTCCTTCTTTCTGCAATTTTGTAGTCATATGGCGTAAAAAAATCTGCTTGGTAATATTCTCAAGCGAAGATCTTAATTCCTGAGGGGTAAATGGTTTCGGGACAAAATCTATGGCTCCTTCTTTTGTTACTCTTACAGCAAGTTCAAGAGATGCATACGAGGTTATCATAACAACTTTAGAGTCAATCTTTTTTGAATTTATAAACTCCAGTACTTCCACCCCCTGAATACCCGGCAGTTTATTGTCAAGCAAGACAATATCAAATTTCTCAGCCTCCAGCATTTCAATAGCCTTCTCACCTGTGTCTGCCTCAGAAACTTCAAATCCTATCGGGTCATCCATAAAAGGATAGTCAACTTCGAATTTGTCGAGAATTCTTTTAATTCCTGACCTTATTCCAAATTCATCGTCAACAACAAGTACTCTTAATTTGTCCATAATGAAAATTTATTTAAGTATAAATTTTAATTCTCAAATTACAATATTCAAATCAGATAAGTTGAAGTTTGTAATACGGGTTTTATCATATTATTCCCAACAACCTCATCAATTCCTCGGCTAATCTTTCGGCCTGAACTCCTTTCTCAAGATATAAATCTGCTTTTACCCATGAATTATCATTATCGAAAGACATTCCGGTTTCGGCAGCTACAGCAGTGGTTATAACTACCGGCACCTCAGGTTTTATTTTCTTTGACATATATGCCAGAACAAAACCGCTATCATCATTTTCCATCATTAGATCGAAAACCGCAGCATCGAAATCCGACGTATTAACCAATAACTCTGCTTCTTTTTGAGAGTTCGCGGTTATGACATCAAATCCTGCCGCTTCGAGTCTGAATTTCACCAGAAACAAGTAGTCAAAATCATCCTCTGCCAATAATATTGTTTTATTTAGCTTGCTCATTATTAATTTCGTTAAATTGTGGTAATCTTATTGTAAAAGTAGTTCCGGTCTCTCCTTTTCCGGGATCGGCATTGGAAGTTACATTAATTTTCCCTTTATGCATTTTGATAATTCCATAGGTTGTAGGTAAGCCCAAACCGGTTCCTTTTCCTATTGATTTGGTTGTAAAAAACGGGGTAAACAGTTTATCCATATGTTCTTCCAGAATTCCTGAACCTGTATCCGAAATATTAATTACCAGTTCGTTATTCTCATTGGAAGCAGAAACAGTAAGCAGACCTCCGTCGGGCATGGCTTCCACTGCATTTTTAAGAATATTGGTCAAGGCCTGCGTCATTTGCTCCTCATCAATTGAGATTTCCGGATTTTTAAGATAATCATTTACCTGAACCTTTATTTCCGGCGGAATAATTACTGCCCTCAGACATGAATTAAGGAAAGTAATTGTATTTACATAGTTTGAACTTATTTTATTTTTTCTTGCAAAATTCAGTAACCCGCTTACAATATTCTTGCACCTCATCGCCTGCTCTGAAATAAGCTTAAGGTCTTCGTAATACTCATTATCTGTGTTTACTTCGTCGAGAAGTATATTTGCATACATAATTACAACTCCTAAAGGGTTATTTATCTCATGGGCGATACCTGCCGACAATTGCCCGAGATGTGCCAGTTTTTCGCTTTGTTTCAAAGCCTGGTGCACAGTCTCCAGCTTTTTGTTTTTCGAGTTAAGTTCGGTAACCATAGACTTAAGTTTCTCAAGAGTGTAAGGCAAACACATGTCTATTTCTGCCAATCCTCTGAGTACGGCTATTGCATGATCTTCGCACGATTTGTAACCACAGGCATGACAATCCAGTCGGTCTTTCTTCTCGGTTTTACCCATACCGATATAAATTTCTTCTATCTCTTTTCGTGTGGGAACCTTAACCCTGCAATCATCGGGAACAAATGTTCTGCTTAAATCAATATGACTAAAGGTGTTCATATTTTTGTTCCATTCGTCCCAGTTAATATTATCAAGTTTTTCCCTCACATAACGGGTGACATAGGCTTTATTCTCAAATCTTTTCCCTTCGGTAAACATCCCGGGGCCCATTATACAGCCTTCGCAGCACAAAAGTTCAAGATTATGGTCATTTATAAGCCCTGTGTCAAACTCGGTAATAGCTTCTTTAAAGTTCTCACGTCCTTCGGCAACAATAAGATTTCCCTGAATTAAGTTTTCCTGAATGTTAATTGTATTAATAATTCCTCTGCTTACAGGGAAAACAGCTCCACGGCCACTTTGCGGCGGATCAAAATCCTCAGGTATAACATCTTCCGGATTAATTGATTTTCTTTCGAACAAACTGCGCAGTTCTTTAAATGTAAGCACATTGTCAGGAGCCGAAGATTCATTCTTTTTTGCAATACACGGACCAATAAAAATAACCTTATTGTTTTCTCCGTACATTTCTCTTATAACTTTAACTATAGCCATTAATGGAGAAATAACCGGTGCAAGATTCTGAGTAAGGTGCGGATGATATTTTGTTACATATGAAACAATTGCAGGGCAGTCGCTGGAAATAAATTTAAGATTGTTACCGCTTTTATTGATAAGATCGCGATATTTTTCAGCAACAAGGTCGGCTCCGAAAGATACTTCCACAACTTTCTTAAACCCGAGTTTTTTCAGCATTCCGACTATTATCCTGTAGTCGCTTATTTCTTTAAATTCTGCAGGGAAAGCAGGTGCAATGCATGCAATACAATCAGTATCTGAAGCAAGCATACCCAACACCTCGGTTTCATCATTAATAAAGTCTTTAGCTTTTCTTGTACAGACTTTAACGCAATTGCCACATCCGATACAACGCTCGGCAATAACGTTTGCCTGCCCGTTTTGCATGCTTATAGCTTTTGCAGGACACTCCCTGATGCAGGTGTAACAAGTCTTACACCTGTCAGCAATTGTAAAAACCAATGGCGTTTTTTCTTCTAACTTAATCATAATCAAATAAACTTTCTTTTCCTATTTGCTTATAAAATCCTTTTATAAAGGGATTTTTACCGGCAGTGTCACTTATATTAGTTTCGTCAAACTCTGTAATAATTTTCTTTAATTTTTTCTGTACTTCAGGATCTTTGCTGTGCAAATGTCCGCATCCGTTTAAACATCCTGCCGTACACGATCTTATTTCTACAAACAAATAAGATCCGTTTATAATTTCATTTTTCTTTTGCCTCAAGGTATCTATACCATGCAACGAAGCAATTTTATAAATTACACCGTTTAATTCAAATTCATATTCTATAAACGGCTTATCTGTTTTCACCTCAAAAATTTTCTTCGGATATTTCTGTCCTCCTGACATATAAAACAATTCTCTCAAAATTGTTTCGGAAATCCCGCCTTTGGTTTCAAACAATACTCCTGCCGATGTCTCTGAGCCAGATGGTTTATCCGGAGATTCTTTTTTCTTATACGGTAATACGACTCCGTGGGTTTTCAATAATCCCAAAAGCTCTCGGGTAGTAATAACATAATCCACATCCGGAGCTCCTTTATTTGAGTTATCATTCTGTACGGCTTCATATTTATGTGCCACACATGCAGATGCAGATACAAGAATTTCTGTCTGAGACTCTCCGCTTTTAAGAATTTTTCCCATTATCTGCTGAGGAGTCGGAATCTTGCTCAGATATTTTTCCATATCCGGCATTTCTGTCCTTATAAACTTCCTTACTGCCGGACAATCACTTATTATTAAAGGGGGATTTTGTTTTCCGGCACTCATTGCAAGTTTTTTTGCATGTTCCGTAATAAATATTTCGTTGCCGTAACCCAAAGTAAGGACATTATTAAAACCGATATCATGTAAAGCTGCCACAAGATAATTACGGGCATCTTCAAATTTTCTTATGTTAAAGTGCAGAGCCAGATCGGCAATTGTGCTTCCGGCAAGTATTATTGTGCTGTTTTTATCTTTATTGTCAATTTTTTCACACACCTGAGCACCTACTGCTTTTTCCAGTATAGCACCGGTAGGACATGCTGTAATACATAAACCACAGTGGATGCAGTTAGAATAAAACAACCCTTTCTGAAAAACAGTGTCAACTGCGATATTATTTCCTCTGTTTACAAAATCTATGGCACATACTCCCAGCAACTCTTCACAAATTCTCACACACCTGCCGCATAAAATACATTTCGACATATCTCTCACAATGCCCGGATCTGATCTGTCTGTTTTTGGTGACCTTGGAACTCCGAACCCGACATAGCTTCGTTCCCTTATGTTAAGGTCTCCTGCCAGATCCTGAAGTTCACAATCTCCGCTTTTTTCACAATAAAGGCAATTATCCTGATGATTTGTAAGCAATAATTCGACTATCGTTTTTCTGGCGGCAATTACCTTGCGTGAATGTGTGAAAATTTTCATCCCTTCGGCAACCGGAGTGGAGCAGGCTGTTACGAGTTCGCCGCTGTCTTCAAGCTCTACGACACAAATACGACATGCTCCTGTAGGACTTAGTTCCGGAATATTACACAAAGTAGGAACTGATATCCCGTTGCGTCTGAGAACAGCGAGAATCGTTTCTCCTTTTACAGCTTTAATACTGTTTCTGTTTACCGTAATATTAAATTCCATAGTCCCTAAGTTACAATTATTGCATCAAATTTACATGCATTGAAACATGTTCCGCACTTTATACATCTTTCCTGAATTACAAAATGTGTATTTCTGGCGCTACCGATTATGGCATCTGCCGGGCATCTTTTTGCACATATTCCGCAACCTACACAGTTATCAACATTAACCGAATATTCTTTTAAATTACGGCAAACAAACGCTGCACATTTTTTCTCGTAAATATGTTCTTCATACTCCTGCCTGAAAAACTTAAGACCTGACAATACAGTATTAGGAGCGTTCTGTCCCAATCCGCATAATGAAGTTTCCTTCATAATTGCAGAAATTTCTTCCAACTGAGTAACTCCTTTGAATCGCAGAAGGGATTCAAACTTTTGTCCGGTCCGTGGTTTTTCAGTTATTCTGGTCAGTATCTCCAGCAAGCGCTGTGAGCCTTCGCGACAAGGAATGCATTTCCCGCAGCTCTCTTTGTTAATGAAGTCTATATAATATTTTGTAATATCAACAATACAATTTGTTTCATCGAGCACAATAAAACTTCCTGAGCCAAACCATAAATTATTGTTAAATACTGCACTAAAATCAAGTCTTAAGCCAAAATCATCAGGTTTTATAAATCCGCCTGAAGGACCTCCGATATGAACTGCTTTTACAGGATAAGGATTATCTTCCTGTCTGACAATACCAAGTAAATTTTTAACAGTACGTCCCATTTCAAGTTCAACAATACCGCTATAATCAGCCCGTCCGCTGACAGAATATAGTTTGGTGCCGAAAGAATCTTCCCTTCCTGTTGCTTTGAACTTTTCAACTCCTTCGCTAAAAATTACCGGAATATTACAAATTGTCTCTATATTGTTAACAACTGTCGGAAATCCAAACAGCCCGGATTCTGACGGATATGGAGGTTTTGTTTTTGGCATTCCCCTGCTTCCTTCTATACTTGAAATAAGAGCAGTTTCTTCGCCACAAACATATGCTCCCGGACCGGCAAATACTGATATTCTTATGTTTATTCCGCTGCCAAAAATATCTTCTCCTGTTATTCCTGCTGACAATGCCTGTTGCAGAGCATTCTCAAGCCTGCTGATTGCAAGTGTATATGTGCTTCTTACATAAATTATCGCATCCGAGGCATTAATAGCATAAGCACCTATCAATACTCCTTCAATTAATAAGTGAGGATTACTCTCCAAAAGCATTCTCCCTGAAAATGAACCGGGATCACTTTCGTCAGCATTACAAATAAAATATTTTTTATCTGAGTTTTTCTCAAGTGCTTTTCTCCACTTCTCACCTGTATAAAACCCGCCTCCGCCGCGTCCGCGCAAACCGCTTTGTTCAACTATGCCACAAACCTCCGAATGAGTTTTGGAAGTAATTGTTTTGGCAAAAGCACTATAACCGTTATATTCCATATAAGACTCTATTGAAAGAGGCTGAATAAAACCGGCATATTTAAAGAGTTTACGGGTTTGATTCTTATAAAAATTCAGTTGGGTTATTTCCGGCACATCCGGCCATGATGTAAGTTCAGGATGTGAATATTGCCCGATAATCATAGATTTATCAGGTAGTATATTATTTAAGATACTGTCTAATATTGAAGATATTTTATTGTAAAAAACATTACGGAACGAAATCATTGCTCTTCCAGGTAATTGAATGCTTATTACCGGATCATTACTGCAAAAGCCTTTACATGCGGTCTCCGCATAAACATACTCATCTCCTGATTCTTCAAAATATTGCTTTAAATAATGAATAGTCAGGTCAATTCCGGCAATAATACTGCATGTGCTTCGCTCGGCATAAATATGAGGTACCTTTATCCCGGCTTTGTACATTCCGCCGGACTCAGAATACTGATCTTTCTGAAGCAGTTTTTTATATGTTATGTCACGTGTTGCTTTCATATCTCATCCAGATCATGTATTATTTTCTTCAAATCCTTTATTTTCAACTGAGTGTAATAATTATTATTTATAGACATAACCGGACCAAGAGCACAAGCTCCCATGCAAGGAATAAACTCAAGGCTGTATTTCCCGTCCGGAGATGATTCCCTGTCCTTTATTCCAATTAGTTTGTACAGTTCTGCAACAAGATTCTCTTTGGCATTTACATGACAGGCTGCTCCTGAACAAAGTTTTATATGATATTTCCCGGGACGGATAAATCTGAACTGGTTGTAAAAAGATGCTATACTATAAATTTTACCCGACGGAATACCGGTCTTCAGACTTAATTGTTCAATAAAAGCCTGATCCACATAGCCGAATTTATTCTGAAAGTCCTGCAGGGCCAGTAACAAATCGCGCTTGTCTATATTCTTTTTCAACGAATTAATGTACTCCTCCATCGTAAAAACTTTTACATAATGCAAATATAATAATTGTTATTAAACAAACAATGTTATTTAATTAACAATTAGCAAAAAAAAATACGTTTGCCTTAGATTATTTTTAATCCGAAATCCCAATTACGATAAAATTGAAGTGACTTAACTGTATTTCACATATAATTATTCTGGTAATTTATTCATACGGCGTTTTTAATCTGTCCTGAAATCCTAAATATTACTCCAGCAGAACAACACCTGCTCTATCTCAACGTATGGAATTATTTATTATAAAAGACTCAAATAAGCTTTTACATTTGATTTATATAATATTTACAAAAACATATTCCAAGATCATAAATCAGAATTATGGGAAAGATATTTATAATATTTTGACATACAATAATAGCCATATCTTTGATTTATAAGTAAATTAGACAAAAACCATATAATTACAGCTTACAGGAATCTCAATAATATTCAATGCAATTTAGTTGTGATTAAAGTTTTTTTAAAATTTTTTAATGTTTTTATTCTACGAAATTAAATAATTATATCTTTGTAAATGCAATTAACAAAGTTACAAATACAACATAAATTTCTACTAACTTAAATATATACTACAATGACAAAAGACCACTACACAATAAAAGAGCTCGAAGTTCTGAGTAATGTCAAGGCTGCAACTATCAGAGCGTGGGAAAAACGGTTTAATCTGCTGAATCCTGATCGCACCGAATCCAATATAAGAATTTACAATATTGAAAATCTGAGAAGGTTATTACAAATCGCCTTTTTGGTAAATTCCGGGTATAAAATCAGTAAAATTGCAACATTCAACGGAGAAGAAATTGACGATGAATGCAAAAAGGAAATGATAAAACCCGGAGATTCATCACCATACATATTAGAATTTGTTTTCAAAATTATTGAAAAAGACACCGATGGATTTGAAAAACTTTATGATCATTATCTTGAAAAGCTTTTACACGATGAATTTATAATCGGGGTAATGGAACCGCTTATAGAAAAGATAAAAAAATTATGGATATCAAGAAGTATTGATCCTTACTACGAAGAATATATTCTTAACAGAATTTTTGTAAAAACAATTATTGCCGCAGAAAAAGAGCGCAAACCAGGCCGTCCGGCAAAAGAAATTCTGATTTTCCAGTCCGACACTACAGTTTTTCCGGTTAAACTAAGTCTGATTTATTTTTTAGCTGCTGTAAAAAATTACAAAATCCATTACTTCTTCAATCAACTGTCAATAAACTCTATCCGCAGTATGAAAGGCAATTTTGAGCCGGATATTGTTTACACAGAATTTAATGATACAATCTCTGATGCCAGATTGAATGAATACTGCATTACATTGGAAAATACTTTCCCGATTGCGAAGAATATTATTTCCGGCAAATTGATGAGAGAGTTCTGGAAGAAAATTCCAAATAAAGTTTATTATATCAGAAATCTGGACACATTAAACAAATCTCTTTAGTTTACAAATTTCAACACCTGTGAATTGCCAGACTATTATTAATTATGCTTACAGATCCGGGCTGCTCTGTACATCATTTACAACACCACGGGTTTAAGGTCTTGACTGGTGTTCGGGCAATCATTATTCAAAAATATTACAGACCAACGGTTATTGTTATGCAATGCCGGAAACAAAATTAGTCCGGTACGGACGAAACTTATAAAAGCGGACTTTAGTCCGCTTGTTATGTGATGTGTTTTATCAGAGTCTCGTAGAGACGGAACATAAAATGTAGAAAAATTAGAAAAAATGCCAATTAAAGCAGAGATTATTCATAACTTTCTGACACGCAGAAACAGTAACAAATTTTCTTGCAAATCCTGATAAATATCACAATTTTTCCTGCATTATCCGGGGATTCTCAATTTATAAACAATTTAAATTTCGCTGCAATTATTTCCTGATTTTAAACAGTTTTAT
>QKHS01000057.1 GCA_003249955.1 Bacteroidales bacterium | reverse complement strand
ATATTTAATTAGATTTTTATATTTTGCTACTATTTCCAAATCTTCTTTTCTTTCTGCCAAATCTTCTTCTCTTTGTTTTTTAAATAAAAAATAATTGCATATTGTCAATCCTAAAAAGAAAATAATAAAGCCGAAGCAATATTTTCTAAAAATAGAAGCCTGCTCTTTCCACATATTTGATCTTTGAGTTGCCCGAACCAATAAACGCCACAAACCAGTATTTGCATCTTTTTCGGGAACTCTTCCATAAGTTATATTTTCATTCACTACAGTTGAATAATCTACATACATTATTGGCTTATCCTCATTATTTACACCCCATTTTTCTATTATTGGAATAAAGTTATAATCTTTGCTAAGTTTATCCGTCAATAAGAAATATATTCCATCTATAGAATCTTTTTTATCGGTCAAAAACTGCATCAATTCATTGTTTTTCCTATAGTCGAAATAATCAAACTCATGCAGGTTAATATTCTGAGAACTATAATTATCATTTATATCTTTTAGTGTCTTAACTGAAGTATTATCTGTTGAATCATAAATTATTACAATATCAACAGTAGATTTAGATTCTTTTTCTCTTTTAGTTGGAATTTTATTGAAAATAAGTCGCCATAACCCTCTAGGTCGGTTCAAAGGGTTTGTGGTTCCAAATTTTGAGTTTGCAGAGATTGCAATAAAAATTACCCATACAATAGATATAGATGCTATCAGATAAATGATATCTTGAATTTTTTCCGGAACATAATCAGCTATTGGAAATATTTTAAGTATCGATGCTATAATAATGAAAATTAACCCAAAAGTTGCGTTGCCTAATTGCTCTTTAATTTTATTCATACGTAAGAAATAATTTATTGTATATTTCAACTATATTATTGACACATCTCTCACAATAATTTATTATCTGCTAAATTACACAACATTTTACAACACACAAACTTTTTAAGCAAATAATTAATATTAATCAAGAATATTAATCTAATAAATCAAAAATATTATGTAAAATATTAGGATTAATTAAATTATTATCTCCACATAAACAACTGATTATTTCACTATTCTTATATATATTCATCTTCTATCTCAATAATCTTAGTACTACTGAATCAGGTATCATCATCCAGTCATTACCGTAATTAATAATAAATTACATAGTTTAATAAAAGATTATATGCTTACATCTTGTAAACACACCTATTTTGGTTACGCGGTAATTCCTCATAAAATCCTTTGCTGAAAGCCTAAATAGACACTTTTAGCAAACATTATTTTATCCATAGATTATTTATAATTAGCGTCCATTAATTCAGCCACTTTAACTAAAATTGCACAAAGCAGATAATTAGTAATATTGAAACAGAAAAATATATTAATAATTTGAAGATTATCAATTTGGGACTCTTGCTTAAGTACTCTTTAATTGAATTTTTATTAAAAAACAGTAATCCCAATACCGGGACAAAAAATAATAATATTATCGGCATTTCCGGAATCATCCACCACCATTCAAAATAATAATTTACCCCAAAAACGCTTTGACTTATAAACATAAAAAAATAAAGTTCATATGCAATTACTCTTTTAGTTATTAAACAAATTCCACTAAAAACTGAGAGAATGCTAAGCGTAAAAGCAGGAATATAGAAAAAATAAGGCGAGGGTGAAAGAATATACAATACGCCAGGCTTAAAAAATATTACATCAAAATAAACAATAAAATATAAAGAATAGCATGCTAATAATATTCCTATTATGATAGACACTGTTCCTGTCAATCTGTTTCATTGCACGCTTTTCATTTATAATATAAGCTATCGGTGTTGTTAGTGCTCTGCTATTTTATTATTTCAATACTGTTGTCGTAGATTTTTGTTGAAATTTCTTTCCCTTTACGACTATACTTTTTTCCCATCAGTAATGTGAATATACTTGGATCTCCTTGATAAAAATATACTTTAGTCCTGCCTGTTAAAATGTTCTTTTTTGTAATTCTTGTCTCATACTGAAAAATATCATTTGAAAAATCTATTTCTGTTCCATTAACCAAAAATTTATGTAAATGGAGTTTCTCTGAAAATATAGTGTATTTAAAAACATTGGGACAGTTTCCGCACCAACATTGTTCGATGTTATTCTTAACATAAGTTAGGTTTATAGATGTATCATTTATATATTCCAAACCTGAAAAGAACTTGTCGCAACATGATGACATTCCAATGAAACTAACATAAATAGTGTCATCTGAATATGCAACTTCTAAAAGTTTAGACTTTATTATTTCTTTGTATATTTTTGAAGGAAGTATTGATTTGTCTTTAATGCTGTCACAAGGAGTAACATCAACATCAACCAGCCATATGCCGGCATTAATACATTCGTAATTATTTTCAAAAACGACAATATTTAAGCTATCATCGTTTTCAGAAGAAACATCCTCTTTAATAATAATTTGCGAAAACGAAATCGTCCCACAAATTAAAAACAATAGTATAGATATCGTAATTTTCATCATTTTATAATTGAATATAATGGTTTGAATATGCAAAGGTATAAGTTTCAAAGCACCAAACTATTAAATCGCTACTCAATTTATTAAATGCTTAAAAGTTCAAATTTAACACATCTCTCCTCATTGAAAACACAGCCTATCTTTATCCTTTATTAAAAAGCTCATTCCTGAAATATTATGTATTTAGCATCAACATTTTCGGTCAACCACACACCGTTTTCAGAAAGATAAAATTCAATTCCATCTTCATTCATTTTTCCGGACTCTATTTTAAGAACAATTGGTTTTCCATATCTCATTCCGACTTTTCTTGCTGTTTCAGAATCACTTGATAAATGTACATGATGCCGGTTTTGTTTTAAAAGTCCGCTTTGTTTAATTGAGTCTAAATTTCTCAAAGCAGTCCCATGAAATAACATTTCCGGTGGTAATTTTTGTTCCAATTTCAAGTCAACATTTATTGAATGGCCTTGATTAGCTCTTATTTTCGAAAAGTCATCATTAAACTTAAATCTTTGCTTATCGCTTGATTTTACAATATCTTTTAAAATCTCAATGTCAATCAGATAATTAGCTTTAAGCATTCCTTGAATTAAAAGATCTGCATCAGCCCATCCATTTTCGTCAAGTTCTAAATCAATCGTTTCAGGTTTATGTCTTAAAACCAAACTTAAAAACTTACTTATATTAATCTTATCTGTTATCATTTTGCAGTGTATTTCCTATAATTAGCTACAACGTTTTATAGTATGGTGTCGTGGGGATTACGAAGCGATTTCCTACATTTTACACCGACTTTTTTTACAAGCCACAAACACTCGTAAAACGCTAAAACCCTCATGTACTATAATCAGTTATTTTATTTTTTCTTCTAAAAATTCCAAGTCATTTTTTAATAAAGCGTTCAAACAATCCATTACATCTTGTTCTGTTTGTCCTGTGATATCAGTTAAATAGTTTTCATTTAATTTTTCCGATAATCCAAAAAATCTTTTTACCATTTTAGGTCGCTTATAAAAGATATACCACTCTTTTCCATCAATTGCTGAAATTGATAATCCGTTCTTATTATTTTTATTTTCAACTTCCAAAGATGGAGAATAATACATTTCACTTTCTTTTGCCGATTTCATGCGTTTTAAATAATCATTCCAGTCAATTGAATGAAATTTTTCGATTACCTTTTCTTTTTCAATATCTCCCAACTCAATTATATCTTTCTTGAATGGATCGCAAAATGAAGCTCTGAATTCCATATTTAATATTTTAGCTTGTTTATAATCTAAATTGTTTTCGTAGTTTAATTAGCTACAACTACCTTACCACCATCCCAAAAGTATTTTTACCTCGCTAATCCCGATGTATAACCACACTTTTGTTATGTTTTATTTATCCGCCAAATTACAGAATATTTTATACTCAGGCAAGTTTTTGGAACAAATAATTATTGAGAGTTGTAAAACCGGACAAAATAAAGATTGGCGTTAAAATACAGATTGATGATTTGGCGGGTGAACGGGAATGCGAATACCGGAATTATACGCATAAAGCTCCGCATGTAATATGGGTGTTGTCAGCAACAGGTTGTTTTTGAAATAACCAATTAACAACTTAAAACAGTTTTTTTAACGAAAAAAAACACAGCAACTAAAATTTTTATAGTCACTGTGTCTGACAAAGCAATTTTAAATTTAGTGTAAGGTGTATATTAAACCAATTGATGCCGGAAATGCAATATTTTGATCTACCGGAGAATTTAAATCTACAAATGGAATATCTCCTTTTAATTCTAAAATAATGTTTTCGGAAATGAGATAATTTACTCCAAGTGATATAACTGAATATCCAAATTCTCTGCTTAATATGTGTATTTCATTTTTGTTTGATATCCAACCATAGCCTAAAGATGTACTCAGTTTTTTATTGAAAAAATAATGAATATCAAAATATTTACATGTCCTGTATTTATTAATCCCATAATAATTTGACGCATTGTCTTTAACTAAGGACAGACTTACGTCATTTCTGACACTAAAAGCGAAGTTGTTTTTAGATACTGAAAAACCAAATATTCCGCCTCCAATGTAATCAATTGGTGTGTATTTAGCCCCGGCAATAATTTTAAATGAAATATTGCTTTTACTTTCCTGAGAATAAAGAGTTACAAAACTCAGACATACTACGAACATTAAGACCATCCTTTTCATAAGTATTGAATTAAATTGTTATAGACATCTGAAATTTAATATGTTATAGCCTTTTCCGAAACAATGTGTGCCGAAAGAGTCAGAGATTATTAGTAATAATCTCCGGGGATAATCATTTGACATTGGACAGATGTTATACATATAAACCAAACTGTAAGAGTATTCAGATTTATCACCATTGTCATAACGATAAATAATTTCATAGTAATCTACGACTCTTATAACGTTTGTTTTACCGGATTTATTATAAATTAAATCATCTTGTATTTTTGTTTCTGAAGTTGGATATGAAAACCTGCCAAATAATTGCAGTACTTTATTTGTTTTTGTTTATAATATCCATCACAATAATATTATCGGCATAAATCTGCCATTGTTTAAGATGCTTACCTTCAACAACAGCTGTCCACGCGACAGGAACCCGCCAATAATTACTGTTATCCTTATCTTTTATGTTCTTATATGTACCGCCTGCATATCCAAGAATACAAAACAATGAATCCTTTTCCAGAATTTCATTCACCTCAATCTTATAATCAGGGAATAATTCAAAATATCCAATCCATGCCTGACGCAGATTATGCTTACCTGTCATTTTATTATCATGCGAATCAATCATTACGTGATCATCCGTCATTATACTTAAAATCTTTTCTACATCTGCGTTGTTAATCGCCTCAACAAAGTCTGCTATTATAGTGTTTTTCATTTCTTTAAGTTTTGTTTATCCGTTAACCTGACAGGTTATCTCTGATAAAACTGAAGGCAGGAAGCCTGATCTGATTTTTTACAAAAATTTATTTTGGCATATATTTACGGTGATCTTCCGGGCTTGTTTTATAGTCATTATTCTGAGTTTTTATTGAATTACCTGCATTTTTAAAGCTTTTTTGAGAATTTTCAATCCTGCGGTTCTTCCAGATAAACCTTGTTTTTATTAATTGTATTACAAGAAATATTATTAAAACCGAAACACTAAGGGAAGCTAAAGACCATGCCCAGTTATGAACATATCCGAGAAGTCTTGCTTTCCCGTAATTTTCAGCTATGGAATAATTCAGGGGATCTAGAAGATTTTTTACCGAAAGTGCCAAAAACCCAAAGATTACAAATATAAAGACAATCACAACTATAATAAGCACAGGTACTGAGCCTTTTACTTCGTTCTTTGGCTGATTGTTTCTTTCTCCCCATATTTTACGTGTAAGAATTCCCATTCCGGCTGCAATAATTATTAAAATTACGTCCCCGTATGTCAGAAAACCTACTTTTACGATTTCTTCCATTATTGCTAAAGTTTACATATTTTCAGTTGTTTTATTATTTCCCCACTCCTTCTCAAGTATCGCATACACAATGTCATCAACCCACCGCCCATTAATCAGCAAACTTTCCACAAAGTGCGCTTCCTTTCTGAATCCCAGTCTTTCTACCAGTTTTATTGAACTTGTATTATCAGGGTCTATCGAAGTTACAATCCGGTGTTTTTTCAAATCCATAAACAAAAAATCTATTACTTTTTTTAAGGCTTCTGTAGCATATCCTTTCCCCTGACAGCCTTTTTTTAAAGTACAGCCTATCTCAACCTCCAGATTTCCGGTGTCTTTAAAATGAATTCCGATATCTCCGATCAATAAACCTGATTCCGGCTCTGTAATAACAAGCTGAAACCATGTTCCCGGAACATTTAATTCTTTTGAAGTTTTAGCTATAAAGATTTCTGTATCTTCAATATTCTGAGGAATCCATCCCTGATATTTATTAGTTTCTGAATCAGAGCGGTATTCGAAAATTGCTTCCTTATCATTAACAGATACCGGCCTTATGTACAATCTGTCTGTTTTTAGTTCCATACTTTTTGTTTTCACAATCAATCTCTGACGAACAATTATAAAACCGCCATATTGCAATCAGTTTTTACCGGACTATCTTATAAAATTAGTCATTTCCTTCTTTTCTCTTTTGGGCGGTTCAATTGTAGCTGCAGTCTCTTCTTTCATCTTTAATAACCATAACATGTTTTTTCCCAGCACACGCATAATTTGTCTGCCCTCGGCATCTTCGTTAACTTCGCCTGCTCTTGCACCATGTATTACATTCCAGTAATTGGAAGTGGCTATAACCATTTCGGAATAAGTGAGATAATGATTAAGACTATCAAAAGTTGCCGAACCTCCCGTTCTCCTTACTGCAACTACGGCTGCAGCAACTTTTTGGCGTAACATCCCGCCGTTCGATCCCGTAACAAAAAACAAGCGATCCAGAAAACTTTTAAGAGTGCCCGGAATTCCCGAATAATAAACCGGAGAGCCGATGATAATTCCGTCAGCATCTTTTACCTGCTGTATCCATTGGTTCATATCGTCGGTTTTTATAATGCATTTTTCGTCTCTGTTCATTGCACATTTGCCACATCCGGTACAACCATGTATCATTTTATGCCCTATATGGAGTATCTCAAACTCTGCTCCGCCGGCTTTAAGTTCATTACCAACCATGTTTAATGCATGAAAGGTATTTCCTTCTTTATTCGGACTTCCGTTTATTGCTATTACTTTCATTTTGTTTTGTTTAATTTTTTTGTTCTTTGGGAAAATGTAAAGTTAGGAATATTTACTTAAAATTTATTATGCTCCCCACATAAAAACAGATGCTGTGATAACACGTTATATTATGACATAATTATATTCAACATGTTTTTCACCATCAATTATTTCAAATGTTTGTGTTCTGCGACAGCCATGATCATCTGTTCCGGAAAACTCTTCTATTTTTTCACTTATCGGAACGACAAAATTTATTTTGATTCTGAAATCCTGCCCTAATGGTCCCGGCTCTTCATATATCTCAAGACATATTCCGTCCGAAGTTTCCGGTAATTTTTGAAATTTTCTCAATTTACATATTTCAAGGTATTCAATGTATGTAAGATTGTTTACATATAAATAAGGAGTCTGATAATTAATCTTTTCTTCTATACTTTGACGAATTTCTCTGTTCAATATTCTGTTTTCAATTATTTTACCTGTGTATTTGTAGTATTGAAAAGAAGAAATAAGAACTGTAATTACTACAGATAAAACAATCCTTTTCTTTAAAGATTTATTCTTTTGCTTTCTCAAAACTGAAATCATAATCCTCATCCCGATCAGGCTAAAAAGAGAAACACATGATAATATAAACAAGTTCCAGAGTCTGATAATACTATTAAAAGTCATTTCTACACTATCTGTCCAAATTGCAAGCATAATTGTCAGAATCACTAAATTTAAACCTGCAATAAATAAATACCTGAAAGACTTTTTTATCGTAACAAAGCATCCCGGCTTAAATGAGTAAACCCGATCTATTGGGGTTTCATTTATATGGTCAGCATTAGAATGCCGGTTTTCCAGTTCCTTTTTTGCAAACGGAATTACTGAATCAGGTAAGTCTGACAACCCTTTATAAATACTGTAAAGTTCTCTACTCGTCTTTCCTTTTAATATTTCTTCCCAATTATAAGTGTCCACGATTGCTGTTTTATAATGTTCTGTTATCTTATAGCTACAAGTTAATCATAAATTACATCATGTTAAAAACAATAGTTTTTGTAGTTTAGTTCCCCAAAGATAAATGTAATCTTTCTAAACTATAAGTTTCAACCACATTTTCGACAACAATTATTGCATTTTAATAAGATCTGGACAATGTTTCTTAATTCCTGATGTAATGTTGAATTATTCTGTTATTTTTTAAATTTACATATAAACCATTCCCACCATACATTTTTGTAAATTCAGATTTATTTCCTTTCCGCCACCAGATAAACCAAATCAAATTTGCCTTTAAAAACTTCGCTTTTTATAATCTTAAAACCGTGGCTTTCGACAAATTCTTCGTAAGATTTCCGGCTCCACTTATTCCGGGCAGAGAAACCAAAAAGACTCAGAAATCCCGATATAATTCCTGATTTGGCGTTTTCGCCATGACAAAATGTAGGCAAGATTGCTTTACCGTCTGTTTTTAAAACCCTGTGCATTTCGGACAAAGCTTTTTCCGGTTCATAAAGCAAATGCAAAACATTGGAAGCCAAAACTTTATCGAATGAAGAATCTTTATAATGCAGGTTGTAAGAATCTCCCGTTTCAAATTCAATATTGGTAATTTTCAGTTCTGCCTGCTTTTTTACGGCAATTTTAATCATGCCGGGAGCAATATCCATCGCCTTCATGCTTTTAACATAATTACAGATTTCGAATGCAATAAGTCCTGTACCGGTTGCAATTTCAAGAAGATCGTCTGTTTTGCTCACATCTGTTTTAAGATTCCGGTATAATTTTTTATAAGTTTTGTCAAGCGTGATACGGATAAATTTGTCGTATTTGCCGGAAAACCAATTCCAGAAATCCCCTTCTTTTTCTGTTCTGCTTTTCATATTTTTTATTTTACTTTCAATATTATTTTAATTGAGAATGGTTATAAAATGTCCTGTTGCCGGACGGGCACTTCATCCCTGACAGATCCTTTATTTTTATTCAATAATTTTTAATTAATCCCAGACAAATTCGCCGGTTTTGTCCGGAGATAACCTGTTAATATTCTTTTTAATTTTCGAAATATCAAAAGGATTTCCATGAGCCGGGTAAAGCTTCTTAACTCCTGAATCAATAATCTTTTGCCAGGTAACATAAAACTGACTTAAATCTGTTATAAAAGGTGGAGTATAAGATGTTCCAAGAATCCTCAGAAAATCAGATGCCGCATCACCGCAAAACAAATTCATGTCCTCATCCAGCAAACTTATACTGTCAGTAGTATGTCCCGGCGAATAAACCGATCTTAGCTTGCGCCCGGTAATATTTTCCAGATCACAGTCGCCTTCCGTTAATACAATATCGTTTTCTCTTATTATATAAGGTTGGAAACTCAGTCCCCATGATTTGTTTATTTTTCGATAGAATTCTGCAGCCTTTTTCATTCTTTTATTACACCACACTCCGCCATAATCTCTTGTGTTAACACCACCTTTCAATAGTTCCACAGATTCAGCATGCATGATTAACCTTATTTCAGGATCTATGCTTGCCAAATCATTAATAAGCCCTGAATGGTCGTCATGATGATGTGTAAGAAACAAAAATCTGATCTCTTCAGGCTTAACACCCTGTTTAGCCAATAACTTAAAAAACACAGCTCTGTCCTGCTCATAACCGGTATCAATGAGCAAATAGCCATTACTCAACGAAAGCAACCAGCAATTTGTTTTTGAAAGTTTTACACGTTTTATCATATAAATTCAAAATTATTCAGGAACTAAGATAGAACAATCTGATGTCATAATAAACATTATAATGATTTTTAATTTTCCGTTTTACTAAAAAGCATACTCCCAAAACAGTGATTATTGACATTTAAAAGATTAAAAAACAATTATTTTCAGTGCTTCACTATCGTAAATTAAATTTCCAGAGCTCTTAAGAGCATAATTTTATAATTGAATACCTGACAATTATTTTCCTGACTCAGCGCAAAAATCAGGCATAACAAGCCTTTTTCAGCGTTTTAAATTACAATATATTTACAAGCTTTATATTTATTTTACAGGATTATCAAATTTTATCATTCGGGAAAGCTATTTCTTTTTTCTGCACTTTATTTACAATAAATTTGTAGGATATCATTTAATACATTTATAACGATGAAACACAAATTTACTTTTTTAGCTATGCTGGCTGTATTTCTTATAAGTACAAAAAGCTTTTCACAGGATTTTGGATGTAATGCCCTGGTCAACGCATCCGGGGAATACATTAATGTCGGCAATAATGCCGGTTATTACGGAACTACTCTTACTGTAGAGGCAAGAATTAAAGCAGACTCATGGAAAGCGAATATTTACCAGGGTACTGTTTTAAGCTGCGGATCGTGGGGTAGCGGAGAATGTGGCTGGGACTTAAGAGCTGCAGATAACGGTAACCTTTCGTTTAACTACAGTAACGGAAGCGGATGGAAAGAAACCATGACAACCAACGACCCCATGTCTGTTGGTCAATGGTATCATGTTGCTGCAACTTTTAACAACGGAGTTGTAAAAATATATATTGACGGTGTTCAGGTTGCAACAAACACATACACCGTAAATATTGCTCCGGCGACAACAGGATTATATATAGGTACAAGTCCGGGAGCAACCGACAGAAATTTCATAGGACATATTGACGAAGTAAGAATATGGGATACTGAGCTGGACGCAGCAACTCTTTTGGCCTGGCATAATCAGGAATTGAATCTTACACACCCTAATGCTGCGAATATTGTAGCATACTTTCCTTTTATAGATCAGAGCCTTGCTGACTTTTCCGGTAACGGCAATGACGGAACGATAACAGGGACAGTCGAAATTGCTGATTGCTCGGCAACATGTCCTGATATTTCGAACATAAGTTTTCAGAATGTTACTGCCTCTGACGCAGATATTTCATGGACTGCAGGAGGTACAGAAACTGCATGGAACATAATAATTTCAGAAACTCCGGTTACAGATTTTTCAACTGCAACTTCAACACCTTTAACAGAAGCGACATACTCAGCAGGAAGTTTATCTTCTGAAACAACTTATTACGTTTATGTTCAGGCAGACTGCGGAAGCGGCGACGAATCTTCATGGATTGCGTCAAGTTTCCTGACTGGAATTTCCTGTCCCGCTCCTACAGATATTCTCATTCAGAATATTACCACATCAACAGCAGATATCTCATGGACAGCAGGCGCAAGCGAGACTGCATGGAATATTATTGTTTCTGACACTGAAATAACAGATTTCTCAGGCGAAACTCCGGTTGCATTAACAACAAACTCTTATCAGGCTCCGGGTTTAAGTGCCGCTACCGAATACTTCGTTTACGTTCAGGCAAATTGCGGTCCCGGTGATGAATCTTCATGGACAGAAACAACATTCTATACCAGTTGCGAAACAATAACAGCTTTTCCGTGGGTGGAAGAATTTGAAAACTGGGGTAATATCACAAATTGCTGGGATCTTACAGGAGGAACCAGAACTGTTAGCCAATATAACTCAAATTCAGTAAGAGCAAATTACTGGAACTGGAGCAGCGGAAACACCGCATATTTAACCAGTCCTGATTTTGACATTTCTTCTATTGGAACACCTGCAATCGAATTCTACTGGTCACATTCATACAGTTCTTCGTATCCTAACGATTCTCTTGCATTACAAATAACAGAAGATGGTGGCACAACTTGGACAACAGTATGGTCAAAATCAGGATCAAATTTCAGTTCCGGTGATGGTGCAGGGAATACCTCTCCAGGTTCATATATTTCTTCGGGAGTGATAAATCTTACAGCCTTTTCAAACAACATTACCTTCCGTTTCTATTTCCATTCCGGTTATGGTCCCGATTGTTTTGTTAACAATGTTAGTATTTTTGACAATGCCTGTGCTTATCCTACAGCTTTAACAGTTGAAAATATTACTTCAGGCTCTGCGGATATTTCGTGGACTGCCGGTGCAAGCGAAACAGCATGGAATATTATTGTTTCTGACACTGAAATAACAGATTTCTCAGGTGAAACTCCGGTTTCTGTGTCTGAAGCTTCTTATCAGGCATCAGGACTGTCTTCCGATACCGGTTATTATGTTTATGTTCAGGCTGATTGTGGCGGAAGTCAAACCAGCAACTGGTCCGAAACAACATTTACAACACTGGTTTCATGTCCTGTTCCTACCAATATTGTTATTGTTAACAATGCAGGTGCAAGTGCCGATATTTCATGGACTGCAGGTGCAAGCGAAACAAACTGGAATATTATTGTCTCTGAAACAGAAATCACTGATTTTTCAGGTGAGACTCCTGTTGCATTAACAGTAAATTCATATGAATTCACAGAAATGGCCATGGACACAGAATACTTCGTTTACGTGCAGGCCGATTGCGGTGCTACCGACGGAACAAGTGTATGGGCTGAGTCTTCTTTCTACAATGGTTATTGTATTCCAAATCCGTCTTCTACAGATGGTAACGGTATTACAAACGTAACTTTCGGACAAGGCGTGGTAGTAAACAATGAAACCACAGGAAACAGCGGTTATGTTAACTATTCTTATCTGTCAGGTGACGCTGCCGCAGGATTAAACCTTGATGTTGACATTACATTCTCAACCGGATACTCATATTATACCGGAATATTTGTTGACTGGAATCAGGATCTTGATTTTAGCGATGACGGTGAGCTTGTTTATACCGGAGAATCTTCATCAAGCAATCCTACAACATTAAACGCCAGCTTTACTGTTCCTGCTTCAACACCTATCGGAACATACAGAATGCGTATATTCGGAGCTGATTATTCCTCTCCGGACCCATGTTATACAGGAACTTACGGAGCACTTGAAGATTATACTTTAAATGTAACATCTGTTCCTGACTGTTTACCTGTTACTGCTCTTACAGTTGAAAACGTAACTGCATCAACTGCAGATATCTCATGGACAGCAGGCGCAAGTGAAACAATCTGGAACATAATAATATCTGAAACAGCAGTTACAGATTTTGAAAGCGAAACTCCTGAAGTTCTTTCTGAAACACTTTATAATGCAATTGATTTAACTCCTGAAACAACTTACTATGTATATGTTCAGGCTGACTGCGGAGCTACTGACGGAACAAGCTTCTGGACTTCTGCTACATTCACTACCGGAATTGCATGTCCGGCAATCACAGGACTCTCAGTAAGCGGCATTTCTTCAAACTCTGCAAATATTTCATGGACAGCAGGCGGAAGCGAATCAAGCTGGAATGTAATTATTTCAGAAACTGTGGTTACTGATTTTGAAGCAGAAACACCGGTTCAGGTAAGCGCAATTCCATACCAGCCGGATTTAGCACAGGATACTCATTACTATGTTTACGTACAGGCTGATTGCGGTGCTGCTGACGGCACAAGCCAATGGATCTCATCAGACTTCACCACTCAGATTTCATGCCCTGTAATCAGTGATTTAACTCTGTCAAACGTTACATCAAACTCTGCAACTGTTATGTGGACAGCCGGATCAGATGAAACAGAATGGAATGTAATAGTTTCTGAAACAGAAGTTACCGACTTTGCAGGCGAAACACCTGTAAGTGTTACAACCAATTCATACAATGCAATCAATTTAGAACACAATACAAGCTACTATGTTTATGTACAGGCAAATTGCGGAGCAAGCGACGGTAGCAGCAACTGGGTTGGCCCTATCGTAATTTCAGAACAAACCGGAAATACTTGCTTCTATTCTTCAGGAAGTGAATATAGTAATTCATATTCAGGCTCATACTTTGAAATACCAACAAACTCCAGCTTTGACCTTGTTAAAGAAGTTACCATCGAAGCATGGATAAAAACTTCAAATGCTTCTCAGAACCAGAAGGTTATCGGAAAAACAGATTCGGGAGGAAGCATGTTTACAAGCGGATATATGCTTGGTATTGATAATGGAAGATTATATCCTGAAGTATGGGATCAAAACGGAGGCCATTATGATATGACAGCAAATCCTGAATTGTATGACACAGAAAACGGAACAATAAACAGCAATCAATGGACTCATGTTGCATTTACATTTGCCGGAGGCGATAAGTTTAACGGATATGTAAACGGACATCTGGTTTACTCTATGGATGTTCCGGACGTTCTGATCGGAATTAACGACTTCAATCTTATTTTAGGTGCTGCTCCATGGGATATTAACTATTTCGGATTAAACGGATATGTTGATGATATCAGAATCTGGAAATCGGCACTGGATTCTACAGCAATAAATCAATGGATGCACAAACAGATCAGCACAAGCCATCCTTATTACAACGATTTGGTTGCAAACTATATATTTGAATCTCATTCTGATGAATATTGTATTGATATCAGTCCAAACTCCAACAACGGAACAGGAACAAGAATAAACTGGGCAGATGCTTTCTATCCTTATGCCAGCTATTCTGATACATATCTTAACAATGTTGAAGGTGTTTGGGATGCCTATACTTCTAACTATTCAACTGTTTTAAGCGTAGATGACTTAAATATCAGTGCTCAAAACGGTATTGCTTTCGGAGACAACAACCAGCCGTTCTTATTTGCAACTGCCGCTACACTTGAGGTTCCGTATAAATCAGAACGTCAATGGCGTTTCGAGAATATTCAGAATAATACTTTTGACATCAATGTTAATATAGAAGACATCAACATTTCTCAATTTGACAGCCTGTGCATAATCACTGCCAGCGATAACGAATTCACTCAAAATGTTGAATACTTCACTATGGAAGTCACCGGAAACACAGCAAGTTTCTACGATTTTAATATGACTACAGAAGAAACATTCTTAGCAATAGGTGCTTATACTGACGAAGTTCTGGATATTATTCCTCCTGTAATTACAGATGTTGCAAATGCCAATGTTTGTGTTGAAGACGCTTCGGTATGGGTTGCTCCTGCTACCACTGCAACAGATGATACAGACGGAGACATCTCTGCTCAGATTGTAATTACTTACTCTATTAACGGCGGTTCAAGTTTTGATGCAAGTCTGGAAGACTGCAGAAATCATCTGGCTACCGAAAACAATCAGGTGATTGTTGCTTATAATGTTTCTGATGCAGCAGCAAACAACGCTGTTGAAGTAACTGCTACATTTACCGCTGAAGTTTGTACTCCTCAGGATATTACTCCTCCTGTAATTGCGGAAGTTAATGATGCCAATGCATGTGTTGAAGACGCTGCTGCATGGGTTGCTCCTGTCACTACTGCAACTGATGATACCGACGGTGACATCTCTGCTCAGATTGTTGTTACTTACTCAATTAACGGTGGTTCAAGCTTTGATGCAAGTCTGGAAGACTGCAGAAATCATTTGGCAACAGCAGACAATCAGGTAATTGTTGCTTATAATGTTTCTGACGCCGCAGCAAACGATGCTGTTGAAGTAACTGCTACATTTACTGCTGTAATTTGTTCAGGAATTTCCAATGCTGAAAATATCGGTTTCAATATTTATCCTAACCCTAATAACGGTAGATTTAAATTAGAAATCGAAACCGGAAATTCAAATGATTTTAATCTTGAAATCAAGAACGTTATAGGACAAACTATCTATACTCAAAATGTTAAGAACTCAGGTATTTTTGTTAAAGACTTTGATCTTGATAATCTAACCCCTGGTTCTTATGTAATCAGTGTCAGATTTGACAGTTCTGTTGTTACAAAAACGTTTATCGTTCGTTAAATAGTTCTTATACTTCCGTTTAAAAGCTGTTCCTGAAAATCAGGAACAGCTTTTTTATTTGTAATAACCGGGACAAGAATATTTAATGTATATATGCTGGGACAGTATTAAAAATTCACAAAAAAATTCCGCATTAAAATAGTCTGAAATAAGGCTGCTTCAATGCGGAATTCTAAGATACCGGGATATACCGGGCAAACTCTGTTTTATGATTACAGTTTTACACCATAATAAGCTGTTTTTCCGTTAGGATAAATTCCTTCAATATATAATCCGCCGTCTGAGTTCTGCATTATTGTCATCATATCTTCCACAGAATTCACATAAGTGTTGTTTACCCTTACAATAATAAATCCTTTCTGAATACCGTTTACGGCAAATTTACCGGCAACTACATCAGTAACCTGTATTCCGGCTTTTATTCTCAACCTGTTTTTATCATAATCTGAAACCGGCTCAAATTTAGCTCCCAATGCGTCAATACTCTGAGATTTTACCAATCCGGTATCTCCATATTTATTCTGTAGTTTTACAGTAACTTTTCTCGGCATTAATCCCCGCTTCATAAGTAAAGAAACCTCATCTCCTGGACGATATCTGCTAAGATGTTCGAGAAGTTCGGAGTTACTGTTTACGACAGATGAATTCACTGCCATAATAATATCCCCAACCTGGACTCCGGCTTTCTCTCCTGCCCCGTCTGTCCATACACCGGCAACATAAACGCCCTCAATGTCTTCTATTTCAAGTTTCTTTGCAATCTGCGCATCTAGATCTATCATATCCAGTCCGAGATATGCACGCTGCACTTCTCCGAATTCGACCAGATCGGCCACAATTTTTCGTACTATATTCACAGGTATCGCAAAAGAATATCCTATAAACGATCCTGTTTTTGAAGCAATTGCAGTATTTATTCCTATCAGTTCTCCCTTTGTATTAATCAGCGCACCTCCGCTGTTTCCCGGATTCACGGCAGCATCTGTCTGAATAAAAGACTCAATGGCCATATTGTCTGACATAATATTAATATTTCTTGCTTTTGCACTCACAATGCCTGCTGTTACCGTCGAAGTAAGATTAAATGGATTTCCGATGGCAAGTACCCACTCGCCTATTTTAATATCATCGCTATTGCCATAATTTATAAACGGTAAATTCTCAGCATCAATTTTAAGCAAAGCAATATCTGTTGCGGCATCACGCCCTACCAGTTTTGCTGTGTATGACTTTTTATTGTTTAATATTATCTCTATTATTTCAGCATTCTCAATTACGTGATTATTTGTAACAATGTAGCCGTCATCCGAGATTATTACTCCGGAACCGGAAGACATTACCGGGGTAGAATAACGCGGGGTTGTGCCGAACATAAAATCATACAAAGTATAATTTGGCTGATTATACTGTGTTTTAACATGTACAACCGCCGGCATTCCTTTGTCTGCGGCCATTGTAAAATCAAGAGTCCCGGCAGGCTCGTTCATGCCGAAAAGCACTGGAGTTGCATTCGACTCTGTTTTCTGATTATGACTATTATAATAATCCATCACCAGATCGTGTTTATCTGCATTCTGATCAGAATGGCTGTAAATACCAAAAAAAATCATCATTCCAACAAAGGACCCGACCAATCCGGAAATAAATCCGAATAATAAAAGTTTAGCTTTCATAGTTCAGTATTTTTAAAATTCCAGTAATAATTTGATTATTTTTACACAAAAATAACGATGAAGGAAAAACATTGTTTTCTCAAAAATCGTTTTTAACAAATTTTTATGAAAATCGAGTTTTCAAAATACCAGGGAGCAGGAAACGACTTTATAATCATTGACTGCAGGACAAAAGAAATTAATTTAAACGAAAACCAGACAGCATTTTTATGCGACAGGCGGTTCGGAATTGGTGCTGACGGGTTAATGTCAATACATAATTCATCTGAAACAGATTTTGAGATGAAATATTACAATTCGGACGGAAAAGAAGCCAGTATGTGTGGAAACGGAGGTCGCTGTATTGCACTTTTCGCTTACCAAAACCGGATTTCGGACAAAAAAATGCGGTTTAATGCGATTGATGGTGTTCATCATGCTGAAATTAAAGATAAGCTTGTTTCATTGTCGATGTCGGATGTTAAAGAAATTACAGAATTCCGTGACGGATATTTTCTGAATACCGGATCTCCTCATTTCGTAAAATTTGTAGAAGATATTGATTCTATAAATGTTTTTGCAACCGGAAAATCTATTGCAGATGAAGCTCGTTTTGCACCGGAGAGAACCAATGTAAATTTTGTTGAACAAACCGGAGTGCAAACAAAAATAGCTACATTTGAACGCGGCGTTGAAAATGAAACTCTTGCCTGCGGCACTGGGGCTGTTGCATCTGCAATAGCACTGTATTATGCAGGGTTACAAAATATTTTACCTGTAAAAATCAAAGCAAAAGGAGGAATTCTCGAAGTGAATTTTGAGTATAAAAATAATCTTTTTGAGAAAGTTTTTTTGACCGGCCCTGCTGAATTTGTTTTTAAGGGAGAGATTAAAATATGATATAAAAAAAGGCGGGAATCCGCCTTTTTAAATTTTATATGTTTACCAGTGCTTAGTTAGGAATATAAACTTCAGTTACTCTGTCAACACTATTGTTTTTAGTAACGTTTAATTCAAGTACAATTCTTTTAATTGTTTTTGAATCGCCAAGATATTCAATTCTGGAAAGAGGATAGTTTGTACCATCTTCTGTTACACCCTGAATATAAACCTGATTATTAAGAGAGTCTGTATAGTACTGGGCATCTATTCTTAACATTGTAAAGTTCAAAATTGATTCAATACCCTCATCATAAGACATTTCCGAAAAGAACGGTGTTTCACTGTCAGACAGAGTTCCCATGTATGCAATTGTTTCAGAGAACGTTTTTGACAATTGTTCAGGGTTATACAAATCAGCATTAACTTTAAAATATGTTTTTTGTCCATCCCAACTGTGTGCATATACTTTCGGGAATCTTAATCTGCCAGGAATACGAGAATCTACTGCAATTGTAGAATTATATGAGGTATCATCATTAAGGTTCATTGTATTTCTTGTTGTAGCATAAGAACCGGCAAATGCCTCTGAAATATTTGCAATACGAATGCTTCTGCTGTTTGTTGATGTGTTTCCTTCTTCATCATGGGCAGTATATGTTAAAACTATCGATTCTACTTTTCTCAAATAGCCTGAAGTTGTTAAACTAAATACGTCAGCACCATCATCCTCAACAACAATATTCGCTGTCTGGGTTGCATTATCTTCTACCTTTACTCCCGGATCAACATATTTGGTGTATAACAAAACAACAGTATCTGTATCCTGAGTAATAACACCGTCTTTATCCAACAAATAAATTTTTGGCCCGGTAACATCTTTGGGTCTGCAAGATGTAAGGATTGCTGTTGTGGCAATTAAAGCTACGATTATAATGCTGAGTGTCCTTTTCATAATTACTACATTAAATTAAAATAAGCGTAAAAATAACAAATTAATATTTATAACGCAAATATAATATCATTTTATTGCTTTCATAAAAATTTTACAAAAACTTTAATCCTGTTAAATTACGGTCTTTTATCCGCCATTGTAAAATATAAGAGGAGAGTTTAAGAATTCATACATATTTCTCATAGTCCACTCAGTTCAATATGCTTTCCGATTATTTTACAAAAACCTTAATCCTGATGTCAAGATCATTTCCATACACCTGATCAAAACTATTGCGGAACATATACTTCTGTTACTCTGTCTGTATATTCTCCTTCTTTTGTGACATTAAGCTCCAGAATTATCTTTTTCACAGTTTTCGTCCCGCTCAGGTACTCAATTCTTGAATAAGGAAGGTTTACATTATCAGGATCTGATACGCCGGAAATTATGTAATGATTTCCCAAAACATCGGTAAATGTCTGAGCGCTTATCTTCAGTAAATTAAAATTAGTTGCGGCCTCCATACCTTCAGCATAAGTCATATCTTTAAAAAACGGAGTTTCTTTGTCGGATGCTGTCCCCATATATGCTATAACATCGGAAAATTCAGTTGAAAATTCAGTGCTATACAAATCAGCAGCCAGTTTAAAATATACAATTTCACCCTCATCTGTGTGAAAATAAACCTTAGGAAAACTAAGTCTTCCCGGAATTCTGCCATCAACAGAAACAGTAGAATTATATGTGATTTCATCATCAACAAACAATGCTGTTCTTTCTGTCATATAAACTTCTGCAAAAGGTTCAGAAATATTTCTTATTGACACATTACGGCATCTTTTTTTTTCGTTTAAAGCTTCATCTGTTGCAGTATAAGTAATAACTGCATCTTCAACTTTCCGGAGGTATCCGTCATCCGTCACTTTAAGGACATCTTCAATGTCATCTGTAACAGCAATATCTTCAGGTTTGCTGACATTATCCTCTACATTTACACCAGGATCGGTGTATTGGGTAAACAAAAGAACCGTAGTGTCCTGATCTGTATTCCCCAATAATTGACCTCCCACACCAAGCAAGTAAATCTCCGGCGCAACCAGATCTTCTTTTTTACATGAATTTGAAACAATAATTGCAATAATAAGCAGCAAACCGAAAACAGACAGATTTCTTTTCATAACAATAGTTTTAATTGAATTGTAAAAATAATAAAAGTCTTCTTTAAATGCAAATATATTTAACTTTTATAGCAAAATCACAATAAAAAATCTTTCAGGCAAAGCACATTACTCCAGGACTATTTTTTGAACAAACAAAGACTTTTCAAAACGTACAAAGTATATTCCTGCAGACAGGCTATGCGTATCAATACTGTTATTCCCTTTCTTAATGCTCTGCAATATAATCAATTTACCGCTTATATCGTAGATTTTCAGATTATCGTTATCATATGGGTAGTCAACAAAGAACTCTCCTTTTGAAGGATTTGGATAAATTACCGGCAATAAACCCGGTGATATTTCATTTTCAATTGCATTAACGGACAGATCTGAGATTCCTATTTTATCAATATAAACAACAGAACCTCCGTCATTCATTGTTCTGAAGCGAATCACCACATCCTGTCCCCTGTAATTTTCAAGAGCAATATTCAAAGTATCAAACTCATTTGAATCAACAGGTTTATATGCTGTAGACATTGCATCACCGGAAACTGTTGCAAGTGTCTGTCCACCATCTCTGAATAAAATTTCAGAGAAGTTAAGTCCGCAATCCGTGCTTATTTCAACAATAAGGCTATCGTTGTAATAATTAGCAAGACGATTTTTATAAGCATACGTAAAAGTAAGAAATACACTATCCTCATCAGGGATTGTTAATTCAGGCAGGCTGACAACGTCTTCAGTCCAGTTTCTTGGCAGATAGTTTAAAAATTTTACTCCCATTGCTTTATACTGGTCTTCGTTACCCCATGTAAAATTTGTCCATGTATTCTTAACATCAGGATTTAACACAAATAAACCTGAATTTGACAAATCATCATTAACATTCTCAAAGTCTTCTTCATATGGGAATACTGTCTGATTCAGCACATACATTTTCATGTTCACAGCATTATTAAATCTGTCATATTCTGTGTATTGATGATATGGAGTAACAATCGAATGAATATAGTTTTTACCGGGTGTAAATTGATATGGCAGTGTTGTAAATGCATAATCAGAACCATGCTCCAAAATTATTTCAACAATGGAGTCGCAAATAAGAATTTCGTTCACAAATATTTTAACACTAAAAGTATCAATATCATTCTGTCCGGAATTAATAACAGATACATGAATTTCTGCATTACTGTTTTCCGGACATAAGAACTCCCCTGAAGGAGCTGTTATTTCTGCACTTAAATCATATTCATCCGTAACCGGAGGAACAGGAGTATAAGTAAGTGCCAGATAATTATAAGCAGCCAGAACATCTATTAACCCGCGGCCATAAACATTATCCTCTCCGGCATCGCCCAGATCAACTGCTGTTTCGTAAAGTGCATATTTAAGTTCATATGCCGATGCCATAGGAAAAGCCTCTGCAAGAAGCAATAAAGCTCCTGAGACATGAGGACAGGCCATTGATGTTCCCTGTAAAAAAGCATAAGAGTCTGTTCCCGCACATGAACGTATATTTACTCCCGGTGCTGAAACTTCCGGTTTAATCTGAAGTGCACCTTCTTCCGATATACATGGTGTCGGGCCCCTGCTCGAAAAAGAAGCAATTACATTAGTTGATGTAAGTGCTCCGACCGACATAGGATTAACTTCGTTAAATGCCCTCATGGCCGGGAATCCGGTTGTTGAAGCTCCCGGGCCTTCATTACCGGCCGAGAACGGAGAACAAATACCTGCAGCTTCAATAGCTACAAGAATTTCAGCTTCTGCCATTTCACAAGCTCCGAACTGAATTGCCAGAGAATAATCATAACCCCATGAATTATTAATTACCCTTGGAACATCATCAGTAGTCTCCGGATTACCGTCAGGATCAAAAACCCATTGAAACACATCCATAAAAGTTGCAGGGTCAAGTAATTCAGAATCCGAAGTTGCCACAGGATCAGATGCAATCCACATAGCATTAAACGCCACTCCTATCGTATCATTTGTAGCCGGATCAAGGCCAAGAGTTGTTCCGGTTGTATGTGTTCCGTGACTTGAAGAAGCGTGATCGACAGGCTCCGGATTTCTGACACCATACCAACACTGGCTTAAAGGAAAGTGATTTCCTGCAAAGTTATCACTTATTGCCGGATGTTCAGGAAATACTCCCGTATCCATACTAAGAAAAAGTATATTTCTGCCACTGTAACCCATCTCCCACAGCTTATGTGCATTTATGGTTTTAAGACCGGGCTCGGCACCGTTAACTGTCTTTGCAGACTCATTTCCTTCTGTTTTCATTATTTCAGGAATGCGGTATCTGGGAGTATTTAAATCAACATACTTTATTCCTTTATATTCTGAGATTCTGTAAACATAATTTCTTTTCACATCCATATTCAGCATATTTACACCCCAGTAATATTTAAGGTCCCCTATTGCTTTGGAATCGGTGCGTAACAAATCATCCAAAACAGAAGAAAATTCATTTTGAGAAATTATTGAATTTTCTTTCAGCAAACTGGTTACCGCTTTTACTCTGGAATCAAAATCAGCATGAGAGGCATCCAAATCCTTTGACAAATCAAAAATGTCATATTCTGATGAAAAATATATATTTATATTAATATAATCATCTCCCTTTGATTCTTCGCTAAGCCGGGAATTAAGCAACGGACTGAGAACGGATTGAGCCAAAAGCACATTGCATACACACAATAAAATAACAGCAAATAATGTTTTCATAAACGAGTAATTTGTTTCCAAATATATCCTTTTTTATCTAACAACAGAAATTTTGATATCAAATAATTTTCGTTCAAAACTAAAATGTATATCTTTACAAATAATTGAAATGAAAAATAAAATGAAAAAAGCACTTTTATCTCTTGTTTTAATAATGGCCGGGTTCTTCGCTTCTGCACAGGTTGAAGAGCCTTTAGAGAATCCTGAAGGCGGGGGATTTGGGGGCATTATGATGAGTTTCAGATCACTGGATGGCCGGCTTGCAATTTTCAGTGGCGGAGGTGGAGGCTTTGTAGTTAAAGACATCCGGATCGGAATATTCTTTAACGGGCTTACAAATTCTTTCAGTAAAAACGACACCACCAATATTAGTTACAAATTAGGTTGCAGTTACGGCGGCATCTGGTTGGGCTATCCGATTTTGAAAGAAAGAAGGCTTCACGGAACTGCTGAGATGAAATTCAGCATAGGTAACTCACGACTAATTAATACCGACTGGGTTCAGATAGACAACGGCATATTCTGGGGATTTACCCCGTCAATAGGCGTGGAATACAATATCAGTGATATATTCAGAATTGCCGGAGGATTTGAATATCATTACAGTTTATTTCCTGAAGCCCCGGCTTACTATACTGCCGAATCATTCAGTTCCCCCGGAGTATATATATCATTAAGGCTGGGCAGTTTTTAAAATTTGAGATACCAGTCAGAAGTCAGCTCTTTATACTCCGTTGTATAATCATGCCTTTCCTGTTTTTCAATTGCAATATATTTTACCTGCGTCTCTGTTTTTGATTTAGATATTTCTGTTATTATTCTTACAGGATTCATTCCGGCACGAGGGAGTATAATAAGTTTTGATTTAACAGAGAATCCGTTTTCTATCGCAAATTGTTCAAAAGCCTCAGATTGTTCAACCGGAAAAATAACTACAGCTCTTCCGTTCTCAGTCAAAAGTCTTGCTATATTACAAACCAGATCAGAAATTGTAAGTTCCAGATTGTGCCGTGCTAAAGCCCTGTTTTTGTCAGGAGCAATTACATTTGTTGTAAAATAAGGCGGATTAGAAACTATGAGGTCAAATTTCTTTTCTGATTTAAAATTCTGTATCGAACTGTGAAAAACAGAAATCCTGTCTGAAAACGGTGACGCTTCCACATTATATTTTGCAAGTTTAAAAGCGTCTTCGTTAATATCTGTTGCAAACACTTTTGCCTTGGATTTCTGAGCAAGCATCAAAGCAACCAAACCGGTTCCGGTTCCTATATCAAGAATTATTTCTGCATTTCCGCAATCTGTGGCTGCACCCAGCAAAACCCCGTCAGTTCCGACTTTCATCACAGAACTGTTTTGAAGTACCTCAAATTGTTTAAACCTGAAAATATTGCGATCCATAAATTAAAAGTCCTCGTTAACTCCTACCCCGAAAAGTGCAAAATCATATTTAACCGGGTCTTTTGGATCAAATTCCCTCAAAACAGAAGTCAGCTCGCACACAGATTTCCAGTCATTCTGATTTCTGTTAAGCATACCAAGCATTCTGGCTACCCGTCCGCTGTGTAAGTCAAGAGGAATATATAAATCAGCCGTTGGAATTTGCTTCCAGATGCCAAAATCGACTCCACGTTTGTCATCACGAACCATCCATCGGAGAAACATATTGAGCCTTTTGGCTGCCGAACCAGACTCTACATTTGCAACATGTCTCCTGGTTCGCTGAGGATGTGGGATTGAAAAAAACACCTTATAAAAATTCACAAGTCCGCTGAACAAATCGCCTTTGTCTGTACAAAATATTTTTTCAAGTCCCCCGTGATTTAAGTAAATATTTTGCAAAGATTCTGCAAAAAAAGCCAGATCGGTACCGTTAAATGTTCTGTGAACAGCCTTTTCAAACCGTTTCAAGTCGCCTGGCTTATGATTTATTATAAAATCATAAGGGGAATTATCCATGAGACTCATAAAGTTTTTGGCATTTTTTATAATAGAAACGCGCTGTCCCCAGGCAATTGTAGAAGCAATAAAACCACTTATTTCCACATCCTCTTTCTTCGAATATGAATGAGGTATCTGTATTGGGTCATTTTCAATAAATGCAGGATTGGCAAACTTATTGTACTTGCTTTCGAGAAAGTCTTTTAATGCATCGTGATCTAATTTTTCAAGCATTCTGTAAAATTTAAGAGCCCGAAATTAAAACTTTATTTAGAACTTTAAAAACTATTTATTTTCTTTGCATTATGTTTTTAGAATATTTGTGGCAGGGAATTGTTGTTGGTCTATCGGCATCTATACCGTTAGGGCCAATTGGGGTATTATGTATCCAACGAACTCTTAACAAAGGCAGAATCTCAGGATTTGTAAGCGGTCTGGGAGCTGCAAGTGCTGACGGTTTTTATGCCATTGTTGCAGGTTTCAGTATTTCTGTAGTTATTGATTCACTTACAGAATATCAGTTATATCTTAGGATAATCGGAGGTTTGGTACTTCTGTTTATGGGCTATAAACTGATTGTTGCAAATCCCGGGGTGCAATTAAGAAAACAGTTAAAGAAAAAACGAAAAGGTTTATTCGGTGATTTTATTTCTATTTTTGCTTTAACTGTTTCAAATCCGATAACCGTATTTGTTTTCGCCGCAGTATTTGCAGGATTTGGAATTGTTGATAAAGAGTCTCAATTTTCGTCCGTATTATCATTAATCGTAGGAGTTTTAACCGGAGCTACTATATGGTGGTTTACACTTTCTTCGATAGTAAGCATATTCAGAAGTAAATTTAAATTAAGAAGAATGCTTGTTCTCAACAGAATAGCCGGAATTTTAGTAATTCTGTTCGGGTTGTTTATTTTCGGGACATTACTCTTCGGAAAATAATATCAGACAATTCCTTCCCTCATCAAATCATGTAAATGGATTATCCCCAGATATTTCCCCTTATTTGATACTATCAACTGAGTGATATTATTTTTTCTTATTATATTAAGAGCATTCACCGCCAGTTCATTTTTATCTATTGTTTTGGGATTTAAGGACATAATATCTCTTGCTTTTATTTCATTGAGTTTCAACGAAAAGCTTTCCAGCATTCTTCTTAAATCACCGTCAGTAATAATTCCTATCAGTACGCCGTCATTATCAACAACTGCAGTAGCGCCAAGTCTTTTCCCTGTAATTTCGGATATTACCGTTTTTATGTCATCATCCGGACCGACTTTGGGAGATTCATTTATTTTATAAATATCGTCAACGCGCAGATATAATTTTTTCCCCAACGAACCTCCGGGATGAAATCTTGCAAAATCTTCAGGAGTAAATCCTCTGGCTTCCAAAAGGGCAACCATAAGAGCATCTCCTATTACAAGCTGGGCTGTTGTGCTTGATGTCGGGGCAAGATTATTGGGACAGGCTTCGTTTGTAACTTTTGCATGCAATACATAGTCTGCTGACTTACCAAGAAATGAATCAGTTTCAGACACGATAGCAACCAAAAGATTTTTATTATTTTTTATTAATGGAATCAACACTTTGATTTCAGGAGTGTTTCCGCTTTTTGAAATGCAAATAACAACATCATCAGGTTGTACTATTCCGAGATCGCCATGAATGGCATCGGCAGCATGCATAAATACTGCAGGAGTACCTGTAGAATTAAGACTTGCTACAATTTTCATCCCTATATTTGCACTCTTCCCGATTCCTGTAATTATAACCCGGCCTTTTGATGCTGTAATATTTTGAACAACTTCGGCAAAACTTTCGTCTATACAATCAACCAATCCAAGAACTGCTTCTGCTTCTGCTTTTACAGTCTTTTTCCCGCTTTCAATAATTTTTTCTGTACTAAAACTTTGCATTTCAAATTTTTTTGCTAATTTAGTATAAATTTAATTATCCGGATTTACAAAATCTTAAAATTGATTTTAATCTTAATAAAGGTTTAAAATCATTTCGTTATTAAAAATTTTATTTTAATTTTGAATTACAAGGAAAAAAACAATTTATAATGGATAACAAAGAACAGCAAATTTCAGAATTACTTAAAAAATACTTTGGGTTTGACACATTCAAAGGCTTGCAGAAGGAAGTAATTCTGAGTCTATTAAACGGTAACGACACTTTTGTATTAATGCCTACAGGCGGCGGAAAGTCTCTGTGTTACCAACTTCCTGCACTTATGTCGGAAGGAACTGCAATAATAATATCGCCGCTGATTGCTTTAATGAAGAACCAGGTTGACTCGATGCGCGGGTTCAGTATGGAAAGTGGTGTCGCTCATTTTTTAAACTCATCTCTTAACAAAACAGAAACCAATCAGGTTAAAGAAGATATATTAAGCGGGAAAACAAAACTTTTATATGTTGCCCCCGAATCTCTTACAAAAGAAGATAATGTAGAATTTCTTAAAAAATTTAAAATCTCGTTTTTTGCAATTGACGAAGCTCATTGTATAAGTGAGTGGGGACACGACTTCAGACCGGAATACAGGCGGATAAGACCTATAGTAAACGAAATAGGCCGCGCTCCTCTCATGGCACTTACAGCAACTGCCACTCCGAAAGTTCAGCATGACATTCAAAAAAATCTTGACATGCTCGATGCCGAAGTCTTTAAATCATCTTTCCGCCGTCACAACCTTTATTATGAAGTGCGCCCAAAGGTTAAAGCTTCAAAAGAAATTATAAGGTACATAAAAAACAATCCCGGTAAATCAGGAATTATTTATTGTCTCAGCCGCAAAAAAGTTGAAGAACTGGCCGAGATGCTGGTAGTTAACGACATTAAAGCTCTTGCATATCACGCAGGAATGGATACTGCGACAAGATCGAGAAATCAGGATATGTTTTTACATGAAGAGGTTGATGTTATTGTTGCAACAATAGCGTTCGGAATGGGTATTGACAAACCTGATGTGAGATTTGTAATCCACTATAATGTACCTAAAAGCCTGGAAGGCTATTATCAGGAAACAGGACGTGCAGGACGTGATGGCGGAGAAGGCAAATGCATTTCTTTTTATAGCTATGACGATATTCAGAAACTTGAAAAGTTTATGCAGAACAAACCTGTAAACGAACAGGAAATCGGGAAGCAACTGCTTTTTGAGACAGTTTCTTATGCTGAATCAAGCGTTTGCCGCGTAAGACAGCTTTTAAATTACTTCGGGGAAGAAATGACAGAGGATTGCGGTAATTGCGATAACTGTCTTAATCCAAAACCAAAATTTGAAGGCAAGGAAGATATCCTTACTATTCTGGAAACTATACTTACTGTAAAAGAAAGATTTAAATCGGAACATATAGTTAACATCCTCACGGGGAAGAAAACTGCTGAGGTTGCAACTTACAAACATCAGGAGCTCCCGATTTTCGGTACAGGAGGAGAAGAAAATGCCAGACACTGGAAAGGCGTTATCCGACAAATGCTTATTGCTCAGTTTATAGAAAAAGAAATTGTAAATTACGGACTGCTTAAAGTAACCGATAAGGGAAGAGAATATCTTCAGAAACCATATTCGTTTATGCTTACAAAAGATCATAACTACGAAGATGGAGACAGCGATACAGAAGGTAATTTCAGCGGAGGATCGGCAACTGATACAGAGTTGTTTGCAATGCTTAAAGACCTCAGAAAAAATATAGCAAAAAAACACAACCTCCCTCCATTCGTAATTTTCAGCGATCCTTCGTTGCAGGATATGGCAATTCAATACCCTGTTACAATGGATGAACTCACAATGGTTTCCGGTGTTGGTCAGGGTAAAGCACAAAAATACGGGGCAGAATTTGTTGACCTCATAAAAAAACACGTTGAGGAAAATGAAATAGAAAGGCCTCAGGATTTTGTTGTAAAATCGGTAGTTAACAAATCGACAAATAAGGTTTTTATCATTAAAAATATTGATAAAAAAATGCCTCTTGACGAAATATGTAATGCCACCGGATTGGAAATGATGGAACTGATTGATGAAATAGAAGCTATTGTAAATTCAGGTACCAGAATAAATATTGATTACTATATCAATTCAATTCTCGACGAAGATGTGGTTGATGATATTTACACATACTTTAAAGAAGATGCCGAAACGGATTCTATTGCCGAAGCTATGGAAGAACTTGCAGATACCGGCTACAGCGAAGAAGAAGTAAGACTTGTAAAAATAAAATTTATAAGCGAGATGGGGAATTAACTGTTAAACAGTTGAACGGAACGGTTGAACATTTCAACTGTTTAACCGTTCACATATCTCTATCTGTTGTGGATTTTCAGGTAATTCTTCTGCCTTTCCAGTGAGGCTTATAAAACAATGACAATAAGGCAGTTATGCTGATATACAAAGGGTAAAAAACCTGTAGTAACGGCAACCAGAATAAGAGATATGTCTTTTTATAAAATGCAGTTACGGGAATAAGAAAAATTAAATCTGCAAGAGTCTTTGCAGATAACGCAATTATTAAAAGTATCAGGTATCCGGCATCAATAAAAGACAGCATTGCCAGAATAATCAGCAAAGCAGACATTAAAAAAGTCAAAGCTGCCGTAAACACAGAAAACAAGTCCCGGTATCCTGTAGTTTTTGAGGCCCAGCGAATACGCTGATTAAAAAAAGCCTTAATGCTTTCAGGAGATTTGGTTGACACTAAAGCATTTGGATTTTGAATAAAACCTGCTTTATACCTTTTTGAAATATAATGTAACAGAAACACATCGTCACCGGAAGAATACCTGTCGTTAAAATGCCGAGATGCTTCATCAAAAACAGTTCTTGTAACAGCATAATTTGCCCCGTTGCACATAAACGGTTTATTTATAAAAAAGCCTGCGGCTCCGCTACCTGTAAGACTCATAAACTCAAGCCTGAACATTTCCGAAAAAAGACTTTTACTCTTCTCAAATTCAACAGGCCCGCAAAGCATCTGAAGATTCTGATTTTTCAACTGATTTACCATTACGCTTATCCAATTATGAGGGACAAGACAATCGGCATCTGTAAACAATAGGATCGCACCTGACGACCTGGTTACGGCATATCTCAAAGCCTGCTTTTTCCCGGTTATATTTTCCGGTAAATCAAAGACTTTAACCCTTGAATCTGAAACAGCCGAAAGAATTTCATGCGAACAATCGTCACTATGATCATTCACCATGATAATTTCAAAATATGAGTTATAATTCTGATTCAATAAACACTCTGTCAAACGTTCAATATTTGAAGCCTCGTTACGGAAAGCAACAATTACACTTACAAATTCTGTATCCGGTTTAATTTCAGGAGAATCTTTTTTACGCAGAAAAAAAACAATGGCAAAAACCATAATCATTACAAAGTAAAGGCCTGATATAAAGAGTGATATTACGATAATTGCCAGATTCATTAAAATAATTGTTTGTACAAAAATAAGAAAGCCTGAGCATTAAACTTAATGTTCAGGCTTTTAATTTAAATATTGTAAATCTTAGATTTTATGAATAACCAGGCCAGATCTTAATTTAGGTTCAAACCATGTGGTTTTGGGAGGCATAATATTACCTGAATCGGCAATATTTATCAATTGCTCCATTGATACAGGATAAAGAGCGAATGCAACCTGCATTTCACGGCTGTCAACTCTTTTCTGCAATTCGCCAAGACCGCGGATACCGCCAACAAAGTCAATTCTTTTACTTGTTCTTAAATCGGCAATACCAAGAATATCATCAAGTATGTGTTTTGACAAAACATTCACATCAAGAATCTCAAGAGGATCATTATCATTATAAGTTCCAGGTTTAGCATTCAGCTTATACCAGTGGCCATCAATATACATACTGAATTCGTGCAAAGAAGCCGGTTTGTAAATTTCTGTTCCCATGTCCTGCATATAGAATTTATCAATTACACGGTTCATAAAATCCTCTTTGCTTAAGCCGTTAAGGTCTTTTACAACACGGTTATAATCAATAATCTTCAACTGATTATCAGGAAAATGAACAGCCATAAAATAGCAGTATTCCTCATCACCTTTGTGTTTAGGATTATTTTCTGCTCTCTCTACTCCTATTCTGCTTGCTGCTGCAGTTCTGTGGTGACCATCAGCAACATAGGTATAAGGAACTTTTGTTTCAAAAAGCTCTTCAATTCTCTTATTTACAGCAGCATCATTAATTGCCCAGAAGTGATGACCGAAACCATCCTCAGCTACAAAGTCATAATCAGCAGGCTGATTTTTCACAATACGGTCAACGATTTCATCAATTTCAGGAACTGCTTTGTATGAAAAGAATACAGGCTCAATATTAGCATTGGTATAACGGGTTAAAATCATACGGTCTTCTTCTTTATCAGGACGGGTCAATTCATGTTTCTTGATTATCCCGTTAAAATAATCCTGATACCATGCACAACCTACAATACCATACTGTGTACGGCCATCCATAGTTTGGGCATAAATATAGAATTTTGCTTCCTCGTCATCAACCAACCAGCCTTCTGACTGCATTTTCTGAAAGTTTGAAACTGCTTTTTCATAAACAATTTCACTATGGGTATCTGTACCTGCCGGCAGATCAATTTCCGCACGAGTTACATGTAACAAAGATTCTTTTTTACCTTCAGCCATTTGTGCGGCTTCTTCGCTGTTCATTACATCGTAAGGTAAACATGAAACATTCTCTACCAGATTTTGTGGTGGACGCAATCCTCTGAAAGGTTTTACTACTGCCATTTTATTTCGTTTTTAAGTTTAATATTGATTTGCTGCAAATATAGTTTTTTTGCTGAAAATAAAAAATTAGTTTTAGAGCAGAAAACTCCAAAGTCCGGAACATGCTGACGCAATTATATCATATTGGCTTACATTTGCAGTCCAATTTCAGGGGACTTAATCGAAAAAAGGAAACCTTCAGATAGCCAACATGAAAAAAAGCAAATTAAAGGATAAAAAAAAGGCTGCAAAAGCAGCCTGAATTATTAAATATCAAGGATAGTAACCCAATCGAAAGGATCTTCTATATCGCCAAACTGAATGCCAACCAAAGTGTTGTACAATTTTGTTGAAACAGGCCCCGGTTTTCCGTCATGACAATAAGTATAAGTTATATCTTCATCCAAATCCTTAATTTCGCCTATTGGGGAAATTACAGCGGCTGTTCCGCATGCTCCGACTTCTTCAAAAGTACTTAATTCATCAAAAGCTACAGGTCTTCTTTCCACTTTATAGCCTAAAAAGTCTGCAAGTTCTTCAAGGCTCTTATTGGTAATTGAAGGTAAAATTGATGTCGATTTTGGAGTGATATAAGTATTATCTTTTATTGCAAAGAAATTGGCAGCTCCTATTTCATCAATATATTTTTTCTCCTTGGCATCAAGATACATAGGTGAACCGTAACCGGCATGGTGAGCTTTTTCAACCCCATACAAACTTGCTGCATAGTTACCTCCGACTTTAAGAGTTCCTGTTCCAAGAGGTGCTGCACGGTCAGAGTCTCTTACAACTGCAATTTTAACAGGATTAAATCCTTCTTTAAAATAAGGGCCTACAGGTGTAACAAAAATCATAAAGGTGTATTCCTCTGCAGGCTGAACCCCCACTTTGGGTCCTGACCCGAACAAAAACGGACGAATGTACAATGATGCTCCTGTACCGTATGGCGGAACAAAGTCTTTGTTAAGTTCCACAACTTTTTTAACCATATTAAAGAACAGCTCATCATCAACTTTTGCCATATAAATTCCATCTGCAGACCGTTGTAAACGTTTTGCATTTTCATCCCATCTGAAAAGTCTTATCTGCCCGTCGGTTCCGCGATAGGCTTTCATACCTTCAAATGCTTCCTGACCGTAATGTAAAACTGTTGCGGCCATATGGATATTAATATACTCAGAATCACTAACTTCAATTTCTCCCCATTTGCCGTCTTTCCACACACAACGTACATTGTAATGTGTTTTAACATATCCAAACGGAAGTTTTGACCAGTTTAAATCTTGCATAACAGTAAAAATTTAGTTCGTTCAAAAGTAAGATTTATGAATGAATAAACCTAATAAAAAAACTATGTTTTAGAAAATGGTTTGACTCAAATATCTGATTAAAATTCAATGTAGTACAGTAAAAACAATACATTTTTATCATATGGTCTGATTAAATACAGCAATTTGTTTACTGACAAATATTGAGTACAAGAGTACATTACCGTCAGGTGCTAAACATCTGTAAAACAACCTTATAAATTCTTGAAGAAAAATTCCGGCAGAGGCTACATATGTCAAGGATTATATATGTTTGAAAATTTTGCCTGATAATTTTGATTTTTAAGACTTAATTCATTCCTTCCATCCCATAAAGTCAACCAATCGTTTATGAAATCCGGTATTATCCATTGCTCCCGTAAAATACAGAGATTTTAATCCGGTTGAGTAAACCGGCACTTTTGCAGCCGTATGCGCCCATGTAGTAAAACCGACACCTGCACGATCAGACAATATTTTACTAAATGTAACGGCTACCGGGTTTGAAGATCCGTAAGCACTATATAGTTCGCTATCTGTCATATGTGTAACTCCGTTAAAATAATAGTCAAAAGCTTCGGTGATTCTCACAGAATCTTCGGCGGTTAAATTAAGCGGCTGATTAAAGAAATCTGTCATGGCAAGATCTGTAACATATGATAATTCATAAACTGTTGTTGACTGTTTATATTCAGATAATAAGCCGGCAAAATAACTTACCGAACATTTTTGCAAGCCCAAAATCCCGAAATTGCTGTCATAATCGTTGGATGTATTTCCTAAAGAAAAGCCTCCTGTTTCATGGTCTGCAGTTACAATTATCAAAGTCTCATCCGGATGCAGCATGTAAAAAGAATATGCTTCGAGAACGGCATTATCAAAATCTATCAACTCATGAACCATAGTAGCCGCATCATTTTCATGTGAGGCCCAATCAATTTTGCCACCTTCAACCATCATAAAGAACCCGTTTTCATTATCCAGAAATCTGATTGCTTCACGCACGATATCCTTTAACGCATATCCACCAAGTTCTTCTCTGTCAATACTATACGGCATTTCGGACTCGGATCTTAAAACCGGATTAACAAAATAAACTCCGGTAGCAGATGTGTCAGTAGTAGAAATTGTATTCAAATCACTTGTAATAACATATCCGAAATTAGTTGCTCTCTGGTAAAGATCTTCCTTATCATTATTCTTTCCTGTAGAGTTTTTAAATCCTCCTCCACCATAAAATTCAAACCCCGATTCAGGCATTTGTGCTCCTATCTCATAGTAGTTTCCGCGGCTTTCGTTTACAGCATAAAATGCTGCAGGAGTAGCGTGGT
This sequence comes from Bacteroidales bacterium, assembly GCA_003249955.1. Lineage (GTDB taxonomy): Bacteria > Bacteroidota > Bacteroidia > Bacteroidales > ML635J-15 > Bact-19. The sequence goes on along the minus strand of QKHS01000057.1, from coordinate 92,914 downwards.
TAATACTTACAGTTGAAATTATTCCTGCTTTCATCCCATTTGAATGTGCAATCTTTGCTATTGATTGGGGCTTCTGATCCGGCAGAAAATCCGGATAGTACGAAATCACACCATAGTCTGCTTTTTCACCACAGGCAATTGCAGAACCCGCTGCTCCCGAGTCTGTAATCTGACTGTTCCTGCACCATGTTGTACAATCTGCATATGAAGGATAGTCTGTAAAAAACACTCTTCCCATTCCTATTTTACCTTCAGATGATGCAAGATATGCCTGGGTAAGAGCAACATGATTCTGCCCCATTCCGTCTCCGATGAACAGAAAAATATATTTTGGTTTGTTTACACCATTATTATTTGCAGGCTCTTCACCTTTACAAGACAGAAAAACCAACATTACTGCCGCAAGAGAAATAAAAACCAGCTTAATCTTTCTAATTGACATAATAAGAATTAAAATTTGAAAATACAATTTTACGAAAATCTTTCCATTTCTCATTAAAGTGTAGTATTTTTGAGCCATAAATTATAGAAATTAACCGATATGCAAGGCAAATTGTTTTTATACAATTCTATTAACAGAAAAAAAGAAGAGTTTATTCCTATTAATTTTCCGTTTGTCGGAATGTACGTATGTGGACCTACTGTTTATGGTGATGCACATTTGGGTCATGCCAGACCTGCGATAACTTTTGATCTTTTGTTCAGATACCTGCGCCATCTGGAATATAAAGTAAGATATGTAAGAAATATTACAGATGTGGGTCATTTGGAAAATGATGCTGACCAGGGTGAGGATAAAATAGGTAAAAAAGCACGCCTTGAACAACTTGAACCTATGGAAGTTGTTCAATATTTTGCAGATCGTTATCACCGTGAGATGGATAAGCTGAATGTTCTTAAACCAAGTATTGAACCACGAGCTTCGGGACACATTATCGAGCAGATTGAAATGACAAAAAAAATTCTCGACAGTGGTTTTGCTTATATAAGTAACGGATCGGTTTATTTTGATGTTGAAAAATACAATGAAAAATACAATTACGGCAAATTATCGGGCCGTATTCTTGAGGACTTGTACAGCAACACACGTGAGCTTGACGGACAATCAGAAAAGAAAAACAGCTTTGACTTTGCTCTTTGGAAACAGGCAAGTCCTGAGCATATTATGAGGTGGCCGTCTCCATGGAGTGATGGTTTCCCGGGATGGCATATGGAATGTTCTGCAATGGGGCATAAATATCTGGGCGAAAAATTCGACATTCACGGTGGTGGGATGGATTTATTATTCCCTCATCATGAATGTGAAATTGCTCAAAACACTGTTGCTGTTGGCGAAAATTCAATAAATTACTGGGTTCATAACAATATGATCACCATTAATGGTCAGAAAATGGGAAAATCATTGGGTAATTTTATTACTCTGGATGATTTGTTTAACGGAACAAATCAGGTGCTGGAAAAAGCATACAGCCCTATGACTATCCGGTTTTTCATTCTGCAGGCTCACTACCGCAGCACTCTTGACTTTTCAAACGAAGCATTGCAGGCAGCAGAAAAAGGCCTTGCCAGACTGATGAAAGGCAACGAGACCTTAAATAAAATAAAGGCTTCAGCATCAGGCAATTACAATGTATCTGAATTAAAAAAGAACTGCTACGATGCCATGAATGATGATCTTAACTCTCCTATTGTTATTGCTCATTTGTTCGATGCTCTTAAAACTATAAATTCGGTTGAAGCCGGAACAGAAACAATTGATGATGCCAATCTTGAGATATTAAAACAGGTTTATCATTCTTTCCTTTTTGAAATTCTGGGACTTAAAAACGAAAATGAAGGTTCCGGGAGCAATGAGATTCTTAAAGAAGTTGTTGACATGGTATTAAACCTCAGAATGCAGGCAAAAGCCAATAAAGATTATGCAACTTCAGACCTGATAAGAAACGAACTTACAAAAATAGGAATAACCGTTAAAGATAAAAAAGACGGCTTTGAGTGGGAAATTTAATAAGCGGAAATAAGGCTGTCGAAATTCGTTTAAATTGAAAACCCGGAGTAAGGTACTTTCAGATTTTTGATTTTTTAAAACTTCAGGACCCTTCTAAGTTCAGCACTTCCCTGACGGCTGGTTTTAAGTGATTTGCCGTTTTTCATTATTACAGAGTGTGTTTCTTTGTTGTAAGGCTGTATTTCTTTAACAAAATTAATATTAATAATACAGGACCTGTGAATTCTTACATAGTTATCTGACGGAAGACTATCTTCATAATACTTCATAGTTGCATTCTTTACATACTCTTTATTCGCTGTAGAAATAACAACATAATCATCTGCCGCCTCAAGATAATAAACATCTGTTACAGGGATAATGAGAATTTTCCCTGATTCTTTTACCACTATTCTGTCCAGATTTTCTCTGGCAGAATTAATATTATTCAATAGCGGAGTATAATCCTGAACCTGTAATTTATTTTCTGCAAATTGTTTTATCAGTTTTTGCACTGCCTGATTAAATCTGCTTTTGGAAAAGGGCTTAAGCAAATAATCCACTGCATTTTTCTCAAATGCTTTTAATGCAAACTCTTCGTATGCTGTAGCAAAGACAATCATAGGAGGATTTTCAAGAAGTTCGAGCATTTCGAATCCTGTAAGTTTAGGCATCTGAATATCGAGAAAAACCAAATCAGGTTTTAGCTCGTTGATTGCTTTCAATCCGTCAAAACCATTATTTACTTCGCCTATTATTTCTATCTCCGGTATCTCGCCGAGATATTCTTTAATAATCTGTATCGCTAAAGGTTCGTCATCAATAATTAACGCTTTCATAATAACTATTCTTTATGTTTAAGTGGTATTCTTAACTCTACTTTAAAAATTCCGTTTTCACGGGAATATTGTGTCAAATCTTTCTGGTCATAAATTAATGATATCCTTTCATATGTTGTCCTGAGTCCAATTCCTGTCCCTGATCTGGAAACGCCGTCTATATCATAATTATTTGACAGACTGATGAATAAATAATCTTTTTCGTTTTTTACAATGAATTTTACTTTTATATCTACAAGACTTTCAGAGACCGCATGTTTGATAATATTTTCGAAAAGAGGTTGTAATATCATAACCGGAACATCAACATCTGCACATGTTTCGTCTATTTCTGTAACCAGGTCAATTTTGTCTCCGAATCTTTGTTTTTCAATTTCAAAATAAGTAAGTGTATAGTGAATCTCATCTGCCAAACGTATAAAGCTGTTATCCTTTTGTTTAAGGCTATATCTGAAATATTCAGAAAGATTTACTAGCATTTCTCTTGCTTTCTCCGGATTAACTGTAATCAGAGCATTTACAGAATTAAGACTATTAAAAAGGAAATGTGGATTTATATATGCTTTAAGGGCATGCAATTTCGTTTCTGTTACAAGCTTCAGCAACTTTTCTTCCGATCTGGCTTTTTCAGCATATTTGTAAAACAATATCATTATCCTGTAAATAAGAACAAAAATTGTGTAAAGAAAAACTCCTGTCGTAAACTGATAAAGCGGGTGATTATTAAAATTTAAGGAGCCGTTACTTAATTTCATAATCATGCTCTGAATAATAAAATTAAATCCCATCCACAACCCTACCACAATAATCCCTGATATTGAAAAAATAAGTAATGTATGAATATTGTTTTTATGTGCCAGATTATATTTAACAACAAACCAGATTCCGAAACCTAATGAGGCAAAAGAAAAATTTGCAATCAGCGACTGAATCACAACACTAGCAGTATCTGAATCTGTAAAAATGCTTAAAATAACAATCTGTGCAATAATTATTACAAACCATACTATTGCATAAATTGTTGAAAACTTCCTGCTTAGAAACGGGTTTTGCATTCTTTCTAATTTAAGATTTCGCCACCGCCGAATACAGCTTCGCCTTTAATTATAAGTTTACGTGTCCTGTCAATATTTTCGATCTGCATATGTCTTCTTTCATCACTAAATCCTCCAAATACCCCGGATGTTTCGAGGCTTACATCCCAATTGTCGGGTAAAATAATTTTGACACCACCAAATACACATTCTATTTTAAGAATATTTATTCCTTCTGCAAGCTTTGCTCCACGCAAATCAAACTCTCCGCCTCCGAATACGAAACTCGCTTTGCCACCTTTAAAATTCTCAGATTTTATAAATATATTTGCACCGGAAAATACTCTTGACACATTTATGTAATCGTCACTGCTTATCTCCTCTTTAAACGTGCCTTTATAATCATCTTTCGATCCTGTAATTATCCGTTTGGGTAAAAAAATCTTAACCATTACTCCTATTCCGATAATAATAAGAATTGCCGGCCATATCATATTTGCAACTCCTGTTTGAAATTCATAAATCTCATCCAGTAAAAAAAGCGAACCTATCGTTATCATTATCATAGATCCGAACCAATGATCCCGGATTCCTCCTGATAAAGTAATAATACCAAACACAATAAGCAAAGACTGCCACGAGAATATATAGTCAAATAAGTTTTTATCTATAAATCCGGTATTACCTAAAATTAAAACAACTCCGGCAGATAAGAGGAAAAAGCCAAAAATAAATCCCCGGATTTTGGAATGAAACTTCCTGTTACATTTAACTTCTGAATAATGTTGATGATGTCTCATGTTTTTAAATTTTAATTATGCAACAAAAATATGGCATTTTAAAAAGCGATAAAATTATTTTTCGGTGAACTTACATATTTGAGGGGTGAAAGACTGTGAAACGGTAAGCCGACCCCATTAATTCCTTCAATAAGCACAAAAATCAGCTATTAGCTGATTTCTTGTTGTGCCCGGGACAGGGATCGAACCTGCACACCCTTGCGAATACTAGTCCCTGAAACTAGCGCGTCTACCAATTCCGCCACCCGGGCTTTGAGGATGCAAAAATATAAAATCAATTTATATAATTCACATTTTTTTGAAAAATTATTTTTGCATCCTAAAAACACTATCAATCAATGCATTACAAAATACTAACCTTCTTTGATATTATTCCGTTTGAAGTTTCTACTGAAATAATGTACAATCCTTTTACCTGTAAATCAATTTGTTTTGGCAATTCAGATGAATAATATTGTTGTACAATTTTTCCGTCAGCAGTTCGTATTGTAACCTTATTTACAGTTTGCGAAAGTCCTGAAAAATCGATATTTACTATACCTGTAGCAGGGTTAGGATAAACGACAAAATCATCTTTGCCCGTATTGTTTATAGCGATACCTAAACTGTTATTGTTACAGCTAAAGCCATAATCATCAAAGAATTTCTGTAATGCTGCTGCTTTTTCTCTGAGAAAACTTATTGCTGTTAAGTTAGTCCCGGATAAGTCACGGGCATAAACATAAGCAAAATCCAAACAAATTTCTTCTCCTGAATTAAGATTATATGGCCCTGCTGATATTAATGCTTTTGCATCCCATGCATATGAAGAGCCTGGATTATAGAAATTAGTTACATATCCGGTTCCTCCATAATGAAACGGGGTTCCGTCATGATTAAGAGACCTTAAATAATTATAAATCACAGTATCATAACAACAAGAATACGGAGTTACAACTGCTCCCTGTATTTCAGGACTTAAAAGCATAAGCCCCTGAGCAGGTGCCGGTGAACCATAAGTATTAACATCTATAGATTCCGGATCCACGCCGTAAGCATCTTCATTATATGCATTATAAACATATACCATCTTGTTTACAGAATCTGTACCGATACAATCGTCTTCTTCATAACCCAAAGAAAAATCATTCCACAAACCAACATATAAATTATTATAGTCTTTTAATGAGCGGTTTATAATTCTGTAATTTATAAATACTGTTTGTGGCAGAGCAGAACCAATTGACGGGTTAAAACAATATGCCATTCCATGAAACTCATAACCTAATTTTGTTCCTTCGGGATTATTATGTCCAGAAGCATCATTAAAAATAAAATACACCGCCTGATCGCCCCTTATTAAAGGAAAATCACCATTTTGCGGATCATACATACCATTTTCGTTGTAGTCGTAATATGGAGCAAGCTCTGCCGCCTCTCCGTTTGCGGTGTTTCCGGCAGCAGGCCAGTTAAGAAACGCCTCCGGCATTTCGTACCCCGGCTGATTAAAATTATTAATATGATTTTGTATTTCAGCAAGGCTAACTTTCCACACCCTGTTGTATCTGTTTTTATAATTATCATTTGAATAATCATTCGCCACAGGCCCGTAATAATATTCTTCAGTACCCTGATATGTCGGTCCGGCAGCACTTAATATCCCGGTTTCGTCAATACCGGCAATCCATAAATTTGCCGAATAAATAGTACTGATTCCCATACCTTTTGGTACTTCAAATGAAGCTTGAGAATTGTTATTAAACAAACTTCCGTCAGATTTTATTAACGCTTTAATCTGATTACGGTCCAGATAATCATAATTCTGAGCGACCAAAAATGATGAAAAGCAAAACGAGATAAAAAGCAATGGCACTGTAATAAACTTTTTCATAATCTTAAATTTTAGAATTTGACACAATAACTTTTCCCAGATCTTTGTAAAATTAGCTATTAATCTTTATATTTCCAAATTTTTATTCATATTTTTTCAATACAAAACAATTTAACAAATTTCAAAAATATTTATTTCTTAAAGTAAATAAAACAACAATGCCTGAACATGTTGTTATTTGGTTAATTTTTTGTTAAAATCACAAAAAACAATTTCGGGAAATCGGTATTTCAAATCTCTTTTTTAACTTTACAAAAAAGTTCGGAATCCGGAGTAAATTACAATAATGATTAACATTTCGGTTATCATAAGTTCGTTAACTCCTGACAATCAGGTGCTTTTAAACAATTAAATATTAACTTTTAATAACAACAAGATGAAAAAAAGTTTTTTGATTTTAATCCTCCCGGCAGTTATTCTTGCTTCGTGCGGAAACCCGGATAAAAAAAATGAAGATATGGAAAAGCAATTTAAAGAATTTGTTGCCAAACATGAAGCAGCGGTAAAACCGATTTACAAAGATATGTGTGATGCTTATTTTGTGGCTTCAATTTCCGGGGACGAAGCAGATTATAACAAATCGGCAGAGCTTGAACTGGAATACACAAAAATTTACACAAATAAAGAAGACTTTGAATTCCTGAAAAAAGTTAAGGAATCGGGCGAAATTAAAGATGAAATCTTAGCCCGTGAACTTGATGTTCTTTACAACTCTTATTTGTCTAATCAGGCTGATCCTGAAATGCTTGAAGAAATGATAAATATGTCAACTGAAATTGAAAAGCAGTTTTCTCTTTACAGAGCAGTTGTAAATGGAGATACTTTAAGCGACAATGATATTGAAGACATTTTATCAACATCAAAAAGTTCTGCAGAAGTTGAACAAGCCTGGACAGAGTCAAAAAACATAGGTCCTGTTGTGTCTGACGAAATAATAGCTTTGGTAAAAAAGCGTAACGAACTGGCTGTTTCTCTGGGTTTTAACAATTACCATGAAATGAGCCTTAAACTGAGTGATCAGGCCCCTGAAGAAATAAGTAAAATATTTGATGAACTTGATGAACTTACAAGAGCATCTTTTGCCGGACTGAAAGATGAAATTGACGATTATCTTGCAAAAAAATTCAATATAAAGAAAGAAGATTTAAGACCATGGCACTATCAAAACAGATTTTTTCAGGAAGCTCCTAAAATGTACGATATAGATCTGGATAAATATTACAAAGATCAGAATATTGAAAAGCTGACAACAGATTATTATGCTTCTATCGGAATGGACATTACCGATATGATTGCAAAAAGTGATTTGTATGAAAAGCCTGGAAAAAATCAACATGCTTATTGCATTGACATCGACAAGGCCGGAGACATAAGGGTTTTATGCAACATTAAACCAAATTACAACTGGATGAACACAATGATGCACGAATTCGGACATGCTGTTTATGACAAATACATTGATCGTGAATTACCGTTTGCTCTGATTGACCCCGCACATACTTTTACTACTGAAGCAATTGCTATGTTGTTTGGCAGAATGGGATCTAATGCTCAATGGATGCAGGATATGATTGGCATAAGCGATGCAGAAAAAGAAAAAATTGCAGATTTGGGATTTAAATCACTCCGTCTGGAACAGTTGGTATTTAGCCGCTGGGCTCAGGTAATGTACCGTTTCGAAAAATCTATGTATGAAAACCCTGATCAGGACCTTAATAAACTATGGTGGGATCTGGTTGAGGAATATCAAATGGTAAAACGCCCCGAAAATCGTGACAAGCCGGACTGGGCTACAAAAATCCATATCGCGACTTCTCCCTGTTACTACCACAATTATCTGCTGGGAGAATTACTTGCATCTCAGTTAAATTACTACATGTCAACAAACATATGTAAAAGCGAAAACTACAATATGCAGAGTTTTTACAACAATAAAGAAGTTGGCAAATTCCTTATTGAAAAAGTATTTAACCCGGGAGCAAAATGGCAGTGGAATGTTATGATTAAAAATGCAACAGGCGAAGAACTTACTGCTAAGTATTATGCTATGCAATTTGTAGAGAAATAAAAAAGTTGTAAGACCGAAGACCGAAGCTTGGCCGCACGAATGAAACTTCAAACCGCCCGACTTCGGTCTTCTGACTTCTAAAATAAATTTTGCTGTTTCACTTTTTTTGCTCAATTTTGACAATAAATAATACCATCATGGACTCAGAGAAAAAAATCAGGCCGGATAAAATGTTTTACAGTATCGGAGAAGTAGCAGCAATGTTCAATGTAAATACTTCCCTTATAAGATATTGGGAAAATGAGTTTGACGTTATCAAACCTCAGAAAAACAAAAAAGGGAACCGGTTATTTACCCAAAAGGATATAGAAACTTTTCACTTAATCTGGCATCTGGTAAAAGAAAGAGGAATGACCTTAAGCGGAGCAAAAAAGAAAATTAAAGATAACCGTACCGAAACCGAACATAATTTTGAACTGGTAAAGAAACTAAACGAAATAAAATCTTTATTGATTGAAATCAGGGATGAATTATAGAAAGGTAAATCTGGTTACTCAGTTCATCAGTTAGGCTGTTCCTGAATTCTGATGTATAAAATAATATTCGGTAAGGAAGACTTTTCAATAATTAAATGCATATACATCTTTAACTATAACCGTAAAACTGATGAACTGATGAGCTGATGAGCTGACTAACTGATGAATATACACACACTATGAAAATTAAAGAAATACTAAACAGCTTCGAGGAATTTGCTCCCGTCGGACTTCAGGAAGGTTTTGACAATTCGGGATTAAACGTAGGAAATTCTGAAAACGAAATAAGCGGCATATTAATATGCATTGATGTAACCCCCGAAGTAGTTGAAGAAGCAATAATTAACAATTGTAATCTGATTGTATCTCATCATCCGCTGATTTTCTCCGGGTTAAAAAAAATAACCGGAAGTAATTCTGTTGAAAAATCTGTAATTATGGCAATAAAAAATGATATTTCAATTTATTGCGGACATACAAATTTTGATCAGGTTTTTGAAGGTGTAAGTGCAAAAATGTGCGAAAAGATCGGACTGAAAAACATCAAAGTGCTTTCTCCCAAAAAAGATGTACTAAAAAAGATTATAGTATTTGTTCCCGAAAGTCATGCAGAAACATTAAAAGCTGCAATGTTCACAGCCGGTGCCGGACACATCGGGAATTACGACAACTGCAGTTTTAACGTGCAGGGGCTGGGTAGTTTCAGAGCAAACGAAAAAGCCGATCCTTTTGTCGGAAAAAAAGGTGAAACCCATTTCGAAAAAGAAACAAGAATCGAAATGATTTATCCGGCATATGCAGAAAAAAAAATCATCATGGCGGTTATTAACAATCACCCTTACGAAGAAGTTGCTTATGACATCTATAAACTTGAAAATGAGTGTAATAATTACGGGTTAGGGATGATTGGCGAGCTGGAAAAAGAAATGAGTGAGACAGATTTTATGAAATTGCTGAAGAAAAATTTTGATATAAGTTGTATAAAGCACTCTGAATTTTTGAATAAGCCCATAAAGAAAGTAGCAGTTTGCGGAGGAAGCGGAGCTTTTTTAATCAACACAGCAATACATTGCGGGGCAAATGTTTACGTAAGTGGCGACATTAAATATCATGATTATTTTTCATCTGAAAACAAAATAATAATTGCAGATATCGGACATTATGAAAGTGAACAATTTACAAAAGAAATTTTTTATAACATTATTATGAAAAAAAATCCTAACTTTGCAGTCCGTTTTTCAGAAAAAAATACGAATCCGATTAAAACTTTTTGAAATGGCAAAAACAGATAATAAAATTGAAAACGCAAATCTGAGTGTAACAGACAAACTGAAGAGTTTATATAAACTTCAGCTTATTGATTCCGAAATTGACAGAATCAAAATTATGAGAGGGGAATTACCTCTTGAAGTTCGCGATCTGGAAGATGAGATTGCCGGTCTTGAAACAAGAATAGCAAACCTCGAAATTGAAACAGCACAGTTAACTACCCAGATATCTTCCCGTGAATCAGGCAAAGCCGAAGCCAATGCTTTGATTAAGAAATACACAGAACAACAAAACAATGTCCGTAATAACCGAGAATATGATTCTTTAAGCAAAGAGATTGAATTTCAGACTCTTGAAATTGAATTATGTGAGAAGAAAATCAAGGAACACAAAATCGACATTGAACAAAAAACAATCTTCATTGACGAATCAAAGAACAGATTAGATGAAAGAAAAAAAGATCTGGAACAGAAGAAAGCAGAACTAGACAGCATTATTTCCGAAACCCAGATTGACGAAGAAAAGCTTAACAAAGACCGTGAAACAATTGCAACAAATATTGAATCACGCCTTTTATATGCATACAGCCGCATTCGTAACAATGTTCTTAATAAACTTGCAGTAGTTTCTATCGAACGTGATGCATGCGGAGGCTGTTTTAACAAAATTCCACCGCAAAGACAACTTGATATTAAATCAAGCCGTAAGATTATTCCTTGTGAATATTGCGGAAGAATACTGGTTGACCCTGAAATTTTAGAAAAATAAAAATATTTTAACCTTTAGGGAACGAAGGTTGTATGTTAACAATCTTCGTTTTTTTTTGTTTAAAACTTAACTAAAATTTAATTCATACCTATTATGTAATGTGCTAACTTTGTAAACTTGAATAAAAGAAGATAAATTAATTATTTTATAATTTAAATTGAAAAAAGATGAAAAAACTATTACTAATTGCAGCTTGTGTTTTTGCATTTAATATGCTTTGGGCACAAGTGGTTCCGTCAAACTGGACCATTAACACTACTGCGTTAACAACGGCACAGGAAACTACTACCATTAACGAAGGAAGTAATGCTGCAGCGTTAACATGGACAAGTGATCAAAATCAGGATCTTGACTCTGATCCTTTTACCGTAACAGAAGGAGCATCATTTTCATATACGTTGGATGTATATGACAATGATGCAGGTGGACGTGTTCGTATGGTAATTGTATGGAGTACCGGGACTGATTATCAAAACACTTATTCTGTTGATCAGGCAAGCTGGCAGACTTTAACTTACACCGGAACTGTTCCAGCAGGAGCGACTACAGCGCAAATCAGAATACGCTGCTATGATGTTACAGGCTGGCCTGGAACAGCTACTGTTATCGTTGACAATGCGGTTTTCACTGAAAACGGAGGTTCTAATCTTATTGCCAACGCCGGTTTCGAAAACTGGGAAGCTTTGGTTCTTGATCCTGCACTCACAGTTACAGCACCAACTGAAGCTCAGGTTGTTAATGCCGACAATGTTGATGTTGTTTTCACAGTAGAGAACTTCGTTCTTGGTACAGACGGACAGGTTGAATACAAGTTAAACGGTGGAACAGCAATGTACACTACTACTAGCCCTGTTAATGTTGCAGGTCTTTCAGTAGGCGCAAACACAATTGACATTCAGCTGGTTGATATGTCAAATGTTGCTCTTGACCCTGCTGTTACTGTAACAAGAAACATTACCTATGAAATTCCTTCAACAGACCCGGAACTTGCAATTACATATCCGGCAGAGGGTGCTTCTGTTTATTCACAGGATGTAAATATTGCTTTTACACTCGCTAATTTCACACTTGGAACAGACGGTAAAATTGCTTATTCTGTTGATGGCGGTGCTGATGTTTATTACACCGGCGCAAGCCCTATTGCTCTTACAGGATTATCTTATGCTTCTCATACTGTAGATTTCGAATTGGTTGATATGTCTGATGCCTCTTTATCTCCTGCAGTTACTACAACTTTAAATTTCACATGTGTTGAAGCATTACCAGGTGGAATGGAAACTTTTGAAAACAGCGTAATAGGTGCAACATATACTGACGGCTCATTTGTTGGTGATGAAGGTTTTACATGGAATTATTTCCACTCAAGAGATACAGGAGCTTACCCTATTAATGGAAAAGGGTTGATGCTTCGCCGTGGTTCAGACAGTAAACTTGAGTCAACCAGCATATCAGGAGGGATCGCCAGTTTCGAAGTTAGTATGCTTAAAGCTTTTACAGGATCATCTGTAAGACAGTTAGAACTTTATATTAACGGGGAATTAAAAGCCACATCACAGGAATTTGGATCAGGAACCGGCACAGACGAAACTGTTTATACTTTTAGCGTATCGGACATTAATGTTCCCGGTGATTTTACTATGATGATAAAACCTGCAGGAACTGCAACAACAAATTCTCAGGTTACAATTGACAATATTTCATGGACTGGTTATTCTTCTACAGATCCTTATCTTTCAATAAGTTCTCCGGCAAACATGTCAACTGTTACCAGTGCTGATGTTAATGTTGTTTTCAATGTCGGCAACTTTGTTTTAGGTACCGACGGAACCGTAAGATATGCTATTGACGGCGGCGCTGCCCAGAACACAACTACAAGCCCTGTTGCTTTCACCGGACTGGCTGATGGAGAACACACTGTTCAGATGGAACTTGTTGACATGTCAAATAATTCGTTAACTCCTGCCGTTACTGCCGGTGTTACTTTTACAGTAAATACTGTTGTTCCTTCAACTACTCCTATTTATGATATACAATACACGACTGATGCTTCCGGAAACTCTCCTTTAATGGATCAGACTGTTATCACAACAGGTGTTGTAACAGCAGTAAGCGGAACCAAATTCTGGATTCAGGACGGTGCCGGAGAATGGAACGGACTTTACGTTTTCACAACTATGACTCCTACTCCCGTTATTGGAGATTCTGTTAATGTAGCAGGTACTGTATCTGAATATTACACTTTGACAGAACTCGGAACTGTTACTTCATTACAAATTACAAATTCTGGAAATACTGTTGCCGCTCCTTCTGTTTTAACAACAGGCGCTGCTTCAGGAGAAGCTTACGAAAGCACTCTTGTTACTGTTACAGGCGTTTGTATTCAGGCTCCTGATACTTACGGCATTTGGGCAGTTAATGATGGAAGTGGGGTAATTTATATTGATGATGTAATTTACAGTTATGTACCTACAGTAGGAAATTCTTACACTGTTACAGGTGTTCAGACTTTCTCTTTCGATCAGTGGAAAATATTACCTCGTTCTGTTGATGATATCACAGATAATGGAGTCAGCAATGATCCGATACTTATTGTAAGCTCTCCTGCAAACAATGCAACTATTTATTACGATAATACAAGCGTTGAATTCAGTGTAACAAATTTTGTTTTGGGAACTGATGGAAAAGTAGCATGGAACCTCGATGGAGCTACTGATGCATATACAACAACTTCTCCTATTGCAATTACAGGTTTAACCGAAGGCGCTCATGTTATCAATCTCGAATTGGTTGACATGTCAAATAATCCTTTATCTACACCGGTTACTGCAACTGTTAACATTACTGTTAACCTTGCCGGACCTACATATACAAATATATATGATATACAATATACAACTAATTCAAACGGAAATTCTCCGCTAATGAACCAGCAGGTTTGGATTCGTGGTGTTGTTGCAGCAAATTTCAATGATGCCGTTACTTATGGTGAAGGTTACTATGTACAACAAGGTGGCGGAGCTTGGAACGGAATATATATTTACGATCTCACACACACTCCTTCTATAGGAGACTCTGTAGAAATAGCAGGAACTGTTAAGGAAAGCTATTATATGACAAGAATAGAATCAGTAACATCTTTCACAATTGTTGGTGTTGATGGTACTGTTGCTGCACCTGTTTCTGTATCTACTTCAGATGCAAATACCGAGCAGTATGAAGCTTGTTTAATTAAAGTATCAAATGCAGAATGTACAGTTGCCCAGAACAATTATGGCGAATGGACTGTTGATGATGGCAGTGGTGCATTAAAAGCTCAGGATAACGGTGTATTTGAATTTACCGAAGCCGTAGGCACACATTATGACATTATCGGATTAACCTATTATTCTTATGGTGCTTTTGAAATTAACTACAGAATTCTATCAGATATTACTATCTCAAGCGGAATAGAAAGTGAATTTGCAAGCCAGATAAGTGTTTATCCAAACCCTGCAACTGACTTTGTAACTGTTACAGTTCCTAATGGTTCGGAAAAGATTTCAATAGTTAACATGGTTGGTCAGGTTGTAAACGAAATGAATGTAGATTCTGAAACAACAACTATCAATATTGAAAATTTAGAAGCAGGTGTTTATTTTGTAAAAATTGCAAAAGCAAACGAAACTGCTGTTGTAAGAGTTGTAGTTGAATAATCAACGACATAATATTTTTGAAAAACGCCCCGGGTTCGGGGCGTTTTTTTGTTAGCAACATTATTATTTTCAACCATAATTTAAAATTTATTATTTTTGAAAAAAAGTATTTAAATCATGAAATATAAAGCATTTATTCCCATTTTATTTATTCTTGTAATGAGCCTTGTATCCTGTAACAAATACGAAGATGGGCCGGTATTAAGTTTAAAATCCCCTGAAAAAAGAATAGTCGGTGACTATATCGTTGAACAGTACCTGATTAACGGAGAAGTAATTTCACTTGCAGATCAGGGCATTACAAGCTATCGTGTAATATATAACTCTGATGGCACCGGAAAAAGTTATATAACTGTAAACAGTTCTGTTCAGGAAACTGAATTTCAGTGGGAACTGGATCAGGATAAAGAAAAAATAAGGGAGCGAAGTTTGGGGCTTAACAACGAATGGAGTGCATGGAGTAACTACAAACAAATATTACGTTTAACCGATAAAGAATTCTGGATTACTGACATAGATACAGAAGAAGCTACCGAATTTCATTTTGCTGAACAATAACATTTTGGGATCGGTTGTTGATAACAAAACGTATTTGTAAAAAATAAATTACATATATTTGTACCGTATTGATTAACCGACTACTAACTTAAATTATTAAAAAATGAAAAAAATATTAGTAATCGCTTTTATAGCAATTTCAATGGCACTTACGTTCAGTGCATGTACCACTTATGAAGAAGGACCAGCATTCAGTCTTTTAAAACCTGAAGTAAGACTAAAAGGAACCTGGGATCAGACTTCAATTTATATTGACAACGAATTACGGGAAGAAAACGATTTCGGAATAGAATTTACTTTTAACTCTGATGGCACAGGTAGTTATGTCGCTTCTTTTTCCGTATTCGGGACAAATGAATCGGATATGGTTTGGAAATTAAATGACGATAAAACTATAATCCTGTTTAAAAATGCTGATGCTGATGAAAGTGCAGAATGGGATGAAGCCAGAATTTTAAGATTGACAAATTCTGAAATGTGGCTGGTAGTCGATTCCGGGATTTTAGGAGATTGGGAAATGCGTTATGAAAAAATTTAATCATTAAACTGATAAATAAAAAAGCCTGTTCAGATTGAACAGGCTTTTTTATTTGCTGCAAAACACATATTGTTTCCTCGATTTTAATTATCTTTACCATCCGTAATAAAACTAAAAAACGATAGGACATGATTTCAAAGGATGATTTTAAAAGGCTTATTTTGCAAGGGATTCCGGATATATTACCAGCTCCCGCAGTTTACGAAAAAGATATCAATCACGCACCGATCAGAAAACAAATTTTATCATTAGAAGAAAAGAAACTGTCATTAAAAAATGCATTACGCTACTTCCCGGTAAAATTCCATGCAGAGCTTGCTGCAGAATTTAAACACGAACTTGACACATACGGAAGAATTTATATGCTGAGATTTCGTCCAAAATACGAAATCACTGCACGGGATATTACATGGTTCCCACATAAAACCATTCAGGCTGCTGCAATAATGCTTATGATATCGAACAATCTTGACTATGCAGTTGCCCAACACCCGCACGAGCTTATTACATACGGAGGAAACGGAGCCGTTTTCCAGAACTGGGCTCAATACCTCATAACAATGAAGTATCTTGCCGAAATGACTGACGAGCAAACACTTGTAATGTATTCCGGCCATCCTATGGGCTTATATCCGTCACATAAAGATGCTCCAAGAGTAGTTGTAACAAACGGGATGATGATTCCAAACTACTCAAAACCGGACGATTGGGAAAAATTCAATGCTCTTGGTGTCACTCAATATGGACAGATGACAGCAGGTTCATACATGTATATAGGCCCTCAGGGAATTGTCCACGGAACAACAATTACAGTACTTAATGCAAGCCGTAAGATCAGTAAAAACAACGAAGGTACTGAAGGTAAACTGTTTGTAACTTCAGGTCTTGGCGGTATGAGCGGGGCTCAGCCAAAAGCTGCGAATATTGCAGGCGTTGTAAGCATATGTGCAGAGGTAAATCCTAAAGCTGCTCATAAACGTCACGATCAGGGTTGGGTGGACGAAATTGTTGATGATGTTGATAAAGCTATTGATATTGCTTTGGACTGGCAAAATAAAAAAACAGCCCATTCAATCGCATACCTTGGCAATATAGTTGATTTATGGGAAAGGCTGGCTGCCAGAAACGTAAAAGTTGATCTTGGCAGTGACCAGACTTCTTTACATAATCCATGGGCTGGCGGATATTATCCTGCAGGTTTCAGTTATGAAGAATCAAATGCAATGATGTCCGGAGAACCGGAGAAATTCAAAGAAGTTGTCCAACAATCTTTACGTCGCCAGGTAGCAGCAATTAACACACTTGTTGCAAACGGCATGTATTTCTTTGATTACGGAAACGCCTTTTTACTGGAAAGTTCAAGAGCCGGGGCAGATATTATGGCTGCAAACGGGATAGACTTTAAATATCCGTCTTATGTTCAGGATATTATGGGCCCGATGTGCTTTGATTATGGTTTCGGTCCGTTCCGCTGGGTCTGCACATCAAGTGATCCTGAAGAACTGGAACTGACAGACAATATTGCAATGAATGTTCTTGAAGAAATAGCTGCCACTGCACCGAAAGAAATATCACAGCAAATGCGTGATAACATTAAATGGATAAAAGAAGCGAAAGAAAATAAACTTGTAGTCGGTTCTCAGGCAAGAATTCTTTATGCTGATTCAGAAGGACGTATTAAAATTGCCAAAGCTTTTAATGATGCTATCCGCGAAGGAAGATTAAAACATCCTGTTGTTTTAGGCCGGGATCATCACGATGTTTCAGGAACGGACTCTCCTTTCCGTGAGACATCCAATATTTATGACGGAAGCCGGTTTACTGCTGACATGGCAATTCAAAACGTTATAGGTGACTCATTCCGCGGAGCAACATGGGTTTCAATCCATAATGGCGGAGGCGTAGGATGGGGAGAGGTAATAAACGGAGGCTTCGGTATGGTTCTGGACGGAAGTTCCGATTCTGAACGCAGATTAAAAATGATGCTTCTATGGGATGTCAATAATGGAATAAGCCGCCGTAGCTGGGCCAGAAATGACGGTGCTGTATTTGCCATAAAACGCGCAATGGCAGCATATCCTGACATGAAAGTCACCATTCCTGAAATTACTGATGACCAATTAATTGATAATCTTTTCTGAAAAATAACTAAAAAATAAAAACTATGAAAACTGCAGTTTATTCACTTATGATTATGACAGTTATTTTAACTATCTCCTGTAAAAATGAAAAGCCTGCTCCAGTGGAAGAAAAGAAAACAGAAGTAAAAATCTCCAAAGATCAGATCGACGAAACCATTCGTAAGGTCAAAGAGATATATACTGATGAACAGGCTTTCAGAATTGAGAAAGGGGTAAATCAGGTAGCTGCATTATGGAAAGAATCTGATGGTGATGCTCAGGCATTTGAAACTTTCTGTATAGATAATTTTATCGCCGATTCGGCAGGCTTGCTTGTTGCTTACAACAAACTCGAGAGAAACTTCGAAATTCTGTTCGGATATTTCAATACTATGACCGTAAGCTTGATGGAGCCTTTGCATCTGGACATGGGAGATATTCATTTCGTTGATAATATTATGGGAGCTTACTCTGCTTCTTCACATCTTACCGAAGATTTATTTGCCAATAAACTGGCATTTTATGTTGCTCTCAACTTCCCGTCTTATTCGCTTAAAGAAAAATCGGAAAATGCAGACAAGTGGACCAGATTGGACTGGGCTTACGCACGTATGGGAGACGTATTCATTTCCAGAGTTCCTGCAGATTTACTACAGAGTGCATCAACTGCGACAACCAATGCCGACACATATATTGCTGATTACAATATTTTTATGGGTAATCTGGTTGACAGCAAACAAAATACATTTTTCCCTAAAGATATGGTTTTAATAACGCATTGGGGACTCCGTGACGAACTTAAATCCAATTATAACTCTGAGGGGGGACTGGAAAAACAAAAAATGATTTACAATGTAATGCTGAGAATCATAAGTCAGGAAATTCCTCAGGAAGTAATTAACAACGGCGACTACCAGTGGGATCCGATAGCAAATAAGATGTATAAAGACGGAAAAGAGACTTCTTTTACTCCTGAGCCATACACCAGATACGAACATTTGCTGCATACCTTCAAAACATTGTCTGCAATGGACCCATACAATCCGGTTTATCCTACATATATAGAAAGAGCTTATGACCAGTCGATGGAGCTTACACAAAAAGAAGTTGAAGCATTATTTACAGAATTCATGACTTCTCCCGAAATAGCTGAAGTTGCAAAACTTATAAAATCAAGATTAGGCCGCGATCTGGAACCGTTTGACATTTGGTATGACGGTTTTAAAGCCAGAAACAGCTTAAACGAAGATGAACTTACAGTTGCCACACAAAGAAAATATCCTACTCCGGAAGCTTTTGAAAAAGATATTCCGAGAATGTTGTATGATCTGGGATGGACACGGGACAAAGCAACATATATTGCAAACAAAATTTCTGTAGATCCTGCACGTGGTGCCGGACATGCATGGGGAGCCCAGATGAAAGGAGATGTTTCTCATTTAAGAACCAGAGTCGGAGAAAAAGGAATGGATTACAAAGGTTATAATATTGCATGTCACGAAATGGGACACAATGTTGAACAGACGCTCACCTTATACGACATGGACTATTACATGCTTTGCGGCGTTCCTAACACAGCCTTTACCGAAGCTGTTGCATTTTTATTT
Organism: Bacteroidales bacterium; assembly: GCA_003249955.1. Classification (GTDB taxonomy): domain Bacteria; phylum Bacteroidota; class Bacteroidia; order Bacteroidales; family ML635J-15; genus Bact-19. The sequence continues at coordinate 73,288 of QKHS01000057.1, read as the reverse complement.
CAATCTAACGATCTTAAATTACTGGGAAAAGCAAATCCTTCAAATAAAGAAGAAAGCGATGCTCTTGCAGCTCTGGATAATTGCTGGTCTGCATACGAGATAATGGGAGTTTCATTAGTTGACATGTATGTTTGGCAATGGATGTATAAAAATCCAGATGCTGATCCGAAAGAACTTAAAGAAGCTGTGGAAAAAATTGCTATAGAAGTATGGAATAAATATTATTACCCTGTTTTTGGAGTAAAAGACAGCCCCATACTTGCAATTTATTCTCACATGATAACATCCCCGCTGTATCTGGCGAACTATCCTGTCGGACATCTCATTGAATTCCAGATTGAACAATATGTACAGGATAAAAAATTCGCAGATGAAATTACCAGAATGTTATTACAGGGTAAGGTTATTCCTCAGCAATGGATGAAAGGTGCTGTAGGAAGAGAAATCAGCGGAGAACCAACTCTTACTGCAGTTCAGAAAGCACTGAAAATTATCAGATAGAACACGAATGCTTAATATTTACAAAAAAGCAGGAGCTAAATATTATAACTCCTGCTTTTTTGATTTCTACAAATACAGTTCATGAAATCATTCTTTTTATTCTCTCAAAATCTTCCTCCAGCTTAAGGATATCCACAAATCTCAACATACTGATAACTTCCTGACCATCATAATAAACTTTTAAAGCAGGAACAGTCAATACTATATTCTGAGCAGCTATCTCAGGTTTTTCAAAACAATCTACAACATAAATCTGCTCATTCCATTCTGAAATTTTTGCTTCCAACTGAGGGTATAAAGACCCGCAGACAGAACACTTGTCATTTTTAAAATAAACAAATGTAAAAACCTCCCGTGATTTTAGAAGATTTAATTCTTCTATGCTATTAATAAATTTTTCCATCTCTGTATAAAATTACTACCGCCTGAGCACTTACGCCCTCTTCCCTGCCCTCAAATCCGAGGCCTTCTGTTGTGGTAGCCTTAACGGAAATATTGTCAGTGTCTGTTTCAAGTATGGCAGCGATTGCATTCTGCATTTCAGGGATATAATCTTTTACTTTTGGTTTTTGAAGACTAATTACGGTGTCTATATTCCCTATAAAATAACCTTTGGATTTAACCAATTCATAAGTTTTCGCCAATAAAATCTTACTGTCTATACCTTTATATGAATTGTCATTATCCGGAAAATGAAATCCGATGTCTCTGAGACCGGCAGCCCCAAGCAAAGCATCACAAACAGCATGTATTAAAACGTCCCCGTCAGAATGTGCAACACAACCTTTAACGTGATTAATTTTAACTCCTCCCAGCCAAAAATCCAATCCCGGCTGTAAAACATGGACATCGTAACCGATTCCTATTCTGAAATTCATCTAGCTTTTTTCTTCTGATAAACCTCCGATATCAAAAATTAGGGTAAACCTCAAAGTATTTTGCAAAGGATTAGCCTGAGTAGTAGGAATAAGGTATGCAAAATCAAGCCCGAAAACATTCATTTTAAGCCCTGCTCCAATAGTAAAATATTTACGGTTTCCTTTATACTCATGCTCATGAAAATAACCTAATCTTAAAGCAAAATGTTTATCGTACCAATATTCTACACCTGTAGAAATTGTAAACTCTGCCAACTCTTCACGAAACGGAGAAGCCTGTCCGTCCTTAACAAAAGCAGTTGCAACACCCGGAGCATCAGCCCAGGATGTAAAGAGTGCAGAAGCAATTGATACATTCGGATCTTTCCCGTATTTTATTATTTCATCGCTTGGCAATACAATGTCTCCATTGGGTAAAGTATCGCCGGCATTGTAATAAACAGGCGGAGTCGGGACCAGCAATTTATTAACATCAACAGTGAACATAAATTCATTGTGATCATCAATTTTCATTACATAGCCTACTCCTGTACGGAAATTTGTAGGAAGAAAATCTCTGTACTCATTTGTTGTGTAAGATATTTTTGCCCCTATATTGGAAATATTCAATCCCCACATAAAAGTTCCTTGCATTCCGCCTAATTCAAGTTCATCATTATGATAATAAAATCCTACATCTGCAGCAACAGTCTTTGCCGGGAAAGATTCTTCTCCCTGAACTTCAATTCCGCCTGTAAGATTCGAATAAATAAATCTCATTGCAACAGAACCTGAGAATTTTTCCCCCAATAATCTTGAATAAGCCATATCTACAGCAAACTCATGAGGAGTAAAATCTCTCAGAAGTGCATTATTGATGTCTCTGAACTGAATGCTTCCCAAATCAAAATAAAGTAATGAAGCACTAAGGACATTCTCTTTATTAAAACGTTTGTAGCCTGACACATAAGCCAGATTCATGTCCGAAACCAATTGTCTCAGCCATGGAGTATAAGAAATAGAGACACCTACATCATTTTGTATGAAACTATACTTTGCAGCATTCCAGTGCATTGAATTTACATCCGGGGTTGTTGCGACACCTGCATCACCTAAACCACCAGCTCTTGTATCCGGCGCAATAAGTAAAAACGGGACAGTTGTTGTAATTGTATTCGGAGCATCACGTCCCACAACATCATTCTGAGTTACCTGTGCATTCATTAATAAAACAGAACCGGTAACAAATAAAAATCCTAAAATCGCTTTCTTTATCATTGTATTTCCTTTGAATTTTTTACAAATATATTAATTATTATCTAACAACAATAACTTTATTATGTTTAGAAACGGTAAAAATATCAATTTATTATTAAGTAGCCAAAAATACATTTCCCTCTTAGTCATCTGACTATGATGGTATTAACTAATTAAGAATAACCAGTTTTTCAAATTTATCCACAACTGCTCCCGTAGGAGATTTCACTTTTACTTTATATATGTAAACCCCTTTAGCCAGTTTATCACCGTATTCATCTTTACCGTCCCAGACAATAGGTTCACTGCGATAACCGGTGGTCAGAACATCTGCTTCGATAGTTTTAATATGTTTTCCCGAAACGGTAAAAACCTGAATAAGCACGTCAAGATTAACAAAAGGCTGATTGTGGTCAAAATAAAAAGAAGTATTTGTAGAGAACGGGTTAGGGTAATTGAAAATATGATCAATTACAAGTTCCGAAGAATTTGCAACTATAAAATCTGTAACAGCTTCGCTGCTGTTGTTGATAACATCCCAGGCTTTTACAGTAAGAGTATGAGGCCCCAACTCAAGTTCAGACATAGGATAATTTACTTCTCCTGTAGTAAAATCATCTGTTGCTGATTCATAAAATTTATTTAAGACAATTGCTCCTGCGGTGTTTGCATCAACAACCATTGTAATGTCATGTCCAATACCACTTCCTACGGTATTTATTCCTGACTCATCACTTATTTTCGCCAAAAGCAACGGGTTTTCGTCTGTTATTCCGCCGGGAACAAATTGTTCGTCATTCATAAACAAGTCAATAACAGGGCCTTCATTGTCGTTAACAGGATTATCTGAACTTCCTCCTATAATAAAGCTTTCGTCATAACCATGAGCTTCTGTGTCACTGTTATTATGTGCATAATAACTTACTTTCCCATTATCATAAAAATAAGCAATATCAACAGGAACAATAAAATTAAAGTTAAATACTCCGTTTACAACAGATGCCTTACCCTTAAATATTATATTTTTCTGAGCAGTATAATCAAGAGGGGCGTAACCATCGTTACCTCTGGTCGAATAGTCCATTCTCTTATCATAAACCACCGGATAGATTAATCCGTTAAAATCTGTAGCAATACTTCCGTCAGGGTTTTTAACAACTCCTTCAAAACTAACATGACTCATTGCTCTGATTGTGTCATTAAATGTTTCGATTGCTTCTCCGTTAATTTTGGTAGTAAATGCTTCATGCAAAGGTACCGACGGTCTCATTGCCGGATCTCCAAGAAATACAAAAACTCTTTTATTGGTATCGCTGCCTTGTGCATTTTTTGCATAAGCAACTGACAATCCTATCGTATTAATTTTGTTATCAATACCAACTTCAAAAATATTACTGTAAAACTTGTACGACAAAGAAGCATTACTGGAGGCAAAAGCCAGTCTTGTAGTTGTAAATAAAGCTATTCCTCCTCCGTCAGCATTTAACAATACCTCTTCTCCGCCTGAAACTATTGTATGATGGTCAAATGGTGAAAACTCACATGTCGCAGTAACAAAAATAGGATATTTGTCTTTATTCCGCCATGTCTTAATCATACTAAGTGTCAATACACTTTCGTGTGCCCATCCTTTTTCGTTTCCATGACCAATCCAGTTAACCACAAGTGCGCCATTATTAATATAATCATTTATTGCCTGATTAACATCAGGATACCGATGTCCCTGAACAGTTGATATCTGCTCATAATCATCCAGAAATATTTTATCAATGTTAAAAACCGGGTAAGCTCCCTCAATTTGCATTGCAAGAGTGTTGGACTGTGTTTGATGAATAGTTTCTCCTCCCTCCGCATCATCAGCAATCAGCAGAAGATTATTTTTCCAGTTTCCGTAACTGACCGGAGAATAATATGATCTTAGTTTATTGAGAAATGCATCTGCTTCATCTGCAGTTTTAACAGGGATACGCCCTACCCCCATATCCATATTATGAGCCCCGCTTATTGAGCCTTCGCCATCGTCAAGAAAAACATAAAAATCATCTGTAACATATGAACTCACCGGAGCCAGTGAAGATTCCGATTCATATGTAAGTATAAAATTGGAAACTGCCGGATCATTTGATAAATTATCATAGCTGCCATCTCCCAAAAGCAAAAGATTCATAGGAAGTTCATCTTCACTGCCGGCACGATCATAAAGCATCTTTACAAAGTTTCTTATTGCACTTACGTCAGGTGCTCCTGAAGAAAACTCATTATAAATACGCTGAGGAGTTGTAATCACAACACTCATTCCGTCATATTGTTCATGAAGAGCCTTTATTCCTTCTCCCTGAGAATAAAAATCCGGATGCGCAACAATTATAAGATCGGCAGGCTGAAGAGAATGAAGATTCTGATTGGCAACAGGTCCTACATCAGACTGTCCGGTATATACAGGTGAAGGGAATGATGCTGAAGGATAAAATGCAACATATTCATGTAACGTTGATGCATCTGCAATAAAGCTGTAACTACCGGAAGAATAGCTTCCGTTTATTTTATTTGCCGAGAACCTGTCGGTAATATCCCATACAACTATTCCTGATTCAGCATTAGAAATGATAAACTTTGCTTTTTTGTCAGCTTCAACCGAATTCAAATCTCTGAAAGCCAGAAAACCACTATCCATTATAAGTTTACGACGAAGCTGTATTGAAATATTATCCAGCCATCCTTTAGAGTTTGTAGCTGTTTTATTGTAAGTCAGAGAAAAGGTAAAAGTATTTGAAGATGGTTTTATTTTAAACAAATGCAGACTGTTGGTTCTGGCATACCAATCTGTTGGAGAACCTGAAACTGAACTGATATTTATCCGGTTCTGAGCCACACCATTAATATATAAATCAAAATAGCTTAAAACAGATGACTTTGCAGCCAGATTAACCTCAACTTTTGCAGTGTCACTAAGAGATACATTCGGGCAACTTACACTAAAATTATAAGTCATATAATAATCAAATTCACGCCAATACATGGTCCTTCCCGACTCCATAAGATTTAATGAATCCTTCTCAAGAAATTTATAATCATCATATGTTGTTACATTATAATCATAATCAGAAAGAGAAGCTACATCTACAGCAGGTTTCAGGCTCCCCTGATCTGACACAAAATAATAGGCACAATCGGAATAATTATGAAATTCATGGCTTGAGCCTGATTCATCAAAAACAATGTTATGAGGTCCTTCGGCATAAAACAGCAAATAGTCCCCGCTATCGAAAACCGAATTTGAATTTGCATCTACTTTATAAACAGACCTTTCCGGTAAATCGTCAGCAATAACTTCCCCTGCAGTCTTTGGCAGCAAACCACCATACCCGAAAATTCCTATCCCGGACATATTAGTAAATCCCATTTCCGTCAACTGAGAATATGTCAGTTTATACATACCTGATTCTGTAATTTTTATTTTATACCAATTACCCGAAGACAGAGCAGATGATGATATATATTTTACAGAAGATTTAGGTGAAGATTTAGGTGAATACTTTACTTTATACTCAAAATAAACCAACTTCTCAATTTCCCCCGTTTGATGATTTTTTCTTAAAGGAACCAATTCAAAATTCAGTATTTTTTCTTTACGAAAAGTAGATATCCATACGTTGGTTTCGGGTTGATCCGAAATTTTTTCAACATTTTTCACCTGTTGATAACCTTCTTTGTTAACAACCTGATAATCAGCTTTTACAAGAGATATTTCTGCAATATCAGCATCAGTTGAAATAGCTGTTTTTGCAAAATATACAGGGAAATTATCTATTGAACGCGCATAATCGCCGCTAAACGATAAAATATCTGACACTTTTTCATCGTTATCAACAAAAGTTTTGTTACTTTGCCAAAAAATTGAATCAGAAAATGTAACAATCTGAGCTGTTAATAAATTGTTGATAAATAAAATGATAACCAAAAATGTACTTTTTTTCATAAAATTTAAAAAAATTAAAAAAAAACTTAATAATTATTTTCATAAACGACAAAATTAGTTTATTATTGTAGTTTATAATTTACAAATAGAGGAAATTTTATTATAATTGCGCATTGTTGTTAAGATGAATATTATGGTCAAACGTTTCATAATCGTGTTAAGTGCCTTACTGATAGGCAGTTGGAGTGTTATTAAAGCACAGGATGCACATTTTTCTCAGTTTTATGCAAACTCACTTTACCTGAATCCTGCGTTTGCCGGAGCAGAGAAATGTCCGAAAGTGAGTTTAAATTACAGAAATCAGTGGCCTGCATTAGGGCCTACATATGTAACTTACAGTGCATCCTACGATCAATATCTGAATGCACTTCAGGGTGGTGTCGGTTTGCACCTTATGAATGACGTTCAGGGAGGCGGAACCATCACAACAACAATGATAAGCGGTATGTATTCATACACTCTCCCTGTAACAAGAAGGTTTTATGTTGCCGGCGGGTTTCAGGTTTCATACATAATGAAAACTATTAATTGGGATTTTATTTTCCCGAACATGATACATCCTTTATACGGACCTATTTACGCTTCTCTTGAAAACCCTGATATTATCAACAATCAGCGCAATTATGTTGACTTCTCAGCAGGATTGGTTGCATTCAGTGAAAGAACTTTCTTCGGACTTGCAGTCCACCATCTGACACAACCTTCAGAATCATTTTTAAGAGGAAGCGATGCTGTTTTGCCGCGTAAAATAACTGCTCACTTCGGAACAGAAGTACCTATTAATAGTAGTAAATACAGAAGAGGAGAATTAAAAATAGCTCCACAGCTTTTATTCCATCAGCAAGGCCAGTTTCAACAGTTCAACTGGGGAGTATATGTTGCCCGCAGACAAATTGTTGCAGGTTTCTGGTTACGTCAAAACTTTAACTTTCAATATGACTCTTTCATTATGCTGGCCGGATTTAAACAGGACAATCTCCGTTTTGCCTATAGCTATGACATGACAGTTTCAAGGCTTAAAAACTCTACATACGGAGCTCACGAAGTTTCGGTGGCATTTACATTCACATGTCCTGAAGTAAAAACTAAAAGAGGTGTTCCAAGTTGTCCTTCATTCTAATTATTATAAGGTATATTTTCATTGACTTTAAAATTTAATAAAATGAGATCGAGACATTTTTTAAAAGAAAAAACAGTAACGACAATAAATTTTAAGTCAATCTAGTTATTAATATTGTATTGCATTAAATTTAAAATAATATGAAAAAGAATACTTTGTTTGTGTTAATAGTGCTTGCAGGATCTATTCTTGTAAGTTCCTGTAAAAAAGAAGTATCCAATACTACCGGATGGAATTACGGCGATCCTAATTTCGGTGGTTTTCAGAATCATCCCGGATATGAACAGGAAACAGGCCCTGGTCTTGTTTTTATCGAAGGTGGATCGTTTGCTATGGGACGTGTTGAGCAGGATGTGATGTATGATTGGAATAATATTCCCAGAAGAGTAACCGTATCATCATTCTACATGGATGAAACCGAAATCAGAAACGTTGATTATCTTGAATACCTGTATTGGTTATCATATGTTTATGCATCTGACTATAGATTCCTGTATCGCCAGGCATTACCGGATACTTTGGTTTGGAGACAAAGACTTGCATACAATGAGCCTATGGTTGAATTGTATTTAAGACACCCGGCATATGAAGAATATCCTGTTGTAGGTGTTTCATGGGTTCAGGCAACAAAATACTGTGAATGGCGTACCGACCGTGTTAATGAACTTATTCTCGTAAGAGAAGGCATCATTGATAAATACGTTGCTCCTCAGGATCAGGCTAAACAATTTAACCTTGACGCATATCTTATTTATGCCGAAAACCTTGACCTTTCTATTGATGAAACAGGTAAAGGCCCGGACGGAAAGACTCAGAATCTTTATGTTGACCCTGCTGTTCTCAAAGCAGGTCGTAAAGGCGGAAATGTAAATACCGGTGATGACAGACGTTGGGTAAGAATGGAAGATGGTATTTTCCTGCCACGATACAGACTCCCCACCGAAGCTGAATGGGAATTTGCAGCATTAGCTCATATCGGAAATGAATATAAAGAAAGAATTTACGAAAGAAGATTATATCCATGGAACGGACACTATATCAGGAATGACGACCGTGGCGAAGAAAGAGGTCTTATGATGGCTAACTCAATGCGTGGTCGTGGTGACAACATGGGGGTTGCCGGAGCTCTTAATGATAAAGCTGATATCTCTGCTCCTGTAAGATCATACTGGCCAAACGAATACGGATTATACTGTATGGCTGGTAATGTAAACGAGTGGGTAATGGATGTTTACAGAGATCTTACTTTTGAAGATATGGAAGAGTTCAGACCTTTCAGAGGTAATGAATATACTGATTATCAGTTAATTATTGATCCGAGATCAGGTGATGTTGAATTAACTCCTGAAGCTGAAAACTATTTTGACTATTCAGGTAAAATACTGAAAAAGCCGGTTCGTGACGAAGCTTGTTTCAGCAGAGAAAATTATACTACTGCCGACAATAAAAACTATCTTGACGGTGATCTGGAATCTCTTATCCCGAACGGACCAGCAGAAGACTACTGGGTTAAAGATGATAAATTTGCTACAGAATCAAATGCTACCAAAGTAAACGATCCTGTATCGGAAGAACTTACGGCTGAAAACGTTGGACAGATTTATCCGGGAGCCACATTATTATCAGGAGGTAACGAAATTTTATTACCAAACGGAATTAAAGTTGACCTCCAAAATATGACATACATACTGCCTACCGGTCACGAAAAAACTGCTGACGGAACCATTATGATGCCAGACGGATCAATTGTACTTCCTGATGGTCAGCTACAATTAGCAGACGGAAGTATTATTTTCCCGGATCAGTTCTTCAAAAGAAAAACCAAAGAAATGTACAAAGAAGGTAACTGGGGAGAATATGGCGAATGGGGATTCGGACAATATAATCCTGCAAACCCGAAAGCAAATAAAGGTGACGGTCAAAGAAACCAGAAAATGTCAACTTTGGTTACTGACAGATCAAGAGTATTCAAAGGCGGTTCATGGAAAGACAGAGCTTATTGGATGGTGCCGGGAACAAGACGCTTCCTCGACGAAAAGATGGCTCGTGCAGACCTTGGATTCAGATGTGCAATGGATAGAGTCGGGTCTCCGATGCTTCCGGAATAATATTTAAACCTTAAAAATAAACAAAACCCCGATTTCATGGGGTTTTGCTTTTTTATGACAACAACAGAGAAAATATATAAGATTTTTCAGTCCTGTCGCAGTGTTAGTACTGACAGTAGAATCATTCAACCGGATTCTATATTTTTCGCTTTGAAAGGTGATAATTTTGACGGAAACAAATTCGTAGAGTCTGCAATTGAAAACGGATGCCGGGCTGCAGTAACGTCAAACAAGAGCCTTGCTGACGGAGAAAAAATATTTTATGTCCCTGATACTCTGAAGGAATTACAGAATATGGCAAATTTGCATCGCCGCAAACTTAAAATTCCTATCATAGCAATAACAGGTACCAACGGAAAAACCACTACTAAAGAACTCGTGTCGTCAGTGCTTGCTCAAAAGGTAAGAGTTTCTTGTACAGGCGGCAATAAAAATAACCATATCGGAGTCCCGCTAACTTTGTTGTCGATGAATCATACCGTAGATATCGGAGTTGTGGAAATGGGAGCCAATCATATCGGTGAAATAAAAGCATTGTGCGAAATAGCAGAGCCTGACTACGGGATAATAACCAATATAGGGAAAGCACATCTGGAAGGATTTGGCTCACTCGAAGGTGTAAAACAAACCAAAGGAGAACTATACGATTACCTTAAGCAAAAAAACGGAGTTATTTTCAGTAATATTGATAATCCCATTTTAAATGATTTGCTTGGGAAGTATTCTTCTATTGGTTATGGAACTGATGAAAATGCTTACTGCAGAGGGACATATACCGAAGTTGCTCTACACGCAGCAGTAAAATGGCAAACTGATAATGAATCTGGATACGCAAAATCCAATTTAATCGGAGCTTACAATTTTGAAAATATTCTGACAGCAATAACCGTCGGGGCGTATTTTAATGTACCCGGTACTGCAATAGATACTGCAATATCATGTTACTTCCCGAGAAATAACAGATCTCAGTTAGTTAAGACATCCAGAAACTCCCTTATACTGGACTTCTATAATGCAAACCCTACCAGTATGGTAGCTGCAATAAACAATTTTGACAATATCAATGATAAGAATAAATGTCTTATTCTTGGCGATATGCTTGAACTTGGCAACGATGCCTATGAAGAACACGAAAAAATTCTGAACCTGGCAGAAGAAAAAAACTTCAAAAAAGTTTATCTGGTAGGTAATAATTTCTGGAGTTTCAAAAACAATTATGAATTCAACTTCTTTAAAACTGTTGAAGAATTTGCTGCATATATGGTAAAACACCCGGAAACGGGTAAGTTTTTCCTTATAAAAGGATCTCGTGGGATAAGACTTGAAAAGTGTACAGACTACCTTTGATACTGATCTTTTTTACTTCCCTTAAATATTGTGAATTTATTTAACCTGCACTCTAACTGACCATTATAGAGTATAATCTTTTTGTCAGGTTTCATTCCTATTAACTTAAGTGCAGACAGTTCAGATGATATTATCCATGCAGTATAACCAGGATATCCGAACTTAAGCTTATTCCCTATCTGTTTGTAAAAATCGTTAAGATCTTCTTCCTGCAATCTTATTCCGTAAGGAGGATTTGTAACTATTATTCCACCATCTGTACCAGAAGGAGCAGTTTCAAAAAAATCAGCGGCATTAACTTTAACATTATGATTTACATCAATTTTTGCCAGATTTTTTCTGCACAACTCTACAGATTTAATGTCTATATCTGTTCCTGTTATTTCACACCCGGCAGGAACAATTGCCATTTTTGCTTCAGATGTAATTTTATCCCACAGTTCTACATTATAATTCTTCCAGTTTGTAAATGAAAAATCATCTCTGTGTAATGTAGCCGGAATATTACACGCTATCATATATGCTTCTGTGAGAAATGTACCGCTACCGCACATGGGATCATAAAATAAATCCTGCTTATTCCAACCTGACAGCAGAATAATACCGGCAGCCAGAACTTCATTAATCGGAGCCTCTCCTATTTCTTTGTTAAAACCTCTTATGTACAAAGGCCTCCCTGAACTGTCAAGGTAAATATTACAAACATCATCAATCAGATGAACATTAATCTTTACATCCGGATTTTTAACATCCACGCTCGGCCTTTCCCCTGTTTTATCTCTGAAGTAATCTACAATTGCATCTTTTGTTTTTTGTCCCAGAAATAAAGTATGAGATAATTGTTTTGAATTAGTAACAGAGCTGACAGCTATTGTTTTGGTATTGTCAAAATACTCGTCCCATTTTATTTTATTAACGAAATTGTACAGTTGATCCTGATTCTCTACCCTGCCTGTTTTGATTTTAACCAGGACACTCAATGCAGTTCTTAATTCGAGATTACAGAGATAAACATCTCTCAGGTCGCCTTCAAATTCGACAGCTCTGTTTAATATTGAGACATCATTGATATTTAGCTTTCCGAGTTCTTCTTTAAGGATATTTTCTAAGCCGTAAAGAGTTTTTATTACGATAGTATATTTCATATAAGTTATTTCATTTCACGGGATATCGCTTTAGATATCTTTGCTGCAACATTACGTGCAGACTTCTTAACCAAATCATCAAAGACATTATCACTAAGCTCATGATAAGTATATTGTGAATTATCTTTGTTCGTACCAAAAAGTATCTGCCAAAAAGTACGGTTAGTGTTAAGTTTTTCTTCTTTCTCAACATTTACTGATGATGTTTTAAGGCTGTGTTCTCCGCTTGTACTATATTTAAACACCTCAAAACCGACATCAACATTACATGATGTGACATTATAAGTTTCAGGGATAAGCGACGTCGTATCAGGATATACTGTTTCTGTAACATAAGTTTCTTCCATCTCCAGATTATTTATTTTAACTGAAAACAGATTACTTTTCGTAAAGTCCGGTTTATCAATTAAAGTAATATTATAGCCGGCTAATGAAGATTCCAGTTCCTGTATAAAAATCTGCCCGTAATATTCATCTGTCTGCTTATTAATATATTTCTGAGATGATGATTCGGTACTGACACTAACAGATCCATTAATATATAAATCAGCCGGAGTATCCAGGTATCTGCCTATTGTACAGGAAGTCATAAGTCCTGAAAAAAGCGATATTACAACGATATATAAATATTTTTTCATAGTTTAAAAATCAGACCAGACAAAAATAACTAAAATATCACACTAAAAAGTATCATACCCACTTAAATTGAACCATACAAATAAAGAAAAAAGCATTTTTTGTTTTCAGTATAAATGTGCAAATTTGCAAAAAAATAAATTGTGCCCGGTAAATTTGTAAAATATCTTTCTCTGGTAAAATTCAGCCATACTGTATTTGCCCTGCCGTTTGCCCTGCTGGGATTTTTCATGGCTATTACTGATAGCCCCGGCACATTCAATTGGGCAAAACTTTTACTTGTGGTTTTGTGCATGATTTTCGCCCGAAACTCAGCCATGGCATTTAACCGGTATACTGACAGATATATTGACAGGAAAAACCCAAGAACCGCAAACAGAGAAATTCCTACACGAAAAATAAGTGCCACAGGAGCTTTAATTTTCACGATAGTTAATGCTCTTTTATTTATGTGGACTACATTTTTCATAAATCAGACAGCTTTCATATTATCCCCTGTGGCATTGCTGGTTATTCTTATGTACAGTTACACCAAAAGATTTACATTTCTGTCTCATATAATTCTGGGATTCGGACTGGCGATTGCTCCGTCCGGAGCATATATTGCGGTTACGGAAACCCTAAGCAGAGGAGTTATGGTATTATCTGCCGTAGTATTGTTCTGGAGTGCAGGATTTGATATTTTATATTCCCTTCAGGACGAAGAGTTTGACAGAACAAACAAACTGTTCTCAATTCCTGCAAAATACGGGAGAGTAAAAGCACTTGTTATTTCGGCATTAATTCACTTTGTATGCACAGGACTCCTTATAACATATAATTTAATAATGAACTCCGGATTTATTATGTGGACAGGTAGCGCAATTTTCATCGGGTTACTTGCTTACCAACATATCATAATAAAAAAAGATGATATCTCCAGAATAAATCTTGCTTTCGGAACTTTAAACGGAATTGCCTCTGTCATTTTTTCAGCATTTGCAATTACCTCTCTTTTTTACACAGCCTGAATAATTAACAAAGCATAAAGATAAAAACGGGCTATCCTGAAAATACCCAGATAAGTTAACCTGACAGCAGGATATTTCATTACTCCTGCCAAAGAGCAAACAATTGCATAAGGCAACGGAAACAGCGCTGCTATAACAATAAAAATGCCTCCCCATCTTTTAATCTTGTCAATATGATTCGCATATAACTTTTCAACCCTCAACTTGATTCTGGGAATTTTTCTTATCAGATAACCAATAAAATAAGCATTAAAACCCCCAATATAGGAAAGTACCCCCAAAACTCCTACCATTAAGTAAAAATCGGGCATGTCGCTAACCCATAATATAAAAATATCGGGTGGAATCATACCCATAAAGCTTTCTGAAAGAAAGAAAAATGAAAGCACTACAGGCATAGGAAAGTTCTTAATAAGAAATTGAGGAATGTCACTTATTTTTATAATAAAGGTATTCAATATAAGGGCAGCAATAACAATGATTCCGATAATTACCAGCACCTTTATCATATTGCTTAAAACAAAAGAATAAAGCCCGGTAGATTTATAGTACCGGTAATAAATATTAAAGGAATTAAATATGTTTCTCCTCTGCTTTTTCACGCCACAAATATGCACAAATAATTCAACTATTTTAAAAAATAAAACATCACTTTCAACAAATATTTCATAACGGTTCAAACATGTTATTCAAATCAATCCTCAAGATATGCCAACATAGCTCATTTGCTTAAAAACTATCCCGAAGCCTCTTTATGCCAATCTGACACCGTATTGGAATTACCGGCTTAATAATACAATTATAAAATGCCGTGTGGTAATAAACAGTGTCTAAACAATTACAATATTTTATATATAACTGATTTTAATCAGGCATGTTTATTGTCTGTCAAATAATTTAATAAAATATTTTACGTTGTAATAAAGGTTAAAATATTTTAGAATATATTTGTCCTGAATTTGAACTATGCTGAACAAAACAAACATATTGATCAGTTTTTTTATTTTGCTTTCCTGCAACGTATTTTCTCAATTTGAAGAATCATATTGTAACGAAATTGACGATAAGAAACTGGAAAAAAGTTTTAACAAAGGTGTTGAACTGTTAATGGCCGGAAAAACAGATGATGCCGAAATGATTTTTGCAAAAGTAGTTGATGAAGAGCCGGACTTTACAGAGGCATGGGCAGCTATGGCAGAAATTAATTATTCACGTTACAAAAATGCGACAAACCCTAAATCACAAAACAGCAGTTATGTAAACTACGTAAGGTGTCTCGAAAAGATAGTCGGAACATGCCCTTCATACAGTAATTATTCTGTAAACTACAGCCTTGGAAAAATATTCTTTGACAGAGAAGAATACGAAAAGGCAAAGAAATATCTGAATACATTTATAACAAACACATCTGGTTCGGATAAAAACTATGCAGATGCAAAAAATACTCTCGAATATATTGATGATTATCTGGAATTGGTTTTTAATCCGGTACCTTTCAAACCTATAATAGTAGAAGGAGTTTCCACGGTAAACGACGATTATCTTCCTCTGATTTCCCCTGACGGAAGTTTAGCTTTTTTTACACATGCATATATGAAAAAAGATGTAAGCTCCATATACAGCGAGAAGTTTACAGAAGAATTTACAGTGGCCAGGGCTCTTGATGGCAGCGGGACAAAATTCTCAAGCGGAGATCCTCTTCCCTACCCTTTTAATGCCGGTAAAAATCAGGGAGCCTCATCAATCACCATTGACAACAGCATACTTTATATTACCATTTGTGAATTTGTGAGTCGTGACTATGACAATTGTGATATTTTTTACTCTGTAAGAAAAAACAACGGATGGTCAGAGCTGATAAATATGGGCCCCAACATAAACGGACTTAATACATGGGAAAGTCAGCCATCAATTTCTGCCGATGGTAAAACATTGTATTTTGCCAGCATCAGATCTGACAATATCGGATTTGATGATGATTATCCTACCTGTGACATATGGTACACAACACGAAATGAAGACGGGACATGGGAAAAGGCAAAAAACATGGGCCCCACAATTAATACTGCCGGAAACGAAAAGTCTCCGTTTATCCACTCTGACAGTCAGACTTTGTATTTTTCTTCTGACGGACATAAAGGAGTCGGTGGTTTTGACATTTATTTTACAAAATACAGAGATAAAGAATGGACAACCCCGATAAACATAGGTTATCCTATCAATACAAAAAGTAATGATTTGGGCTTTGTTGTGAATACTCAGGGCACAAAAGCTTATTTCGCAAGTAATAAACTTGACGGACGTGGCGGCTGGGATATATATTCTTTTGATTTATATGCCGAAGCAAGGCCGGAAAAAGTTTTCCTGGTAAAAGGCCAGTTAATTGATGACTCCGGACTGGCAATAACAGAAGCTACTCTTGAGGTCAGAAATGTGCGTACCGAAGAAGTTTCACAAGGAGTTGTTGACTCTGAAACCGGGAATTATGCTGTAGCGGTAACTGTAGAAAAAGAGAAAAATGATGATTACCTGATGGTTGTAAAAAAAGAAGATTATAGTTTTACATCAGCATTGATTGAGCCAACCGAAGAAACATTTGTTCAACCTGTTACAATTGATTTTGAGGTTAAACCAATTGAAAATGGCAAAACAGTTGAATTACATGACATAAATTACGCAACTGCTTCTTATGAAATAGATAGAAAAAGCCTTGCAGTACTTGACGGATTTGTCGGTTTTCTGAATGATAATCCGGATATTGTAATCGAAATAAGAGGACATACTGACAATGTAGGCAGTCTTCAGACAAACATGACCCTATCAAACAACAGAGCCAAAGCTGTTTATGATTATTTAATCCATAAAGGTGTTGACAGCAGCCGCCTCAGATATCAGGGGTTCGGACCGGAAATGCCGGTAGCATCAAATGAAACCGAAGCCGGCAGAGCAAAAAACAGGAGAACAGAATTTTATATTATTTCCAAATAGATAACACTATTTCTTTAAAGATTATTTAGTTATTGATTGTATATTCAAAATTAAAATTATTTTTACAGCCAAAACTAAAAACAAATCTTTATGCAAGAGAATTCAAACATTAAAATTATTGACACTACATCTAATCCTGCACCTTTGGGATTATTAGGATTCGGATTGACGACCGTTTTGTTAAACCTGTCAAATGCAGAAATCACCACTAAAACAAGCGTTATTATTGCCATGGGAATTTTTGTGGGAGGTATTGCTCAAATCATTGCAGGAATTATGGAGTACAAAAAGAACAACACTTTCGGGACTGTAGCTTTTACAGCTTATGGTTCATTCTGGATTGCTCTGGTTGGAATCTGGATATTTCCTTCGTTATTTGCAGGAGCTCAACAGGCAAAAGCACCTGATCATGCTGAAATGGCCTGGTTTTTATTGTTATGGGGAATTTTTTCTACAGGAATGTTTATCGGAACATTCAAAATCTCAAGAGCTCTGCAGGTTGTATTCGGCTTGCTGATAATGCTTTTCTATGCTTTGGCTATTGCTTATTTCACTGACAGTCATATTGTTCATATTATTGCAGGATGGATTGGCCTTGGTTGCGGATTTTCAGCAATCTACACATCCATTGCTCTGATTTTAAACGAGGTTTACGGGAAAATTATACTTCCTGTAGGACAAATGAAAAAATAAAATTCTTTTATCTTTAATAAAAACTCAATTTCCAATTTTGCCGAAATTGAGTTTTTTTATTTTACGTAAATCCTTTATCAGGGGTCAAGCAAAATTTCTGGGGGATTACAAAAAACATAGTATAAGAATATTTGCATTTAGAAAAAATAAGAAAATATTATTATCTTTTTCTTTTGTCATTGCCACAAAAGAAACAAAAATGCTAGGGAAAACAAAGCTTCATCCCGCCTCAATCAAAACAACAGAATTGTAAGGCAACCGGGCCTAAAACAAAGTTCCATCACTCATTCCTTTTAAACTTTGTTTTAGAGAATGACATAATAATGTCAGCTTGCCTCAATTCTAGTTGTTTTGATTTTCACCTCCGGAGCGGGCCCGCCGTTTTCCCATGGCCTGCCCGCGTCGCTTTTCTGAATATCCTTCGCTATGTTTTTTTTATTTAACGCACAAAACTTTCCCCCAGAAATTTTGCTTGATCCTTTATCAGCTTTATGAGTAAAAAAAAGTACCGGCTACTCCCGCATCCGGCACTTTGCGCATGGTTAGTTTGTTTGGTCACTATTTATTATTATCAACGCGCACATTTTTATTAATGCTAAAATTACGATCTATACAATTGCCCGAAACACTAAGTATAAAATAATTTAATTCAAATGACATAAACATCATATGAACAATTATTTTAACCAAACTGTATGTTCAGCTAAAATTATCCGGCTTATTCCGGGAAATAATCATAAATAACAGCACTCTATTCTCAGCTAGTTCCAAAGATATAATTTTATATTTAAAATTAAAAATAAAATTTAGCTGTATTACAACATTGTTTTAAAACAACTTTTATTAGCTTTACAGAATAATTTACCTACAGATGAAATTTACAAAAAATAATAACTGCAACGATTGTACGCTTAAGTGTGACATATATAATGCTTTAAAAGAAAGCGGAGAGGACTTTTCAATAATAAAGCCTATACATGTGTATTATGACCGTAACGAATACATCTGCAAACAAGGAAGCAGTGTTACCCACGCTATTTATCTTGTAGAAGGTTCTGCCAAATTATTTATCGAAGGGTTAAACAACAGGAATATTACTCTGTACATAATTACACCTGACAGTTATATCGGACTATTGTCATTTTTTGAAACTCCCGACTATAGTTATTCTGTAAAAGCGATAGAGAGTTCCCGTATTTGTATGGTTGATATTGATACCATGAAAAAACTTTATGCCGGCAATCACGATTTTCTGTTAAAACTTAATAAAGCTTTCGGGAAGTCTGTAAAATCGATATTAGGCAAAATAATTACTCTTAATCAGAAAAACATAAGGGGACGCATTGCTGACAGCTTGCTTTACCTATCTGAGCTATACAAATCCGACTCATTCAATATGCTTTTATCAAGAAAAGAACTTGGGGAACTTTCCGCTATTTCGGAAGAAAATGCTGTACGGCTGCTTACTGAATTAAGAAAAGAAGGCATAATAAATGTTACCGGCAAAAACATTACTATTGTTGATAAAAAACTACTTAGAAAAATCAGTGAAATCGGATAAAATATTATTAAAAGTTTATTCTTTCACAATTTTAAATGTATTTAAAAAACTGTCATTCAGGATTTTAAGAAAATAGATCCCTTGAGTCAGGCATTCTGTATTTATTGAAGTTTCTTCGTATAAACTTCCTGTTAAAACTATTTGTCCGGCAGAATTAATTACCTGATATTGCTTCAATGCACAGTCTCCGTATGATTTTATCTCAAGCTTATTTGCAAATGGATTTGGCGAAACCGTAATAGTTGCATTTTCTTCCGGGTACTGAATATATGATATATTCAAAAATGTAACTATCACATTTTTATTTGCATCAATTAAGATTGTTTCAGGATTTGTATTTCCTGAAAGATCTCCAGACCATGTCGAAAACATCCAATTTTCAGCAGGTATGGCTGTGAGACTTTTTTCTGTTCCCTCCTGTATTAATAACTGTTCTGTATAATCAACACCATCTACGTTTACGACTCCCTCTCCAATAATATCTATGCTAAGAATGTATTCTGGAACCGGAATCTCTGTAAAAACTGCAGTTACAACTTTGTACGTATCTATCAGTAGCTGTTCAGGATTTATATTGCCTGACAAATCAGTCTCCCAATGATCAAATTCCCAACCGGCATCAGGTATTGCAAACATTTCAACAATAGTTCCCTCTTCAAAAGACATCACAGATGAATATAATTCACCGTTAACATTTACAACTCCGGATCCTGAATAAAATACTGTTAAATTATATATTTCAGGCGGCATTTCACCAAAGTTTGCTGTTATAGTTTTATCTGCACCAATTACCAGATTTTCAGAACTCAGGCTGCCTGTTAAATCTCCCGTCCAGGATTCAAATTGCCATCCGTCCTGAGCAATTGCTTCTAAAGAAAGCTCTGTACCTTCAATAACAGTAATTGGTTCTGAATATTCAATCCCATTAACATTAACACTTCCTTCCCCGTTTATATTTATTGTCAAAATAAAAGAATCTACACAATCAACCGAAAAACTTATCTCTGCAGTTTCGTTTGTATTTCCACATTTATCCGAAACACTGTTTTCATTCAAAGTTAAAACATAATCTCCGGTTGGCAGAGGAATATCATTAAACTGTAAGGTCCATACATCATCATACCATGTACCCGAATACGTATTTGCAGATACAGTCATACTCATCAGGCTATAAACCTGAGATATTTCATAAACGCCTCCCGGACCGGTTAAAACAAAATCTGTTGTTTGAACACTGCTGCAAAGAATTAACTCGCTAAACTGTAATGAAATTGATGTGGAGCCACACTGTAAGGGGTAAATTATATCTTCTAAAGCAGGTGGGACAGTATCTGTTATATCTGCTGTACTTTCGCTAAAATCCAGCGAAAACCCGTTTTGCGAACTGGAAAAGTTTGATATTACAAGTGCATATTTCTCCCCCGTAGCTACATACAAGTCTGAATTAAAGCCCATATCTGCCACAGGCCCCTGACAAGTTTCAGGCCCCGAATCTATTCCGGTATTACCGGTCCCGTTTTGCATATATGAATAATTACAACTAACCGGAGGATTTTCATAAGGATAAACTAAATCTTCGCATGTAACTCCATTGTTAAGACTGTACAAGGCCCAGTCATAATCATCATTGTCTGAAAACGGATCAATAGTAAATCTGAGATATCCCCCTTGTTGAACAGAAAAAGTAAACCATTGACAATTTCTTTCTCCGGTAACCAAACAATTAGGACAATTATTAGTTGCTACAGCCATGCTATCCTGTTCATTAAAATTAAAGATATCATAATAATTTCCTGAACCGCTATGAGAAACAGTATCTTCATAATACTCCGTACATAATTGAATTGCTCCCAAACAATCCTGTTCAGTTGGTGTTATTAAAAACTTATAAGAAACCGTTCCTAATGCAATGGAATCTGCAATACAGCCAAACTGGTAAAAACTAACAGAATATGTGTCTGTGGCCGGGCACACCCATATAAGTTCTGATCCGTAACCACAGTGATCATCATTTGATGCATATGTGTCTGTACCATCCGCATTTCCAATTTCAACCACCGGATTGTTTAAATATGAAGCCCCTCCCCGACAAAACGAAAAAATAATAACTTCATTTTCTCCCATGGTAAATGTAAAACGTGAACCGGCTTCTACATTCTCAATTAATTGCCATGATTCGTCAGGATTGATGTTTCCGGTTAGAATGCTACCTGTACATGCATTGACCTTAGGTGAAAAACCGAAAGTTAAAACTGCTGCAAACAATAAGAATCCTTTAATACAGTCTCTCATCTTATTTTTTTTAGATACTTTTCAAAATTAAAACAAAAAGGTAATATAAAAAAATTTTGTTTTTTCAGAAATTATAAAAACAAAATCTCATACTTATTTTTATGCTATTTACATTGTTGTGAAAACAACTTTCAATAAAAAAGGTGCCACCCTCGCGAACAGCACCTTTTAATGAAAATTAGGAAAAAGCTAATTTTTTATGAATCTTAAATTTGTTTGATTTCCTGATTTGTCGAGTTTAACCAAATAGGCTCCCGGTGCAAGTCCTGATAAATCCACATCAACAACAGATTGCTGATCAGAGTATAGTTCTGCAACAACTCTTCCGAAAACATCTGTTATCTGAATATTTGTGTCTGCAGCATTTTCAATAACCAGATAATCCATGGCCGGATTCGGGTAAATGCTTATCTCAGCTAAACTCTGTAGTTCTGACATCACAAACACATTAACACTAACTTCAAAACTACATGTTTCAGTATTGCCGTTATTGTCTGTAACCGTCCATACTATTGTTGTAATTCCCACCGGTAATTCAGCAGATCCTAGCGACTCTGAATTATTAAAATCATTCTCGACAGTTGCCACCCCACAATTATCTTCAATTGAAACAGGATTAAATTCCATTCCTGAAACAGTATAAAAATTTTGTCCTTCGGCAAGATTTATTACCTGATTTTCGACACAGGCAATTGTTGGATTTGTATGATCCTCAACAGCGACATTAAATTCAATCTGATCAAAATTTCCCGCCCCATCAGTAGCTGTAAGTGTAACGTTATTAGAATTTCCGGATATAATTGTGCCGGCAAGCGGAGATTGTGAGATTACCAGACCTGATAAACAATTATCTGTAGCAACAACATCTGCAGTGTAATCCGGCAACTCAGCTTCACAATTTGCAACTGCTTCCAGAACCTGATCATTATGATCCGAAGTTATAGCAGGATTTGAATGATCTTCAACTGCAACGTTAAATTCCACACTAGCCTCGTTTCCGTAACTGTCAGTTACAATCAAAGATACTGTATTAACAGAACCTGAAACAGCAGTCCCGGCAGGAGGTAGTTGTGAATAAACAGGATTTGAATCACAATTATCCGTAGCTATAAGTTCATCTGTATAATCAGGTAAAACTGCCTGACAATCCTCCTCTGCTTCCAATGTTTTATCAGAATGCACAGAGGTTATCTCCGGATTTGTATCATCTCCTACAGCAACATTGAACGAAACTTCGGAAAAATTATTTGCAGCATCGAAAACCTTAAGTGTTACAATATTTTCATTGCCGGAAATTACTGTTCCGTGGGAAGGAGTCTGTGTTATATAATAATCTCCTCCGCAGTTATCGTTAAATGTAACCTCATCCCTGTAATCCGGTAACTGTGCCTGACAGTTTCCTTCTTCAACAATTATCTGATCTTCGTACAATGATGTTATTACAGGGCTTGTATGATCATGAACCGAAACATAAAATACAATCTGGTCCTGATTATCGGCGTCATCTCTGAGTGTTAATGTAACCTCATTATAAGACCCTGAAACTTTTACCCCGGCAACAGGAGTTTGTGTTACAGTAAAGTTTGTACTACAATTATCGGTTGCTGTGACTCCGGCAGTATAATCCGGCAATGCAGCCTCACAATCATCTCCGGCATCAATTACCTGGTCTTCCATAACAGATGTTATTACCGGAGCTGTAACATCGTTTATATAGTAGTAAATAATCCCGTTTTGTTCCCCAATATACAGGTCTGTTCCGCAAACGCCGTTAATATTTGCAAAATATGGCATTGCCCTACTGCCAACATCTATTGTTGCCGCAAATGCCTGAACATCGGCAGAAGCTGTAAACACACCGTTTCCATCATTTAAATACTGTTTAACTACCCCCATATATTCTCCGATATACAAATCCATGTCCGAATCATTATCCAGATCGGCAAAACGTGGATTAACATAAGCCCCGGCATCAATATCAACTCCTCCGGCCTGAATGTTTCCTGCAAAAGTAAACAAGCCGTTTATATTTGTATAAAGTGCAATATTCCCGGGATTGTTTCCTATAGCCAGATCCATATCATTGTCTCCGTCAATATCGACAAAGCACGGGGTAGAGAAATTTGTAACAAAAATATCGGTTCCGTCTGCCTGCAAAAAACCTGCATAGGCATAAGCTCCGCTCCCGTTGTTGATATAAACTTTTACTTTCCCATCAACACCTCCAATATAAAGATCTCTGTCACCGTCGCCGTCAATATCTGCGAATGCAGGAGCCGCATACAAGCCTACATTTATATTTGTTCCACCTGCCTGTAAATAATCATCATAATAAAATTTACCGCTGCCATTATTAATGAACAGTTTAACACTCCCGTCAAAATCACCTATTATCAGGTCAGAATCTCCATCTCCGTCAATATCTTCAAAAACAGGCGAAATATATCTGCCGAAAACTTCTCCACCTTCTGACTGCAATTTACCGATATAGGCAAAAGTACCTGAACCTGTATTCTGATAATAAGTCAGTTCGCCCGACATACTTCCTACATATAAATCCAAATCCCCGTCTCCGTCAATATCTGCAAACTCAGGAACGGCATTATTATCAACCTGAATATTGGAAGGGCCTACCTGCATATTTCCAGACAAACTATAATTCCCCGCTCCGTCATTCATATAAATCTGTATTACACCATCATAGTTTCCAAGATATAAATCCAGATCATTATCTGAATCCAGGTCGGCAAAAGATGGTGCAACTCTTAGTCCTCCGTCAATAACCAGCCCGGCACTTCTTAGAGTATCAACAAAGCTAAAACTTCCTGAGCCGCTGTTTGAATAAATCAGAACAACACCTTCATGACAACCCACATATAAATCCAAATCGCTGTCATTGTCCATATCCATAAATACAGGATTACTCCAGTTTCCTACATCCAGATTAGTTCCGTCGGCCTGCAAAAGCCCCTGTGATGAGAAATTACCGTTACCATCGTTATAATAATAATTGATGTTACCGCCAGATGAACCCAGAAACAAATCCTGGTCACCATCTCCGTCTATATCTGCAAAAGCAGGAGCTGCAAAGTCCAATACCTTGATGTTGACCCCGTCAGCTTTTAAATTCCCGCTAAAACTAAAATTATTATTCCCGTCATTTGTAAAAATCTTTACATTTCCATTCTTCTCTCCAACTATAAGATCGTCATCTTCATCATTGTCAATATCTAAAAATACAGGCGACGAAAGCTGACCCACATCCAGATTGGCAATCCCTGAATATGTAAGTATTTTTTGATTGCCAAAAGTCTGTGCACTTAAGCCTAAACTTAAAAGGCTCAAAGCTAAAACTCCGCCGGCTATCAGAATTTTCTTTCTTATAATGTCAATACTTTTCTCTATTTGCAGAATTGCATCAGAGCGATAACAACCCGGCAATTGTTCCGAAATTTCACTTTTCTTTTTCATCATTATTGAGTTTTTATTTATTTTTATTCTACTACTATTCTTTCAACTACAGACCTGCTGTCGTTTGACAATTTCAGCATGTATATTCCACCCGGTAACCCGGTAAGGTCCAGTTTTATGTTAACATCAGATATTTTATCATAGCCTGTAATTATGCGGCCACTCATGTCTGTCAATTCCATTTTATAATTTTCCGCATTTTCGACTGTCAATATTCCACCTGTAGGGTTCGGATAGATTAATATCTCTGCTTCTGTCAAATCTGTATTTCCTACAAAAATATTTACAGTAAAATCGGTTGAGCAGGTTTCTGTATTTCCGACATTGTCGGTAACTGTCCAGACAATAGTGGTTGTGCCTACTGGCAACTCTGCTCCGGCTAAAGTGTTAGAATTGTTAAAATCATTTTCTACGCTTGCCACACCACAGTTGTCTTCAGTTGAGACAGGATTAAATTCATTTCCTGAAACAGTATAAACATTCTGTCCTTCAGCCAGATTTATTACCTGATTCTCGGCACATACAATTGTAGGATTGATAATATCCACAACTTCAACATTAAACATAAGCTGAGAGACATTACCACCCTCGTCTTCTGCTGTCAGAGTTACAACATTTACAGCTCCTGAAATCTGAGTTCCTGCAACCGGAGACTGAGAATAAGAAATATTTGTACTGCAATTGTCTGTTGCTGTTATTGAGCCGGTAAAATCAGGCAGGAATGCTTCGCAATCTGTATTTACTTCCAGAGTCTGATCGTTATGAACAGAAGTAATCTGGGGACCTGAGTTATCCGTAACAACAACGTTAAACGATACCTGAGCAAAATTTCCGGTTCCGTCTGCCACAGTTAATGTAACATTATTAGATGCTCCCGAAACCAAAGTTCCTGCAATCGGAGACTGTGTAATTACCAGGTCAGAATCACAGTTATCACTTGCAATAACATAAGAAGTATAGTCGGGTAAAGCGGCTTCACAATCAGCAACCGCTTCCAGAGTCTGATCATTATGAACTGAAGTTATTACAGGATTTGAATTATCCTGAACTGCAACATTAAAATTAACCTGTGATGTATTCCCGACATTATCGGCAACACTTAAAGTTACAGTATTGTTGGAGCCCGATATCATTGTACCTGCAACCGGGAACTGAGATATAACAAGAAACGGCTCGCAGTTATCACTTGCAACAACATCAACAGTATAATCAGGAAGACTTGCTTCACAGTTTGATTCATCGCTTAATACCTGATCGTTATGCACTGAGGTAATAACCGGAGCTGTATTATCAACAATTGCAACATAAAAACTTACCTGGGCATAGTTTCCGGCATCGTCGGCTGCTCTTAACACTACCAGATTATTGACGCTTGAAATTATAGTTCCGCCTGCCGGAGTTTGTGTGATTGTCAGATCTGAATCGCAATTATCAGTGGCAACAACACTGCCTGTATAGTCAGGCATAACTGAAAGGCAATCCTGATCTGCAATTACTGTTTGATTCGGATGAACAGATGTTATTACCGGATTTGTAATATCACTGACAGAAACATTAAACGACACTTCTGCATAATTTGAATTATCATCAGTAGCCCTGAGTGTAACAGTATTTATTGATCCTGAAATCATACTTCCTGAAACCGGGGTCTGGGTTACTGTAAGAGTAGCATCACAGTTATCACTGGCCGTTAAACTGCTTGTATAATCAGGTAATATTGTCTGGCACGAAGCATCTGCATTAAGAGTCTGGTCACTGTGAACCGAAGTAATAACAGGGTTTGAATTATCCACTACAGCAAGGTTAAATGAAACTTCAGAATAATTTCCGGCATCATCGGTTACTCTTAAAGTTATAGTGTTGATATCTCCTGAAACGGTAGTTCCCGGAACAGGATTTTGTGTAACCGTTAAATCGGCATCACAATAATCTGTAGCTGTAAGAGTTGATGTATAATCAGGTAAAAGTGCCTGACATAAAGCATTTGCAGAAATTATCTGATCATTGTGTGTCGAAGTAATAGTTGGATTTGTGTCATCTTCTACCAGCACATTAAAAGATACCTGGACAAAATTACCATTGTCGTCAGTTGCTGTTAACGTAACAGTATTTGATGATCCTGAAACAATTGTTCCGGCAACAGGAGATTGGGTAACAGTTAATCCGGTATCACAATTGTCTGTTGCAATTAAAGATGATACATAGCTTGGAAGATTTGCCTGACAAGATGCATTCCCGCTCAATGTTTGTTCATTGTGAACAGATGTGATTACGGGATTTGTATTATCAACAACAGCAACGTTAAAACTTACCTGGGAATAATTACCGGCATCGTCAGTTGCAGTTAAAGTAACCGGATTTGTTGCCCCGGAAATTGTTGTTCCGGAAACAGGTGATTGGGTAATACTCAGGCTTAAATCACAGTTATCGGTAGCGGTCAGAGAACCTGTATAATCAGGCAGCAAGGCCTGACATGATGAATTGGCATTAACCGTTTGATCGTTATAAGTTGAACTTATTACCGGAGATTCCGTTTCGATAATTATTTCTGCCGATTCGCTTGTAACATCACCCAAAGTATTGGAACAAACACAACGATAGAGATTGTTATTTAAACCCGAAGAAATTGTAACACTCAGGCCTGCAGTCTGTGAACCGCTGTATGGTGCAGCCTCTGTAATATCTGACCAGTTTCCGCCACCGTCAGTACTTATTTGCCATTGGTAATCAACAATCCCGTTTCCTGAGACAAAAAACTGCTCATTAACGCCAATGCAGGCAGCAGACAAATCAACCGGGTTCTGTGTTATTTGCGGAGGTATCATGCCAAAAACAAAAGCAGCACCTGAATTTATTCCGTTAGTAGAATTACCAGGAGCACCTGCTATTGCAATGTTTCCGTCAATGCAAACAGCCTGAGCAAAAGCTCCGTAAGTTAGTTTGTCCGACGGGATAAACTTATTTGTCTGACTTACAACACCTGCATTAATGCTATACAAATATGCGGCGCCAACGCTGTAATCCAAATTATCGTCAAGATGAGCACCGATAAAAACATTGGACCCTGAAACACTTACTGAAGAGCCAAAATAATCTCCTGCTGCTGCATCTGAAGCATTTAGTTTTGAAAGCTGTGACCAGACACCTGCATTATTCCAAAACACATAAGCGGAGCCTGACGAACTTCCGTTATCATCATTTCCTGCCGCACCAATTACAACATAATTTCCTGAAACGGCTGTGCTTTTACCAAAGTAATCGCTTGCAGCAGCGTCCGAAGCTGTTATAAAAGCATCCTGAGCCCAGACTCCGGCAGTATTTTTAAAAATAAATGCAGAACCGGAATTTGAACCAAAATTGTCATCATTATAAGCACCTGCTACAAAATAGTCGCCGGATACAGCAACAGAATATCCGAAATAATCAGATGCAGCCTGTGTCGATCCTGTATGTTTTGAATATTGAGACCAAACACCTGCATTATTTTTAAATACATAGACCGAACCGGAATTTAAAGCAACATCATCATCTCCATATGCTCCTATTATTGCATAATCGCCGTCAATAGAAACAGAAAATCCGAAGTTATCGTCAGCAGCTCCGTCACCGGCAGTTAATTTTGCATATTGAGCCCATACTCCTGAAGTATTTTTGAAAATGTATGCTGATCCTGAACCAGAACCTTTATCATCATCTCCGCTTGCACCAACAATTGCATAGTCGCCGGAAACAGAAACAGATACTCCGAAGTTATCGCCCGCGTTAGCATCGGATGCCAAAAACCTGTGAATTTGTTCCCATTCTGTCCCCGTGTTGTGATAAACAAAAACAGAACCGGTAGAAGCACCGTTATCATCATCAGATTTAGCCCCTACAAAAGCATAATCACCGGAAACAGAAACTGCTGAACCCAAAAGATTATCATGTGAGCCATCGTTTGGCAATACCCTTCCGGTTTCGCCCCAGTTGTTCAAACCTCCTTCGCTCCTGTTGTAAAAATAAGAAATACCGGTATAACTTCCGTAAGTCTGGTTTGCGTAAGCACCTGAAATACAGTTTTCACCTGAAATCGCAACGGCACTTGCAAAATAAAGGTTTGAAACACCTCCAACCGGGGTAATTTTCTGCTCATAAGACCAGGTACCGGCATTATTATGAAAAATATAAGATGATCCGCAGGCAACACCAGTATTATTTTCCCTTGATGCTCCAACAATCAAATTATCGCCTTTAATTGAAACAGACACTCCGAATTCGTCATACTCGTTTGCATCCGGAGCATTTATTTTTAAATTTTCTTCCCACGATCCTGCATTATTATAATAAATATATGCAGAGCCTGAACGATTGCCAAAATCTGCATCATAATTCTCCCCGACTATAGCGTAATCACCTGATATGCTTACACTTATTCCAAACTGATCACCTGCTGCAAGATCTGCAGGCACCAGTTTTTGAACCTGAGACCAGACACCGGAATTATTCTGATAAAGGTAAGCGGCACCGGAATCAGCACCGATTCCATCTTTTAAATATGTTCCTACAATTGCATAGTTACCTGAAATATCAACACTTGTTCCCAAATAATCATAAAGTGTTCCGTCCGATGCAATAAGTATTGCTTCCTGAACCCATACTCCGGCAGAATAATGATAGACAAATGCAGAGCCTGAATTCTGTCCCAGATTATCATCATTTTTTGCCCCGGCAATTATATAGTCTCCTTCTATTGCAACCGAGCAACCCAAATTATCATTAGCCTGTCCGTTAGATGCCGTAAGTTTTGCGACCTGTGACCAGATTCCCGAATTATTGTTAAATACATAAACAGAACCGGAATTTGCTCCCATATCATCATCCTGATTAGCGCCAACCACTGCAACATCTCCCGAAATTGAAACAGAATAGCCGAACCAATCGTCTGCTGCGGCATCCGAAGCAGTAAGTTTTCCAACCTGATCCCAGCCTGACCCGTTAAAATGATAAATATATGCGCTGCCGGTATTAGATGCAGTAATGTCATCC
Organism: Bacteroidales bacterium; assembly: GCA_003249955.1. Classification (GTDB taxonomy): domain Bacteria; phylum Bacteroidota; class Bacteroidia; order Bacteroidales; family ML635J-15; genus Bact-19. The sequence continues at coordinate 43,298 of QKHS01000057.1, read as the reverse complement.
TGATAGGCTCCGACAATAGCATAATCTCCATCCATGTCAACCGAATAACCAAAATAATCGCCTCCGGCATTTCCTTCGGCCAATAATTTCTGAATTTCACCTGTAGGCTGGGCAAAAAGAATTGCTGTGCTGAACAAGCATACCATAAAAATCAATAAAGTTCTTCTCATTTTTAATAAAGTTTAATTTTATTCTTAAAATCCAATTGTGGTAACTTCCCGAATTTGTAAGATTCTCTCAATGCCAAATTTATCCGGTTAAACTACTTACAATTAATAATAATGGTGAGACAGTAAATAAAAATGGTGAACGGGCAAATCTTTTGGGTAAAAAAAAGACTTGTATTCAACTTAATAAACTATTTTTTGTTACCTTTACAAATATCACTTTGAAAAACACCAATACTACGGACATGAAAAAATTTATTTACTTACTGATAATCCCGATAATTATGAGCTGCAATCCATCTACAAAAAACATTGCTTCAATTAAGAATTTCGATTCTGAAAAGTTCCTTGGCAAATGGTACGAAATTGCCAGACTTGATCATAGTTTTGAACGAGGGCTGAATTATGTCACTGCAACATACACAATGCGCGATGACGGGAAAATAAAAGTAACCAACGCGGGAGTAAAACAGGATGGAACAACAAGCGAAGCTTATGGCAAAGCTTACGTAAAAAAAACAGATGATAATGCCGGCGAACTGCGCGTCAGTTTTTTCTGGTTTTTCTACGCGAAATACAGAATTATTTACCTTGACAAGGACTATCAAACAGCAGTAGTTACAAGCGGAACAATGAACTATTTATGGATATTGTCACGCAAACCTGTGCCTGATAAAACTGAACTGAAAAATCTTGTGGATTTCTGCAAAAGCAAAGGATTTGAAACTGAGAAACTCATTTTCCCGGAACAGAAATAAGAAAACATGAAATTTTTCTCAACATTGGCCTTAATTTTTGGTTTTAATCACAGAATAATTCAAAGATGAAGCTTTACATAAAGAATATGGTCTGCGACAGATGCAAGCTTGTGATAAAAAACAGTCTTGCCGAATCAGGATTAGAGCCCTTATCTGTTGAATTAGGGCTTGTTGATCTTGGGGATAATACTCCTGAATCCGAAACTATTGATAATTTCCGTATCAAAATTGAAAAACTTGGTTTTGAATTACTGGACGATAAAGCAAGCCGAATAATTGATAAAATTAAAACTCTTATAATTGAAGCAGTTCACTACAGTGAAAATCCTCTCAAAATTAAACTATCCGAATTTTTAAAAGAAAATTTAAATTATGATTACAATTACCTTAGTAATCTTTTTTCTTCTGTTGAAGGAACGACTATTGAAAATTATTTCATCCTTCAGAAAACCGAAAAAGTAAAAGAATTATTAATTTATGACGAACTTAATCTCAACGAGATAGCTGACAGACTAGGTTATAGCAGTGCCTCACATTTGAGCAACCAGTTCAAAAAAGTTACCGGGATGTCAGCCGGCGAATTTAAAAAGATAAGAGACGTAAAACAGCGGTCTTCTCTAGACAATCTGTAAATTTCAAAATTTATTTCCAAAATTGTGTAATAATGTTTCTGTTATCGTAGCTTAACTTTGTTAAAAAGTTAAAACGATGACAAAAATTATAAAAAAGACTTTTCCCGTAACCGGAATGTCATGTTCATCCTGCTCCATGAGCGTAGAAACTGTTCTGGGAGCAAAAGACGGAATAGTAAAAGCAGAAGTGAACTTTGCCAACTCATCTGTTCAGGTTGAGTATAATTCAGATATCGTAACTCCTGAAATGATGAAAACCCAGCTTCAGCAAATAGGGTTTGACATGATTGTTGAGAAGGATGACGACGACACGGCAAAGAGCATTGAAGAAATAAAAAGTGATGAATACCGCAAAATGGAAATCAAAACTTTTGGGGCCGCAATCTTCACAATTCCTGTAATGATTTTCGGAATGTTTTTCATGAACGAACCTTTCAGCAAATGGATTTCGCTGGCACTTACAATCCCTGTGATTTTCATTTTCGGCAGAGGTTTTTATGTTAAAGCTTTCAACCAGCTTAAACACAAAATTGCCACCATGGACACACTTGTAGCAACCAGCACAGGAATAGCATTTCTGTTCAGTTTATTCAACACCCTGTTTCCTGAGTTCTGGATTTCGCAGGGACTTGAGCCTCATGTTTATTACGAAGCCGCCACAGCGATAATTACATTTATTTTACTTGGAAAACTTCTGGAAGAGAAAGCAAAAGCCGGTACGTCAACAGCTATAAAAAAATTAATAGGACTGCAACCTGACAGCGTTACAATTCTTAATTCTGACGGAACTACAAAAATAATTTCGGTTAAAGATGTTCAGGTAAATGACTTTATACTGGTAAAGCCGGGAGATAAAATTGCTGTGGACGGAGAAATCACTGAAGGTAATTCTTATGTTGATGAAAGTATGCTAAACGGAGAACCCGTTCCTGTCGAAAAATCAGTCGGGTCTGAAGTGTTTGCAGGAACAATAAATCAGAAAGGGAGCTTTGTATTTGTTGCAAGAAAAGTAGGAGAAGCAACATTTCTTTCACAGATAATAAGAATGGTTCAGGAAGCACAGGGAAGCAAAGCGCCTGTTCAGAAACTTGCAGATAAAATCGCTTCTGTTTTTGTTCCCGTGGTTTTTGCAATTTCAGTTTTGACTTTTGCAGCATGGATGATTTTTGGCGGCGAAAATGCATTTTCACATGCTCTGCTTACGTCTGTTACGGTTCTGGTTATAGCATGTCCGTGTGCTTTAGGTCTTGCCACTCCTACCGCTATTATGGTGGGAATAGGAAAAGCTGCCGAGAATAATATTCTTATCAAAAATGCCGAAAGCCTCGAAATTGCAAAAAAAGTAAATGTTGTTATTCTGGATAAAACAGGTACTCTTACAGAAGGCAAACCGGAAGTAACAGAAATAATCAAAAACCCGGATTACTTCAACGACACTCATCTGGCTATACTTGCTGCAATGGAAAGCAAATCGGAACATCCTCTGGCTGAAGCAATTATGAATTATCTTAGCAGCATACAAACGGATACCACGACAGTTGAAAACTTTGAAAGTATTACCGGAAAAGGAATTATTGCTATAAACAACTCAAAGAAATACTTTGCCGGAAATAAACATCTTATTGGAGAAAACGGGATAAGTATTGACCCGGATTTTGAAGAAAAAGCAGAAGAGCTTAGATCAAAAGCCAACACTGTAGTTTACTTTGCTGACTCAGAAAGATTACTTGCAGTAACCGGGATTTCTGATAAAATAAAAAGTTCTTCAAAAAATGCAGTTTCAATGTTAAAAGCAAAGGGCATAGAAACAATTATGCTGACAGGAGATAATATTAAAACTGCAGATGCTATTGCAAAGATTGCCGGAATAGAAACTGTAAAAGCGGAACTTTTACCTGACGGGAAAGCTGAATACATAAAAGAATTACAACAATCAGGTAAGACCGTTGCTATGGCAGGTGACGGAATAAACGATTCTCCTGCACTTGCACAGGCTGATATTGCAATAGCAATGGGAAAAGGCTCCGACGTAGCAATTGATGTTGCAGGCATCACCATAATTACATCTGATCTTGTTGCAATTCCGGTTATTCTGGAACTTTCTTCGCAAACAGTGCGAACGATAAAACAGAATTTGTTTTGGGCATTTATTTATAACCTCATCGGAATACCGATTGCTGCCGGAGTTTTGTTTGCCGTTAACGGATTTCTTCTAAATCCTGCAATTGCCGCTGCTGCAATGGCTTTCAGCTCTGTTTCGGTTGTACTAAATAGTTTGAGATTAAAACAAAAGAAAATAATTCACATTTAAATTTTAGCATCATGGAAAACATTATTAAATTCAAAACAAGCATTAACTGCAACGGCTGTCTGGCAAAAGTAACGCCGGTATTAAACAAAATCGAAGGAATTATAGAGTGGGACGTTGATCTGGGTGATCAGAACAAAACTCTTACTGTGAAGTCAAATGATTTAAGTGCAGAAGTAGTAATCGACAAGCTTAAGGAAATAGGCTTTCGTGCAGAGGAAGAAGCTTAGTCCTTTCTCTGAAAAGTTGCGAATATATTGCGAAAAGTTTAGTTATGTCCCGTCCCTACGGGACTCATATTCGCGGCGGGGTAACAACTCCGGACTTCTGTCAGTAGTTAAAGACAATACGTCCCCATGGGACTTGTATTGTTGCCATATTTTGTGATGGTTCCTAAGACGTACCAACTAATCTTAACTAAATCCAAGAGCCGTAGGCTCGGATCATCACACAAAGTCCGTTAGGCAAAGCCCAAGGTAAGCACCTGAGTCCCGTAGGGACGGGCCATAAACATAACCTATCAAATTAGCTCCTCAAAAATATACTGACTGTCATACTCCACCTGAAATTCCTTCAACAATTCAAGATATTCTTTCAGAAAAACTTTTTTTGCATGATGTGTTTCCTGATTTTTAACGTAGTTATAGACATTATCAAAACTTGACTGACTGTAAGAAAAAACACCATACCCAATCTGCCATTCAAACTTTTTTCGTGTCAGTTTATGATCATTTATATACTTCGACGATTTCCCCTTTACAACCTTCATAAGTTCTGAGATGGAAACCGCCGGCTTTAATCCGACAAAACAATGGATATGATCTTCCACCCCGTTTACAATAAAAGTTTTACAACCCGTTTCGTTAATTAGATTTCCTATGACTCCCAAAACTGTTGGTCTGATGTCACGCGTCAGCAATGCTTCGCGGTATTTTACTGCAAATACACATTGCAGATATACCTGATGATATGAGTGCGCCATTGTTTTTATTTGCAATTTATATTTTATTTTTTAAACTTAGTCGGATTTTGCAGCTTTTTTTATGGGTCGTCCCTACGGGACTTGTATTATTGCCAGATTTCGTGATGGAGCCATAAGTGTATAAACTAATAAGCGGATCTATATTTCACTAGACCTCACAACTAAAGAGCCGTAGGCTCGTAACATAAAAAAACCGGACTTTAGTCCGTTATACAAAACCCGAAGTAAGCACCTGAGTCCTGTAGGGACTGGCCATAAAATACAATCCAAAGACTTAACAAATCCAATACTAAACCAAGACTGAAAATCAGGCTACTACTACACAAACTTCCAACCCAAGAGCCGTAGGCTCGAATCATAACACAAAACTTCAGTCCGTTAGACAAACCCCGGGATAAGCGCCTGAGTCCCGTAGGGACGACACATAAAAACCATGTCCCCTCAAGTACAAACAAAAAAAGCCCCGGAGAATCCGGAGCTCAAATATTTTGTAAAGTAAATTCTTAGAATCTTTTTTCTTTAATTCTGGCTTTTTTACCTGTAAGTCCACGTAAGTAGAAAATTCTTGCGCGACGAACACGACCCATTTTATTTACTGTAATTGCATCAAGAAACGGAGATGCAAAAGGAAAAATTCTTTCTACACCAAAAGCTCCTGACATTTTACGAACAGTAAATGTTGCAGTATGTCCTTCACCTTTTATCTGTAAAACCACGCCTCTGAATTCCTGGATTCTCTCTTTATTTCCTTCTTTTATCTTATAGCTGACAGTAACTGTATCACCTGCTTTAAACTTCGGGAAGTTATTCTCGATTGCCAGACTCTGATTCACAACTTTCATTAATTCCATCGCAAAAAACTTTATATAATCCTTAAAAATTTCGGACTGCAATATTAGATATTTTTTTTGAATTAAAAGTCTTTTTTTTAATAATTCTTCAATTTTTTTTGCACAAAATAAATTATTACTGAAAATTATGATTAAATCTCTCATTCTCAAGCATTAATTTGTAATCATGTGTTAATAAAAAAACTAAAGAAAAAATATCGCGTACAATAAAGAACGACAATAGCTGCTGTCCGATTTATTATTTTACGCTTCCTGTTTTCTCAAAAGACTGATTATCTTTGCGCCCTGATAAAAAAATGCAGTAAATGATTTCAATTGACGGTTTAGGTGTAGAATTCGGCGGCACAACGCTTTTTAAAGATATTTCTTTCGTTGTAAACGAAAAAGACAGGATTGCCCTCATGGGAAAAAACGGGGCAGGAAAGTCCACTCTATTAAAAATAATGGCCGGAGTACAACAGCCTACATATGGGCGAGTATCAGCACCCGAAGATGCTGTAATTGCCTATCTGCCACAGCACCTGATGAAAGACGACAAACGAACTGTTTTCGAAGAAGCTTCACAGGCATTTATTCAATTGATCGCAATGCAGAAGGAATTGGCAGAACTTGATCAGCAACTGGCAACCAGAACCGATTACGAATCGCAGGAATACTATGACATTATCGAAAAAGTCTCAATTCTCAGCGAAAAAGTTTATGGTTTCGGTGAAATAAATTTTGATGCAGAAGTTGAAAAGATTTTGATCGGATTAGGGTTTGAGCGCGGCGATTTTCAACGTCCGACCAGTGAATTCAGCGGCGGGTGGCGTATGCGTATCGAACTGGCAAAAATTCTGCTTCAGAACCCCGATTTGATTCTTTTGGATGAGCCTACAAATCATCTCGACATAGAATCTGTTCAATGGCTTGAAGATTTCCTGATAAACAGTGCCAAAGCAGTAATCGTTATTTCGCACGACCGCGCTTTTGTTGACAACATTACAAACCGCACCATAGAAGTTACTATGGGACGCATTTACGATTACAAGGTAAACTATTCAAATTATATTATTCTGCGTCAGGAACGACGTGAACAACAACAAAAAGCTTACGAAGAACAGCAGAAAATGATTGCCGAAAATCAGGATTTTATTGAAAGATTCCGTGGCACATATTCCAAGACAAATCAGGTACAATCGAGGGTTCGCATGTTGGAAAAGCTACAGATTCTGGAAGTTGACGAGGTTGACAGTTCGCATTTGAGGCTTCGCTTCCCTCCTGCTCCACGGTCAGGTAATTACCCGGTAATTGCCGAAGATGTTTCAAAATCATACGATGGACATCTGGTTTTTGAGGGAGCTTCATTTTCGGTTGCACGTGGCGAAAAAGTTGCATTTGTAGGTAAAAACGGCGAAGGAAAATCGACACTTGTAAAAGCTATAATGGGCGAAATAGAACATGGCGGAAACCTCAGTCTTGGTCATAACACCATGATCGGTTATTTTGCACAAAACGAAGCTTCTCTGCTGGACGAATCTCTGACTGTTTTTCAGACTATTGATGACATTGCGCAAGGTGAGATAAGAACAAAAATTAAAGATTTACTGGGAGCATTTATGTTTGGTGGCGAAGATCTTGACAAAAAAGTAAAAGTTTTGTCGGGTGGCGAGCGCACAAGGTTAGCAATGATAAAGTTGTTGCTGGAACCTTACAACCTGCTTATTCTCGATGAGCCCACAAATCACCTCGATATGCGTACCAAAGACATTCTGAAACAAGCTTTAATGAAATATGACGGTACTTTGATTCTGGTATCTCACGACCGTGATTTTCTGGATGGAATGGTTAGCAAAGTTTACGAGTTCGGCGGCAAACGGGTAAAGGAACATCTCGAAGGAATTGCCGAATTTTTGCAGCGTAAGAAAATGGAAAACCTGAGGGAGTTGGAGGCTAATAAGAAATAAGTTCTGTATTTTCAGGATTTAAATAATGCAAACTAATCACGAACGGATTTCTCATAGTATATTTCCCGACTTGCCCCCATGAACTTTAGTGAGATTATAAGTGCCTGAATATCTGCATTATTTAATTTTAAATTCGTATTTTATCGCACTAAAACAGTTCTTGAAAAATATTTCAAATAGATTACTATTCTCAAAAATATTGAAAATCAGTGCTTTTTTTCTTTCCATCAAACTTTTTCCCTTGATGAAAAAAGTTACAAAAAAATCAAGGCAAAACGAAGCTACCCAACTCACCTCGATACGAAACAATAGAATTGTTCGTCGACCTTGGCCTAAAACAAATGCCATACACCTATGGCAATTACTCAAAAATTTGTTTTAGGAAACGACATGTCGGCTCGACACAATTCTAATTGTTTCGCTCTCACCGCCTGAGCTGCCCGCCGTTTTGCCCGGCCTGCCCGCGGAGCATTTAATACTGTTTTGTCGCTTCACAATGCTGATTTATTAAAAAAGCACTAATCATGACAAGTAAGGAAAATCTGAGGAAACTGGAGGCTAAGAAGAAATAAGTTCTGTATTTTCAGGATTTAAATAATTGACTGATAATATAAATTAATTACGAACTGATTTTACATCGTATATTTCGCTGTTTATCTCCCCAATTAAATTTATCAGTGCCGGATTTACCTGATTTGTAAGCAGAATTACAGAAATATCATTTACAGTATCGTATTGGTTGTATGCCCCGAATGAAGAGATATTTCCGGTATGTGAAACAATGTATTTATTTTTATAATCATTTTCACCTTTTCCGCATTTTGAAATAATAATATTAAACAGCGAAGAGCTTTTACCAATATTATTTATCTCCCATCCCAATCCATAATTAATATCTGTTCCATCTTCCGTTTTACGGGACTCAAACATTATTTCCCGGCTTGCATTTGTCAGTATTTTATCACCAAACAGAGCTTTATTCCATAATGCCAGATCGTTAACCGTTGACAATATACATCCGTCTGCTGAAGTTATCAGAAAATCATTTTCATCCCTGTTTTCATCATACCCTATTGCCCTCTTTATTTTGTTTCCGTTATAAGCAAAAGTATTTTTCATACCTGCCGTATTAAATATGTTCTCCTTCATAAAATCAGGATAAGTCATTCCCGAAACATTTTCGATTAGTAATCCAAGGAAGAAATAGTTTGAATTATTATAGTGGAACCTCGTGTTTGCAGGAAAATAAACTGTATCTGTTTTAAAATGAAAAGCCAGGACAGAATCCTTATTAAATGCGATGTCGTTTTCCACATAGTTTGGAATCCCTGATGTCATGCACATAAAATATTTTATGGGTATATTTTGCATAGCCGAAGGGACTTCTATATATTTCCCGATACTGTCGTCAATGGAAAGCAGTCCTTTTTCCTGCAGAATCATTATTGCTGTCGCAGTAAATTGTTTGGTTACCGACCCTGTTGCAAATATTGTTGACGTGGTAATTGTATCCATGGTATTAAAGTTGGCATAACCAAACGAGCCGGTAAAAATTACGCTGTCTTTACAGGCAATTATTACCGACCCGTTTAACCTGTTGTCTGAAACATATTTCCCGACGGTTTTATCAATTCTTGCACTAAGAGGTTGTTTCTGAACACAACCGGATAATGTTAAAATTATGATTATCAGGAATATGTTTTGTTTCGTCACGGATTATTGTGCTTTTAAATTGTCGTCATTTGATTTGGCAAGAGAGATAAGTCCGCCCATTGCGCCCAGATTCATTGAGTCCAAAGCCGAACTCGGGACAATTACCATAGAACCTTTTTCTTTAAGGCCCTCAAACAACATATTCATACCACGCAAATGTAAGGCTACAGGATTGTCGCGGTATTGTTCGCTTGCTTTTGCAAATTTTTCTGCAATTTCAGTTTCTGCAGTACCCAGAATTACCCTTGCCCGTCTCTCTCTTTCTGCCTGGGCTTCTTTACTCATTGCATCTGCAAGGCCTGCCGGTATTACAATATCTTTTATCCCTACATTCTGGCAGGTAATTCCCCATGGATTTGTGTGGTTATCAAGAACCAACTGCAAATCAGCAGCAATTTTATCCCTTTCCTGCAAAAGATCAGACAATTCGTGTTTACCTATAATATCTCTTAACCCTGTCTGTGCAATATACGGAATAGCTTTGTCGTAATCCTGTACTTCCAGTGCTGCTTTTTCAACATCCCAAACTGTCCAGTAAACAATAGCGTCAACATTTACCGGAACGGTATCTTTTGTAAGTGTTTGCTCTGCTTTAAAGTCGGTAACACGTATTCGCTGATCAACAAAATTGTGTACTTTGTCAATTATCGGGATAATAAAAAACAAGCCCGGCCCCTTTAGCCCTTTATATTTACCCATTCTTAAAATAACGGCTTTCTCCCACTGATTCCCGATGTTTATGGAGCTGGAAATCAAAACAGATAGCAGCAGCAAAATAATTAAAACCGGAATATTAATAATATTCATGTAATATAACCCGCCTGAGATTGCAACCATAACGATAAGTACCGTTGTTGAAACCGGATTAAAAACGCCCTTTGTAATTGTGTTTGCTTTCATATTACTTTTGTTTATTTAGTTGGTTAATAATATCATCTACTGAAAACCCGTAGCTAAAGGCTATGGTAGAAAATTCGTTACAAATTTCCTGTAATTTCTGCTCTTTTTCCTTTGCAGATATTTCGAACTCTATTTCGCTTATAAATGTGCCTGTTCCCTGCTGAGTTTCCAGAATATTCCTGATTTCCAATTCTTTATATGCTTTGGCAACAGTATTTAAATTTACTTTTAAGTCAACAGCTAATGACCTTACTGTTGGCAACTGCTCTCCTATTTTTAGATTCCCGCATGCAATTCCGAACTGAATCTGGTCGATAATCTGCCGGTAAAACGGGGTTCCTGCTTTTGGATCTAATTTAAATTTAATCATTGTGCTATTATTATATTGTCATAGTTATATAGTACAAATGTACAACATGTTTTTTCATTCTCCAAATTAATTTTCATTATTTTGAAAAAATATTTTAGAATTTGTTAAGGATGTAATCGGGAATTGGTTGCAGGAAGGGGGATTGGGAACTGGCGTGCAAGGATTAATTTTTAAAACTATTCTGAGTAAAACCGTGATAATTTGAAAAACCTGGTAAGAATTGAATCAGTTTATGCATGACTAACTCATACTTTCGAGAATCTCAATTGCCTTAAATATGTTTGAATAAGAGCCATCTCCTGTGTTTAAACTCTTACCGTTTTTAATGGCAGTATCTTGTTTAAGAATAAGAATTTTGACCCATTGATCCTGCATTAAGTATTTCTCGGTTTTGTCATACCAGGGAATGTATTTTCTCAATTCGTTTCTTATTGAATTGTAATTTTCGAAATGCTTGTTTGTCTTTTTGAAATGTAATAAAAACCAGAATTCAATTGATGGCAGGCTGTCGCATATTATCACGTTTTCGTTGTCCTTAAATTCTTTTATAAAATTCTGCAATCTTGCTTTTTCTTCTTCATTTCTTTGTGACACATCCGCATCAAATACACATATGACTGTAACATCGGCCAACAACAGCTCTCTTGTCCTTTTTTCAAGGTAATAAATACCGTTGTTGCCTGAAAAAAAGCGCGGCCGGACAACGCAGGAATAAGCTTTTAATTTTTTGAGATGCTGAAAGTAATACTTTTCGGTAAGCCCCTCTCCGATTACATATATTGATTCGCGAAGTTTCATATTAACAGTCTAATCAATATTTGGGACAGCCCCGAACTTTCCGAATTTATATGCTTTCTGAAGCGATGATACCCGGTTTAGCCCGTTAAAACCGCTTAAAGGATATAGTCTTGTTGAGCCATCTTCTCCTTTTTCTGTAAACCAAAAATTATCTTTGCGGAGCAAATCTTCTTCATCAAAAAGATTATCGTAATGTGTTGCTACCAATAACTGAGACTGTTCCGACTGACGAAGGAACTGCTCAATTACATATTCAATTAAACGGGGATGAAGTTTGGATTCGATTTCATCTACGGATAAAAAAGCGTTTTTCTCAACGGCTTTAAATATTGCCCCAAACAAACCGAATACTCTTTTTGTGCCATCAGATTGCCATTCAATAGGAAGATTGAAAATTTCTTTTTTGTCGTTATTTGTAACCAAATGACCAAATTCTGTTTCTGTCATTTTAATGCTTCTTTCATTTTTCAGGCGTTCAGGTTCTTTTGATGACAGCCTTAAAAGCCCTTCTGCTTTGGAAATAAACTCATCTGAAACTTCTTTTTTAATTTCTCTGCTGTTTATGTCAGAAACATTAAAATCGGCTGCCTGCAAATGCAAGAGAATCCGGTTTTTACAATCCTGATTTTCCAACACCATGTTTTCTGTAAATTCCTGTAAGCGGGTAAGAGGCTCAATACCCGGCATTACATTGTTTTTCATCCAGCCGGAAACATCATTAAGCTCTTTTATATTTGCATTTACCTGGTTCAAAGCTGCAAAAACAGAAATATTGGGAAGGCATTTTATTGTTATTTCATCTTTTACAACAGTACTTACTTTTATTTTATTTCCAAAATTTATAATCGAGACCCCGTTTTCATAGATACGATCAAAAATATTGGCAGGCTGAACTCCCGGATAATAGTCTAATTTCTCCTGCAAAACAGCATCTTCGTTTATCTTTAGATAATAAGTATATTTTATGCTGTTATGATAAAATATCAGTTTGAATTCGCACGGGTTATGTCTGCTGTCATGGTCTAGCATAAAAGGAATAACTCCGGTTTCTTCATCCTTGCTATCGGCAATTGTAAACCAAAAGCTTCGCAGGAACTGAAATGCTTCTATTAAATTCGATTTACCCGAAGCATTATAACCGTAAATTATGCCCAATTTATTTAGCCGTACCCCTTTGACTACTTCTACAACATGAGATTCTTCAAGATGTGTGTCTTTTGTAGCCTCAAAACTAAAAGTAACTTCGTCCCTGAACGACAGAAAGTTTTTTATTGAAAGTGAGTGTACCATTTCCCTACTTCTATTTGCAAATATTGCATTGTTTATGCAAAAATACAAAATAAAAACTCGTAAAAACAATTTTTTTACAAAATTTACATAAAATATGTAAGTCTCCCAAAAATTAAGGCAGAAAATAATTTTGGGGAGACTTACAATTAAGCGTGTGTTTGTACTTTTCAGATGTTGATTTTACAATAAAACTATGAGTTCGGGTATCTTAATGCTCTTGGGATTTGTTTTTCAGTTAATGAATTGGGTTGTATTTTCCTTATTATTAAGCATTGAACATATATCATTTTCACACATTGGTTACTATGACTGAAGTTTTTCATATTCCACACTTAATCGTTCACTAGATATGTCAACGTATTTTTTATTAATATCAATTCCAATAAATCTTCGGTTATTTTTTAGACATGACAGGCCAACTGAACTTGTTCCACAAAATGGATCAAGCACAATGTGGTTTTCTTTAGTAGATGAGATAATACATGGATCGATTAATTCAATAGGAAATGTTGCGAAATGATCCCCGTTAAATTTATTTTGATTTATAGTCCAAACAGACCTTAATTTTTTCCCTGTTGAATCTATTATAAGACCTGTGTCCTTAAAAAAATATTTTTCTGATTTAGAAAACAAAAATAAGTACTCATGATTTCTGTAAGGTCTATCTTTAACACTTTCTGGCATTGCATTTGGCTTATGCCAAATAATATCACATCTTAAATACCAACCTAATTTTTGAAGTTTAAATGCTAGATTCCATGGAATGCCTAATAATTCTTTATTTTTTAGCCCATCTGGGTTATCAGGTCTAAAATTCATAGAACGAGCACCATTCTTTTTATCCTCAGCTCTATATTTTCTATTTCCACTTGTATAGCCATCACCAATATTTAACCATAAAGTTCCATCATCTTTTAATATTCTATAGAGTTCTATAAAAATAGAAACAAGTTTTTCATAATACGCATTTATAGTAATTTCTAATCCAATCTGATTTTCTACTTCATAATCTCTAAGTCCCCAATATGGAGGTGAAGTAACGACACAATTAACACTTTTAGATGGTAATTTAGATAATACATTTAATGAATCTCCCAATATTAATCTTACCCTATTTCCCTTAATTATATTATCCATGGATAAAAGCAATTATAAATTTTCACCGACTTCAATCGCAATTTCTATAAGCTTTGGCTCTTCACTTTTTTTTGCAAGATCAATAAAGTGATAAATAACTTTTTTGATATCCGGAAATAATAAATCCTGTGTTTTCTTATTTAGCTTTTTATAAGAATCTAATATGGAATTAAGTGATTCCCCAAACATCTGCCATGAATCAAAAGAATCCAGACCATATAATATGCTTGACTTAAGACTGCGGATTTCCGAATCAAAATTCTTAATTTCATTAGAATTAATATCTTTTAAATTATTCAATATATTATCAATATGGAAACTGATGTCATTTTTCTTAATATAAAAATTATTTGACATTAATGATAAATTACCAGCTTTATATCCATCAATAAATCCCGAAATATTTGAACTTTTCTTTTCCATCACTATTTATATTTATTTAATAATTCATTAATTTTTTGAGTCTTCTCGTTTTCTTTTCCTTCTTCTCTGGAAAAAATATCCATGTTTGATGAGACTACTTCTTTTAATAGTTTGAGACCAGTAGTGTCTGAAACCAACACTCCTAAATTAATAGATTTTGCTTTTTCACTTACTGCTTTTTCAGATAACTTAATTATATCATTTGCCAAAAGCTGTTGCTCTTCAAGTGTTACATTTTTCATCATACCAAGACAAATCAAAGGCAAATCAACTTTAGCTTTGTTAAAAGCTACATTTTGCATAATTTGCTCTATCTCCTTATAATCTTCAATTGATCTTTTTCTATCCAATACCCTATCTGCATTTCTCAGAAAAACGCTTGTAATTGCGGCTAATCCAGCTTCAATATTTTTATTTCCATTTTTTATGCTTGCAAATGAACTTCTTAATATGATCATTGAAGAAGTCCCCGCAATGACTATTTTACCTATTTCTGTTTTTGTAAGTGTACCAAAATCCAAATTATATTCAGAAATAAACCAGTATGCAAGAATTGCAGCAGAACCATTAATGAATAGATAAATCCAACTTGAAAAAAAAGCAAATATCTGACCAATACGATCATATCTACTTAGCAACTCAGCTAAAGCTGAAATACAACCGACAAGAAATGTAATTATATATAAATACGCCATATTAACATTTATTTAATTATTTTACTTTTTCAACAGTTCGTCTCTTATTTTTTTCATTTCATAGTCTTTAAACTGCATACTATCATTATGAGTTAAAAGACCGCTATATTTAGCTTCTAAATTTCTATTATATGGAATAAAAGGATTGTTAGCCTTAAAAAATCTTAATTGAGCAATTCTTAACCCTGGGAATAACTTAATCGGATTAGGTCCCGCATTAAAAATTTCAAAAGTTAGTACACCCTCAAATCCGGGATCAATAAAACTTGCTGTCATGTGTATTTGAAGTCCTAGGCGAGCAAAACTACTTCTTCCTTCTACCTGTCCAGCTATTTTGGGTGGTAATTTTAGATATTCCATGGAGTGTCCTAATATAAATTGACCTGGAGAAATTGTAATCGATTCCAAAAAATCTAAATCAATCATTTTTGAATTGTGAATTCTTGTATCAATTGAAGGATTTGCAAAATCAACTATACCATATTTTGTATGTAGATAAACTTGAAAAGATGTTCCTAATCTTATATCAAATGAAGTTGACCCCAGTTGTTTATCTATATTTATTATGGGTATTATTTTAAGTTCTTCTTCTTTAATATAATTTAGTATTTCTGAATCGTTTAGAACACTTGATTCTAAAGGATTGTAATCATTATCTTTATTATCTAAAATATTTGCAAGTTTTTCTGTATTCACTTCAGCTTCTAACAAATCAAACCATTCAGAAACTTGAATTGATCTTAAAATAGATTTATCAAATTTTACAAAATTATTAACTACTTTAAGTAAAAGTTCTCCACTTGATAGTTCCTTATTATTAATATCTTTGAAAATCTCTTCTTTAAATTCTTTATTGCGATACATCCAAGCCGCAAGAAGAATTTCTTGGATAAAAGTTGGACTTTCAATTAAATCTGAATTATTAGATATTTTACTTGGGATAGGATGTCCTTTCTTAAGAGATTTAATTAATAGATTAATAGTGGCTGTATTTATTTCTTCTGTATATTTTATAAGGGGTCTAAGATTCTTATTTAACGCAGATGATCCAAATTGAATACCTTCTCCCTTTGGATTAAAAAAATAATTAAGAAAATAGACTCTAAAATAAAGGAAAAGTTGACGGATATCATCTTCCTTAGAAAAGCCATAATCATCAGTAGAATCAATCGTTGCAAGAATTGATTCTGCTGATTTCATTAATTCATTCAGTTCATCTGAAAAAATAGAAGGAAATCTATGCTCCAAAATACGTCTTATTAGTGTTAAGCGAAATAAGGCTTTGGGGTAAAGTTCATCGATTCTGTTAAAATCGAATTTTTCCTGAAAAATAAATGCAGAGAACTGAGAAAACCAGAAAACCGGTCCTGTTACAAGGCAGGCGAATAGGTCACACCAACACTCTATTAGCCAACTTCGAATATTAATTTTTTTTGAAATAGAATTTATAAATTTCTTTTGAATTTCATCTAATTGGCTAATAAAATCCTCCTCAATTTCCTTGTTATTGAAATATTCCTTTTTATAGATTTTGTGAGCTACCTCGTGCATTAGTGTTGGCCACCTGCAAGGATTATTTGCATCAATTCTTGGAATCGAAATATGAAAAGTGTCATTCTCCTCAATATCTATATTGATTAAATCAATTTTGCTATTGGTTTTCTCATTATAACTATTTATAAAAGAATTCAGTTTTTCATTCTTAAATTCAAGTATTGGGTCTTTTAAATATGTCATTTCTCCGACTTCTTCACTGAGATAAATTGAAAAGGGATTTTTATGAGATTCCAAGTCTAATTCTATTGCTTTATTAAGATTAATGACATGTTTTTCGATTATTCTTCCAAAGCGTTTAAGCTCGACCGGTTCAGATGGTCGAGGAAGGTGTCCTAAATATTTCCTATGTAAATGATTTAAACTTATTATTAAGGTTTTTAAGTCCTCTATAAAATTACCGTTTCCTTGATAGTTCAATAATTTTTCATTTAAATCTTTAATGATATCGAAGTACTTAACAAGACAATCAATGTAACTATTAATGAAAATTAGCTTGTCATTTACTTTATTGTCTTCATTTACATAGAATTGATTTTTAATTTCATCCAAGTGAATATAAAATCTTGAAATTCTTTCGACAATTTCAAAAATGTAATCTTTAATAATTGCATCCTTATTTCCCATACTTGTATGATTGTATTAATTCACCGGTTCTACTTACTACATCGATTTCAATAATGATACTATCTTTGTTAATTTGGTCTTTTATGGTTTTAGATAGAAGTTCTAATTCAATCTCCTTATTAGCCTCAATATTGAAGTACTTACTTCCTAATAGTAATAAATTAAGAATTGTTGATTCTGGTAAATAATAATCGTGTTTAATTATTAATTCTTTATTTCCAGAATTCTTTTTTAATTGAAATAATACCTTATCAATTATTTGGCTAGTTGCAGGATAATCAATAAAACAGTGTCTTAGGTTTAATTCGACTACCGAATTTGAATCAATATCTATTTTCTCAATTATTTCTCCAATCTCGGACATGTCCCCTAAATCGTTAATTTTATAATCTTCTTTAATCTGAATCTGTTTCATATTATATTTTTTTTGCTTTAAGACTTCCGTGATAATAAAATCCTACTGTTCTACCAGTATTATAAAAATTCCTTCTAATATCACTATGTGAAAGTGATTTTATTTTAGTTAAAAGTCCTCTACTTTCAGCATCAAATACTGAAAGGTTCATACCTAGCTCTCTCGCTCCATCTAAAATAATAGACATACCCATGCCTTTATTATTAATAGAATCCATTTTAGTTGTTCCTCCTTTCGACAGAGCATATCTGTATGTCTGTGTTAAATCCCAAAATTCATATCTTTTCAATTGATCTTCGGGCAGATGATTTTTTATGTTCATATTAATTCCAACTCCTAAATCACCAACACCAATTAAAATTTCAATTTCTTTTTCATTAATAAATTCAATATCTATACCCAAAAAAGCGTTTGAATCAGTATGATCCGCTGAATTTTTTAGAATTTCATTTAGAATCAATGTGAGTTGACTAAGATTAAAATTGTAGTTGTCATAATATGGAGCTAATAATTTATTAAAATTTCTCCGAAATGAATTAAGGACTTCTCTTCTTTCATTAAAACTATCTATCTCAACATGGTAAATTGGAAATGAATGAATTTCATTATTGTATTTATTCTTATGAACTATTATCTGCTCAGATCTTTTTGAAAACTCTTTATTCCAAAACATACTTATATTGGTTTCATATAATTCAAGTATGTTAAAGAAATTTAAATCAATAATATTTTTGAAAGTATTGGAGACAATTTCATCATGAGATTCCCATTTCCGATTATTCTTTTTGTAAACTAATAATTTAATTATCCGAATTAATAAAAGTACTAGATTAGAAGAATAGACCGATTGACAATTTGAAAAATCGATAAAAACATCATTATCCCTATTTTCTACATTTTGCCATGGTGTAATTATAGGTAGCAATCCATCAATTTCAGGCCATATTTTTATTTGTGATCTTTTCATTAAACAAAATTAAAAATTTTATATCGCTTAAAGTCTAGAACCAGCCTACCTCCTCACCCTCAACTTTTCCACCTCCTCAATCGTCAATCCTGTAGTTTCTGCAATTGTCTGGTCGTCAATAGATTTTCTTTTCATTGCCTTTGCAATCTCGATGGCTTTTTTGCGTTCGGCAATTTCTGTAGCTTCTTTTTTCATTCTTTCGGCCAGCACATAAGGAGGAACATATTTGGTACTTCTGCTAAGTTCGGCAAGAAGGCCGGTGTCGGCAAAGCTCAAATAGCTTTTTTCGGAAATAATAAGGTGGTCGGTAACAGGGGTATTAACTATAAGTCCTACCTGTATAAGGCGGTCGGTAATATCTTTGTCGTTGTCAGATGGTCTTAGTTCTCCCGTGGGATGATTGTGGCAAAGAATAATCTTAACGGCCCGCTTCTGCAATGCAAAACTAAACACTTCCATTGGTTCTACCAGTGTTTTGTTTATTGTACCCAGACTTATGAGTTCTATAAAAAGCAAACGGTTATTGGTTTCGAGCCCTATAACCCAAAAATGTTCGCGCCCCTGGTCTATCTTTTCTTCCCGTAGCAGTATGCGCTGCATAATCCCGTAAATATCGTCCGAATTCAGGATCTTTATTTTTTCGTCGTTGCTTAACTTTATATCCATATCGTAAAAATAATACTTTTAATCTATTGGGTGCAAATGTTTTTTAATAAAGTTCCTATCGCTTGTAGCACAGGTTGTTTACATGTTTTATTTGCATTATACTTAACCGCAAATACTACTATACGGCAAAAAAGCATGCAAATTTTGGAAAATTATATATTATTCACCATTCTGTTTTAGCTATGGAACTCTATAAACTTTTTAACTATTCTTCTGTTTCAATTATTCTTTTCTCAGATTTCACAATTTCCACAAAAAACACCCTGCATTAAGATTTTAAAAAAGTTTTACTTCCTGTGTTTTCTTAATACGGTCTTTAATTTCTTTACCTGTGAATCTGTTAACTCAGGAGTTTTCTGTTCAATTATTCTGTCAATAATCTCATTCTCGTCTGAGCCTGATATTACCGGCAATATTGTTTCTACTCTTGTTGCAAAATCAATAGGACGGCATTTTTCCAGATAATCAAAAAGCACAGGCAACAGTTTGCTTTTATATTGTCCATTTACAGTAGCCATTCCGACAAGCGTTTTTATCCCCCAAACTTCTGTTATAAGTGTGCCTTTTTTAATTGCCTCCAGAATAAGATCAATTTTTTTGTATATATCGTCTGCCTTAAGCCGGGAGATCGTGGCAAGTGCTATCATCGCACCCCAAACCATACGGTTGATTTTTGATTCAACCAACTTCAAAAAAACATCAACATAATCCTGTATTAATTCCGGTTTAATGTAGCCTATCTCGTACAAAACTTTAAGACAATCGCTCGATACTGAATTATTTTTGTCAAACAAATAATCAGATATTTCCTTTATTCCTTCTGCATTGCCGGAATCTGCCAACTCACGTGCCAATTCCTGATTAGGAACTTCGCTGCGAATGTTTCTGTAAAATGCAATTTTGTTAATCCATGTCATAGTTATCCGGGGTTAATGGTTATACTGTTACAATACTTTTCTGTTCAAAAATTATAAATTGTTTTCAGGCTGTTATTAATCTTATCTGTAAGAATTTCGACAAGTTCGCTATCCATAAACTCATAATCATCCGGGATATCAAGAACTTCAACCGGCGGAAGTTGCAAATGCCGGTACAAATCCTGTATTTTCTTTTTTTGTTCTGATTCCATTACAAAAACCAAATCTGACCAGCTTAAATCATTCCCGGATATTTTTCGGTCACTTTTCGGGCTCAATCCTGCTGAACGGATATTAAAGCGGTTATCATTTTTAAAAACCGATTCGGCAGTTCTGCTACGCTTTTTGTTTCGCCCGCAAACTACAAGTATGTTTGGCCTGTATGTCATTTATGTGATGCTTGTTAATATTTAATATCGTCCCTTATGGCAAATACATTATAAAATTACAATTTAGTCATTTTAACTACTTAACTTTCTTGCTTAATCAAGAAAGTTGCAAAGAAATCAAGGCAAAACAATGCTACCCTACCCACCTCGACCAAAACAAAAGAATTGTTCGTCAACCTTGGTCTAAAACAAATCCCAATGCTTTTACCCTTTGAAAATTTGTTTTAGAAACGATATATCGGCTTGACACAATTCTAATTATTTTGCTCTCACCTCCTGTTCTTCCCGCCGTTTTGCCGGGCCAGCCCTCGGAGCTTCGAATACTGTTTTGATACTTTATTTGTTTAATCATTTACTCGTTTTTCACATCATTTATCCAGATTTTTAATGCGTTTGCCCTGAATCAGACCGGCTCTCGATATTAATATCTGGGTTTATCTTTAGTTTCTTCGAAATACTTCTCCGGCCCAACCTCTTTCATGCGGGTGTTGATGCTGATGTAACGCTTCTGAAGATGCTCATCGAATCCGGTATTCTCACACGGAAAATCAGAGCATTGAAAACAAAAATCAACGCCTTTTTCTTCAAAACACTCACGCACTTTGCAATCTTTAAATATTTTACATTTTTCGTTGCGGCATCCGTTACAATGTGCATCTGCAAAATATGCAAGAAGTTCCTTAAAATCGGGATATTTTCTGAATATGTCTCCGTCTAATAATTCGGAAAACCGTTTGGCATAAACATCGAAATTTCCCAAAGATGCTTTAAGCTCATTACTTAATCTTTTAATATCGCCATCGGCAAAAGCATAGCATTTACCACAATCCAATCCACATGGGGCTAGTCTGTTTTTGATAAAGTTATTTTCCATTTTTATATCTTTTGTGGGGAATCGTGTGTAAGCTCATTACGTACATTGCCGGTATTTAATGTTGAAGCAGGCTCAAACAGCAGCAGATGTGTTTCGGTATCGGCAAAAGGCCTGTGTTTTACTCCTTTGGGAATAATTACAAATTCGCCCTCGTTAATCTCTGTTATTTTGTCGCCATAGTCTATCTTCAACATTCCTTTCAGAACAAAAAACAATTCATCTTCGTCATCATGGTGATGCATTACAAACTCGCCCTTAACTTTTACCAGACGAACCTGCTGGTTATTTAATTCGCCTACTACAACCGGTTTCCAGTAATCGGTTATAAGATTAAGTTTATCTTTTATGTTAACTTTTTCCATGTTAAGAATTTTGTGGTGAGAATATTAAAACACAAATATACTAATGTCTTTGGATAAGAAACATTCTGTATAAATCCATTACAAGGCATGAGGATATATTTCTTTTAGCTTCTTTGAATTTTTTGATAAGAGTTCCGCCGGATTTTTGCCCGATAAAAAAAGCAAGAACAATAAAGACATAAGTAAACCAGGCAAATCCGACACCTGAAAAAATCCGTAATGCAATTATAAACGGAACAGGTATATGAATTGCCAGAACCCACTGAAACGAAAATTTACGCACGTTTGCCCGCCAATATCCGAAAGGAATATTGAAAGCAAAAACAATCAGGCTTATAAGCAATAGCTTAGCCATTATTTCCAGCGTTCGAGTGTCGGCAAAATTGTTTCTACCTGTTCTCTGGCTTTGCTTTCGGGCATTCCCATTTTAACAGCTATCTGAATATTTTTTTCAATTTTTCCCTGTAAAGTTGTTCCCTCATCAACAAATTTCCCGTCCTGAAAGCAAAAACTGCAATATTTATCACTCTTGCTTTTGTCTAAGTTTGTTCCTCCTTTACCCGGGTCCATGTTAAGCGGCATACCGCAACTTTGGCAGATTGTTTCTTTATTTTCCATAATGCTTTTTTCTGTTTTCACATATTATGATATTCAATATCCAAAGGTACATCTTTTGCCGCATTTACAAATATCCTGATGTCATTTAACCCGATTTGCCCTTTATAAATATTTTTTTCTTTGTTAATTCTGTTTATTTCTGCGTGTAACCAAACAGGATCGGCTTCCGATGCTTTTTTAGCAGTATCAACTCCTGCATGATAAAGCATACGTACAAATGCAACTCCTACCCACTTTATTCTCGACAGGTCTGTAAGTTTTGTTAATTCTGTTATTTCAATTTCCGCAATTCCGGTTTCTTCCGAAAGTTCTTTTCTGCTTTTTGCAGTAATTACTCTGTCATAAAGCTTTGCAGTATCTTTAATCCCTATCTTTTCAAGCCTTGCAACTGTTCCGCCTGATATCCCGGAAAATTCACCGATCTTATTCGGCTTCGGCAAAATACTGTTCAGTTCCCTGAGCAGAATTGTAAGATATTCGCCCTGCAGCAAATCTACTTTTTGTAATTCAGCAAACTTGTCCTTTTTTTTAAGAACCTGAATTAATTCTTTTACATTTTTTATCCCGAGACTTTTAAAATAAGCAAATCTTTCTTCCGGCTTATCTTTAAGTATCATTCTGCCGGGTGGCAACCATGCTGATTTTAACTTGTCACGATAATCTTCAAGTGAAATTTTCTCCAAATCAATATAGTATCCCATTTAAATTTCGTTTATGTTATTATTTAATTTCGTATTCGTTGTCACCCCGGTTTGAGTCGGGAATAATAGCGCTGCCTAATTTAATACTTGTAATAGTTTCGGACGCTTCGTAAGTCACTACTATTTCCTGTTTGTTATTCTGCCACATAACCGCGGGATTTGTAATTGTCTTTACAAGTTTATCACCGTTGTAAAATGAAATAACCGCAGGGATAGGGATATCGCCTTTATTTTCAACTGTAACGCTAAACTTATTTTTATCTTTTACAACTTTGGTTATTGCAAGATCGGGAATTCCTCCGTTCTGAAAATACCATGACTGCCAGAACCAGTTCAGATTTTTCTTTGATACATCGTTAAATGTGTTGAAAAGATCAATAGGTGTCGGGTGTTTATATTTCCAGCGCTCCATAAATGTGAGCAAACATTCTTTAAACATGTCTTCGCCAAGTTCAATCTGAAGCATTCTGAGTGCCTGTTCTGTCTTGGCGTAGTTAAGATAAAAATAGATTTTTGCATCCAGGTAATGAGTCGGGGTAATTACTGCCGGTTCGTCTTCCAGTCCGGCATAAGCCGAGAAAGCACTTGTATTATACATGGCAATATCAAGTTCGGGAGCAAGTTCATGTTGCGATTTCTCAGGCAGAAAAACAGTAAGTCCTTCGTCTATCCACCCGTTTCGTTGGTTCCTACATAAAAAGGAAAATATGCATGTGTTATTTCATGTGAATTTGCATAAACTGTCATTCCGTAACCCTCATCTGCACCAACATTTGTAATCATGGGATATTCCATACCAAAATCACCGTTATAAACTGTAATGTACGGGAATGGATAAGGTATCCCGGGCATATCTGCGGACAAAGATTTAACGGTTTCTCTTGCTATTTCGGCCACTTTATTAAAATTTACAGAATTTTTATTGTATGCAACGCCTACTATTGTTCTTCTTTTGGTAAGCTTATCTACCTCGGCACTGGTTACATCCCATAGATAATGATCGCTTATTCCGAATGCAAAATCGGATACATTGGCAGCTTTATATTTCCATGTATGATTTTTGGTTGTAATCTTTCCGCTCTTAAGATCAGCTTCGGTAATTACGTTTACAATCTCGTCTGATACCGAAGCTTTGATGTATTTGTCATAATACGCGGGTTGTAAAACATCCTTCATATTCTGAGGTTCTCCGGTTGCCCAGACCATAAAATTCTCAGGAACAGTAATTTCTGCTTCAAAATTACAAAAGTCGTTGTAAAATTCGGCCATACCGTTATAAGAGCGGGTATCCCAGCCATTAATATCATCATAAACAGCAACCTGAGGATACCATTGGCCTATGAAAAGACTTGTGCTGTCGATTGTTCCCATCCTGATAAGCGTGTGTTCGGGAATATGAAAATCCCAGTCTATCTGAAATTCCACATTTTTATGTGGGGCAAGTTTATTGTTCAGCGTAACAAACATAAGTGTTCCGGTTCTCTGCACCTGAGAATTCTCACCATCCAAAACAATCTCAGAATTATTGACCTTTACACTGCTGATATTTACACCATCGTTAACATCACGCGGATCAACCTCTACTATCGAATTACGGTTTGCTCCTTTTTTAAATATATCCTGATACAGGCGTATAACGATTGTTGAAAGAGAATCCGGACTGTTATTGTAATAAATTATTTTCTCCTGCCCTGTTAATGTTTTTTTGTCAACATCTACAGATGCTTTAATAAAATAATCTGATGTGTTTTGCCAGTAATTTTTCCCCGGATTTCCATCCTGCTGTCTGGTCTGATTATCAAAAGCCTTTGCATTTCCCTTTGGGACAATAAGCTTCTGCTGCGCCCGACTGTTTATGGCGAATACTAAAATTATCAGCACGCTGATTAATGTTATTTTCATGTTCATCTTTTGAAAATTTTTATTGTTTTTAATTATCTACGGATTTATAGTTTAGCACATTATTACACTTGTTTTTCTTTTGTTACTGAATAAAACAGATTAAAAACCAACAAATATAAGAGTTTTATATTTACCATGTTAATTATATCAAACTTTATTTTGACAAGATTAAAACACATATTATTTCACAAAAGCGGATTACTCTTAAACTACTGTTTGCACAGGGAAATTATGTAAGAAATTTTTTTGCAAAAAAAAGCCTTAACACAAAATTTGCCGGTAAAATACCGGAACAAACTCTGTGTTAAGGCTTGTATATAATCTTGTATTGTTATTACCACGGGCTTCTCACACGGGCATTAACATTATTAAGATTGCTGATTTTATTCTGAAAACATGCGAGTTTCCTCATCCGACATAAGTTTCTCCGCCCAGCTTTCAATGTTGTCACAATCAATTTTATGAAAAGGATTTCCGGGTGCACGTTCGGTTTCGGGGGTAATTTCCTTTACATACAACATTCCGTCTTCACGGTTGATTACCCATATTTCCTTTGTTTCAAAAGAGTATCCGCCTTCGTACTGATATGAGGCATTTATGTCATATGTTGAGTCGTTTGTCATTGTGCCGTTAAAGTGCATGCTCCAATCATTTTCGCCTTCGCTGTATCCTGCTCCCAGGCCCTCTATAACTTCGTCCATATCACGGATCTTTATGTACTCGGCAAGCCTGATTCTCTGAGCTCCGCCACCTTCGGGATAGTACTTGTAATAACAAGAGATTATAGCACTTTCATACATTTCTCCTTTAATCTCGTTTTCAATATCATCAACAGATGCATAGCTTTTTATATCAGGCAGATCTTTGCGGCTAACCGGAGTTAGTACGATGTCTCCGGATGAATAAGAGAAGCCTGCCATCATAATTTTATCTTCTACAGTCCTTATTACCCATTCTTCATTTACATCTCCATCATATTCGTGCATAAAAACATCAAAAGTAGTATCGTTTTCCCTGGTTCCGTCAAATTCGACGTAAGCCTCACCCCATGCCGGATCTGTATAGTACAGGATTCCGTCAAAGTCTTCTCCCTGAATATCAAATTTAATGTAGCAATTGCCAAATTCTCCGGTATAACTAAAGCAGTTTATGCCGTCTTTAAATTCATACTGCTTTTTACCGGATTCAGACCCGTTATTTTCAGCAGTTTTAAAAGTACACCCCGAAAAAAACAGTGATGTAAGAAAAATAAACAAAAATAATTTCGAAAGTTTAACAATCATATATGTTAATTTATTTGTAATAAGGCTATCTGATGTTTTCTCCGTATTTCAGTCAGTAAAAACATCCTATTTTATTTTAATTCTTATTTGTATCATTTTAATAATTTCTTTCATATCGGTTGCCCCGTTTATGGTAAGAAAAATCCACTTCCCTTCGTAAATTTGTTCCGTGTCATTAATCGTTTGAATAATCACGGCATCTGTAATCTCTGACAATGCTCTCTCAATTTGATTTTTATTAAGTATAACCTGAACCGTGAAATAATCTTTTCCCGGATAAAGAGCAGCTACAGATTTGCCGGACTTTGTAAACCTTAATGCCCAACCGTAATTTACGCCGTAAAATTTGAATTCTCCTTTTAACTTCAGGTCTTCGGTTAAATATTTGTGTAATATGCCCCAATCTTCACCTGCACTGCCAATCACGTTAATAATATCTGTAAAGTCAGGTTTAACCGTTTTATCTGTAAAAAAACCTTTACTCATTTCTTGTTTATCTAAATTATGACCTGTAAGTTATTCTGTGTAAAAATAATTAATTCTGCAATTCAGAATCAAAATGTATTCTTTGCAAATTTGATTGAAAGTTGAGAAATAGTGGTCAACCATATTCAGGCATTGACATACCGATTACTGACAACAGATTACAGCCTACAAAAGCAATTATAAAATATCACTTCAAGCTAAATAATTACTATTTTTATTTTTTAATCTGTATAATCCTCCGGAAATTTTCCTTACTCCATATTTCTTTCATACTCATCCACTATCAGTTTTGCTTTCTCATAGTCATGGCCGGAAACTATAACTCCAACCAGTCCGCTTCCTCCCGACGAAGCCCACGGCAGGTTTAATGTTCCTGCAATTTCGTCCTGTAAAAAAACTTCTATTTCTGCATTTTCCAACAGGCTCTTAACCATTTGGGCCTGCCATATTGTACCTGTAAATATTTCAACAGATTCGCTTTCGTAATTTTCTTTCATATCGCTGTTTTTTTCTTTTTGATTCCGTTAAAAAATTCAATTGTTTTTTCTTTAACTTTTTCGTTAAAAACAACAGTTCCGGGGTACAATTCTTTTCTTAATTCAAAATATAGTTGAATTACATTTTCCAGCGATTCAACAATTGAATTTACTTCGTATTCCGGTACCGTATGTTTAAGTTTTTCCAGATCAGCATTTGCAAAATTAAATTCAACTTTTCTCAATCCGCGGGGTAGCTGCCCGTTTCGTATCTGCATCAGCGGAGAAATAACAGACACTCTAAGATAAGAGATGAAATCGAGTGCTTCAAAATATTCTCCTCTTCCTATTTTCAGGCTTGCATAATGTATCCATGTCCAGAACCTGTCCTCAATCCATTGAAAATCGGGTTTGGGCCATTTTGCTTTTGTTTTCCCGGTTATCCCAGACAAGACCCCGTCTTTTTCCCATAACACGAAAGGGTTTTCTACTCTTTCTTTAAATTCTTCAACTGTAACAAATTTTATATCTACATGTAAAAGCGGATTATCATACAAACATATAAGCAGACGCGGCTCTCCCACGTGGTCTCCTGTAAATGCATTCAGCAAATCTCCTGCTGCTGAGGCAAACTTTATCATTTTATCTTTATCATCTGATATTCTTGTTTCTGTCACCAAAACAAGATCAATATCTGAATATTCATCCATCTGGCCGGTGGCCAATGACCCGCCCGCGGCTAACCCTACAACACCGGGGTAATGTTTTACTTTTTCAATCAGTTGATCTGCAAACTCTTTTTGTATCATTTTTATTTGTAAGGCTTGATATTATTATGAATTGTAAATTCTGGCCACATTACATGTCAATGATTAGTTTTTTCATGTCAGTATTTTTACCAATAATATCCGACAAAAACCGGATCTGTTACTTAACAACTTGTATTTTATATGTCTGTAAAAAGTCTGCTCCTTTAATCTTTATTATATACTGTCCCTGTGGAATATCTGAACAATTAATTTCTGTTGAAGTTCCTTTGAAATTATGCTCTTTTAATACAGATCCGTTTACGTTTAAAAGTTGTATATTATATTCCTGCTCATAAGCCAGCATTATATACAACTTTTCATTTACAGGATTTGGATAAACCTTACATACTTGTTCTGAAACAGTCAGATATTCTTTATTTTCGTTTATAACTTCTTCATCTGTAACCAACAATGATCTTGGAATATTTTCTGAATATGCATACATATTTAGCCAGTAATCGGTACAATAGTTTCTGTATGCTATTAAATATTCCGGGTTATTGTTTTCTGCTTTTATAAATAAATAATTTGCAGAAGCCGGCTCTAAAGGCCAATCAAGGATATATTTTGAATCAGATGTTGACCATTCCAGATTCATTGTGCTATTATAATAATCAAATTTAGCAGCCGCTGTATAGAACCCCATTACTTCATCCTTGCTTTCATGGTCAAAATTACCGGCGATAAGATTTTCACGATATGCCCATAACGCATGACTGCTGGTAGCAGTCCATTCAGCATTCCAGTTTCCGTTATCAAAATTAAATATCTTTATTAGTCCGGCAGACTCATCATATCCTAATAATTCATCCTTACCATCCCCGTCATAATCTCCAACTACAAATGTACCTTTATACCCGGTAAGAATAATATTTCCGCCTCCGCTACTCCAATACCATTGCCAATCTCCGTTAGAGTACCTTTTCATGGAAAGCCATCCCGGATTAGTCGTTGTCTGAACACACAATAACTCATCTCTTCCATCTCCGTTAAAATCTCCCGGATAAAAATCGTCTCCGGAATTGATTGTCCATGTATTTATAAGGCCGTTTTCACTATTTGTCCATCCCTCCTGCCAGCTCCCGTTATCAAAATCATACATTTTAGACAATCCGCTTTGCAAACTAATTCCCATCAGTTCATCTTTGTTGTCTCCATCAAAATCTCCTGCTATAAGATCATTTTTTAAAGGTGTAATAATATGTTGAGTTCCTCCACTACTCCAATACCATTGCCAATCATCATTATAGTATTTTTTCATAGATAGCCAACCCGGATAAGAAGTTCCCTGAACACAGAACAGTTCTTCTGCTCCATCTCCATCATAATCCCCGGGATGAAAGATATCTCCTCCCTGCACAGGCCATCCTCCGATAAGTCCGTCTCCTGGATTAGTCCATACTTTACCCCACTTTTTGGAAGTTATATCAAGATTATAGTGACTCCCTGAAAAGACCCCAAGATCTTCATTAAAATCGGAAGGCTCCACACCTGCCGGCCAGGTTACGAACTCATCAGGCGATCCAAATGTGTCAACTATTACATGAACATCTGTATTAGAATAAACATCTACAGCCAACCAGTGATAATCTCTAAAACTTTTATCGCCATCTGCAATTAAAAAAGGTTTGGTTCCCCAACTGCTATAACACCCATAACCTGCGCATCCTGTTACAAAATAATTAATATTATCGGTCAGATTATTTTTATCATAAAAATAGTCATGAGAGTGTCCGGTAAAGCATGCTCTTATTTTATGTTTTTTATGCAATTCATGAACATCTCTGTAACCGTAATTATGCATGGTATCATTACAATCAATATTTGCCCCGTGAGATTCCCAGCTCTCTGTATGTTTTTTTGAGAACGGGACATGATAAAAAGTAAATCTGTTAACAGGAGCTCCTGTTAACCATTCATCTACTTTATTAACCTGATCCATAGTTATTTCAGGAAAATCCGGATAAACATTATTTAGTAGAACAAACCTGCTGTTCCCAAAATCAAAGGTATAATCAAGCTCAGTATCAATATATGCATGATAACGATCAATAGAAGTTGCATTAACTGTATTAATATCATGGTTCCCGGGCAATGTAAATACCGGTATTTGAGTATTAATCATCCACGCATATACTTTTGTATAATATTCATTATACTCTTGTTCTGTAGCACTATTGGTTATATCTCCCAGCATAATAACAAAATCTATGTCATTGTTGTTTGGATTATTGTTATAATCATCTATACTACTCAAAAATTCTCCGACAAAATCTCCTCCTACAAAGCCACCATTATAATAATATATCTGAATATCTCCGGCTACACAGAAACTAAACGGATAAGACACTTCCAGATTCCCGAAATAAAACCTTGCCAGATCATTTAATTTCACAGTCGGCACATTGTCCGGGGAAGCTGAATATAAAACATTTTTGTACCCACACGATAAAGTTAACAAAATAACGAGCAAAATTTTAAAGTTTTTCATAATTGGATGTATTTAAATTTAGTTAGTTAATTACTTTCCGGATAAAAACTTCATATGGTTAAGGTAAAAATAAAATACTATATATTATTAGGGTCTGTTTTCGAAATTTTATGATATAAAGATAAATAAAATCTTTTAGAACAGTTTATTTTTTACTTTAAATACTCTTTAATTACTATTTTTCTTTGGGACATCATAATCTTCCATGAGTCCGGACTACTCATTAATTCCCCCAGATTTTCGGGAATTACCTGCCAGCGAAGACCATATTTATCCATACACCAGCCACATTGCGATTCTTCTCCTTCTTTTGTAAAATATGACCAGTACTTATCTATTTCTCTTTGATTTTTACAAAATATTGTAAATGAGACAGAATCATTAAATGAATGATGTTTCTTTTCTGTACTCATCATCGAATATTTTTGCCCGAATATTTTAATTTCACTCATCTCCGTATTTCCACTTGGAGTGTTACCAAGAGGAATAATTTCTCCGGCAACTAATTTGGCTCCAAAAATATTCTTATAATAATTAACAACTTCTGAAATATTTCCTCCTTTAGTACAAAACCAAAGAGATGGGATAATCTTATTCTGACTCATAATTTTATTTTAGACTATTATTATTGCTAAGATAATCAATATCCCCGGAATTAGCGATTCCTTATTTTGTATTTATATGGTTATTGTCAGATTCTTTAATTTTTCATAACGAATTTACCCGAATCGGGATCAAGTATCAGGTGTTATTAGCAACAGTATTTTATTATCATTGGATTTTGCCCGACAATCTTTTTTCTTTTTCTTCTTTAACTATGTAGTTATAAAAACAGACTTTGGAAAAATCTTTAAACTTTTCATATTCAAACAGTATCAATGCTCCCATAGGATAGTTATATTGAGCAATTAACCCCATATGGTTATTCCAGTAAATAAGACTTTCTTCATCACATGAGTTTTCCCTGTCATATTCGCTTACAAATAATTCAACCGGTTTGCCCCGATAATCAATTGAAACCGTATCTACCAAATCACAACTAATGCCTTCAATAAATATCACATCATTTTTAATTTCAAAATCAAATGAAGCATAAGTAATATCCCCTGGTTTTATTTTATAAAAACTTTTGTTGGGATTGTCAAAAAGAAATTTTAGCTCAACAAAAGTTGATTCATTTTCTTTTACTTTTGTTGTATAACCGGGTAAAGAATCTCTTAAATCAATTCTGTCCGGATCTGATATCCAGATCTGATAATCGTAAAAAGTTACTTTACTATAGCCCGTCTTTTTATCGTTTTGACATGAAAATATTGCAATAAAAAGAATTAAAAATAATGTTTGTTTTCGACGCATTTCAATGTTATTTATATCGGTTTACCTCCAAAAACGCTATGAAAATAAAAACAGTATGATTCTTAAATATCGCACGGAGCCGGATTTTTGAATTTTAGTTTTAATTCTTTTTGTAAAATCCTTTTAACAATCGCAGCCGTCCACGATTTTTTCGGAGAACATATTTTATCCGGGTTTACTGGCCAGACGAAGTAAAAACAACCGAATCCTGATTAAACTTAGAATTCTGGTAAAAATTAAAATGCAACGAACATACATGCTATGATTAAGCTCCTCATTGCATAGCATAGAGCTATGTGAAACACTCACCTGTAATGGTAAGCAACTAACGGAATTGGATTTCAGGAATATTAAGCTCCTGAAGATGGAGATTTAATTCCGGGTAACCTGTCTTCAGGACTAATTGCATTGTTGCTCTTGCTTTTTCCGTCCCGAATAACAATTATCAAAAATGCAGGAATAAGCAGAAGTGCAGCAATCGGGATAATCTTATAATCCTGATATAATTCTATATATTCGCCTATAATATCCCGTCCCCAAACAGGGCTTATCAAAATTACACTAATAACAAAAAGTATAAATGGGAATATTCTTTTTACAATTCTTTTCCGGTCTTTTAAAAAGTAATATGTTAAAAATATAATTACAGGTGCTATAAAGCAAAATGAATACCCTCTCTGATGCGGAAAAATAAGCGGTACCAAAAGACATAAATAACTCAGGGACAGAAAGCCTTTGTAATTTTCATCTGATTTAGATCTTAAAGGAATTAACATACTCAGGACAAGTATAAGTCTGATTGAGTTCATTACCAGACTTATTTGCTTAATGCTCAATGACATAATATTTAATGGCCTCGACATATTACATTCCATCGGTAAATCAGAAAAATAAGCAGGGACTAATGCACATATACTGTAAAATCCTCCTCCTTGTTCTACTACGTGTTCCTTATTAGTCGGGTTAATGGTTTCCCACCAGGAGTAATGTAAAATGCCTGAGTATTCATAACCCAGTATTATATGCGGAAGGAATATATAGATACAGAAGAATACAATAACATAAATTATAGGTTTATACATTTTCTTATAAAAAAGGTAAGGAATAACGACTAACGGAAGAAGTTTAATGTTAATTGCAAGAGCCAGAACGGATGCTCCTAAAATTGTTTTTTTCTTATTAAAAAGAGACAGAGATTCAAGTATCGACCACAACATAAAAATTGTCATTTGAAGTGCTTGAAAATTCAATAAAATTGGCAATAGCATCAAAATAATTGAAATAGCCATCCACAGATTATATTGTTTTTTTGTAAGAGAGCTTATATCAAAATGGTTACTGCATAGTTTCCATACTCTGATAATCAAAAATGAGTTTAAAACTAACCACAAAATTTTCACAATGTAATCAGGGAAAAAAGTCGCAGGCGCCAAAAGCATTGCAAATAAAGGACTATAATAATATTGTAAATTACGAAAGTGTGGAGGGGAATAAATATCTTCTCCTGCTACTAAACGTTTGGATGCATTTAAAAACACATCGAAGTCTCCTTCCGTAAATCCTTTATTAACACTTAGACTGATTGCAAAAATTAAAAAGATTATAAATACAGGATATTTTTTTATGTATGAAGTAAATTTCATTTTAAGGTATCACAAATATTATTAGTTTACAACTGAAACAAAAGTCTCATAGATATCCAAACGCGGAAAACATATAAGTCTCTTAAAACAATTTATTTTTTTGTAAATATAGTATATTTGGTTTAATCACACCAGTTGTATATTCAAAAACCACCGTTAAAGGTCAAGGGTCGGAAATTTTATGTTATAAAACGTAAGACCGAAGTTCAGACCAGAGCAATTCTCTCAAATCTGAAAATTGGGATCAGCTAAAATTTCCAAAAAATCTTCACACAAATCATATCCGTAACAACAATAACTAAAATAATTACGTTATGATTATTTCATTTATTCTCCGGTTTCAACTTCTTCAATTTTTCTAACCATCATATATGAGTAATACATGGTTCCTGATGTTGTTCCTCCGGCAGGAGTCGAAAAGGTTGTAGTCATATTTAATAGTTTATACCCTTGTCTGTTTAGTTTATTTAATTCTTTTATCACAGGAGACATATCTTCAGAAACTTCTGTTTTTTCTATTATCCAGGCATCT
The DNA here is from genome assembly GCA_003249955.1 of Bacteroidales bacterium. GTDB lineage: Bacteria > Bacteroidota > Bacteroidia > Bacteroidales > ML635J-15 > Bact-19. The sequence continues at coordinate 9,260 of QKHS01000057.1, read as the reverse complement.
TCACCTGGAGATTCTTCTCCGATTGTTACTCTGATTGCAGTTCTTTTACCTACCTGATACGCATCAATAATGGCATATTCTTCTGTTTGGGTTTCTTGCGCAAAGGCTCCTAAAACAGATACAAAAATTAGTGTCAAAAAAATTAGCATTGACTTTTTCATGATTTAAATTTATTAGTTAATAATCTTAAAATATAGATATGATAATTGTTTTATCTTGATATAACTCTGAAATCAGAATAACATAGTTATTGAGGACACGTAATTTATATTCTTTATGAAAAGCTTGTTTAATTCTTACTTATAAGCAGTCTTTTAATTTGTGACTAACGGTTAACAACTGTATATCGTGAAAAAATGTATCAGGAATGCACAATAGTACCTACTCTAGCAGAATTTTATGATTTGGGTTTAATTTTGTAAAAGCCAATTCTTAAATAACATCCTGTCCAGATTTTTCGTGGAACACCTTTGACCCGGGTTTACGAGTTCGACGAAGTCAAAATCATTATATGGTATTTGGCGGGGGGAAAAAATGCAACTGCCATAATTGTTGGCATAAAAGCTCGTATGAGATATAAATATTGCCAGTAGTAGTTTTAATTTTTGCTATCAAAATTTTCCCCAATAATAATCACTTATTTCAAACAATTTTGTATCGGGAATTTCTTCTTTTTTTTCGTTGAATATTTTAATACTTTCACAGTTTAACAATAATGAATTTGCCACATAATTTTTAGTTTCATTTATTTGCCAACAATTAATCTCAACATAATCATTAACTGTTTTTGTGTAACAGATGTCAATACCTTCACAAAATATTTCATCATAATCGCAAATACTAAAAGGAGAATTATCTTTTTTTTCGCTTTCCCTAATCGGATAAGTTAGCAATTCCAGTTTATAAATTCGATTTAATTCAACATAAAAGTATTCAAATTTTTCATCAAGTATTTCTGCTAAATATTGACAACTTATTTTTAGACATAACTTTTCTTTATCGCCACTCCAATTTTCAATTGTTCCATCGTGAAATACAGCAAAAACATCTTCTATTTTCTTTAATTTTTCCAATTTAGTCATGATTTATTCTTAAGTTTCGCATTACCGCTATCAGGTAAAAATATCTCCATGCGGTTTGCGGGCTTCGTCACTATCTCCGGTTTACAAACTTGATACAGGTAAAATGTCCACAATTACTCCCCCGCCATTAACGATATTGCTTGTTATGTGCAGTTATTTTTCCATTAATATACTTTCAAATTGTTCTATTTGTCCTTCAATAACCGTAAAATTATCCGGGTCCGGATATTTTAAACTACTCATTAATTCCAATTTTTTTTGTCCGGTTATTTTCCGAACCGGCTGAATTCTATTTCCATTTACATATTTTTCAAGCAGTACTAATTCTCCTGATTTTCCATAACACATCACTATCTCAAAATCATCACTTGGAAATTTATTAGTTGGATAATGATATTGACCACCAAAAGAAAGAATTTTATTATCCTCTATCTGAAACAAATAAAATACTCCTTCATCTTCTATTTCAGGAAGTTCAATATATTTTTTCGAAGCAACTTTAATTGACCTTGCCTTATTCTCTACCAAAACAAACTCAATATTATTCTTCTGTTTCCTAATTTTTATAACATTCTCAGTATAAACCCATACTACAATCAAAATGTAAATAACTACAGTCCCGGATAAAAGATAATATTCGGTCTCTGAATCAAGCCTAAAGAAAATGATTGTTCCAACAACCAATGCGACAATAATCCAACCAAACAGAAATCTATTCTGGAGAGTATTTCTTCTGTCGAGCTGCTTTGCATCCTTTTTGAGAACTATTATTTCTTTATCAATTAATGATCTCTCTTTTAGCACGATGTCATTTTTTATAATTGCACACAACGATCAAAACTATGTAGCGTACAGAAAATAGACAGTAATATTCCTTTCAAAGCTCTCTAAGCCAAATCAAAAAATCTGGCAGCAAACGCAAATGAGATAACCTTACAAGTCGCAATCTGCCCCACATTATATTATAGTGTTGTTATAGTCTGTTTTTATCGTACAATATTTTTTCTCATTAGTACTTTGCTGGAAAGTAATACTGTGTCAGAATAAATGTCATGACGCAAAATCCCATAATCTGAATTCGTATAGTATATGCTTGTATTATTGTCTTCGGTTCCGTCCTCTTCAACGAGTACTCTTAATACGCGATAATAATACCTGTCATAAATAAAAGTTGAGTCTAAATGTTCAAATGCCGGCCCATTATAATCGCAATAAATTGTAATTATAGCAGAATTATCGAAATTTTTTTCTAAACAATCATGTTGTATCTTGAACATCGCTGACTTCGAAGAAGATTTTGTAGTATAAATAAAATATTCACTATTTGTGATTGTGTAATCTGTAACAAAGTCCCGTTCATATATATCATGTATATAACCATCAACATAAACACTGTCAACATCATTGCTCACAGTGTCAATATAAACCCAATAAGAATTTGTTTTATAACAACAATTTAATAAATCCGGTGTTATTTTAACAAGCTCTTCCTTTTGTTTATTACAAGAAACTAATGTAATGAGGGCAAAAAATCCTATTAAATGTAAATACTTCATAATATATTTTTCAATTTGTGTTTAACAATAGCAGCTATGTACCACGAGACGGTCAAAATTATAATTTTGTTTTTAAATTTTTGTTCTTAAAAGTCAATTTCAAATCACAACCTGCCCCGACTTTTCGGGAGACACCATTGAAAATCATAATATGGTGAGTAAATTTAAAATTTGGTGGTCAAAGAAAATGCGGGGAACCTGCATATTTTCATGCAATATGCATTACATATAGGACTGTTAGCGCTAGTTATTTGTTTCAAAAACATCTTTGTTTACAGGGATTCCATTTAAATAATATTTTACTGGTAGAGAAATCATAAGCTCATAATAGCTCCCTGGCTCTTCCGCTTCTTCTTGAATTATTTTCCAGGTCCTTTCTATAGATTTAGTTCCAGCATAATCATATTCAATAGTTTTGTTAAACCAATTATTATCTGAGTAATTATAAGATGTTGTAATTTTTTTTAATTTGGAATTTACATAGTATTCAATTTTTATCTTACTCATGTTTTCATCAAAAAAAGTTTCTTCCTTTATTGATCCATCATCAAAGAATATTGCCGTGTGTTTATATGTCCCGTCCAGATAACTAATTAGAGTTAAATTACCATTTATTGACCATTCAGAATAAATACTATCATTCGAGTGTATATCGAAAATAGTTTTGCTTTTTTCTTTCCCATTTCTATAATATCGGGTTAATTCTCCGAGCTTCTTGCCGTTTTCGACATTTAATGTCATATAAGTTTTTTGAAAATCTTTGTCATAAAAAATTTCCCATTCTCCGTCTGAAATATTTCGGATGTCATAAATAGTATCTTCGAGATAAGAAGTCCATGAGTATATTAGGCTAGTATCATTTATCCATACATTTATTTTTTGACATCTTCCAAATGTCGAAAATATAAACAGTAGAAGTATAGTTGTAATTAGTTTCATGGTCTAAATTTATAATTAGCGATAACGGTTGCAACTATGTGGAGTGTAGGAAAGGAATAGTAACACCACTTTTCAAAGTTCGCACGGAGTCAAAGCTTTTGATTTCGTTTTTAATTTTGGGGATACTGACAAATCCAGCCTGATTGTGATTTAATATCTTCTTTTAATGTTCCCATATTTTTAATTTTATTTTTAACGTTTGTATTTGCGATATTATTCTTTAAACTAAACGCCCACAACTATATAACGTGCAAGAGTTCGTGCCCATTCCATTTTCCACTGTTATTTTCATTGCCAACGGGCTCCCAACTTACAAATTGCTCTAAAACCAGCATAATATACACACTGTTTTTTTAGTGTCTATTTATTTTTTATCAAATTTCGATTCTTTTAATACTTTCAACATCACATCCCTATCAGTATCGTTATTATAATTGATACTTATTCCAAAATCGAATCCATTTATCAATCTTGAATACATTATTTGATTAAGAATCAATTTTCCATCATCACTAAATATCTTAGTCTCAAATGTTCTAAATTCTAAACCATCAATAATAGCAGTCCCTGATGAAGTATCCGCCATTATTCCGAGGTCCAGGTATGTATCGAATATTAATTTGTTCAAATTCCTGCCATTTTCAATATATTCACCCGGATACTCTTCTTTAAAAGGTTCTGATGTCGATGCAAATAAATTAAATTGATTCTTTTTAAAGCTGATTAAGTGTTTTAATCCGCTAATGTCCACTTCAGTTCCTGCTGTTTTTTCAATAGCATCTTTCCCTTTTTGGTCATTTGCTTCAATTTTATCTTTAGTCACAACTTCCCACCCATCAGGAATTTCTATAGACCATCCAATCTCAGTGCTTTTATAAATATTTTCCTTCACATAGCCTTCGTCAACATGTTTATTGGGGTCTACTCGTCCACATGAAACTATCAAAAGTCCAAACACTAAAAAGCTAAAATAATTTTTCATATAAGTCGTTTTTTTATTTTTGCTACAACGGTTAACAATATGGTCAGTAAGAGATCACAAGCAATTTTCTATCAGATTAGCAGGTTAACTGCCTCTCTAATTGGCGACATTGTGTATTGTAACACGTTTTTATTTTCATTCCAAGTTTATATGCAATAAATTCCATTCTGTCAACTTAGTCACTTTTATTTAAATCCCCTATTCAAAAATAACACATCCGAAATATTCATACACAAGCCCTAATTTGTTATTGTCCAAATATTCCATGATTATTTAATTCAGTATGTATTCCACAATAGTTAACCATTAAGTCTAATTTTTAATTCCGCAAAATGTCATTCAAAATTTACTTGATCAAATCGACAGTTTCATTTTTTATTGCCTTCTTAAAAATACTGAACATAATTAAATAGTTAATAATATTTTATCGTACTCAAGAGATAAATCAGAAATTCTATCTTGTGTATGGTCAAATTGGCTAACTCCAATTATACAGGAACTTGCTTTTATAAAGTGTTCCTCATTTTCATCAAATCGATAAACTCCATTTTCCTTTCTAATCCTGATTCCTTTCATTTTGTCAGGTAACGAGATAAACTCAACCCCAGAAAATTCAATATCTATTGTACAATTGGGTTCATATTTAATAAGATATTCAACATCATCATATTGTCTTTCGCTTCTAATAATCAAAGTTGAATGACTTACCATATAATTCCAGATTTTAAAATTTCGATTGCTTATGTCCGTCACGGCTGTCTTTTTTTAATGTGGCACAACGTTTACAGCTATTTACCATGCGGATCAGTAATCCAAAATCCACGAACATCCCCGCTATAAGCCAAATTTTATAATTTTGTTTTTATTTTTTCATTTGCAAAAAGACAAATCAAAAAATTTGTTGACAATAGTAAAGGTGTGGTATTGTTATAAACAGATTTTTTTATCGTTTAATTTTTTTTCTCATTAATATTTTGCTTGAGAGTAATACTGAGTCAGAATATATTTCATGGCGTAGAATACCATACTCTGAATTAGTATAATAAATGTCTTTTTTATAGTTTTCAGTAGTATCATCAGGATCTTCTACTTTAAAAACCCTATAATAGTATTGATCATAAACAAAGATTGAGTCTAAGTGAGTAAAAGTTTCTCCACCTCTACCTGTCCAACCATCAGATGTTTTGTCATAGTCACTATAAATTGTTCTTCCATAAGGATTTAATGGGAGATATTCGGTTAATTCTCCACTTAAAATTTCGTAATGTGCAGACTCTAAATTAAGTGAAGACCTTGTACTAAACGTAAAGTATTCAACCTTATAATCTGAATAATCCGTATGATAATGTCTCCTATAAAAATGATCATGCTCGTATACAAATACACTATCAATAGTATTGCTTACAGAGTCAATATAAACCCAATATGTATCTTCCTTTGAAGCAAAAGTTTAGTAAATCATCATTTATTTTAACTTTAGTAGTTGTTTTGTTGCAAGATATCATTGCAATAAGTAGAATAAAAACAATGGCGAGTACTGGTTTCATTTTCCGGGTTTTAATTTGTGTATAACGGTTGCAGCTATGTGGAGTACAAGAAAGGAATAGCAATTCCTTTATAAGTATTCCCACTAAGCCAATTTTTTGAATTTTGTTTTTTAATTTCTTCGTAAAAGTCAAATCAAAAGATTTAGCGGCAAACAAAAATGCGATGAACTTGCAAATCGCGACGAGCCACGACCCCGCATTACATATTGATGTTGTTACTAACTATTGTTTAACAGAAATTAATATATCTATAAATTAAAGTATTAATCAACCAAATAAACCACCATGTTGGGTATTTTAAGCTGACATACAAGAGATTAAACCCATCAACGTTTTCAAATTTGTTGTGAACATTATAAATCTCAATTTCTGAAGAAACCATTGGAATGACAATTATCCATAATACTGCCAGAAAAAGTTTAGGCAAAAAAGTTTTATTAATCAATCTTGTTTTAATAAGAATTAGAATAAGCAAATTCATTATTAAAAACATTGAAATATCAGAATAACTAAAAAGAGTAAATGGTGTTGCTGGTTCTTGAAATATATTCAACATGATCATATTTTTAATTACTCCCTTTTTTTCTGAAAATAAATATTGACGAAATCATCAAACTAATAAATAGTATCATACTTAAATTACGAATAAGTACCATTTTGCTAATGTCTTTTGTAATTTCAATATTTTTTAGGTTTCCTGATGTTGATAAATCAACATCAGAATTAAGTTTCACAGATAAATATAATCCATTTTTTTTATTTTCATTTTCAGTAAATTCAAATGAGTACTCATATCCTTTTGTGTCAATTATTTTAGCAATTAGTATAGTATCATTAAATTTATAAGAAATGATTTTATCTACAGTTATTGAATCATAGTCAAAATATCTAACTCCATTGCCAATTAGAGACATCTCATAAGCATCCCACAAAACAAAACCTTTTTCGAATTCAGGACGATTCTCTGGTTTAATCTTAAATGGAAGTAGCCTGTAAAAGGAAAATCTACTTTCGCCATAATAGAATAAGTTCCTATCAAACCAGAAATAACTAGCTCCGACAAGAATCAATAATGCGATAATTATTGCTTTCTTCATTTGGTAATTAAATGGCTTTCAAAATATTGCCTAACTATTGCAGCTATGTAGAGTAAAGATCAGTAATCCCAAATCCACAAGCATACCCGCAACAAGCCAGATTTACTATTTTGATTTTAATTTTTCATTTTACAAAAGCCAAAATTATAAAATTTGGCGGTGGAGCATAAATGCGACTCCCGTAATTACCAGCATGAAACTCCGCATGGTATATGGGTGTTGTTAGCAACAGTAATTCATTCTGCTACTGGCATTTCTTCTCCGACTAATTCACTATATGCTGCAGCGGTTTCCCATTCGTCTTGCCCGATTTTAATAAAGAAATCTTTTATTCCTTGTTCACAATAATCAGCATTGATTTTATCTTTTACGACATCAAAATATATACACCCCAAAGACTCAATACTATGATCTTTGTTAAAATAAGCCAATAAGCACATGTATCTTTCATTATTTTGGACATTATAACTTATAGAAGTATCAGAAGAATATATTGGGATATCAATTTCTTTAGTAATTAATGTCGTGTCGTTGGAGATATTGAAAAAAGCATGACTAAACAAAACTTCATCTTTTGTAAATTCAAATCCCCCGAATGTAATATTTATATCAACGAGCAATTCTTCTTTTGCAACATAATCTAATAAACATTCATATCTCATGGCAAATTTTTCTTGCAAAATTGTTGAATCCTCTGCTTCCTCACGACAATATATTATAGTCCCATTAGAATACTCAACCAGAGCTCTTAGTTTCCCATTCGTAGAATAGGCTCTTTCAAAACCATGTTTTATGCCATCTTTTATTTCTGTTTCTGCTGCAATAGCACCATTCAGATAATATTTGAACACAGTTCCATTAATTTTGCCATTCACAACACTTGCTGAAAACAGTAATTTCCCGCCTTTACTATAGCCATTTGTACTATAATAGCCAAACGTATATTTACTGTATTTACGTTGCCATTTAATATTTCCATTTTCCCAGAAATATTTTACCAACATTCCATCTTCAGTAAAGCATTTGATTTCCCGTATCTCTCCATTTTCGTAATATGATTTTGAGGATATTTTAGAAATATCAAAGAAGTCAATTTTAATATTCTTCTCATTATTAGTACACGAGAATAATGAGAATAACAATATCATAAGGAAAAGTATATGCTTCATACTGATATTATTGTTGCTAAAGCTCTCTTCTATGTGCCGTTCGGATCAGTAATCCCGAATCCACCAACGTACCCTCTACGAGCCGGATTTTATAATTTTGTTTTTAGTTTTTATTTTACAATGCTAATTATTTTCCGTCCTAATTTTGGAGAGACTTACAATACTGCGTGTATTGTTTTACGTTTTAATTTATTTTCAATATCTTTCCTCGTTCATCGTCAACTAATATTGAGTCAAAAACTGATTTGTTATGCATTTTAGAAAGAAATAAGACCTTATTGTTTTCAAAAAATACAGGTTCCTCAAAACTGTTGTACTTTCCCTTATCATAAAGGTTCTCAAATTTCCATTTAAACTCACCGTTATTCAAGTCAAGCTTACCAATAAAACCTATTGTACTTAAATATGCATAGTTATCAATAATTACTGGTTGGTGCATATTGAACCCTCCAAAATGTTTTGACCATAATATTTCATTAGAATTTAGTGAGATCCGTTTTGCACATCCTCCTGCACCATCTCCATCTGACTCAACAAAAATCGCAACCAAATCATCGTCAATTTTTTGAATATATATATTTTCAATATAATATTCTAATTTCAAGTCAAATAGCAGTGAGTCTTTATTATTAAAAGCTTCACCATGTCTAGTAATTCGTAATTTCTCGTTATTCAAATTTAAATACATAGTATCTTGTCCTATAGGTCCACTATAATCAACCGAAAGTGGATAAATCAAGTTAGCTTTTATTGGCACTAGTACATTTGTTGAGTCAATTGTCGAAATAGCATTGTTCTCTTTCCTAGAATTATTACAACTTATAATCCCAATTGTAATAATTATAAATAATAAATGTTTCATATTTTTTTATAATATAACATATTGAT